>JAFRRW010000002.1 GCA_017427885.1 Bacteroidales bacterium
AGATCGGTCTCGGCAACAGGACCAACACCATCCTCCAGAGCGCATTCTTCAAGATCACGGGCATAATCCCCTACGAGGACGCCGTGAAGTATATGAAGGAAGCCATCGTGAAGAGTTATGGCAACAAGGGTGAGCATATCGTGAATATGAACTATGCGGCCGTGGACCGCGGAGGTGAATACACCGAGGTCGCCGTTCCCGCCGACTGGGCTTCCATCGACGTGAAGTTCGAGAATCCCAAGAAGGACCGCCTCGCCCCCGAGTTCGTCAAGAAGATAGCCGACATCGTGAACTCCCAGGACGGTGACACCCTGCCTGTGAGCGCCTTCGAGAAATACAGCGACGGCACGATGCCTTCCGGCACTTCCGCCTACGAGAAACGCGGAGTGGGAGTGAACGTCCCCCTGTGGGATGCGGAGAAGTGCATCCAGTGCAACACCTGCGCCTTCGTCTGCCCTCACGCAGCCATCAGGCCGTTCCTGCTCACCGACGCCCAGGCGGCGGAAGCTCCCGCAGGCCTCAAGCTCGCCCAGGGCAAGGCCCTCCAGAAGGACTTCAAGTACGCCCTGTCCGTTTCGGTCGACGACTGCACCGGCTGCGGCAACTGCGTGGATGTCTGCCTCGCCAAGCCCGAGAAGGCCCTCAAGCTCGTTTCCGCACTCGACCAGAAGGACGAGCAGGCCTGCTTCGACTGGCTCAATTCCAAGGTCGGATATCAGAACGAATGGGTCAAGAAGGCGGTCAACCTGAAGAACGCCCAGTTCGCACAGCCCCTGTTCGAGTTCTCCGGAGCCTGCGCAGGTTGCGGCGAGACCCCTTATATCAAGAATATCACCCAGCTGTTCGGCGACCATATGATGATCGCCAACGCCACGGGCTGCTCCTCCATCTACGGAGCCTCCTTCCCTGCATCACCTTACTGCACGGACAAGGACGGACACGGCCCCGCCTGGCAGAATTCCCTCTTCGAGGACAACGCGGAGTTCGGACTCGGTATGAAACTCGGCTCCGACAGGGCTCGCGAGACTGTCGCCGACCTGATGACCCAGGGTCTCGCCTCCGACAATTTCTCCGACGAGGTGAAGGCCCTCTTCACCCGCTGGCTGGATAACAGGAACGTCTATGACGTCACCCGCGAGGTGGCCGACACCCTCTTCCCGTTCATCCGCGACAAGAAGGACAAGATCAGCCGTAAACTCATAGAATACAGGCACTTCCTCCCTGCAAGGTCCCAGTGGATCTTCGGTGGTGACGGTTGGGCTTATGACATCGGTTACGGCGGACTCGACCACGTCCTGGCTTCCGGAGAGAACGTCAACGTGCTGGTTCTCGACACCGAGGTGTATTCCAACACAGGCGGCCAGTCCTCCAAGGCAACTCCCGCAGGCGCCATCGCGAAGTTCGCCGCTTCCGGAAAGAAGATCCGCAAGAAGGATCTCGGAATGATGGCGATGAGTTACGGCTACGTCTATGTGGCCCAGGTGGCTATGGGATCGAGCCCGGTCCAGTATATGAACGCCATCAAGGAGGCCGAAGCCTACGACGGTCCTTCGCTGATCATCGCTTACGCTCCCTGCATCAACCACGGCCTCAAGGCCGGTATGGGTCTGAGCCAGAAGGAGGAGAAACTCGCCGTGGAGTGCGGATACTGGCATCTCTACAGGTACAACCCCGCTCTCGAAGGCACGGACAAGAACCCGTTCTCCCTCGACAGCAAGGAGCCAGACTGGACCAAGTTCCAGGACTTCCTCAAGGGTGAGGTGAGGTTCTCTTCGCTCTACAAGCTCTTCCCCGACAGGGCGCAGGAGCTCCTGAGCAAGACTGAGGAGTTCGCGAAGATCCGCTACGAGGGTTACCGCAGGCTCGCCGGGAAGTAATTCCCGATTCCTTAACGATAAAGGCCGGATCCTTTTGGACCCGGCCTTTTTATGTTAACGGTACAATATCAGTTCTTTAAGTGACGGTTCAGTGTCCGCATTTTTCAGAATTAGCCGGAACCGGCTTGCCCTTACCCCTTTAAAATCGACGGTGATACCCGTTCCGTCAGTCTTTCCACTGCAGGCTGACACCCATTTCGATCCATTGAGATATTGCAGGTCATATTCCTGCGACCGGTTCGACCAGTGTTCCCAAGGCTCGATGAACGACAAGGCGGATATCCTCTCCTCCTTGGGGAATTCGACATAGACGGTAGCTTCCCGTTCTTCGTCCCTGGCTTTCCAGACCGCTGAATTGTCTTCGTCATTCAGCAGACTGACAACTTCTCCGTCCACCTTCATTACCGCGTGGAGACTGGGGATCTCATCAACGACAGGTTCTCCGGTCAAATCCAGGACGATCACGGAAGCATTCCTGTCAGGAGCATAGGCCGGTAAAGATATTTCAAGACCGTCGCGGGTCGCCTTCATTTTCAGATGATGGTTTTTGTCCGCCAGGAGATAGGCGTCGCGGACCCCTCCCTTCAAGGGCAATTCCAGTTTTCCGTCTGATTTCCAATCGAATACGTGCAGATAGAGTTTCTGTCCCTTCCGGGTAGCCCTTCCCCAGGATAGATGGGGGAACGGGCTCGCCGTCGTACCATAGATGGCTTCCCCGTTGATGTCCAGCCACTCTCCCATCTCCCTCAGGGTATTCTGGCAGACGGGAGGGATGACACCTTCGGAAGTCGGTCCCACATTCAACAGGAAATTTCCTCCCTTGCTCACGATATCGATCAGCATATGCAGCAACTCGCGGGTGGATTTCCATTGCTCGTCAAAGGCATTGTATCCCCAGTGCTCGTTCATCGTCATGCAGACCTCCCAGTTCTTTCCCTTCAGACCCGTCGCCGGGACGGCCTGCTCGGGAGTCTCTATGTCACCGCCAAGTTTAGGACCTGATCCCAGCCTGTTGTTCAGGATCAGGTTCGGATACTGGCTTGCGACGTCATAGAGCATTTCACACATTTCAGTAGTCAGATTGAGAGGTGTATCCCACCAAAGTATGGCTATGTCGCCGTATTGACTCAGGATTTCCTTGACCTGGGGCAGAGCCACCGTTTTGACGTATTCCATCGTATCACCCTGCTGCCCTATGTCCCACAGCAGATCACCATAACGGGCGCCTCCGGGATGGTACCAGTCCTGGGCCTGGGAATAATACAGGCCCAGTTTCATATCGTATTTCCGGCAGGCCGCTGCAATTTCGGCTATGACATCCCTTTTGAAAGGAGTCGCCTTGACCACATTATAGTCGCTCGCCTTCGAATCGAACATCGCAAAACCATCGTGATGCTTGGCTGTTATCACAATGTATTTCTGACCTGCGGCCTTTGCCAGCCTGACCCATTCTTCAGCATCGAACTTGCTCGGATTGAACCGTTTGGCAAAACCGGCATACGTCGCCCGCTGGATGGATGCTTCGAGCATTATCCATTCGCCATAGCCGGTATAATCTCCCCACTGGCCTGCCGGGACGGAATAGATACCCCAATGTATGAACATTCCGAACTTGGCATCTTTCCACCATTGCATCTTGTCCGGTTGTTGTGAAGATGCATTTGCGTTGATACCGACGACCAATCCCAGGAGAAGGAGAAGTAACGAGCTAACAGTCTTTTTCATATATAGGATATCACAAAGAATTCATTGAAAATGATGCTGGATAATACAAAATTATGGATATCCAGGGACATTTTCAAATAAAAAAGGGGCCCGGGTGTCGCTTGGACATCCGGGCCCCCGAAGAACGGCGGCTACCTACTCTCCCAACTGGTGGGTCAGTACCATCGGCGATGGCGGGCTTAACTGCTCTGTTCGGAATGGAGAGAGGTGGAACCCCGCCGCAATGGCCGCCGAGTATATCGCTTGGAGAAAACCAACAAGACTTCGCCGGATTTCTCCGGCTGCGATCGTTTTGCGTACACTACCTTATGCTTCAGATGCACTTCTCTACATCTTCTGTCCCGTCGCCACTTCGGCGCCGTGTGCGCAACTACCATTCTCACGTAATTTTTCCTTTACTTGAGTGGAAGTCTATCGGGGGATTAGTACGGGTCGGCTTTGGCATCGCTGCCTTTACACCTCCCGCCTATCGACGTCGTAGTCTCCAACGCCCCTCATGGGAAGTCTCATCTCGGAGACGGCTTCGCGCTTAGATGCTCTCAGCGCTTATCCTGACCCAGCGTGGATACCCGGCGGTGCAGCTGGCGCTACAACCGGCATACCAGAGGCTGGTCCGACCCGGTCCTCTCGTACTAAGGTCAGTCCTTCGCAATTTTCCAACGCCCACAACAGATAGAGACCGAACTGTCTCACGCCGGTCTGAACACAGCACGCGGG
>JAFRRW010000003.1 GCA_017427885.1 Bacteroidales bacterium
CCGTCGTGGAGAACTTCCCCGGGTATGAGAACGGAGTGGACGCCAACGCCCTTATGGACGAAATGCGCCGCCAGGCCGCCCGCCTCGGAGCCGATGTCAGGAGAGGTACTGTCACCACAGCCGACCTTTCCTCGCGTCCCTTCAGTATTACGATAGACGGGGAGACCTCCCTGAGCGCACGGAGCCTCATCATAGCCACCGGAGCCACCGCGAAATACCTCGGCCTCCCTTCAGAAAAGAAATTCAGGGGAATGGGCGTATCGGCCTGCGCCACCTGCGACGGCTTCTTCTACAGGAAGAAGGACGTCGCCGTGGTCGGAGGCGGTGATACGGCCTGCCAGGAAGCCGTCTATCTCGCCGGACTCTGCAGGAAGGTCTATATGATCGTGAGGAGGGACGTCCTCCGCGCCTCCGTCGCGATGCAGGAGAAGGTGAGGCAGACTCCCAACATCGAGATTCTTTGGAACTGCAACACGCAGGAAGTCCTGGGTGACGCCTCCGGTGTGACCGGCGCCAGGCTCCTGAGGAAGGACGGAGAGATATTCGACATAGCCATAGACGGCTTTTTCCTCGCCATAGGTCACCATCCCAATTCCGAACTCTTCAAGCCTTGGGTGGCCACGGACGCCGAAGGATACATCATCACTGACGGAAAGACCTCCCGTACTTCGGTGGAGGGAGTCTTCGCCGCAGGAGACGTCCAGGACCCCCTCTACAGACAGGCCGTCACCGCAGCCGCCTCGGGCTGCCGCGCCGCCCTGGATGCGGAAAAATTCCTGTCAGAAAACAAATAAGCCAATGAAAGCCTGCAAATCCATATTCTTCTTCTGCCTTTTCCTGCTTGCCATCGCCTCCTGCAAGTCGCAGTACGAGATGCTCCTGAACAGCACCGACATCGACGCGAAATACACGGCAGCCTTCGACCTGTTCAACCGGGGCAAGTTCGAGAAGGCCTCCAAGCTTTTCGAATCCCTCACGGTACAGGCCAAGGGTTACACCAAGGAAGACACTGTACAGTATTACTGGGGACTCAGCAACTACAGGAACAAGGACTATTACACGGCGGAGACCAACTTCACCAGGTTCGTCAGCGATTTCCCCCTCAGCCCCTTCGCCGAGGACGCCCGCTTCCTCAGGATCGACTGCCTCTACAGGGCCTGCCTGCGCTATGAACTCGATCCCAAGCCCACCTACGCCGCCATCAGCGCCATCAGCGAATATATGGCCGAATATCCCGGAAACCCCCACGATGAAGTCTGCAGCAACATGTTGCGGGACCTCGGGGAGAGACTGGACCGAAAGGCCTTCGAAAGCGCGAAACTGTATTACAAGATGGAAGACTACCGGGCCGCCCGCACCGCTTTCAAGAACATCCTGAAGGAGGACTCGGAGAACATCTACCGGGAGCAGATCCTGTATTATACGGCGATGTCCTCCTACAAGTTCGCCGACATGAGCGTGGAGGATAAGAAGAAGGAAAGGTATCTCACATTCGTGGACGACTACCTGAACTTTATCGGGGAACTCCCGGAATCTTCCTACAGGAAACAGCTCGACGTGTATTACAAGAGGGCCCAGAAAGCCCTGGGAAGGTTCTCCGGCTCGGAAGAGGAGCTTATGGAGAAGAACAAGGAGTTCGAGAAGGAGATGAAGAAACTCGAATCAGGAAAAAAATGAAACCTTCCGTACGGCGCGGATGGTAATCTATATAGGTAACAATAACAATTCGATATGGATATAGTGAAGAACGTCCCCGGCAACACCATCACCAGGGATGTAAAGTATCTCGCAGAGCCCACCGGCAACATCTATGAGTCGGTGGTCGTGATGTACAAGAGGGCGAACCAGATCTCCCTCGCTGAAAAGAAGGAACTCAACAAGAAACTCGAAGACTTCAGGAACGAGCGCGACACGATGGAAGAGGTGTTCGAGAACAAGGAGCAGATCGAGATTTCCAAATACTACGAGCATCTTCCCAAGCCCGACCTCATCGCCATCAAGGAATTTGAGAACGGCGACCTCTACTACCGTATGGCCGGCCCTGAGGAAGAGAAGCCTGCAGTGAAGAAAGACGGCGGCAGGGGCGACGAATAGCGCCATGCTGCGGTCCCTCGGAATACGGAATTACGTTTTGATAGACTCTCTGGATATTGAATTTCCAGAGGGTCTGGTCATTATTACGGGCCAGACCGGCGCCGGAAAATCCATCCTCCTCGGAGCCCTCTCCCTCCTGACGGGAGCCAAGGCCGATGCTGGGGTGGTCGGGGAAAAGTCCGACAACTGCATCGTGGAGGCTGAATTCCAGAGTGCTGACGAATCGCTCAGGGACATCGTGGAAGGGGCCGAAGCAGACTGGAACGGAGGAAACCTCATCATCAGGAGGATGGTCGGCCGGAACGGCCGCTCCCGTTCCTTCATCAACGACTCCCCCGTCAATGTCGGGGTCCTATCCTCCATCGCCCCCGGCCTGATCGACATCCACTCCCAGGACCAGACAGCCCTGCTGTCCGACCGACGTTTCCAGCTTTCCGTCCTGGACCGCTATGCCGGCAACTCAACCCTCCTCCAACAGTGCAGGACCGCCCACACCTCCCTTCTGTCCCTGAAAAAGGAACTGTCAAAGGTGGATGCGGAACTCCTTGCCCTTGAAAGGGACAGGGAATACTTCCAGGCACGTTACGCCACCCTCGAGGGGGCTCACCTCAGGAGCGGGGAACTCGAAGAATTGGAAACCGAGCACAGGACGCTCGCCAACGCGGAGGAAATCAAGGAAAGCCTTTCCGTCGTGACCGGTCTGTTTTCCGGAGAAGACGCATCCGGAAGGCCTTCGCTCGACGCATCGCTGAAGGAGGCCGCGAGACTGCTCTCACGTACGGGACGTTTCATCCCGGACGCCGCCTCCCTTTCCGAAAGGCTGGAATCCGCCAGGCTTGAACTTGGCGACATCATCTCCTCCGTGGAGGACCTCGACGGGAGGATGGAAGTATCGGGAGAAAGGCTCGCCGCCGTCGAAGAGAGGATGTCCCTCATCTATGACCTTGAGAAGAGGTTCAGCGCCTCCTCAGTGGAGGAACTCATAGGCATTAAGGAATCCCTCGGGGAAAAACTCTTCGACACCACGGCCCTGGCCTCCCGTAAGGCGGAACTTGAGAAAATGGTGGCCGCAGCGGAGAAGAATCTCTCGGACATAGCCTCCGCCCTCCACCAATCCAGGACGACGGCCGCAGGCCCGTTCGCCGAAGCCATACAGGCCACTCTCCGCTCCCTGGAGTTGGAAAAGGCCGTCTTCAGGGTTTCCATCGCCTCCACCCTTCCGGACATCTCCGCGACAGGCGCGGACTCCATATCCCTGGAATTCTCCTCCACCGGGAAGGATCCGGTGGACGTCGCCCGCTGCGCCTCGGGAGGTGAGAAATCCCGGATAATGCTAAGTCTCAAGGCAATGATGGCGAGATACACGGATATGCCCACGATGATATTCGATGAGATCGACACCGGGGTTTCCGGGAGTGCCGCCGACAGGATGGGTTCGCTGATATGCGAGATGGGCCGGGACATGCAGGTTTTCGCAATCACCCACCTTCCCCAGGTGGCGGCGAAGGGAGAGGCCCATTACCTGGTGGAGCGGGAAGACGCCACGACTTCGGTCAGGCGCCTGGAAGGGGAAGACCGCGTAAGGGAGATCGCCAGGATGCTCAGCGGGGCCACCATCACCCCCGCCGCCCTCGCCAACGCCAGGGAACTCCTCGGATAACTATCCACATAGAACGGTTCCTGCTGATTTTTTCCGGCCTCTCCCAAGATAGAAAAAGACGGTAAAAAATCAGCAGGAACCGTTCTGACGCTTAATTCCTTATTTGTTTTCAGCATTTCGCGGCGAGGATCATCTCGCCGAGTTCGGCGATGTCACGGACGACGAAATCCGGAGGATAGAACTCCGGAGAGGGGTTTGTACGGGCGTCCTCGGCCACTTTGAGGGCCGTTTCCAAAGTGGTTTCTCCCGAAAGCACCAGGACCCCGACGGCTCCGGCATTATGGGCCATGGCTGTGTCGGTGTAGATCCTGTCCCCCACCATCGCGATTTCATCAGGTTCCAGGCCGTGCCTGCGGCAGATGCCCAGGAGCATCGTCGGATCCGGCTTCCCGAGCACGATGTCCGGCCTCCGGCCCGTGGCGTGGAAGATGCACTGCTGGAGGGAGCCGCAGTCCACCAGGACGGTCTCTTCATTGGTCGGGCACACCCGGTCGGGATTGGTGGCCACGTATGGAATCCCCTGCGATGCCCACCAGGCAGCCCTGCAGAGCCTTGGATAAGTCAGGGTGGTGTCGAAGGCAACCACAAGGACGTCGGGTACGTCCCGCGGGTCGTCGGCGCAGGCCTCGAACCCGGCCTTCTCGAACTGGCTGACCATGCTCGGGGTGCCGAGCATAAAGAGCCTTTTTGCGGCAGGATGGTGATCCCGGATATAGTCGATGGCCGCGAGGGAGGTCGTGTACATATTGTCCTCCCCGGCCTTGATTCCCATCCCTTCCAGTTTAGCCACATAGTCGGAAACCGACCTTGTAGGGTTGTTCGTGAGGAACGAATGGCCTATGCCCGCGGAAGCCATGCTTTCCAGGAAGGGCACGGTGAACGTAAAGACCCGGCTCCCGAGATAGATGGTGCCGTCCATATCCAGGGCCAGGTGCCTTATCCTGCGCAGTTTTTCCTTCTGACTCGCGTCCATGTCCATACTCATAATCCGGACAAATTTAACTATATTTGTGACAATAGCGTTTCGATATGGACCCTGCAGTCAGAAAAAAATACGCCTATTGGGAATGGAGGACGATCATTGTCCTTATGATAGGCTACCTCCTCTTCTATTTCGTAAGGAAAAACTTCAGCATCGTGATGCCGGCGATGGAGGCGGAACTGGGCATTTCAAAGGTCAAGCTTGGAATCTTCCTCACCCTCAACGGCATCATATACGGTCTGTCAAGGTTCATTAACGGCTTCATCGCCGACCGCGTCAGCCGGAAAAAGATGATGGCCCTGGGCCTGGCCCTTTCCGCCATCGTCAACATACTCATAGGACTGAGTCCCCAGTTGAACGGGGTGCTGAACCTCCTGGACACCGACGGTAAGGCCACGATGGGCCTAATCTGGATAATCGGCTCCCTATGGTTGCTGAACGGATATACTCAAGGAATGGGATATCCTCCCTGCGGAAGCCTGATGGCCCACTGGATCAGGCCTTCGGAACTGGCCACCAAGCAATCGGTATGGAACGCCTCCCACTCGATCGGTGCCGGCGTCGTGGCCGTCATCTGCGGTTTCATACTCAATAAATGGTCCTATTCCGCCTGGCAGTGGTGCTTCTTCATCCCCGCCATACTCGCCCTTTTCGGCTCCGCCATCCTCCTTCTCGGGCTCCGCGACGACCCCGCCTCCCTCGGCCTTCCCGATCCCCACGACCTTGACGTAGAGGACGGACTCGCCGTGCCCGTGGTGAAAAAGGAAGAAACCGAAGAGGAGTCGAGCTTGATCTACAAGACCTTCCTGCGCGAGATGGTGTTCCGCAACAAGATCATCTGGATCCTGGCGATTACCAACTTCTGCGTCTATGTGATACGGTTCACCATACTTGACTGGGGTTCCACCTTCCTCACGCAGTACAAGCATATGTCCATCGGAACGGCCTCCAGCGTCGTAGCCGCCTCGGAGATCATCGGAGGAATCGTGGGCACCCTCGTGGCTGGCTGGGTTACGGACAAATATTTCAAGAGCCGGGCCCAGAGGACCTGCCTGGTGGGAATAGCGCTCGCTACCCTGTCGTTCTTCCTCTTCTGGAAGACCCCCGAACACCTGACCTGGCTGTCAATCACCTTCCTGATAATGTCCAGCTTCTTCATCTACGGGCCCCAGGCACTCACGGGAATAGCGGCCTCCAACCAGGCGACCAAGCGCACCGCGGCCTCCGCCAACGGCATAATGGGAATCTTCGGATATGCCAGCACGGCCGTCTCAGGAGCCGCCTTCGGCCTTCTCGCACATAAGTTCGGCTGGAACACAGTCTTCCTCACGGCCATCATATTCGGCATCATCGGGGCCCTGGTCATCGCCACGGTATGGAAAGCCCCGGCCGACGGATACGCCAAGGCCGGAGCCATACTCAACCGACTCAGGGGCGAGAATCCCCAGGAATAATCTTACAGCGCTTCGAGGATCCGATTTGCGATAGCCTCCATCCCAAGATCTCCGGGATGCGCGGCAACCCCCTCGTGCTCAACGATATGGGGCTTTCCCTCACCATCCAGTACGGCAGTTCCAAGTCCGCACTGGTAGGCCTTGTCATCATTGATCCCCTCAAGGGAAAGGTATTCAATCCCGCATTCCCGGCAGGCCTGTTCCTTCAGCAGATCGCGATCCTTATAGATCCAGAAATCTCCCACCACCAGGATCCTGGCGTTGGGGCAGTATGTTTTCAGATAATTCAGGAAGGAGACGAAATCCTGCCCGTAGGTGTCCAGATTGCTCGCATTCTCCGCCAGTTGTACGGTAATCAGATCGATCTTCGGAGAGAGATATTTGTCCAGTGAGACAAGGGTTTCATCCCTGTCGTGGGCCTGCACCTCCCAGGTGGCGAAATTGTATGGGACGGCGAAGACCTTCCCGAATCTCTTCTCGAGCCCGGAACTGACGAGATGGAAATAGTCTTTCTCCGTCTCCGAAGCCGCCATTCCCCTCACATCCCACCAGAAACTGGTTATTTCGTGCAAGGTGATGCTGTTTCCTATCGCAAGGTAGTTGTAGCAGCCTTCCGGCCATTCCACCCCGCCTGTCAGGCCGTTCAGCTTATGTGTCAGCAATTTCACCTCTTCAGCGAGGCTGTCGATCCTCTCGTTCTGCCTGCGTTCGTACTGGCAGATCTTGAACAGCGCGAAAACCCCGGCAGCAACAAGCACCACCGCCAAAACGGTCTTTGTAAGATTCTTTGATTTCATAGATATTCTCCGATTATCGCAAAATTAAGCATTATTCGTGAAAATAGATGGAACAGCCCCACGAGCACCAAAAAAGTCCGCTCGAAGGCGGACTTTTTCGGGTCGTCAGACTATGTCTTCTCGAACTCCTTCTTGGAGGACTTGGAGCGCCTTTGGGAACTGCGTTTTGTCATTCCTGACCCCTGCAATCCAACCTCCGGGAGTAAAGGCCCCAAATAAACAAATCTCATCATCTCACCGCGTCTAACAGTTTTTCTTTCGACCACGTCGCGCAGCTGGTGGGGAGACCGGCGAGGATTTCCCGGAATGACGCCATCATCTTCGGAATACTGGTGGTGCGTGGATTCCTGTACTGCCTGACCTTCGCCTCGACCTTTGCCAAATCAAAACCACATGCTGCCAGTACTGCAAACTTTTCAAAGGTATTCCAGTCTGTGACGGCTTTACCCGACGGGTCTTCGGCGAGCACGTCGACCAAGAAATCCTGAATCGGATTCCCTTCGGCTTGGAGGACTTCCGCGAGTGTGTTCCCGGTCAGGCCAAGCGCCTCCCTAATCTGCTTCTTCGAGGTCAGGTTCAACTCGAACCTGCATACTCCGTCGTATTTCCCTTCAAGGCCATTGTCAGACACGAATGGCCGCTCTCCCTGTAAGTTCATTTCATGCTCCTTGTCGTAGATTGTTATTCGTTTCTTCCTTTTGTGTGTGGTCACGCTCTTTTCAACCACGAGGTTGCCGTTACGGAACTTGGTGCAGGAGAAAGCCTCATAATTCCGCACCGCTCCCTTCACGTAACGGGTCAAGGCAGGAATGTCCTCAACGGGCACATCCTTCGTAATGTCGCACTTGACAACCTCGGCACTCATCATCTTAGCTGGATCAACTTTACATACCCCTAGTTCGTTCAGCCGCTCAAAACACATCATGATTGTATCCCTTGATATCAGTTGAGGGTAGTCTTTCCCCAGTATCTTCCCCGTAAACTCGACGACCAACTCTTTCACATCCTGGTGGATTTCTATTGATAGCGAGAACGGCTCGGTCACTTTAAATTTCATTGTTTTGGTTCTGCCTCCCTCCTTGATAGCGGAGAACCTAGCTGGGTCAAACCCTTCCAAGCAATCGAGTGTGGCGACCAGCTTCACCTTGTCTAATGTAATCACGTCTCATCCTCATATTTGACTGCATTATTATACGTCCGCGTCCCCTTGACAAGTGGAGAAGTCAAGCCCCGATAAGGTCTTTCATGGTTGTATGCCCGCTCTCGGTATCTGGCCTGTGCGGAACCGTCTGCCAATAGCATGTCATGGCTTGACTGATATGCTGCCGGTGCTCGGCGCTCTTGGGCCTTCCTGCCGTGGCTTGGCTTATCTTCTCTTTGTGTTCGTCGGAGAGTTCCCTCCATTGCCGTTTATATTCTGTCATAGTCTCCCGGCGTTTCCATGCCGGCCTCCACATGATAAATATGATAACCCCCGTAAAAAAGACAAGAGTAGTAGAAGCCAAACATCCTGCACCAGCGGGATGATGTGATGAACGAGACGAGCCTGGGCCTACCAGACTTGCCACTACGGCAGAATTCGTTAGCGACTTACGTTGAGGAGTTGAGGTCACAGGGTGGACCGGAGGGACCTCGAAGGCACCTCAACGACCATCATCTCGCAAGAGTTTCAGCTAGAAATATGGCCGGTTACCTGAGGTGGAGTATGGAGGGCCTTGTATCAGTTTTGAAATGTATCAGGATAATCTTGCCAGCAAGGGAGATACCCCCTCAAAACTGTATCACATTGAGCTAAAAGGTTAGTTAGACAAATTGGAATTCACAATTCTGATATACTTCAGATGTAGGTTGCCGTTTCTAAAGCAATATAAAGTTTGTTTAAACTATGGTTGGCATTGTTCAAGCCTTTGGCTTCATATCCATTTGTATCCAAAATGTCACCTGCTTCAAAAAAA
>JAFRRW010000001.1 GCA_017427885.1 Bacteroidales bacterium
CGTTTCTTTCTCTCGGTACTTGCTTGTACTTGCTTGCTTTCCTTCAGCCTTGTCAATGATCTCTCAAAAAAATCCCGCCCGTATCCCGAAAGATCTAGGGCAGAAAAACCCCGCTTCTCTCAAAGCGGGACTGCAAAGGTAGGAACATTTTTTTTATGTGCAAACTTTTTTATGTAAAAAATCGCATTTTTCGCCATAAAAAAGGCGGCGACCCATTCCGGTCACCGCCCTTTAATATCTATTAAGGTATGATTACATCATCTCTCCGCCGGGAGCCGCAGGCATTGCGGGGGCTTTCTCGGGGATGTCCACGATTCCGCACTCGGTGGTGAGGAACATTCCGGAAACGGAAGCGGCATTCTCGAGGGCCACGCGGGCGACCTTGGTAGGATCGATGACGCCTGCCTCATAGAGGTTGGCATACTCTCCGGTACGGGCGTTGTAACCGAAGTCGTCCTTGCCTTCCTTGATCTTCTGAACGATGACACTGCCGTCAACTCCGGCGTTGTCAGCGATCTGACGAAGAGGCGACTCGATGGCCTTGGCCACGATCTTGATGCCGGTGGTCTCATCCTCATTCTCGCCGGTCAGGCCCTCCAGGCTCTCGCAGGCGCGGATGTAACCAACTCCGCCACCGGGCAGATAACCTTCCTCGACGGCAGCCTTGGTAGCGTTCAGGGCATCCTCCACGCGGTCTTTCTTCTCTTTCATCTCCACCTCGGAGGCGGCGCCCACATAGATGACGGCGACTCCACCGGAGAGTTTTCCGAGCCTTTCCTGAAGTTTCTCCCTGTCATATTCGGAGGTGGTGGTTTCCATCTGCTTGCGAATCTGGGCAATACGGTCATCGATATCCTCCTTGTTGCCAGCGCCTCCGACGATGGTGGTGCTCTCCTTGGAGATGGTCACCTTCTCAGCCTTTCCAAGCATCTCGGGAGTGGCGTTCTCAAGGGTGAATCCCCTCTCCTCGGAAATCACGGTGGCTCCTGTCAGGAAAGCGATGTCCTGGAGGAGGTCCTTGCGGCGGTCGCCGAATCCGGGAGCCTTCACGGCGGCCACCTTGATGGTGCCGCGGAGCTTGTTCACCACGAGGGTGGTAAGGGCCTCGCCGTCGACGTCGTCAGCGATGACGAGGAGGGACTTGCCCTCACGGGCGATGGGCTCGAGGATGGGAAGGAGGTCCTTCATGGTGGACACCTTCTTGTCCGTGACGAGGATGAGGGCGTCGTCGAGAACGGCCTCCATCTTGTCGCCGTTGGTCATGAAATAAGGGGAGATGTAACCCCTGTCGAACTGCATTCCCTCGACGACCTTCACGCTGGTGTCGGTTCCCTTCGCTTCCTCGACGGTGATAACGCCGTCACCGTGTACCTGGGACATAGCCTCGGCGATGAGTTTTCCGATGGCGGGATCGTTGTTGGCGGAAACGGTGGCCACCTGCTCGACCTTGGAATAGTCAGTGCCGACGGACTGGCTCTGGGCCTGAAGATTCTCGACGACCTTGGCGACAGCCTTGTCGATACCCCTCTTGAGGTCCATCGGGTTGGCACCTGCGGTGACGTTCTTCATTCCCACATTGATGATGGCCTGGGCGAGGACGGTAGCCGTGGTGGTACCGTCACCGGCCTGCTCGTTGGTCTTGGAGGCGACCTCCTTCACGAGCTGGGCGCCCATGTTGGCAATCTTGTCCTCAAGTTCGATTTCCTTGGCGACCGTGACACCGTCCTTTGTGACCTGGGGGGCGCCGAATTTCTTTTCGATCACCACGTTGCGGCCCTTGGGACCGAGGGTGACCTTAACTGCGTTGGCAAGGGCGTCCGCGCCTTCCTTCATCCTGGTGCGTACGTCAACGTCGAATCTTATATCTTTAGCCATAGTGTTTTCCTCCTTGAATTAAAGAATTGCCAAAATGTCCGACTGCCTTACGATGAGATATTTCTTGTCGTCCACAGTCACTTCCGTACCTGCATATTTACCGTAGAGAACCTCGTCTCCGACCTTAACCTCCATGGGTTCGTCCTTCTTTCCGGGGCCGGCTGCAATCACCTTTCCCTCTTGGGGTTTCTCTTTAGCCGTGTCAGGAATATAAAGTCCTGCCGCCGTCTTGGTCTCGGCCTCCTTGGGCTCCACCAAAACTCTGTCTGCCAATGGTTTGATCATGATGAATATAAATTTTTAGTTAAATGCGTCTTGTTGCCGGGTACTTTGCCCGGCGGCATAGGATGAAAATCAAAGGATGTGCCATCAGGGAAGGACTGACAAATTGTCAGCGACGGTGAAGGACACCGAAACAGAGTTTCCGGCAAGGTCAACGGCGGTGACGCTGTGGGGACCGGGAGACGGGATAAGGGTCATCGTATGGCGGATGGAAGTTTCCCCGACGTACCTGTCGTCCAGATGCCAGTAGACCGTTGTGGACGGGGCGCGGTGGGCCAAGGTGAAAACAACTCCTTTCACCGACCCGTCCAGTTGCCTTGGAAGATAGATGGAACTGCCCGCCTCAGGGTATATGAATTCCATCGCGGAAGAGGAAGATGCGGTCGCTTCCGAAAGGGATATCGGCTGATACTCAGGATGTTCCTGTTTATAATACCACTCCATCGCAGGGGGGAGGATGAACCTGGACTTCCCCTTTATCGTCTTATGGTAGGGACAGGGGTCTGAGGACAGGGCCCTGCGGGGAAGGAAAAGGGTATCGACCTCGTCGCAGGAAGGGCCCTTGAGATATCCCGACAGGGTGCAGGTCTCCGCCATCACGCAGTCCCCTGCAAGGGGCTCGAGGAACCAGCCTCCCGAGGCATAGGTCCCCTCGTAAACAGGTTTGGGAAGAAGGTTGAAGATGTCGAACATCACGGGACCTGCAGTCTGGGCCCCGGTCAGTCCCGGAGTTCCCTCCCCGGAGGCGTTCCCGGCCCACACACCGACGGCATAGCAGGGGTCCACACCTACGGCCCAGGCATCCCTGAACCCGTAACTCGTACCGGTCTTCCAGGCCGTCTTCCTCACCGAAGGAATCACCCTCCAATCTATCTCGTCGGGCCTGTTCACTTCTTTCAGGGCGTCGAACACGTACCAGAGGGCCGCCTTGTCCTTAAGGGGGAAAGGTTTCCTTCCCTTCGTAACCTCCTTCCCAGGGACCGTATGCAGGGCCAGGGGGGCGGCAAGGGAATCCGTCTGAAGATAGGAGTGCGCCATTGAAGCGTACACCGACACGATGTCGGACAGGGTGCCCTCGGCTCCTCCGAGAATGAGGGAAAGGCCGTAGTCGGAAGCCTGTCTTTTCAGGGTTGTCATGCCGCAGGAGCGCAGCAGCTCGAGAAACTTCGGCACCCCGTATTTCCTGAGTTCGTGGACCGAGGGCACGTTGAGGGAACGGGAGAGGGCGACGGAGGCCGGAACGGCCCCGCTGTAGCCCAGGTTATAGTTCTTAGGGGAAAAACCGTTGATGTTGACGGGAGTGTCGGGCAGAAGGGTATAAGGAAGGATATCCCCGTCCTGAAGCATCGCGCAGTAAAGGAAGGGTTTGAGAATGCTGCCGGTACTCCTGGGGGAACGGAGGATGTCCACGCTGCTTCCCGTCCTCTTTCTTCCGAGGTCCGAGTTGCCGACATAGGCAAGGACCTCCCCTGTCCGCACATCTACTATGATAGCCGCAAGGTCCCTGATCCCCCTTGAGGAAAGGTCCCTGCAGTGAAGGTCGGTAAGGGCTTCCACCTGCCTCTGGAGAGAGGCGTCAAGAGTCGTCCTGACGGGAGCGGACGGATTGCCCGAAGAGGCGATAAGGTCGACCAGATGCGGCGCGAGGGAAGGCAGGGGAAGGGGCTCGTCCGGGAGAGGCTCGTCCAAGGCCAGTTCCAGGGTATGCCGATCCATCAATCCCTTCTTGTAAAGGCGTTCCAGAAGGGAGTTCCTCTTTAGCAGGAGTTTTTCCCGGTTCCGTCCGGGATGGATGGAGGACGGAGAGTTGGGCAGGACGGCCAGGGCGGCCGCCTCTCCCCATGAGAGGTCCCCGGAAGGATGGCCGAAATACCTCCAGGACGCAGCGTCGATCCCCACCACATTTCCCCCGAAGGGAGCGTGGGAGGCGTACATAGCGAGGATCCTGTCCTTGGAATACCTCAGTTCCAGCCTCATTGCGAGGACGCTCTCCACGATTTTCTGCCACAGCGTCCTTTCTTTCCTCCTGGACATCCTTATCACCTGCATAGTGATGGTACTGCCTCCCGAAGTAACCCTTCCGGCCTTCAGGTTGCCATATGCCGCCCTTACGAAGGATACCGGATTCACTCCCGGATGCAGGCGGAACCACCTGTCCTCGAATTCCACTATGGCGGCGGCGAATTTTTCCGGAACCGTGTCGCAGGGAGGGAAACGCCATTGCCAGTCGGAAGCGATCCTTGCACCGAGCAGTTCCCCGTTGCGGTCGTTCACCACCAGGGAATAGCCCGTGCCGCGGAAAAGGTTCCGCGGCAGGCAAAGGAGGAAAAGGACGAGGATTGCGGCAAGGATGAACCTTAACCGACTACTCAGCCATCCTGACCGTCGCTTTTCCGGATGAGGTGCAGGCGTTGACATGGGCATCGTACATGGCCTCACACTTGATGGAAGGCAGGGTGAACTCTCCGGCATAGGCTGCACGGAGGGTGGTCTTGAAGGACTTCGACACCCCTGCGGGAAGGCTGAAATACCATATCATCCTGTCATCCCTGACGTCGGTGTAGTCGCCGCCCTCCTGGGTCCTGCCAAGAAGGAGCCTCTCCCCGAATATCTCCCAGCCGGAAGGTATGGCCATCGTGAGGGCGAGGGAAGAATAAGTTGCGGCTCCGCCGGTGTTGGTGACGGTTATTACTGAGTTGAATTCCGTCCCCTGTACGAGACTGGTCGGATCGACGGGTTTGCCGCCCATATCCTGATAGGACACCTTCAGGGAAAGGCCTTCCGCCCTCGGACGGATTCCTTCGGAAGGAGCCTCGCCGACAGTGGTGAGAACCGCATAAACGGGACCCTCGGCATTGTTCCTTACCTCAACCTGTCCGCTTCCATCCTTGAGAGAATGCGTTATGACGCTCTTCGCGCTCCTGAGATTCTTGGTCTCCCCTCCCTGGATAACATCCAGGTCGAAGGCCTCGGACGACACCTTGGAGGCGAGCCTGTTCAGGGCCGAGGCCGCGAAAGCGGTTTCCTGCGTCACGTACCATCCAGGAGACAGGGCCTCTGCGATTCCCTTCGAGGCGTCGAGGGCCTGGGGAACCATATCGGCGAGGACCAGGGCGTTCACGACCACCGCCCGGTCCCTCAAGGGTGACGAATATGTCAGGTCGTCGGCAGGCCTTGAGGAAGGACCGTCACCGATCGAGGATATCATTCCGGAAGCCACATTCTTCCTTCCGCAGAGGGAGTATGCGGCGGAAAGCATCCATCCGGCCTTTACCGAAAGGTTAGGGTTCTCCTTCAGGCGGTTCATCGCACCGTTGTCCGGTTCTGAGGAAAGGGCGAGGGTGTACAGCCTGTAGGCCTGGTCGAGGTCGGATGTGCCTGAAGGAGAGTATCTCCACTCCCTGGCAACCCTCTTCTGGAAGTTCGACCAGCTGGCCTTGACGGACCTGCTGACAGGATAGCCGGCCTCGGCGGCGAGTGTAAGGAACTCTCCGGCCATCGAGGTCACCCACCGGTCGGATACGGCGCTCGAGGGCCAGAGCGAGAAGTCTCCTCCTGGCAGCTGCCTGGAATACAGGGAATTCAGGAGGCCCGGTATCATATCCCCGGCTTCCTCCGAACTCGCCGCATCCAGGAAGTCCCTGATGGAAAGGAGGATGATTCCCTTCGCCGCAATCTGTTCGGTGCAGTCGTAAGGATAGGACTTGACCCAGTCGAACACAGACTTGTAGTCGATGCAGGGGAAGGAGGAGAATTCAACCGTCGCGGGAGAAACGAGGTTTCCGGGGATGTTGAATTTCCAGGAAGATTTCCCGTTTATGGCAGCCCTGGTCACATCGGTGACGGGAGGGTTGGGATCCCTGACCTCTATTGATATGGTCTGGGATGCCTTGTGGCCGCCTCCGGTGGCGGTGACGGTTACCGTCGCCGGGCCGGTTCCCGTGGAAACCAGGGAGAACGCGGCCAGCTTGTCACCTTCACCTGAGAAGGTGACTGCGGTACGTGAAGGTCCTTCGACCTTGAGGGGTCCGCTCACGCTGACCTCTACGTCGGCGGATTTGACATTGTCTTCCATCGCGAAGACGTTCACGGGAAGGCTGACCTTCTCACCGGTTCCGAGAACCCTCGGGAGGGAAGGAAGGACCATCAGCGGGGACCTCACGGGTACGGTCTTGTCCGCGCTGCCGTAGGCCCCGTCCTCACCGGCCACTACCATAACCCTCACGCTGCCCACATACATCGGAAGCTTAACGGTATGCGAGGCCGATCCGCTCGTCAGGGAGAAAGGTCCGAGGAATTTGACCACGGGATTGAAGCGGTTGTCCCTGCGGGTGTTCACTATGACGCTCTGGTCTCCTCCTATGCTGAACATCGGGGAGAAACGTCCGTTATACGCCCCGATCACCTGGTCGTAGATGTCCCATGTCTTCACCCCAAGGGCCTCCCTCGCATAGAGGGCGTTCCAGGGATCCGGAGTCTTGAAGTTGGTCAGGTCCAGGAGTCCCTCGTCCACGATGGCGAGGGTGTATGTCATAGGCTTGCCGTCCTTTTCCTTCACCTTGACCGTGAAAGCCTCCTCCGGACGCACCGCATCAGGCATCGTGATGACGGGTTCCAGGGCCGTTGACGGATCTTCCACAAGCACCGGACGGACTCCGTAGAGCCTGATGGGCAGGTCGCTGCCTGTTTCGGCGTGAGGCTGCAGAAGGGTGACGTGGATATAGAAATTGGGGGCCAGGTCACCCGTAATCTTCAGTTTGTAAGTGACATCCTTCCCGTCTATTTCAACCCATTTCCGGGATATGACTCCCCTGGAATTCTCAATCGACACCAGGGCTTCGCCCCTTGCCGCCGCGGGAATGAACACGGAAGCCGTCTCCCCTGCCACGTACGAATCCTTGTCAGTGCTGAAGGAAAGCATCGTCAGGGCCGAAGGGTCCGTCTTTCCGGACCTTCCCCTGTATGCAGGCCAGTCGACGTAGATCACCCCTCCGCTGATATGACCGCTCCCCGTGTCGCGGACATATACGAGATATCTTCCCCAGTCGGGATAATCTATCCTGAACGGCACGGTGGCATCCTTCTCTCCGGAGATGACCTCTCCCGACGAGATGAGTTCGGATCCCACGCCATTCACATAAGAATCAAAGTTTTCAGCCCTTGATTCCCACCACCAGCTCCACTGGAGCTTGTATATCCTGTATTCCACCTTCCTTCCGGAAATCCTCTTTCCATCGGGATCCACGACCACCACCCCGAGAGGATGGTCGGTGTCGGTTTCCACATATCCTTCCCTGCCGCTGTCCGGAAGTTTCACTCCCACATAACTGTCATACGGGGAATAGGGAGCCGTGACCGTGGAATAGCTGATGTCGCCTCCCGGTTCGGTCACGGAGCATACGATGTCCGCCCTGAGCATTCCGGGAGCCCCGTCGGCAGCAGGCATACTTACGCTTTTTGAAATCGATCCGGACGCGTCAAGGGTTCCCTCAAGGATTTGGTAGGAACCTCCCTGGTAAGCGCTCATCGGACGGGTGAAGGTGTAGGTTTCGAAGCCTTTGAAAGAATGGTTGCCGGCCGAGAGTTCCATCTTCATCCCAGCGGAAAGGCGGGAGGCCGGAGGACCGGTGAGCCATCTGGACGAAAGCGATACCTCCGTCTCACCGCCGGCGCGTATCACCTTGTCTCCGAGGTTGGTCTCTATCTTCAGCCTGTTGGGCTTGACCGTCTCTATCCTGATGGATTTGTGGAAGGAGGCGCCGCCCACCTTGAACCAGGCGTTCCAGAACCCGGTGGGGTCGGAAGCCAGGGTGGGTACGGAGAATACGAAGAAGCCGTTCTTGCCGTCGGTGCATATCTGTTTGGTGTAGAACTGGCCTTCAGGGGCGTAGAGTTCCATAACGACGGGATGGGTGTCAGGCACCTTGCCGTCCCTGTCATCGAGGATCATCGTCAGGTGGAGGGTGTCGCCGGGGCGCCATACTCCCCTCTCGCCGTAAATATATGCTTTCAGGCCCTTCTCCAGCGTTTTCCCGCCGACGTCGAACTTGCTGAGGGAGTTCTCCCTGCCGTCAGCCACCTTCAGGTAGGTCTTGGAACTTCCCTTGGAGGCGACCACCACGAAGGGTTTTCCGGAAAGGGACACCTCGGCCAGACCGTCGGGATCGGTCTTCGCGTAACCTATCTCCTTTAGCTGGTAATCGTACACCGTCAGGTCGGAGTTGAAGACGGGACGGGCGGTCTTGATGTTGCTTACGCTCGTCCAGAGCCTGTCCCCTCCGGAGTATTTCGCTATCACTCCAAGGTTGGAGGTCATCAGGTTCGTCTCAGGGAAATCATAGACCATATAATAGGTGGGCTTGAGGGGGTTGTCCCTCTCCCTCCATTCATATCCCGACCAGTCGATGTCGTCATAGTAATAAGGCACGGGTTCGTCCCAAAGTGCGAGTTCCTCCTCCGAGGGGCCCTCTCCCGAAAGGCCTATCATACCGTCGGCGCCGGAAGGATAGTCGGTGCCATATAGAGAATAGTCCTTGTTGAAGGATATCCTTATCCTGTAAATGGCCCCCGGTTCCTCCTTGAAAAGGCCCGAAAGGTCCACCGAGAAATCCTGCCAGTGGCGCAGGTCCTTCGTGGGATCGGCGTCCAGGCGGACCGTCCTCTTGCAGATGAGCCTTCCGGAACGGCGGAGGCTGCTTCCCCCGTCAAGGTCGTTCTCCTGCAGGAAGGTGAGGATGTTGTCTTCATATATCTTTATGACCCTGAGATCCACGGCCTTGAGATTCACGGCCCTGAAAGGGAGTATAAGCTGCTTGGAATCCGGAAGGATGGTTCCCTGGAGGGGTATCTGAACCGCCGGCTTGGGTTCGCTGGAAGTGAAACTCCTGGTGAACGCCTCTCCCAGGGGCGTGCCGTCGCAGCTTTTCAGCCCCGGATCCACGGTAAGCGTCACCGGACCGTCGCCGGCTCCCTCGAAATACATCCTGACTACATTGTCTCCGGCGCGGAAATAATGACGGGAGGCCCCGGACAGGGATACCAGGCCTTCAAGGTCGGCCCCGTCAGCGAGGGCCTCCGAGAAAATGACGGCCACGCAGGGGCTGTCTCCCTCTTCAAGGGAGGCGCCGATCACTGAGAAACCTCCCGTTGCAGGTACGGTGATAACGGGA
Source organism: Bacteroidales bacterium (assembly GCA_017427885.1). Taxonomy (GTDB): domain Bacteria; phylum Bacteroidota; class Bacteroidia; order Bacteroidales; family UBA932; genus Cryptobacteroides. The sequence goes on from JAFRRW010000001.1 coordinate 9,327, forward strand.
GACGACGGGGACCTGAAAGCCGTTCCGGCAGGAGAAATCGATAGTTTGAGTTTCCTGTCCTTCTTGCCCCTGGCAAGATTGAAAACCTCGAACCTGAACCAGGAGGGGTCGTCCCCGGGGACTATGTCCACCTCCACGCTGTCCGCAGGATAGTCGAAGGAGAACATCTCTTTCACCTTCTCGACGGGCACGCTCTCGGTGAAACATATCATACCGTCCACCGAGGCCTTGTCGGGAGCCGAGGCCGTTATGGTAAGGTCCCCAGGCCGGATTTCCGCCTCCTTCTCCCTGACCAGGAAACGGAAGGTGAACCTGCTGAACCTGCGTTTCACCTTCATCACCCTGTCTAGGCGGAAACGTGCGGTATAGGCCTGACCCGGCTTGAGGGCGTCCGCATCCGGGATGAACTCCACCTCGTCCGGGGCGGACCATCTGGCGGTTCCCCTTACGGACGGGGAGAAAGACAGCGTCCCGTCCTTCAATTCGTTGCCGGGAACAGCCCCGGCGACAGGCGAAGAAAGCCGGACCTTGACCGTGGACTTGTCGGACACGATGCCCCCGGTGTAAGACTTGATGAATGTGGCGAACTCGGTGCTCACCGCCCTGCTGCCGGACGACCGGCTGCAGGAAGAAATGAATGCGATGCAGAGAATGGCGGCGACGAGTCCCGGAATCCTGAAAAAGTTTCTCATGACGGCGACGGATTAATGTTCCGTAAAGATAACAAAAAAAGACATCCGCGGCAAACGTCGCGGATGTCCAAGATGACAGCCTGCAGAAAACTACTTCTCCTTCGCGGAGAATTTGTAGATGCAGACCTGGGTGTATTCTTCGCCCGGATTGAGGATGATGGAAGGGAAGGAGGGCTGGTTCACCGAGTCAGGATAATGCTGGGTCTCCAGGGCAATGGAAGTCCTGAAGTTGAGAGGCTCTCCATATTTTCCCTTCGTCTTGCCGTCAAAGAAGTTGCCGGTATAGATCTGGATGGCGGGCTGGTCGGTGAACACGGTCACGCAACGGCCGGACTTGGGATCCCAGACGGAGCAGGCCTCGTGGACGGGATCGGTCCCACTGAGGCACCAACTGTGGTCATACCCGTTGCCGTTCTTGATCTGCTCGTTCTCCTTCATGTCGATCCTCTCTCCCACGGTGTGGGGCTCGCGGAAATCGAACGGAGTGCCGGTCACGTCCATCAGTTCCCCGGTGGGGATGCTGAACTCGTCGATGGCCACGATCCTGTCGGCGTCCACCGTCATCACATAGTCGAGGATGGTCTCCCTGCCTTCACCCCTGAGGTTGAAGAAAGGATGGTTGGACATGTTCACGGGTGTGGGCTTGTCGGTCACGGCCTTGTAGTCCACGCGGAAGGCGTTGTCTTCCGTAAGGGAATACTTCATCTCAATGTCGAGGTTTCCGGGATACCCTTCCTGTCCGTCGGGACGGAGATAGGTGAGGGTTATGGAAGTGGGTGTGGCCTCCTTCACCGTCCACACCACGTTGTCAAGGCCGAGCAGACCTCCGTGGAGGGTGTTCACCTTGTTGTCGTTGGCGGGAATCTGGTATAGGGTGTCGTTGACATAGAAACGGGCGTTGGAGATGCGGTTGGCCACAGGGCCCACGCAGGCTCCGAGGAAACGTTCGCCGACGGGGTTGACATATTCGTCGATGGTGGCGTGTCCGCACACGATGTCGGCCATGTTGCCCTTCAGGTCGGGAGTGTAGAGGGATACCACCCTGGCTCCGAAATTGGTCACCTGCATGGCGATGTCGCCTGCCTTGAGGGTATAGATGGCCACGGGCTGTCCTCCGACGGTGGTTTCGAAGTCAGCTTCGGGGAAGAACTTCGCCGTCTTCCTGCCGCAGGATGCCACGGCCAGGACTACAGATATCAGTAAAACTATCCTTTTCATATGCTTTTATTTGTTCTGGCTGATGGCGGCCTGCGCTGCGGCGAGGCGGGCGATGGGAACGCGGTAAGGCGAGCAGGAAACGTAGTCGATTCCGATCATGTTGAAGAAGAAGATGGAATCGGGGTCTCCGCCGTGCTCTCCGCAGACTCCGCACTTGAGGTCGGGCCTCTTGGAACGTCCGGACTGGACACCGAACTCCACGAGCTTGCCGACTCCCTTGGTGTCGATGGTCTGGAAAGGATCGGCATCCAGGAGTTTCTGTCCGAGGTAGTCGCCCATGAAGGTTCCCACGTCGTCGCGGCTGAAGCCGAAGGTCATCTGGGTGAGGTCGTTGGTACCGAAGGAGAAGAACTCCGCGGCACGGGCCATGCGGTCGCCGGTGAGGGCGGCGCGGGGGATTTCGATCATCGTACCGAAATGATATTCGATGTTGATGCCGAACCTGCCCTCGACCTCGGCCTTGATGCGGTCGCAGATGGACTTCTGGAAGCTGAGCTCGCGGGCGGAGATGGTGACGGGGATCATGATCTCCGGCTGGGGGTTCTTGCCGCTCTGGATGAGTTCGGCCGTGGCCTCGAAGATGGCCTTGTACTCGGTCTCGGCGATGAGCGGGAAGGAAACGTGGAGACGGACTCCGCGGTGACCCATCATAGGGTTGATCTCGTGAAGGGCGTCACCCCTCTTCTCGATTTCGGACACGCTTACGCCAAGGGACTTCGCCAGGTCGGCCTTCTTGTCCTCGGTCTTGGGAACGAACTCGTGCAGAGGCGGGTCGAGGAGACGGAACACCACGGGCTTGCCGTCCATTATGGAAAGGGTGCTCTTGACGGCGGCCTTGATGTAAGGCTCAAGGTCGGTAAGGGCGGCCTTGCGCTCCTTCTCGGTGGTGCAGAAGATCATCTTGCGGAGTTTCTGCAAGGGAACCTCTGAATTCTTTCCGTAGAACATATGCTCTATCCTGAAGAGGCCGATACCTTCAGCCCCGAACGAGAGGGCCTTCGCGGCATCTTCCGGAGTGTCGGCGTTGGTCCTGACACCGAGCTTGCGGTATTTGTCCACGATGGACATATAGTCCTGGAACAGGGGGTTCTCGGTGGCGTCCATCGTATCGATCTTCACACCATAGACATAGCCCTTGGTTCCGTTGAGGCTGATCCAGTCGCCCTCCTTGAACTCGGTGGGGTTGTCACCGAAGGTAATCTTCCTGCCTTCGAAGTCTATCTTCATCTCCTCACATCCCACGATGCAGCACTTGCCCCATCCCCTGGCGACCAGGGCGGCGTGGGAGGTCATTCCTCCTCTCTGGGTGAGGATACCGGCTGCGGCCCTCATTCCCTCGATGTCCTCGGGGGAAGTCTCCTCACGGATGAGGATCACGCTCTTGCCTTCCTTCTGTGCGTCCATCGCATCCTCGGAGGTGAACACGATCGTACCGACCGCTCCGCCGGGAGATGCGGGAAGACCCTGGGCAACGGGCTTCGACTTCCTCTCAGAAGCGGGGTCGAGGATAGGATGGAGGATCTCGTCGAGCTGGGCGGGAGAAACCCTCATCACGGCGGTCTTCTCATCGATCATGCCTTCCTGGACCATGTCGTGGGCCATCTGGAGGGCGGCGAGGCCGGTCCTCTTGCCGATACGGCACTGGAGCATCCAAAGCTTGCCTTCCTGGATGGTGAACTCGATGTCCTGCATGTCGTGGAAATGGTCTTCCAGACGGCTGCGGATACCGTCGAGTTCCTTGTAAACCTCTGGCATCGCCGTCTCCAGCGAAGGGAGATTCTTGTTCTTGTCGGTCTTGGTGGCCTCGTTGAGGGGGTTGGGGGTGCGGATGCCCGCGACCACGTCCTCACCCTGGGCGTTGATGAGCCATTCCCCGTAGAAATGGTTGTCGCCGTTGGCGGGATTACGGGAGAAGGCCACTCCGGTAGCGGAAGTGTCACCCATGTTGCCGAACACCATAGACTGGACGTTCACGGCAGTTCCCCAATCGTCGGGAATCTTCTCGATCCTTCTGTAAGCGATAGCCCTCTTGCCGTTCCAAGACTTGAATACTCCTCCGATGGAGCCCCAAAGCTGGGCCTTGGCATTGTCGGGGAAATCCACTCCCAGGACCTTCTTGATGCGAACCTTGAACTGCTCAGCAAGTTCCTTGAGTTCCTCGGCGGTGATCTCGGTGTCGGACTTGTAGCCCTTCTTTTCCTTGAGCTCGGCCATCATCCTGTCCAACTGCTGGCGGATGCCCTGGCCGTCCGCGGGCTCGATGCCCTCGGCCTTCTCCATCACGACGTCGGAATACATCATAATGAGACGGCGGTAGGCGTCATAGACGAACCTCGGGTTGCCGGTCTTCTTGATGAGTCCGGGAATGGTAGCGGAGCAGAGACCGATGTTCAGGATGGTGTCCATCATACCGGGCATCGAGCTCCTCGCGCCGCTGCGGCAGCTCACGAGAAGGGGATCCTCACGGTCTCCGAATTTCTTGCCCATCAGCTTCTCGGTGGCGGCAAGGGCCTTCGCGACCTCTTCCTTGAGTTCATTGGTGTATCCTCCGCCCAGAGCGTAATACTCGGTGCAGCATTCGGTGGTGATGGTGAATCCGGCAGGTACGGGCATACCCAGCCTGCTCATCTCTGCGAGGTTGGCGCCTTTTCCGCCAAGAAGTTCCCTCATGTGTCCGTCTCCCTCGGCGGTCTTGCCTCCGAAACGGTAAACTCTCTTTTTGTCTTTGAACATAATCTTATTTTTACTCTATGTTATAATTCAATGGATTATCCGGCAAATTTACAAAAATTAATCGTTTTTCCCCTTAAAAAATAAAAAAATACGGCGGGAACATAATCCCGCCGAACTGTTTCCCTATAGTTCATTGAAGGAAGATAATTATCAGAGGAGTTTCGAGGCAAGCTCGGAAAGCTCGCTGCGCTCGCCCTTGCGGAGGGAGACGTGCTCGAACAGCTTCTGGCCGTCCATCTTCTCGGAGAGATGCGTGAGGCCGTTGGACCACATATCCAGGTAAGGCTGGTCGATCTGGAAGATGTCTCCGGTGAAAACGACCTTAGTGCCTTCTGCGGCCCTGGTGATGATGGTTTTGACCTCGTGGGGCGTGAGGTTCTGTGCCTCATCTATGATGAAGAAGGCCTTGCCGAGGCTGCGGCCCCTTATGAAGGCCAATGGTTCGATGACGATTTTCCCGTCGGTCAGCAGTCTCTCGATCTTCAGGGCCTCCCTGCTGGAAGGGCGGAACTGCTCCCTTATGACGCCCACGTTGTCCATTATGGGCTGCATGAACGGGGACATCTTCCTTTCCTTGTCGCCGGGAAGGAAGCCGATATCCTGGTTGCCCAGCACTATTGCAGGACGGGTTATGACAATCTGGTCGAAATCCTTTTCCTGCTCCATGGCGGCCGCTATCGCGATCAAGGTCTTGCCGGTGCCGGCGCCGCCGGTGAGGGAAACGAGGGATATCTTGGGATTCAGGCACGCATCCATCGCGAACACCTGCTCGTCGTTCTTGGGACGGATGCCGTAGGCCTCCTTGGAACGCACCAGTACAATGCAGTCCCTGTCCCAGTCGTACCTGGCGCAATGCACCTTCCCTTCGCCGTCACGGAACTTGTAGAGTTGGTTGGCCTGGGGACGGGCTTCGACGAGACCTTCCCAGGGCACGGAGTTCTCGGGACCGTGAAGGATGGAATGGACCTGGGCAGAAGTGATGTCATCCAGATACCTGACCTCCCTTTCCCTGTCCTCCACCTTCTTCTCCTCGACCCTGTCATTCATATAGTCCTGGACCTCCATCCCGGCGGCCTTGGCCTTGAGGCGCAGATTTATGTCCTTGGTTACCAGTGCGGTGAACCTTCCGGGATTGTTGTCCCTGACCCACATCGCAGTTGAAAGGATCCTGTGGTCCTGGGTATCGTCGTGGAAAAGGTCCTTGAACTCGTCGGGGAAAGGATGGTTTGGCTCCACCTTGATGCATCCCAGGCCTTTTGCAATCTGGACCCCGCGCTTCCCGAACACCTTTCCCTCAGTGATCTTGTCTATCTCCCTCATGAAGCCCCTGGCATTGTAGCTCAGGGCGTCGTTCCCCTTCTTGAACTTGTCAAGTTCCTCCACTACGGCCACCGGGATCACGAGGTCGTGCTCCTGGAATTTCTTGATGGCCTTGTAATCGTGAAGCAGGATGTTCGTGTCGAGGACGAAAATCTTGGGGGTCGTACGGCTGCGTCCCTTTTCCGGGGCATTTGCATACTTGGGCATATATAATACTGATTATCTTGTCAATCTTCACCTTCCGGGGCCTGGCTGCTCATCAGGCTCTGGATGATTCCGGCGATGCCGGAAGAGGAATTGTTGCATATCTCGAGGCTTCCCCTGGCGTTTGGATGGCCGAGAGGGAACCACACGACGTCCTGGAGAAGGAGTTCCGCGTCGATATAGTCATAATCTATGTCGCGTATCTGGATAATCACCCCCGGGACTTCTCCGAACAGGACCCTCACTATACCCTTCTCATTCGAAGCCCTCATCACGTCCCCCACATCTATCCTGGCTCCGGTCCTGCCCCCGCACATCGAGTTCAGGGCGGTGAGAAGGCCTCCGTCGCCCACGGTGGCGCCGGAAAGGATGACCTTGTCCTCGACCAGTTCCCTGACCACCTCGAAGCAGTCGACGAAATAGTCGGCGTCCCTTATCTCCGGAAAGACGCTGCCGGCCGTACCGAAAGATTCGGCAAGGAGGGAGCCTCCGAGCCTGTAATCGCAGGAATCGAACGGGATGTACACGATCCAGCTTTCCGGATCCGGAACGAATTTGGAAGGGCAGCGGCGACCCCGGCCCATCCATACTCCGGGCAGGTCTTCCGACAAGTCCTCATCCTCATCATCGTCGGGCAAAATGTCAATCCCGGTCTGACCGGGGATTCCCGATCCTCCAAGGAAAGCATTGAATCCCACACGGCAGGCTTCCGACGTTTCTGAATAGGAGAAACCCGAAAGCGACAGTCCGAGGCTGTCGATGTAGTCGGCGGCCGCCTCGGCGGAATTCCAGAAAACGGCCATATTGCCCAGGGCGGCAGGATTCCATTTCCATTCCGCCCCGAGGCGGATGTCCTGAAGACGGAAATGGCCCCTGAGCCAGAGCGTATCGATGAGGGCCGCAGCGATGCGGCTCCTTGTGAAAGGTCCGGGGAAGAACATCTGGAAGGGCCTGCGGGACTTCCTCATCCTGGTCGTCCTGGAGAGATAGTCCATCGTCAGGGAAGGATCGTAGCTGTTGGAGGACGGAGCCGGATCCACGACCTCGTCCACCACGGGCTCGAAAGGGCCCTCCGGCTTGTCGGGAGCGTCGGCATCAGCGGCCAGGCACTCCTGGAGCATCTGTCCGGGAGGCAGGAGAGGGACCGAGCCGTCAATCACGTATTCCGACCAAAGCGGTGATATCTTTCCTTCCATATGTCCCCAAAATTAATTATTTTTGAAATCAGTTCAAAAAAGAGGATGCAAAATGAGGCAAAAACGCTGCGGAACCTTCGACAGGCAGGTTTATGAGGAGAAGATAAGGGACATTTTCTCAAGGTTCCCTTCGGTCCAGAAAGCCTCCTTCAAGGATGCCTACAAACCGGGGCTGGAGCATATGCTGGAATTCGACTCCCGCCTCGGACACCCTTCGAAGGCTTTCAGGAGCATCCACGTGGCTGGGACCAACGGGAAAGGGTCGGTGGCAAGCATGATGACGGCCGCCCTGTCCGGATGCGGCCTGAAAACGGGCCTCTACACCTCCCCGCACATCATCGACTTCAGGGAAAGGGCCAGGATCGTCCTTCCCGGCGGTCCTTGTTCCCTCATCCCCGAGGAATACGTCTACGGTTTCCTGCTGAAATGGGAAAAGACCTTCGACGAACTTGACCTCTCCTTCTTCGAAATCACCACCGGCCTGGCATTCAGATGGTTCGCCGACGAGAAGGTGGACGTGGCGGTGATCGAGACAGGCCTCGGAGGCAGGCTTGACAGCACCAACATCATCACCCCGGACCTCAGCATAATCACCAGCATCGGCATGGACCATTGCGACCAGCTCGGCGACACCCTCGAAAAGATTGCCGGCGAGAAGGCCGGGATCATTAAAAAGGGCATCCCTGCAGTCATAGGGGTAAAAGACCCGGCGACCGCCCCCGTCTTCGAATCGAAAGCCCGGGACTTCTGCCCCCTGACCTTCGCAGACGCCCTCTATCCCCCATCAAATCCCCTTGTGGAGGACATTTTCGGCGGGATGGACCTTGGAGGGGAATACCAGAAGGTCAACCTCGGCACCGTGCTGGCGGCCGCGGACATCCTCCGTAAAGACAATCATTACTCCGGCCTGGACGACAGGGAAAGGCTTGCGGACTCCCTCCGCAGGACGGCGGAGATTACGGATTTCCACGGGAGATGGGAAAAGATTTCCTCCTCCCCCGACGTCATCCTCGACATAGGCCACAATCCCCCCGCCCTGGAGAAGAATTTCAGCCAGCTGGAAGATTATCTGAAAGACGGGAAATACCCTTCCCTTACCATTATCTACGGGGTGATGGCGGACAAGGATCTCGACGGAATCATACCCCTGATGCCCCGCGAAGCCACCTGGCTTTTCGTCACCCCGGACACACCCAGGGCCCTTCCCTCCGGCAAGATCCTTGAAAAATTCCGCTCCTGGTTCTCCTCCCGCGGACTCCCTTCCCCCAATGCCTCCGACGCCGGAACGGTTGACGAGGCCATCCGCCTGGCCCTGAAAAAAATCACCCGAAAAGGCCTCATCTACATTGGCGGCTCAACCTTTGTAGTATCGGAAGCGGTATCATTTTTCCGGAAGCCATGAGAAACATTTTGATCCTCGCCGCCGTATCTTCCCTGCTCGCAGGAGCGGCATTCATCACAAAGGCAAATACAGAATACATGAAACCCACTCAGGAGAAAACCGACGGGGACGGCCACGTCCTGGTCTCCCTTTGGAAACAATACAAGGAAGCGACGGACGCTGACAGGCCTCAAAAACAGGCGTCCGTCCTGGAATCCATCATCAAGGAAGCGTCCTCCCGGAGGCTTTCCTGGGATTTTTACGATGCCTCGCGCCAATACGAGGAGGTCGTCCGCTCCCGCAACTGGAAACTGCGCGACTCCCTCAGACGGCAGTTGGCCTCCAGGGTCAAGGAATACGGCGATCCCCTGGTGACCTTCGAACATATGAGGACGAAGCAGGGCAAGAGCCGGAAGGAACTTGCGGAATACGTGCTCTCCCAAAAGGCCGGGCTGGTCACGGCCAGGAACCTCCCTTTCTATAAGGAAGCGAACAATCCGTCGGTCGCTTACGCGATGGATCAATGCCTGCCAGACAAGATAGCCAACGACTACGAATACGCCCTCTGGACCTGCATCCTCTCCTCGGGAGGAGACCTGAGGGAAGATCCTGCCTTCAAGGAACTCACCTCCGTCCTTGGTGGAAGTTATCCCTGCGGGGCCTACCTGGAATACAAGGGGGCCGCATCCATCCCGTATAAGGCAGACGACAAGGATAATCCAAGGATAAACGCCCTGAAGGAACTGGCCGGGAAATATGACGGGAAGGCGATAGGGATCTATCCCAAGCACGACATCCTCCGCTACGAATTCGGAGAGATGGAACGCAGGAAAGCCTCCTCGGACGAATTTAAGACCCTGCTGGCGAAGGCTCGGGCGCTTGAAAAGGAAAGGTCCTCCTTCACCGGCAGCGAGGCCCTTCTCGTGGACGGGCAGACCTATGCAAAAGACCTCATCGAAACGCTTAATTCCAAGAATGTTTTCGTCAGCGTCAAGGACGGGAAAGTCGAGGCCTTGCTGAGGAATCTTCCCTCCGTGGATATTTCCGTCACGGCCGAAAACCAGAAGAAACCCCTCTTCACCAAAACAATCCGGAATCCGGAGTCCAGTTTCTACGTGATGGACACCGTCCGGATGGACCTCCCCTCCCTCGACGACGGCTCCTATTCCATCACCGCCAAAAACGGGAAGGCCGAATCCTCAACGGTATTCGACCAGTTCAGGCTTTCCCTCGCAGCCAGGAGGGACAGCCGCGGCCACGGAGTGTACGTGACCGATTACAAGAGCGGGAAACCCCTCGGCAGGGCGGACATCGAGCTGTCCAGGAACGGTAAGACCGTCCATACGCTCAAGGACTTCGCCCTCGAGGAAGGATTCACCACCCTTCCCTCGGATTTCCGGCAGCTCATCTCTTCCGGTGACGATTGGAAGCAGATAACCGCAATATCGAAGGATTCCGATGGGAAACTTCTGAAATCCAAACCTTTGGGCATCAACGGCAGGGTGCGCGACGGATCTTCCGAACTGAAGGAGCAGCGCCACGTCAACATATACCTGGACAGGGGCGCATACAACCCCGGTGACACCGTCCATTTCAAGGCCATATTCTACCGCGGGGACATGACCAATTCCGTTTCGGCTGCGGCGGACGTGGCTGCAAAGGCCACCCTCAACGATTCCGAAGGGAACACTGTCGAGACACTGAACCTGACCACCAACGAGTTCGGTTCGATAGCGGGACAGTTCGCCCTCCCCACCGGACTCAGGAACGGCCATTTCTTCATCAACGTCGAGGCCAAAGGATGGAACGGCGGTACGTCGTTCACCGTGGACGAATTCGTCCTCCCCTCCTTCGACCTGGACTTCAATCCCGTCGATGACCTTTATTTCCCGGGTGATTCCATCGTCGTAAGCGGAAAAGTGAAGAGTTATTCCGGTCACAGCCTCTCCGGCGCGACGGTGGCCTGGAAGGTCCTGCGGGGAGATTCCATATATGCTTCAGGCTCCCTGAACCCCGATTCGGAGGGTAATTTCAACATCGGTTTCAAGGCAGACGAGGAAGACTCCTGGTCATATTACAACGTGAACCTGGCAGTCACCGACGGCACCGGGGAGACCAGGGAATTCAACAAGGGAGTATGGGTGACTTCCGGCCTGTCGGTCGGGATCACGCTGACCAACGCGGCGGACGGCCAGGCGACCGTGAAGACCGGAGAGACAGTCACGACTCGTTTCCCTCGCTACAGGGAGAGGACCCAGGTCCTTGCCTCCGACACGGCGGAGGTCCGCTTCACCGTCAACAACAATGACGGCAAGGACGTTCCGGTCAATCTGTCCTGGTCGCTTGTCAAATGGGACGGGAGCGTGCTGAAATCAGCCGAATGCACGGGTGGCGAAACCGTGTCGATAGACCTGTCTTCATACCCTTCAGGCAGTTACAGCATCAAAGCGAAAGCCTCGGTCAAGAGTTCATCGGGCAAGGAGTATTCAAATGAAAGCACCCTCGGCTTCGTGAAGGTGGCGGAGAAGGAAACCGCTCTTAACGGTCCGGTGGACAACCTTTTCATTACCGGAGGCACCCAGATAGAACCCGGCAAAGACATAAAGGTTCGTTTCGGTGCGACGAAAGGCCCCGTCTGGGCAGTGTTGGAGATCTTCGGAGAGAACCGGAAACTCCTCGATTCGAAGGCCTTGTACCTGAACGGAAAGGAAGGGGACACCGGTTCCCTCACCGACCTCGCCTTCAAATACCAGGATTCATGGCCCGATGCGGTCTTCTTCCGTATCTTCTACTTCAAGGATTCCGGCCAGGTGACCTTCACGCGCACCTTCCGCAGGGTACGCCATACCCTTGACCTTCCCCTTTCCTTCTCTTCATTCGAGGACAGGACTCTCCCCGCCTCCGAATACACCTTCAGGATCAAGACCCTTCCAGGAGCGGAGTGCCTCGCCGCAGTCTTCGACAAGAGCGTGGAAACCATCAACAGGAACTGGTGGAACACCGTGTCACTGATAGAGTTCCGCGTTCCCGTCGTGGAAGTGGATGCCGAGAGCGGAAGCGTGGGAGGCGGCGAGGACTTCATGTTTTTCTCGATCGAGTCCGCGACAATGGCCAGAGGCGTCAAACTGGGAGCCAGGATGACGAAGGCGAACGTTGCGATGGCTTCGATGGATGCCGGAGAGGTCGTGGAAGAGGAAGCATATGATGCAGTTGCAGTTCCCGAGGGAGAAATCCCGCCGGACTTAAACATCCGTGAAGATTTCGCCTCCACCCTGGCTTTCGAGCCATTCCTCAGGTCCGATGCCAACGGAGACATCTCCCTGAAATTCAAGACTTCGGACAAACTCTCGACCTACATTGTCTCCCTCTACGCCCATACCAGGGAGATGAAGAACTCCTCCCTCCGCAAGGAGATGGTGGTTTCCCTACCTGTGAAGGTTTCCGTTACGGAGCCGGGCTACCTGAATTCCGGCGACAGATATTCGATGGCTGTCTCGGTGTCCTCCAACTCCGACAAGCCGGTATCCGGAAAACTTGTCCTCTACCAATATGAAGGCGCCGACCACGAGGGAACATCTCCGATAAGGGCCAAGGCCGTTGACCTTACGGTACCGGCAGGAGGAAGCGAATCCAGGCTGTTCGAGGTGGACGTCCCTGAAGTCACGTCAGGGGAACGCATCCTCGGGCTGAAGGCCGCCTTCATAGCCGACGGCTTCTCCGACGGAGTGTTCGTCACGGTTCCCGTCAGGCCCGCCGCCCAGGTCATCACCGAATCCCACTCGGCAGTCGTCCTTCCCGGAATGGACGAGGCGGCCCTCCTTGAGAGGATCCGCTCCGCATTCGTGAACGTCTCGCCCTACGGTGCCGAATACAAGGAGATTTCCATCATAGACATGGTCCGCGAGGCCATTCCGTCGAAGGCGGAACCGGTGTCGGACAACGTGCTCGACCTCTCCGAAACCTTCTATGTGCGGAAAGTTGCGGCCAGTCTCGGAGCGGAACTCCAGACCGTGACCCCCACTGAAAAGATATGGGAGAAGATCCTTGCCTGCAGGAACGCCGACGGAGGTTTCTCCTGGTTCCAGGGAATGCAGTCCTCCCCCGTCATCACCGCCATCCTGCTCGAGAGGTTCGCCAAGCTGAACAAGGCCGGACTCCTCCCGGCCATCGACCTGTCCGGCGCCGTCAAATTCCTGGACCAGAACCAGTTCGACCTGAGCAGGCCGTACTGGTGCGGAGGAATCGGCGACGAGCAGTACATGCTGGTACGCTCCCTCTATCCAGGCGTCAGTTTCAACGTCAAGCCGCGCTTCATGGCCGACGAGTTCAACAAGAGGATCAAGGATTTCCGCAAATTCGCCAAGGAATATCTGGTCCCCGGCAAGGCCCGCGGGATGAACGGAATGATCCTCGCCAAGGCCAGAAGGATAAGGACCCTTGCCAACCTGCTGTCGTCCGATGAAGGTACAGCCCTCGCCAAGACCTGGGGAGTGACCTTCTCCGCCCCTGCAAGGATGCGCAAGTCTCTGGAAGCCGACATAATTTCCCTTCTCGAATACGCCGTGGACCATCCCGACGGAGGAATGTACTATCCCAACGCGGTTATGCCATGGAGGGGCCTTCTCGAGAGCGAGGCCTACGCCCATTCCCTTATCTGCGACCTCCTTACCCTCCACGGAACGCCTGAATGCCTGAAGGTCGCTGACGGGATCAGGATATGGCTGATGCTTCAGAAGGAAACCCAGAAATGGGGCGAGGACCCTGCCTTCGTGGATGCCATCCACTCCATACTTGAAGGTTCCGACGAGGTCAAGGCCACGAAGGTAATCCTTATGACCAAGACTTACGAGAAGCCCTACAGCGAAATAAAGGCCACCGGCAATGGCTTCACCATCGAAAGGAAACTATTCCGCTATGACGGTACTTCCGGCAAGGAGACGCTTGTAGAGGTCAAGCCGGGAGAAACGGTGCGCAAGGGTGAGAAACTCCTGGCGGAATACAGGATATGGAACCAGGAGAACCGCAGTTTCGTCAAGGTTGAAGTCCCCCGCGAGGCCGCCTTCCGTCCCGTGAACCAGCTCTCCGGCCATTACGGCCTCGGAGTCAGGCCGCTGCGCGTGAACGGATGGTACACCTTCACACCCGGAGGCTATCGCAATGTCAAGACCGACCGGACGCAGTACTTCTTCGATTCATATCCGGAGGAGAACACTACCATACGGGAGGAATTCTTCGCCACCCAGACGGGCGTTTACACGGCTCCCGTCGTGACGGTCGAGTCCCTCTACGCCCCCCACTACCGCGCCAACGGACTCTTCGCCGGCGAACTTACCGTTGAATGAGGGATTGGTATCTGATCTCGTATTCCCCGGAATCGAATTCATAGACTGCTGAGGCCGTCCCTTCCCGGGACGGTTTCAGTTCAAGGGGCCGGCCGTTGACGGATACCGGCTTCCCTGTCGGCAGGGTAACCAGGGCCGTGGTGTTCGCAGGAACGCCTATCCTCCAGATGAAGTCCTCCCCCTCGTTGCGCCAATCGCTCGATACGGGACCGTACGCCGTCTTCACGGACCCCCTCGCCCATTTCATATACCCGGTCACGAGAGGATCCAGAATGATCTTCTTGAATCCGGGAGCCTCTTCCACAGGACGGATTCCCAGCACATCCTCGTAAAACCAGATGTCAAAACCTCCCGACATCGGATGACAGAGCGATCCCGCCATATCCTCCGCATCAGCCTGCGTGTATGGCAGCTGCTCCCACAGCGTCGTGACCTTAAGGCTGTCCAGCATGAATCCCCAGCTGTTCTCCCCCTTCTTGGTGAAAAGGCCGAAAGCCTCCCCTGCGTGACCGTTCCTGCTGAGCGCGCTTCCGAACCGGCCCAGGCCGAAGATTCCCATATTCAGAAACCCGAAGGGCGTATGGCTGACGTCGAAGATGAAATCCTCCGCCACCGCCTCTTCCTCCCCTTCCGGGACCAGGCCGGCCATTATGGCCATCACGTCCGCCGTCTGGCTGCCGAACCCGTGACGCATCGGATTATAGAACTTCCTTATCAGCGCTTCCCTAGTATATTCCCGCCTTTCGGCAAAATACCTGCGGTCCTCAGCCTTTCCGAGCAGGGCCGCCACCTTCTCCATTATGGTCAGGTCGATGAAATGGAAACAAGTGCTGCTGAATTCCACCGGGGTAGGATTGTGGTAATGGTCGTTCCTCGGAGGGCACCAGTCTCCCAGACCTTCGTAAACAATGCCTTCCACCGCCGTACCGTCGATATATCGGGTCCATTGGGCCATCATGTCGTAATAATCCTCCAGGATCTTCCTGTTCCCGAAATAGAGGTAAAGGTGCCAGGGAAGCTGGACCACGGCCGTCCCCCAGTCGGGAGATGCGACTCCGCAGAGTCTCTGGCCGGGCGCGATCATATACGGGATGCCGGGAGCCTTGTCGCTGAAATAGAACTCGGCGTTGAACAATTTGTGATGGAGGGTATTGGCCTCGAAACGGTCGGCCGTTGTGCGGATGTCACCGAGGTATTTCATCCAGAAACCGTTCATCTGGAAATTCAGGTCTGCAGCCAGGTCGTAGGCGTGCGTATCCCCGAGCCACCCGCATTTCTCGCGGTGGGCGCAGTCCACGGGGACTCCGACGAAACAGTTGAGGAAAGTCCTGCGGGCAAGGGCGTGAAGGGCGTTGAGCTGACTGTCCGAACATTCGAACCATCCCCTGTCCTCCACGTCCGTGTGCACGGGAACCATGCTGAGCCAGGTTTCCGACGGCAGCTCGTCAGTACCTTCCACGGTAAGGTCAAGGTACCTGAACCCATGATAGGTAAACCTCGGAGTCCAGCTCTCCCTTAAGGCGCCGCTGCAGATGTAGCTGTCCGTCTGATAACCTACGAACCTGGTCCCTACGCTGCGGAAATCCAGATCCCGGTCTTTCGTGATGGTCTCGGCTCCCCTGACGGTCAGTTTCGTTCCCCGAGGCAGGGTCACGTCAAACCTCACGTTGGCGGTCCTGTTCTCTCCGAAATCATATATCCAGCGGTTCTCATCCCCAGGGGCCTTCCACATCGCGACCGGTTTCACAGGTTCCATCCGGCGCATCGGGGACATCTCCTGGGCCTCCATCCTTTCCGGAATCAGTCCCGTGGCCGGAATGCACCCCTTCCATCCGCCGTCGTCCAGGTCCGGGTCAGCCCACCTCTCGATTGCCAGACGGGCATCATAGTCCTCTCCCTGATATACATTCGAACGGGTTATCGGTCCTTCGGTCCATAGCCAGGTCTGATCGGTATATACCTTCTCCGAAGTCCCGTCCGCATACTCTATGTTCAACTGGCAGCGAAGGATGGGCATCCCGTACGAAAGTCCCTCGTCTCCCCACACCGAATCCTGCGTGAACCATCCCTTGCCCAGCATCACTCCCAGGCAGTTTTTCTTCCCGGGCTTCAACAGCCCTGTCACGTCAAAAGCGCTGTAAAGCGCTCTCTCTCTATAATCCGTCTGGGCCGGATCCATCACCCTTGACGGATCCACCGCCCTCGAATTCACCCACAGTTCGCCGCAGCCGAGTCCGCATACGTAAGCCATCGCACGGCGGACCTTCTTTCCCTTCAAGAGGAACGTCTTACGGATATAAGGAAGAGGATCGGTCTTCAGCCTCTGCCCCGTACAGATCCATCCAGCCTCCCAGCTGTCATTGATCGCAGTCCCGAATTCAGCCTCGGGACTCCATTCGGAAGGCCTTCCTTCCCCGTCCCACACCCTGACTCTCCATTTATACAGCTTCCCCTGTTCCCACTCCACCGGCAATTCAATGTCAGTCTGGTCGTCATCCTTCACCTTCCCGGTGCCGTAGACCTGCCTTCCCCCCTCCGACACACGGATTTCGTATGCGGTCTGCTTCGCCCCCTGTACTGGACAGTCCGTCTGCCATCCCAGCCTCACGCTGTTCACACAGACAGGGTTTACCACGTCATTGACAGTCATCTTCGTTATCTTCAGCACTTCCCGTGAAGGGGAGACGGTGCCGGACATAAGTACCGCAATAAGAATGAACAATCCTTTCATATCTTGCACAATAACGGATTCTGACCATAAAGTTAAGGCTATTTTTGGGGTTTTGTGTATCTTTGTAGAAAAAGGATTGCCAACCATGAAAAAGAAGACTCTGATCTGGGTTCTGTCCGCCGTCGTCCTGATGGCAAGCGCTTTCTCCAACCCGGGAAATGACAAGAAAGATATCATATGCTGGGGCGACAGCCTCACGGCGCCCCACGGGGACCGGACCGACTGGCCCGCACAACTGCAGGCGATGCTCGGAGACGGTTACAACGTCATCAACGGAGGAATCGGAGGGGAGAACACAATCACCATAATGGCCCGTCAGGGGGCATCTCCGATGAGACTGGCCCACGACGTCACCATATTCAACAGCAAAGATGCCGCCTTCAAGACATTCATAGGGAACAATGACATCGAGACCTTCTATTCCTCCTGGAACGGAAAACGCGTGACACCCCTCCTGCAGGGCGGCTGGGATGAGAGCGGTCCCTCACAGATAAATCCCTGCACGATAGGCGGGAGACCTTTCCACCTTGCCTCCGATTCGAAGATATGGTTGGAAGAGGGACAATTCAAAATGGAAAACAATTTATATATCCTTCCGGACGATGAATGGCCCTTGACCGGAGTCCTGAAAGCAGGGACCGAGATTGAAACCTATGCGATGAAAAACCTGCGCGGGAAATACGCCAACATCTTTTTCATCGGACAGAACGGAGGCTTTGCCGATGCAGAAGACCTGATCAGGCAGATCGAGGCGATGATAGATTACAGCGACTCCCCCAGATACATCGTAGTCAGTTACCACATCTACAACGGGATAGTCGGGATGAATGAATTGGAGGAGGCTCTTGGGAAGAGATTCGGCAACCATTACTTCAACCTAAGGAACTATCTGATAACCAAAGGACTGGCTGACGCCGGAGTGGAACCGACGGAGTCGGATAAGAAGGCTCTCTCCGAAGACAGGGTGCCGCCGTCGCTGATGACGGACGGCGTCCACTTCACCACGGACGGCTACAGACTGATCGCCACCCAGGTGTACGCCAAGATGCAGGAGCTGGGGTATTGATCATTCCTCTATCGTAATATCTCCCAGCAGATATCTCTTATGGCCGTCAGACTGGTCATAAGGGAGTTCCAGAGTCGGCGTGCCGTCTTCTTCCCCGACAGAGAAATACAGTTTGTATTTCCCTGGTTCGCAGGCACGGACGAATGAGCGGAACTGATCTTTCATCACGGGAGACACATTACATTCGACGGAACGCCATTCGACAAGGGCCTTCTCCGGTCTTCCGACACTCAACGACTTGACATCGAAATCATTGTCGACCATCACCGAAACTATTCCCCCGCGTTTGTTCTTTATGGTGAAGCAGGCGCGGCCTCCTGGATAACAGGGAGCAACTCCGGCATTCTGCAGGCCGATGATGATATTGAACGGCTCCCCTTTCTTAACCGTCTTCGGCCATTCCGCCTCAACGAGCCTGATACGGTAACCCAGACGCAGGTTGATGCTGTCAACCATTGAACGGTTCTGGCTCAGAATCTCCCTCGGCCATCCGTGGATGGACATATAGGAGGCGTGATAATCCTCGACCGACTGGAGGACCTTTTCCCTACTCCAAGAACCCGTATTGACGATATCCTGATAGTGTCCGTGCTCAAGCACGACCGGCAAGGTTGGCCAATAAAGCACCGACATACCATCGTGATACCAGGGAGGATTCTTACCGCACACTATACTGTCATCGCGCAGTGAGACGCCTTTAGACAAGGCATAGTCCGAAACGGGAAAATGAATTCCCGGAGCCCTATGGCCGACGAAGTCGTCACTCATGACCAGCAAAGTTTTCTTGAAGTGCTTGCAATACAGGTCGATGATTCTTTTTCTGGTCTCGTCGCCCCATTTATGGCCGTGTATCCTGTCGGTAAAAAGCGTATGCCCCTCTCCCCACAGTCCGAAATGGCCGATATCCACGAACGCGACGTTCGGATTGCCGTCATACCGCTCCGCCATCGCACCGAGGAAAGCGTCCAGTTTCTGCAGGAAGATCTCATCGTCATAGTCAGGTTCTCTGTACGGGCTGATCTTTCTGTCCATATAACCGACGGTATCGAGAACGAAGCCCTTGGCCCCCGCATCGAAAACCCAGTCGGGCGTGGCCGACGACATCCACTGCTCCGTCGCCGTGATGCGGAAAGCGACCTTCTTCCCAACCTCTATCCATCTTTGCGCCGGGGTATCTAGCCACTCCCAGTTGAACTTCCCCTCTTCAGGCTCGATGAAAGCCCAGGGAAGACGCAGATAGACGGTGGAAAGACCCGGGAAATCATCAACCAAGTCTTCCGGTGCCAGCCTGGATCCATAATTGTACGGCTCATTGGAATAAAAATACAGAACCCATCCCATATCGGGATTGACGAGCGCCTTGCCATTGTCCTGAAGACGCACCTTCGCGGTCTGCGCGTCCATCGGCACGGCATACGCCATCGCAAAGAGGACACATATCAAACAAAGAAATTTTTTCATATAGTTCTTATTATAATCACTCCCCATAATTTACTGACAGACTGTAACTTCCTGAAGGGAAACCGAATACGGTATATCCGGAATCCTCTCTGAGCAGTTTTCCGCCCAGCCCTTCCAGATCCTTGACCTCATCCCCGTCCAGGGAAACCGAAGGTATGAAGACCTCCGCTGTGGAGTTTGCAGGTATCACAATATCCCACAGGAACTTGCCATCCTCCTTTTTCCAACTGCTGACAATTGTCCCACGCACGCTGTCATATGAAACCCTGGCATAATCCAGACCTTTGACAAGATAAGGCTTCAGCCGTACGCGTTCATAACCCACGCTGCCTTCGGCATTCCCGATTCCGCCTATGTAGCGGTACATCCAGATAATCAGGTCGCCGAGGAGCATCACGTGGTTCTGCGAGTTCATCAGCGCCCCGGCCGTGTCTCCGTTCCAAAGTTCCCATATCGTAGTCGCGCCGTTTCCGATCATATATCCCCAGCCGGGATAAGTCTTGTTCGAGGCAATGGTGTATGCCAGGTCGCCATGGCCGTTGTCCGTAAGGGCGCGCATCATCTGGCCGTTACCCACCACGCCGCAGCACACGTGGCTGTCGAAATCGTTCACCACCCTGTCAACGGTGCTTCTTACGACCGCATCCCGGTACTCGTCCGGAACCATTCCGAACCTCAGGGGAAGGAGGTTCGCCGTCACGGAATTGGTGCTGTAGTATCCCTTACCGTTCAGATATTTCCTGTTGTAGGAATCCTTCACCATCCTTGCTTCAACGTCAAAGGCCAGAGCATCTTCTTCCTTTCCGAGAACCCGGGCGAATTTCCTCATAAGGGTGGTCAGGTAATAATAGAACGGAGTGGTTATGGCCACGCAGGGAGTGGTTCGGGAAGGATCCTGGGAGAATGTGATATCCCTCGTCTCGGGCGGCACGCACCAGTCCCCGATGCAGGGATTGGTCATCACTCCGTCCACAAGGAATTTCTCCTTCATATAGTCCATCCACCGTTTCATCGAGTCGTAATGGAGTTCTATGGGTTTGCTGTCCCCATACTGGGTATAGAGCATGTCGGCTACGGTCAGGTAGGCCCCGCACCAGGCATTGTCGTCCGTATAGAGATCGACATAGGCGGGAGCGATCTCGGAAATGGCGCCGCTCTCCTTCTGGGTATCCTCGATGTCGCCAAGCCATTTCGCATACAGGTCGTGGTTGCCGAACATATAGCTCTCTCCCAATACGCCCACCGTCCGGTCTCCGGTCCAACCCATCCGTTCATCCCTCTGCGGGCAGTCGGTCGGGATGCCCCGATAATTGCCCCTGATGCCCCAGAAAGCGTTTTTATGGATTTGGTTAAGCAATTCGTCCGAGCACTCGAAGGTGCCGGTGTTCTTCATCTCGTCATAAGAGACCTGGCCTTCGAAATCCTCCAGGGAAGGCTTGTCTTTCAGTCCCGTGACCTCCACGAACCGGAATCCCTGGAATATGAACTGCGGATGCCAGGTGAACGGCTCGTCGTCCTTGGCCACATACCAGGAAGCGGCCTTGGCGGTGTGGAAGTTGGCCGTATACAGCCTCCCGGCGGCATCGAGGGATTCCGCATAGCGGACGTGCACGGTGTCTCCAGCCCGGGCCCTACCCTTCAACTGCAGCCATCCCACCATATTCTGGCCTATGTCCAGGATAACGGTATCACCGGGGAACTCGAACAGTTCCACGGGTTTCACCACGTCCTGGATCCTTATGTCCGGATTGAGCTGGGGCCTGAGTTCTCCCTTGGGAGCGTCGACGAGCTCGGCACGCAGCCATCTCCCGTCATCAAATCCGTTGAGGTCCCAGCCAGGCATCTCAAGCCTGGCGTCATAGTATTCCCCGTCCCAGTCGTTGTTCGAACGGATAGGACCGTCGTTGGTAATCTTCCAGGAGGTGTCGCTCACCACCGTGTCCCGGCTGCCGTCGGAATACTCGATCTCCAGCTGAAGTATCAGTTTCGGAAGGTCATAATGCTTAAGTATCCTCGAGCGGACAGACACATACCTTCCATTTCCCAGGATGACGCCGACGGTGTTGTGCTTCTTTATCAAAGAGGTAACGTCAAAGGTGTTGTACGGCACCGTCCTGTCATATTCCGCCGTCGTGGGCTTGAGGATGCAGTTTTCGTCGTCGACCTTGACGCCGTTGATGTAGGCCTCGTACAGGCCGAGTCCGCAGATATAAAGCCGCGCCTTCCTGACCTTCCTTCCACCCGTGGAGAATTCCTTGCGGAGATAGCGGGCAGGCACGGTCGTATGCCTTTCCTCGATCCTTTCGTAAGAAATCCAGGGATATCTCTCAAGATAGTTGATCTCGTCGTTCTGGAAAGGGTGATGCCCTATCCAGGAAGCCGTCCAGTCGCTCCCGTCAAGCAGGGCGATCTCGAAAACTCCGGGCCTGGACCAGGCCGTCTCTCCCCTGTTGGTCTTAACTTTCACCTTCCAGTATGCCCGGTCCCTGCTGCCGAGGGGTTTCCCATCATAGCGGATCAAGGTGCTCTGTCCGCTTTCCACCTCCCCCGAATCCCATAAATCTCCCTCATTCTTTTTCAAGGCCTTTTCCGAAGAGGCAACGATGATTCTGTAATATGTCTGGGATACATCTTTCAGTTCGGAGGACAACTGCCAGCTGAACGAAGGGTTGGCGGAAGTGACCCCTATCGGATCGGACTTCAGGTCCACGGTAGGGTTCAGGATCCTCACATCGACACCGTCGGAACAGGAGGCGAAAAACAGAACGGAAAGCAAGACGAGACGCCAGGTCCTCATTTTAAGCATTTTACAGGTCAGTTAGCAAAAGTACTGTCTATGTGGTTTTACAAAAATAGCGATTTCCCGGTTATTCCGAGGCTTTATTTTTGCTATATTGTGTTTCTAAAAGCAGTGCCGTATGAAAAAGATTGCCTTTACCATATTGCTCTCGGTCCTATCCGCCCTGCTTTTTACGGCGGCCGCTCAGAGCATTACCAATTCCTCCTATAAGACCATTGCCTACATAAAGTCCGACGGGACCATCCAGGACGCTTCATACCGGACTGTCGGACACATTTACGACGACGGAAAGGTGACTGACTCGTCCTACCGGACCATAGCCTATATCAAATCCGACGGCACGGTCCAGGACAGGAGTTACAGGACACTGGGATACATCAAGTCGGACGGGACCGTCCAGGACAGGAGCTACCGCACGCTGGGATATGTAAAATCCGACGGGACCATCCAGGACAGGAGTTACCGGACGATAGGCCACGCCAAGGGAATCCCCACCAAATGGGCAGCCTTATACTTCTTCTTCATCGACGACTGACATATGACAGGTTTATTCATCATTCTGCTATCCCTGTTGGCACCGACCGCCGGCGGGGACGCTTTCCTCGTCAAGGAACAGGAACGGCCCATCAGCGTCAAGGCCCTCGGAGACGGCACCGTACAGGCCGATTTCGGCCGGGTGGCCTTCGGCCAGATGGACATCCGTCTCACCTCGAAAACCGGTTCCGACACCGTCGTCCTCCACCTCGGAGAGAGAGCGGTCGACGGCCGTATATGGAGAACGCCCACCACGAGCGTCCGCTACCGCAAACAGACGGTAGCCCTGAAAAAAGGCACTCACATTTACTCAT
Organism: Bacteroidales bacterium; assembly: GCA_017427885.1. GTDB lineage: Bacteria > Bacteroidota > Bacteroidia > Bacteroidales > UBA932 > Cryptobacteroides. The sequence continues at coordinate 32,319 of JAFRRW010000001.1, forward strand.
TCTACATCGAACCGGACACCCGGAACACCGGACCCGAAGCGATGAAGATGCCGGCGGACATAGGGGAGGTGCTCCCCTTCCGCTGGTGCGAAGTGGAAAGATACGGGGGAAAACTGGGGAGAAAAGACTTCGTACGCCATTCAGTCCACGTCCCCTTCGACGACAAGGCGGCTTATTTCCGCTGCAGCGACGACACTCTCAACCGGATCTGGGAACTGTGCAGATATTCGATGAAAGCCACCTCGTTCACAGGTTATTATGTCGACGGAGACAGGGAAAGGATACCTTATGAGGCAGACGCCCTCATCAACCAGCTCGGCCACTATGGGGCCGACTGCAACTTCGACGTTGCCAGACGTACCCTCTGTCATCTCCTCGACCATCCCACCTGGCCCACGGAGTGGATACTGCAGGCCTTGGACATCGCATGGAACGACTGGATGTATTCCGGGGATGATTCCCTCATACGTTCACGTTACGACGACTTGATGGTCCGCACCCTCCTCTCCCTCAGGGAGTCCAACGGCCTCATCAGCACGACGACCGGGCTGCAGACGCCTGAGTTCCTCGCATCGATCCGGCGCAAGGAGCCGATAAGTGACATTGTGGACTGGCCGCACTCAGGAGATACGGGACTCAAGAAAGGAGAAGGAGGGGAAGATGACGGCTACGTCTATACTGACTTCAACACGGTGGTAAACGCCTGGTTCTACCACGCCCTCCTCCGTATGGAAGACATCGCCTCCCATCTGGGGAAAACCGAAGACGCCTCCCTTCTGCACGATGCCTCATCCAAGGTCAAGGAAGTGTTTGACAGCCAGTTATACGACAGCGAAAGGGGTGTTTATGTCGATGGAATCGGGACGGGCCACGCTTCGCTTCACGCCAATATGTTCTCCCTCCTGTTCGGACTCGTTCCGGCCGACAGGCAGGCAGGTGTCGTGGCTTTCATCCGCTCGAGGGGTATGGCCTGCAGCGTCTACGGGGCACAGTTCCTGCTCGACGCCCTGTACTCGGCGGGAGAGGAAGACTACGCCCTTGAACTCCTGACAGGAGACGGCCTGCGGAGCTGGTACAACATGCTGCGCGTCGGCACCACGATAACCCTGGAGGCCTGGGATGACAGTTTCAAGCCCAACCAGGACTGGAACCACGCCTGGGGGGCCGCTCCGGCCAACATCATCCCGTTCCGCCTGATGGGCGTCCGGCCTCTGGAGCCCGGATTCACGAAGATTCTCGTACAACCCCGGACTTCGACCCTGAAATGGGCCAAGGCAAAGATACCTACGGTTAAGGGGCCCGTCCGCATCACCGTAAGGAACGGTAAAGTACGGATCCGGGCCCCCAAAGGAGTCGAGGTGGAAAAATCCTAGTTGCCTGCCTCGGCCTCTGCGGCCTTGATCATATCCTCGTTAGCATAGACGAATACCTCCACGCGGCGGTTCTGAGCGCGGCCTTCGGCAGTCTCGTTGGAAGCGATGGGCTCATTGAAGGACTTGCCTTCGGTGATGATCCTCTTGGCATCGATCCCGCTGCTCTTGAGATAGTCGCCGACGGCATTGGCCCTCTGGCCGGAAAGACGTACGTTGACTTCCTCGGAGCCGGTGTTGTCGGTATGTCCGAACACTGCGATGTCGGTGTCGGGAAGGTCCTTCATCTCGGCGGCGAACTTAGTCAGTTCCTCTTTAGAAGCCTTTGACAGGTCATATTTGCCGGTCTTGAAAAGAAGTCCGCTGTCGAAGGTGACCTTGATGGCCTCGAGGCCGTTGTTGTCGGTAACGGTCTCGACCTTGGCGTTTTCAAGGGCGGCCTGCATTTCTTCGGCCTTCTTGTCCATCTTCTTGCCGATGATGACACCGGTACCTGCGCCTACCGCACTGCCGATGGCAGCACCGATGGCGGCACCCTTGCCGTCATGGCCGATGATGGCTCCCAGGGCTGCACCCAGGGCTGCACCGCCGCCGGCACCGATAGCGGCACCCTTGCCGGTATTGGACATTGATGAGCAACCGGAAAGGATAACGGCTGCGCACATCAGGGAAATAAAGATTTTCTTCATATCAAATTGGATTTAAGGTTAATATCTGTTCAGCGGACGCCCGCTTGTCATCATATGGACTTTCTTCCTCACGTCGGCGAGGACGGCCTCGTAGGCGGCTGCTCCCTCGTCGCTTGTGCCCTCGACCAGGGGTATGTTGGCTGCAACGGCGGTAAGGACAGTGTCTATCAGATCCACTATGTCTTTCATGTCCTTCTGGACGAACCCGCGTGAAGTGACGGCCGGCGTGCCCACCCTGATGCCCGAGGTCTTGAACGGGGAGCGGGTGTCGAACGGCACCATGTTCTTGTTAACCGTGATATCGGCTTTAACGAGTTCCTTCTCCGCCATCCTTCCGGTAACTTCGGGGAACCTCGTACGGAGATCGATCAGCATCAGATGGTTGTCCGTGCCTCCGGAAACTACCTTGTAGCCCTTGTCCATGAATGCCTTGCACATCGCCTGGGCATTTGCTATCACCTGTGCCTGATAGTCCCTGAACTCGGGCTGAAGGGCCTCGTAGAAGGCCACGGCCTTGGCGGCGATGACGTGCTCGAGCGGGCCGCCCTGGACTCCGGGGAATACGCTCGAATTGAGCAGGGCGCTCATCTTCTTGATTTCTCCCTTGGGAGTCTTGATCCCCCAGGGATTGTCGAAGTCCTTCCCCATCAGGATGACTCCGCCGCGGGGACCGCGGAGAGTCTTATGGGTGGTGGAAGTGACTATGTGGGCGTATTTTACGGGATTCTTGAGAAGGCCGGCGGCGATGAGGCCGGCGGTGTGTGCCATGTCTATCCAGAGGATGGCCCCGACCTCGTCGGCTATCTTGCGCATCCTCTCATAGTCCCACTCGCGGGAATATGCGGAGGCGCCTCCGATGATGAGTTTGGGATGGACCTCGAGTGCCGTCTTTTCCATCGCGTCATAATCGATCACACCTGTTTCGGGATCCAGGCCGTAAGAATGGCACTCGTACAGGATGCCGGAAGCGTTGACCGGGGAGCCGTGGGTGAGATGCCCGCCCTGGCTGAGGTCCAGGCCCATGAAGACGTCGCCGGGCTTCAGGCAGGCCATCGTGACGGCCATATTTGCCTGGGCCCCGGAATGGGGCTGGACATTGGCATACTCGGCGTCATAAAGCTTGCAGAGACGGTCGATGGCCAACTGCTCTATCTCGTCCACGACCTCACAACCTCCGTAATATCTCTTCCCGGGATAGCCTTCGGCGTATTTGTTAGTGCATACGGACCCCATCGCCTCCATCACCTGGTTGCTGACGTAATTCTCCGATGCGATGAGTTCGAGGCCCGATGTCTGCCTGTCACGTTCCTTGTTGATAAGGTCGAATATCTGTAAATCCTGCTTCATTTGAATGTATGTTACGTCCACCTTCCGGATGAACCTAACAAATATATAAATTTTTCCTTTTTTAGACTACCTTTGCGTAAAGTTTTCCCGATGAAAAACCGCAAACTTCTCAGCATAGAGCTCGGCCGCATCTCTCCGGAGCAGTACAAGACAAGGGAACCCTCAGGTCTTGTCCTCGTCCTGGACAATGTCAGAAGCGCCCATAACGTGGGTTCGGCCTTCCGTTCCGGAGACGCCTTCGGGGTGGACAGGATCTTCCTCTGCGGCATAACAGCCGTCCCTCCCTCGGCCGAAATCCACAAGTCGGCCCTCGGAGCCGAGGACAGCGTCCCCTGGGAGCGTTGCGAATCAGCCCTGGAAGCGGTCGGGAGACTGAAAGAGGATGGTTACACCGTGGTCAGCGTGGAGCAGACCGTACAGTCCGTCAGGCTGGACTCCTTCACACCGGAAAAGGGGAAGAAATACGCCCTCGTCTTCGGAAATGAAGTCGAAGGCATCGGCCAGGACGTGGTCGATGCCTCCGATATCTCCCTGGAAGTGCCCCAGCAGGGAATCAAGCATTCCCTAAACGTCTCCGTCTGCATCGGAGTCATCCTCTGGCACTTCAGGTATCTTCTGGGTTAAAAACATTTCGGTACTTTTTCAGATGACGCCGCTTCGCGGCCCCTCTCCAAGGGGCCCCTCCCTCTCATCTTGCCGAGGGTGGCAGAGTCACTGAAACAGTACCGGAATGTTTTTAGTTGGCTACCGGACGGATCAGGAAATTGAACTCGCGGGCCTCGGGATGGACGAGATAAGGCTCGAGGGGCTTCGTTCCCCAGGAGATTATTCCTCCGACTCCGGCCTGGACAAGTTCAAAACAGACATAGGTGGTTCCGTTCCTCCTGTCGCCTTCGTGGGCCTTGGCCCTGAGTTCCGGGGAATGCTGGGATTCTCCGTACACCTCGTTGCGGGTCTTCCTCTTCGCATCGCCTCCGAGCGCGGCGCAGTCGAGATCCTCGATGCTGAACGGCAGCGCGGACGCACTGAATTCCTTCGAAGATATGCTCAGGCCTATTCCGCTGTCATCCAGGAGTTTCAGCCACCTCATACCGGTATGGGTACCGGATTCCTGAGTACGGACATAGCCGTAGTGGTACTGGTCGTTCACGCTCTGGACATAATGTCCGAGAAGGGCTGCGGAGTTGCGGTCGGAATAGTTCTCCCAAGGGCCCTTTCCGAAGAAATCGAGGGTGGAGAACCTTCCGGGCATCGCGAACCTCATTCCGTAACGGAACATGTCGGGAGCCTCGGAAAGCCCGCCGGCGTCGCTCATCGTCTCGGTGCAGCAGAGCGCGCCGTCCGCGTGGACCCTGTATTCCAGTTTCAAGCCGGCCACGCCTCCGATCGGTTCATAGACGACGGTCAGGAGATATCCCTCCTCGTTCTGTGAGACATCGAACGACCTCACCTTGAACTCGGGCTTCCTCCACATTCCATAGAGCAGGTGCATCCTGGCTCCAAGGTCGTTCTCGGTGACGGCCCTGTTGAAATTAGGCATAAGAGGGGCCGCCATCGTCTCCACGCCCGCGACCTTGTAGCTGACAAGGGCTCCGGAAACCTTGTCGAAGCGGGCGCTCCAGGGGAATACGCGGTCACCGGTCGTGCCGGGTTTGGAGAAGGTACCGGAGAATTCGGCAGCAGCCGAATCATAGGCGGGAAGTCCGTCAGGAAGGCAGCCGCAGCAAACCTTGCAGCAATCCTCATCTCCAAGCAGTATCTGGTCATAGGAGACCTCGGATCCGGCAGGGAGAAGGCCGTCTGCCTCCTTAAGCAGATAGCGGACGTTAAGGCAGGCAATGCCCTTCTCAGCATATTCGGCGGCCTCATCGGGCTTCAACAGGGTAAGTGTTGCGGTCTCACCGGGACCGGCCCCGATATTCTCCACGACGCCTTCCCTGACCTTGCAACCTCCGACTTCGACGTCCCACACCATCCTGTACCTGTCGAGGGGAATGAAGAAGTTTTCGTTGTAAACCTTCACGCCGCCCTTGTCATCTGCCGCACAGGTGTGGATGCTGCGATACTGGTAACGGACCTCGTAGGCGTGGGGATGGAGGCTGCGGTCTGCGGCGATGACGCCGTTGCAGTTGAAGGAACCGTCGGAAGGGTCGTAATCGTTCCAGTCCCCTCCGAAAGCGAATATATGGTCAGCTCCGGGAATGGAAACCTCCTTGTAGAGGGCCTGGTCCACGAAATCCCAGATGAAGCCTCCCTGATAGGAAGGATACTTGCGGACAAGGTCCCAATACTCCTTGAAATTGCCTATGGAATTGCCCATCGCGTGGGCGTACTCGCACTGGATGAGAGGTTTTGACGGATTGCCGTTCAGATACTTCTCGCAGGCGTCGGGACTGTCGTACATCGGGCAGTAGATATCCGTATTGCGGTCGCGGAGAGCACGTTCGTACTGAACGGGACGGGAAGGGTCGAAAGCCTTGATCGCATCATAGCAATCAAGGAAGTTCTGGCCGTTCCCGGCCTCGTTGCCCATACTCCAGATTATCACGCTGGGATGGTTGAAATCCCTGTGCACCATCCTCATGTCACGGGCGATATGGGCGTCGTGGTAGGCGGGGTCCTTGGCAAGGGTCTTCTCGCCGTATCCCATTCCGTGGGACTCGATGTTACCCTCGTCTACAACATAGATTCCGAAGCGGTCGCAGAGGGCGAGCCAGCAGGGGTCGTCGGGATAGTGGCAGGTACGCACCGCATTGACGTTCAATTCCTTCATTATCCTGATATCCCTTATCATATCCTCCTCGGTCACGTCATATCCGCGGTAAGGGTTCATCTCGTGGCGGTCCACTCCCTTGATAAGTACGGGCTTCCCGTTCACCAGCAACTGGGCGTCCCTGACCTCCACCGTCCTGAATCCGAAAAGGGTAGTGGCCGTCTCGGCTACCTCCTTACCCTTCCTGGCCACGACGGTAAGTTCATACAGGGCGGGACTCTCGGCGCTCCAGAGGTCGGGGGAAGGCACACTGAGGGAAGCCTCCACCTTTCCTCCCTTCACCGGGAAAGTCTCCGACACCAGGGCCGCCTCTCCCGGCTTGGAAACCGAGATGTCCAGAGAGGTGATTCCTTTGGTAAGTTCCACATCGACATCGGCCTTCCCGTCCATTCCGGCGATAACACGGACATCCTCTATCCTCTCCGGCTCCCTGGAATAGACATAAACCCCTCGGGAGATTCCCGCGAAGCGGTTGAAATCCTGGTCCTCGAGGTAGGTCCCGTCGCACCAGCGGAAGATTTCCAGGGCGATGAGGTTATCCCCTGCCTTGACGAATTTCGTGATGTCGAAACGGGCCTCCAGCTTGCTGTCCTGGCTGTATCCTACCTCCTTCCCGTTCACCCACACCCTCACGTTGGAGGTGGCGGATCCGATGCAGAGGCAGACCTGCTTGCCTTTCCATTCCGAAGGTACCGTGAACTTGCGGCGATACTGGCCTACATAGTTGTTCTCGGTTGCCGGATATGGAGGATTGTTCTTGTAATGGCCCCTCCAGGGATAGCCGATGTTGAGGTACATCGGTTCCCCGAAGCCGTTGAGTTCCCACATTCCGGGAACCGGCATCGAATCCCAGGACGAATCGTCAAGGGAAACGGCCTCGAAACCCTTCAGGCGGCCTTCGATGGTGGGATTCCAATGGAATTTCCAGACTCCGTTCAGGGAAACGGTATTCTGCTCCTTCACGGTGAAACCGGACCTCATCGGCATACGGTTCCTCTCGAAGACGGCGGGATTCTGCCAGTCCTCGACCGCAGGGCCCTTCGCCTGAAGTGAAAGGGACGCGAGCACCGTGGCGATGGCAAGCAAGGATAATTTTTTCATGATATGAAGATTTTATATGATTTCAAGATCGGTGTCGAGGACCCAGCCCTGGCGGCCGTCGGCAAGTTCTATGTTCTTCCAGGATCCCACCTCGTCAAGTATCTTGACCTTGGTACCCTCGTGGAGTATGAAAAGGTCCTTCGCGGAGCCCTCCGAAGGGGAACTCTTCACGGAAATGACCGGAGTCACCACTATGGCGCCGTCCGCTTTCTTATAGGAAGACTTCTGCCACCCGGAGAAACCAAGGGAGGCAAGGGCGAGAAGCAGGGCGGCGATGGCCCCGTAGAATCCGGTCCTCCTGAGTCCCCTCGAACCGGAGAGGAGATAGAGAAGGGCGAGGGCGAAGGCAAGGGCGAGGAAAAGGAGGAAAAGGGCTGCCCAGGCGTCGGAGTCCAGCAACCAACTGACCTTCCGGGCCCATGTCACCAGGATGAATTCGGGCACGGGTTCGATCCTGTCCTGGACGAAGCCGGAGGCGAAGTCGAGGTTGAACCTGGCGTCCTTGGAGGAAGGATCCAGCTTGAGGGCCTTTTCATAATAGAGGATGGCCTTGGAGTAATTCTCCTGGCGGAACCAGGCGTTGCCGAGATTGTAATATACCGAAGGAGATTCCAAGGAGGCATCGGATATTCCTTCCCAGGCCTTCACCGCATCGGCCCAGCGGCCGTCGTTGTAGGCCTGTACGCCTGCCGCCCAGAGGGAATCGGCCGGCGAGGCCGCCCGGGAGGCAACTCCCGGAAGCAGAAGGAGAAGTATGGCTGCCAATGCGGCCCCGGATATCTTTTTCCTTGATTTCATGCTGGAATCTATTGCGGAGATGACGCTCAGCGCCTCGTCATAATGCTGCTGCATCGCGTCGTGGCCGGCGTCGGGAGAATAGCGGGCGAACTCGCAGGCTTCGAGAAGGGCGCTGAACCTGTCCACGAGGGTACCGTCCACTCCGGCTTCCGAGAGGGAAGACTTGATGTTCTCCGTGCTCATATCGGACATCTCCATCGACATCTTGTCGGAGATGAATCCCGTGAGGGCCTTGTGGAGTTCCTCGTAAAATGCCGTGTAAAGGTTCTTTCCGAGATAGTCGCCGGCGGAGGCCAGTCTCCTGCGCGCCATCTTGACCGCCTTCCTGTTCCTCGTACCCGCCACGTCGGCCCTCCTGGCAGCCATCTTCCGGAAAGCAAGGAAGAAGGCCGCAGCGGCAGCGGCGATGAGGGCGAGAAGGGCCCAGAACCCTCCCGAGCCAAGGAAGAAGGAACCCTTGGAGGAGAAGGCAGGTGTCTTCGTGGAGATGAACCGGATGTCGCTTCCGACATTACGGACGTCCTTGCCCCTGACCGGAGGCAGGACTCCGGGGGAGGAAGGCACGGCGTCGGTCTCAGCTCCCTTGGCCACCTGGATCCGCAGCGGCTGTGTCGATACTGTGACATATTTGCCGCCGCCAACGTCGTAGTAGGAATACGGGATGGATTCTATCGTGAAGTCCCCTGCGCTGCGGGGGATGAAGGGAAATTCGAAAGTCTTTGAACCTGAAGTGCCTCCGGGACCGGGATTCTCCGTGGTCTTTACGTCATAGACGTCGAAGTCGGGAGGGAAGGGAACCTTCGGGGGTTCCAGCAGGGATACGTTCCCCTTGCCGGACACGGTGATGACCAGGGAGGCTGCCTCGTGGGTGGAGAGGGCGTTCCTGGTCAGGGAGGCGGAGATGTCGTATTTGCCCACGCCTCCTCCGAAAGAAGCGGGGGCCCCGGGAGGAAGCGCGGAGACACGGACGGTAGCTCCGGGAGAGACAACCCTCTTTCGGACAGTCTGGTAGTCGTCCTGGAAGAAACTGTCGAAGATGCTGTTGGACGAGCCGTGGGAAACCCTGACATTCACCAGGCAGACGAGTTCGGCCGGCTCGATGGTCAGGTTCCCGGCCTGCTGGGGTATCAGTACCCAGCTGCGCAGGACCGCTGCGTCGTAAATCTTGTCGTCAAGCGACTCCCTGTGGAACTCCACGTTGGTGGGAGCCTGGAGTTCCTGGCTCCAGAATCCGTTGAAAGTAGGGAGTTTGGCTTTCTCCAGGCCGACGATGCTCACCCTCTTGTACAGTTTCAGGGTGGCGTTTACGGGCTCGCCGATCACGGCGGAGGTCTTGCTGAGGGAGAACCTGAGGAAAACGTCGTTGTCTGCCACCTTGCCGGTAACGGCAGTGGAGTTGTCGGCGGATCCGCCCTGATTGGAGGAGCCTCCGGAAGAAGGAGCGGGAGCCTGGGAAGAGGAAGGAGCGTCCGTGACAACCTCAATGGAAGGAGTGCCCGAGACTATGGTGTTCCCGTCAACCTTGGCACTTGCACGGGAAATGGTGAACGTGCCGGTTTTCTTGGGAAGGAGTATATAGGTGAAAGTCACCTGCGAACTCTTGGTGGTCTTGCCGTTGATCATCCTGATGCTTGTGGAAGATCCTTTCTGGGGGCCCCAGACGACCTGGAAATCGTCACCGGCGTTCCATTCGAATCCTTCCGGAGAACTGTCCCCCTCTATCACGAACGTGAGATTGAACTGTTCGTTCACTCCCACCACGTTGGGGACGTCCACCTTGATGGCATTCTGCGCGAACGAGACCATCGCACAGAGGAGGAATGCCAACGATATCTGTAACTTTCTCATAATCCTTCTTCTACCAATTCTTTTCCGTTTGCCTGGACTTCATCGCCTCCGCCTTTTCCCTGTTCACCTTGTCCTGGGTCTGTTTCTCCCTAGCCTGTATGGCGCGGAGCATCTGCTGGGCCTGCTGGGGAGAAATATTCTCCTGGTTGTCCTGGCCGCTGTCCTGATTCCGGTCTTGATCCTGGTTCTGCTGATCCTGGTTCTGGTTCTGGTCCTGCTGATCCTGGTTCTGCTGGTTTTGGTTTTGATCCTGGTTCTGATTCTGCTGATTCTGGTCCTGGTTCTGATTCTGCTGACCGCCGTCTCCGCCCCCACCTTCCTGGTTGTCGAGCATCATCTTGGCATAGGCGTAATTCTCCTTCGCATCAAGGTCTCCCGGGTTCAGCAACAGGGATTTCTTGAAGGCGTCCACCGCGGCGCGCCAGTCCTTCTGCTTGCAAGCCGCGTCTCCCCTGTTGTAGAATGCCGCGGGAGCGTGTGGGGTGAGGACCACCGATTTCGATATGGTGTCGAGGGCGGCCGCGGCCTCACCGTAGTTATCCTGGCGGTAGAGGGCGCTCGCCAGGTCGTAGTTCGCCGCCACCGAGGTGGAATCCTTCACCAGGCCCTTCCTGTATTCTATCTCCGCCTCCTTCCACTTTCCTTTGCGGAACTTCCGGTTGCCCGAACGCACGTCGTGCCTGTCGGCCTGGGCCGACGCCGACACCGCGAAGACGGCAAGAAGGAAAAACACCGATATGTATCTGTATGGTCTCATCTGAATTTAATCAAATATATGTCTCAGGGCCTTTCTCTCCCCTATCAGCATCTCGATAACCAGAAGCACCAGGGCGATGGCGAAGAAATACATGAACTGCTCGTCATATTCCTCGAACACCACGGAGTTGAACTCCTCGTCCTGCAGCTTCCGGATCTCGTCCACGATCGGATTGAGGCCGAATTCCTCGTTGCCGGCGTGTACGTACGCTCCTCCTCCGGCGGCCGCCACTGCCTTCAGGGCATCCTCGTCCAGTTTGGTCACCACTATGTTGCCTTCCTTGTCCTTCAACAGGGAACCGTTCAGGGGAATCGGCTGACCCTGTGCCGAGCCTACGCCGATCGTGAACACCTTGATCCCTATCTCGGCTGCCTGACGGGCCGCGGCCTCGGCGTCGTCCTCGTGGTTCTCCCCGTCGGAAATCACGATGATAGCCCTGCTGTTCTCGCTCTGGACGCTGAAACTCTTTATGGCCGTTAAAATGGCGTCGCCTATCGCCGTTCCCTGCACAGGAACGGAACCGGTGGACACCGAGCCCAGGAACATCTTCGCAGAGACATAGTCGGTGGTGATGGGGAGCTGGACGAAAGACTTCCCGGCGAAGATCACGAGGCCTATCCTGTCGTCCTTGAGACGGTCGGAAAGCCTGGAAATCGCGAGTTTCGCCCTTTCCAGGCGGTTGGGGCTGTAGTCCTGCGCCAGCATCGAGTTGGACACGTCGAGGCAGACCATTATCTCAGCTCCCCTGGCCTTGTGTTCTTTCAGGGTGGCTCCCATCTGCGGCCTGGCAAGGCCTATTACGAAGAATATGAAGGCAAGGGTGAAAAGCACGACGCGGACCCAACCCTTAGCGCCCGAATACGAAGGCATCAGAGCCTCGGTGAACGGAGACTCGCCGAAACGTCCGGCCCTCCTTCTGCGCTCTCCCCTCATGATGACATAGGCCACCAGGAAAAGGGGTGCCAGCAGGAGCAGGGCCAGGAACTTGTATTGAGCGAATATTATCACGGCAGCCTCCTTATTACAAACAACCTGAGCAGGACCTCCAGGAGAAGCAGTATCAGGGCGGCCACTGCGAATCCCTTGAACAGTTCCTGATATACCGGGAAACTGTCTATCGTCACCCTGTTCTTCTCCATCCTGTTGATCTCACTGTATATCTCTGAAAGCGAAGTGTTGTCGGTGGCCCTGAAATACCGGCCCCCGGTGGTGGCGGCAATCTTCTTCAGGCCGTCCTCGTCTATGACCACGGGCAGGTCCCGCATCTCCACTCCCCAGGGAGTCACAACCGGATATGGCGCCGTGCCGTTGGCCCCTACGCCTATGGTATATGTCCTTATCCCGTAAGTCTTCGCAATCTCCGAAGCAGTCTCCGGGGTAATCTCTCCGGCGTTGTTGTCTCCGTCGGTCAGCAGGATCACAACCCTGCTCTTCGCGTCCGAATCTTTCAGCCTGCCCACAGCCGTTGCGAGACCGTTGCCTATCGCCGTACCGTCGTCGATGAGCCCGGTCTGGATCTCCTTCATCAGGTTGATGAGGGTGGCCCTGTCGGTGGTGAGGGGACACTGGGTATAACTCTCCCCGGCGAATACCACTATACCTATCCTGTCCGAGGGCCTCTGGGCTATGAACTTGATGGCCAGGTCCTTGGCCGCGCCGAGACGGTCGGGGGAGAAATCCCTGGCCAGCATCGACGAGGACACGTCCATCGCAAGCACGATGTCGATACCCTCCGAATCCACCTTCTCCATCTTGGAAGAGGACCTGGGACGGGCCAGTGCCAGGATGATGAGGCAGAGGGCGGCGGTACGAAGGATGAAGGGGATATGCCTTATCCACGCCAGGGCCCCTCCCTTCCCTTTCTTCCAGGGAATGAGGGACGGCACCCTCAGGTGGGGCCTCCTGTCCTTGAGTTCTAGGTAGAGGTAGTGCCCTGCCAGAAGCAGGGGCACGGCCAGGAGGTAAAGGAGTTTGGGATACTCAAAGAACATTCTCCGGCTCCTCCTCGGCCTGGCTTGTCTGATATGTCGAAGTGACGAAACGCACGGCAACGGGAAGGGCAGCCGCATTCTCTTCGTCCGACGCTATGTATTTGGCGAATTTCACCATATCGGCTCTCTCGAACAAGGTCTTCACATCGTCCCGGAGGTCGGCGGGAAGGTCCCCGCCCTCTTTCAGTTCGGTGAAAATCTCCGCGGTGGTCATCTCCACGGCATCCACCCCGAACCTCGATTCGATATATTCCCTGAGGGTGTCGGTAATGCCGGAATAGAAGGCCTTCTGCCTCTCCGGAGCCCAATATTTATTCCCCCTGTATCTGTCTAATTTTCTGAGAGCCACGATGTAGGCTGGCTCCTTGAATGCCCCGGCGGAAGAGTTTTTCTTCCTCATTACCATCAGGCAATATGCGAGGATGCCGAGTATGGTGACGGCCCAGAAGCCCAGGAGCCAGGGAAGGATTTCAGCGAAGGTGAGGGGGTAGCGGACCTGACCCTTTATGCCGTGGATGACATAGGTCGTAGTGTCTATCTGGAAACCCTTCACGGAAAGTGTCTGGGAGTTGAACAACAAAGTGTCCGCCGATCCCCCGGGGATTATCCTGAGGACGGGAAGACGGGGCAGTTCATAGTCCCCCTCGTCGAATGATGTCACCACCACGCCCGCCTGGATGTCATATATCCTGTGTCCGCCTTTCTTCCCGGCCTTGACCGTCTTCACCGTATCCACCCTCCAGGGCGAAACGACCTCCACGCTGTCCCTCAGGCCTTTCGACAGGTCCGGAAGCTTGAAGGAAGTTCCTTCCGCCACGTCCTTGAGCACAAAGCCGTAAAGGAACTGGTCGGCGATCAGGGCCGTGTCCCTGGGCTGCAGTGGTTTAAGGAAGGAACCCTCCATTTCCACCACTCCGCCCTGGGCGGAAGCAGAAGTCCACGCCAAAACGGCCAGGGCCAGGGTCAATATCCATCTGAACATTCTCATATCCTCTGCCTCCCGTCGAAAAACGCCTTGAGACCCTTGACATAATCCTGGTCCGTGGCGATCGACACGTTGTCTATCCTGTACTTGTTGAAAAGCCTGGCGCTCTGCGCCGAAGCATCCGAATACCACTGCCCGTAGGCCGCCCTCGTCTTTCGGAGCGAGGTGTCTATCCAGGCGGAACGGCCGGTCTCCGAATCCTTCACGTGGACCAGACCCACGTCGGGAAGGTCCTTCTCCCTGGGATCGAAGACCTTGATCACAGATATGTCGTGACGTCCCACCGCCACCTTGACGGCGTCTTCGTAACGGGGATTGCCCTCCCCGTCAACGTCCAGCATATCAGAAAGGACGAATGCCGTACATCTTTTCTTGATGGCATTGGTGAGGAACCTGAGAGCCTCCCCGATGTCAGTGCCGTCGGAAGACGGACGGAACTCGATTATTTCCCTGATGATATGGAGAAGGTGGCTGCGGCCCTTCTTGGGAGGGATGAACTCCTCCACCCGGTCGCTGAAGAAAAGGGCGCCGACCTTGTCGTTGTTTATTATCGCGGAAAACGACAGGACGGCGGCTATCTCGGCTATCATCTCCCTCTTGGTCATACCCCTGGTACCGAACAGCCCGCTCCGGCTCACGTCGATCAGCAGGACCACCGTCAGTTCCCTCTCCTCCTCGAACACCTTCACGTACGGAGTCCTCAGGCGCGCCGTGACGTTCCAGTCCATATTCCTCACATCGTCTCCGTACTGGTACTCACGCACCTCGCTGAACGCCATTCCCCTTCCCTTGAAGGCCGAATGGTATTCCCCGGCGAAGATCTGATGCGACAACGCCTTCGTCCTGATCTCTATTTTCCGGACCTTCTTCAACAGGTCCGCCGGAGTCCTGGTTTCTCCCATTCTGTCCGATATCTCTTTTATCCGTTAAGGAACCGCGACGGCGTTGATGACGTCGGCGATTATGGCTTCCGTGGTGACATTCTCCGCCTCGGCCTCGTAGGTGAGCCCGATACGGTGCCTCATCACCTCGTTGCACACGGCCCTCACGTCCTCCGGAATCACATACCCCCTCCTCTTGATGAAGGCATAGGCCTTCGAGGCAAGGGACAGGGATATGCTCGCGCGGGGCGAAGCGCCGTAGGAAATGAGGTCCTTCAGGGAATTGAGGCCGTAGTCGCCCGGGGTCCTCGTGGCATACACGATGTCAACTATGTACCTCTCGATCTTCTCATCCATATACACGTCCCTCACGACACCCCTCGCCCTCACTATGTCCTCCGGCTTCACGACGGCCTGGGCCCTCGGGAACTCCCCGGCATTGTTCATCCTCACTATCAGCTTCTCTTCATCCTTCCTCGGGTAATCCACCACCACCTTCAGCATGAACCTGTCCACCTGCGCCTCGGGAAGAGGATAGGTACCCTCCTGTTCGATGGGGTTCTGGGTGGCCATCACGAGGAATGGTTCGGGCAGCGGATAGGTCTCGTCGCCTATGGTCACCTGCCTCTCCTGCATCGCCTCGAGCAGGGCGCTCTGGACCTTGGCAGGGGAACGGTTGATCTCATCCGCAAGGACGAAATTGGCGAAGACGGGACCTTTGTGGACTACGAAAGACCCGTCCTTCTGGGAATAGATGAGGGTGCCGGTAAGGTCGGCGGGAAGAAGGTCCGGGGTGAACTGGATCCTGCTGAACTTGGCGTCAACGGCCTGGGCCAGGGTGTTGATGGCCAAGGTCTTGGCAAGGCCGGGGACACCCTCGAGGAGGATGTGGCCGTTTGCCAGGAGGCCTATCAGCAAGTTGTCCACCAGATGCTTCTGCCCCACTATCACCTTCCCCATCTCCAGCGTAAGCAAATCCACGAACGCGCTTTCTTTCTGGATGCGGTCGTTCAGTTCCTTGATGCTCGTACTCTCCATAAATATGAATTATTTTGATATTTTTGCAGTCAAATCCAATCCAATGCGCTACAAGGTCACTCTCTCCTATGACGGCTCGTCCTTCTGCGGCTGGCAGCAGCAACCTGACGCCGACACGGTGCAGGAACGTCTACAGAATGCTCTGTCCACGCTCCTGCGGGCCGAAATTCAGGTTACGGGTGCCGGAAGGACTGACTCCGGAGTGAACGCGATCGGCTATGTCGCGCACTTCGACGCGCCTTCCGGGAGCGACCTCGACGCCGCGTCTTTAGTCTGCAAATTAAATGCCATCCTGCCCCGTTCCATCAAGGTTCACGAAGTGATTCCGGCCGGCCCGGAATTCCACGCCAGATATGACGCCAGGCTGCGTGAATACACGTATTTCGTTCACCGCGTGAAGGATCCTTTCGTTGACGGGTACTCCTATTTATGCACCTATCCCCTCGACGTCCCGGCGATGAACGAGGCCGCCTCCTTCCTGACCGGAACCCACGACTTTTCCTGTTTCCAGAAAACCGGCAGCGACGTCGTCAATCCGGTGTGCACGGTCTATGCGGCCGGGTGGTCTTCCTACACACCCGGACACGCCTCCCTTATGGGCTATCCTGCCAGGGACGGGGACTATCTCCTGTTCCGGATTTCGGCCAACCGGTTCCTCCGCAACATGGTCCGAGCCGTAGTGGGAACCCTCATCGAGGTGGGAAGGGGAAGGAGGACCGCGGAGTCCGTGAAAGACCTCCTTCAGGGCGGGGACCGCGGCGCCGCGGGAGAGTCCGTCCCCGGGAACGCCCTTTTCCTCAACAAGGTAGAATATTAGGGTTAATATTAGAGATATAATCAGAAAAAATGATTATATTTGCGTGATTGAGTCATTGCGACAATGGCCCAAGCCCTGAAAGAATATCAAAAAATCACGTAATATTATGTTGTTCAATCTCTTACAGACAACTATCGACACCACCTTCTCCTCCGACCTCGCCCAGGCTGCACAGACTGCCGTCGCCGCGGCTCCCGAGAAGGTAGAACAGACCTATTCCCTCATCAACCTCGCCTCCAAGGGCGGCTGGCTGATGCTCGTGCTCCTTCTCCTCTCGATCATCGCCATCTACATCTTCGGAAAGAAGTGGTATATGATCAGCAAGGCGAAGAGGATCGACCCCAACTTCATGAAGGACATCAGGGACTACATCCTCGAGGGCAAGACCAAGAGCGCCCTCACCCTCTGCGGCAAGTATGACTCCCCTTCCGCCCGCCTGGTCGAGAAGGGCATCGAGCGCATCGGAAGGCCTCTCTCCGACATCCAGACCGCAGTCGAGAACACCGGCAACGTCGAGGTGGCAAGGCTTGAGAAAGGCCTCGCGACCCTCGCCACAATAGCCGGAGGAGCCCCCATGATCGGATTCCTCGGCACCGTCATCGGAATGGTCCAGGCCTTCTTCAACATGGCCAACGCCGGTACCAACATCGACATAGCCCTCCTTTCCGGAGGTATCTACACGGCGATGATCACCACCGTCGGAGGTCTTATCGTGGGTATCCTCGCCTATTTCGGATACAACTTCCTCGCAGCCCAGATCTCTAACATCGTCTTCAAGATGGAGAGCACCACCATCGACTTCATGGATCTCCTTCACGAGCCGGCTTCGGCTGAAAAAGAGTAACGGGCCATGGCGTTCAAGAGATCCACAAAGGTCATCTCCGACATCGGCAGCACGTCGATGACCGACCTCGTATTCCTGCTGCTCATATTCTTCCTCATAACCTCAACCCTCGTGAATCCCAACGCATTGAAACTCCTGCTCCCCAAGAGCACCGGCCAGGTCAGCGCCAAGCCCACCGTCAGCGTATCCATCAAGGACTGGGGCGAAGAACGGTACACATACCACATCAACGGCAGCGAGGAGCCCGTTCCCTTCGAGCAGGTGGAGGACGACCTCATCGGCATCCTACAGAGCGAAGAGGACCCCACTTTCTCCATCTATTCCGACGAGAGCGTTCCCATCAAGGAGATTGTCGGGGTGATGAACATAGCGAAACGAAACCATTACAAAGTGATTCTGGCCACGCAGCCGGAATAGGACGAGATGAAACCATACCTGCAGGACAGACAGAAAAACGAAAGGCGTTCCAGGATCGCCGGCGCGATTGCCGCAGCCGGCGTCTGGATACTCGCCTCGTCCTGCCTCGCCTTCACGGGCATCAAGTACATCTATCCTCCTCCCGCCGAGCAGACCTTCGTCATCGACTTTACCCAGGAGGAGGATCCCGTCGAGATCCAGCGCCAGGGCAGGCAGCCCATGGCTGAAGAGCCCGACCCCACGAAGCCCGTGGAACTTATCCAGAAAGCCGAGTCCCCCATAGCCGCCAACACGAAGAGGAACTCCACTCCGGCCACGAAACCCGACGCATTCGGTGACGTGGAAGTCCCCACGCCCAAACAGGAGCCGGAACTCGATCCCCGAGCATCATTCCCGGGAATGGCTAAGAAGGACAGTTCCTACACCGCTCCCCATTCCGCCGACGAGGCTTCGGACAGCTTCAAGGCCGGCCAGCCTGACGGCAATACGAAGGTCGGGCCGACCGATGGCACCCCCAACGCCAGGGTAAAGGGCAGGAACACCCTCGGAGCCCTTCCGAGGCCTTCCTATCCGGTACAGAAGTCCGGTACCGTGGTGGTCAAGGTGTGGGTGGACAACTATGGCAACGTCAAGAAGGCCGTCCCCGGAGCCGACGGCACGACCGTCACCGACGACAAGCTCTGGGCCGCAGCCAGGAACGCCGCGATGAAGACCCATTTCAACGAATCAATCGACGCCCCTGCGATGCAGGAGGGTACTATAACCTATATCTTCAAACTGAAATAAAACTTGCTGGAAAAGCTTTTGATGACGTGAGTCATCGTGATTCATTTTAATAGCCTGAAAGGCACAGAAATTATGGAAGACAACAAAAACGGCGGACACGACAAGCCATCCGGCGGCTACACATCCGAAGGCAGGAAACTCAGACCAAGAAAGAAAGTAGGCTACGACGACCGAAAGCCCTACGGGGAAAGGAAGGCGTTCGGAGAGCACAGGCCCTCCGGCGAGCACAAACCTTACGGCGAACACAGGCCGTATGGGGAACACCGGCCCTACGGGGAAAGGAACTCTTACGGAGAACACCGTTCCTACGGGGACCGCAAGCCCTATGGAGAGCACAAATCCTATGGAGAGCATAAGTCTTATGGCGAACGTAAATCCTATGGTGAGCATAAGCCCTATGGAGAGCGCAGGTCGTTCGTGGATCACAAGAATTTCGGAGACCGCGGCCGCAGGCCGTCAAAGCCTCCGAAGGCGGAACACGGATTCCCCAGGAATGACGAGGACGGCATCAACAGGATGATAGAGAACCGGCCCGTCATCAATCCCGCGGCCGGAGGCGACACCCCCATACAGACCCCCGTGAAAGAGGTCGAGAGGCTCAATAAATTCATTGCCAATTCCGGAGTATGCTCCAGGAGGGAGGCCGACACCTACATCCAGGCCGGAGTGGTGACCGTGAACGGCGAGGTCGTCACCGAACTGGGCACCAAGGTCAACGTCCTCACCGACGACGTCCGTTTCAACGGAGAGAGGCTAAAGGGCGAGGCCAAGGTCTACCTCGTGATGAACAAGCCCCGCGGCTATGTCACCACGGCCTCCGACCCCCACGCCGACAAGACTGTGATGGACCTCATCAGGGGCTGCAAGACGAGGGTTTTCCCCGTAGGCAGGCTCGACAAGAACACCACCGGAGTCCTGATGTTCACCAACGACGGCGAGATTGCCGAGACCCTCACCCATCCTTCCTACAACAAGAAGAAGATCTACCAGGTGATCCTCGACAAGGCCCTCGACGAGGAGGACAAGCAAAAGATCCTAGCGGGAGTCGAACTCGGCGACGGCGTCGTGAAGGCCGACGAACTGGAATACATAGACGCCGAAGACCACAGGAGGCTCGGCATCGAGATCCACTCCGGGAAGAACCGCGTGGTCAGGAGGATTTTCGAATCCCTCGGCTACACGGTGAAGGCGCTGGACAGGGTTTATTTCGCAGGGCTCACGAAAAAGGGCCTGCAGAAGGGCGAATGGAGATATCTCACCACCGGTGAAATCAACATCCTGAAAATGGGCGCCTATGTCTAAGGAGCACAAGGCGGGGTTCGTCAACATAATCGGTAATCCGAACGTCGGGAAATCCACCCTGATGAACGCGATGGTGGGAGAGAAGATCTCCATCGTCACCGCCAAGGCCCAGACGACGCGGCACAGGATAATGGGGATAGTCAACACGGATGACTGGCAGATAGTCTATTCCGACACCCCCGGGATCCTGAAACCGAACTACCGCCTCCAGGAGAGCATGATGAACTTCGTGGACGCGGCCATCGGCGACGCCGACATCATCCTGTACGTGACCGACACCGTCGAGAAATGGGACAAGAACACGGCCTACGTGGAGAAACTCTCCCGCCTGGAAGTCCCGGTGATCGTGGCCGTCAACAAGATAGACCTGAGCGACCAGGAAAGGGTTGGCGCCCTGCTGGCCGAATGGAAGGAAAGGCTTCCTGAAGCCGACGTCATTCCAGTATCGGCGAAGGAGAAGTTCAACCTGGACAGCGTCCTGGACGCCATAGTGGCGAAGTTGCCGGCCTCTCCCCCCTGGTTCGACAAGGACGCCTTCACCGACAGGAACCTCCGGTTCTTCGCCTCCGAGATATTCAGGGAGAAGATCCTGGAGAACTACCGCGACGAGATCCCATACAGCTGCCAGGTGGAAATCGAGCAGTTCAAGGAGGGGGACGAGAGATATGACATCAGCGCCGTAATCTATGTGATGAGGGATTCCCAGAAGGGGATAATCATCGGAAAGGGAGGCTCCGCCCTGAAGAGGACGGCCACCGCGGCGAGGATGGAGATGGAGGATTTCTTCCAGAAGAAGGTCTTCCTTACGACCTATGTGAAGGTCGATCCCGACTGGAGGGACAAGAAGATGGAATTAAGGAAATTCGGATACGAAGAGTAGAAAGAGAATATGAGCAAAGAAGACGAAGAGTGGGATGACGGAATGAACGAAGCGCCCATCGACGAGGAGAGCTCCGTACCTTCCGGGAAATACCAGAAACTTCTGGGATCGGACAGCCGTAAATACAAGCTGTCGGGTATGTTCAGGGACTGGTTCCTGGACTATTCCTCGTATGTGATCCTGCAAAGGGCAGTCCCCCACATCGTGGACGGTCTCAAGCCGGTGCAGAGGAGGGTCCTCCACGCCATGTACAAGATGGACAACGGCAGCTACACCAAGGTCGCGAACATCGTCGGCCAGGCTATGCAGTACCATCCCCACGGTGACGCCTCCATTCTCGGAGCCCTGGTCCAGCTGGGCCAGAAAGGCTATCTCATCGACTGCCAGGGAAACTGGGGCAACATCCTCACAGGTGACAGCAACGCCGCCCCCAGGTACATCGAGGCCAGGCTCAGCAAGTTCGCCAAGGAAGTGCTCTTCGATCCCAAGGTCACCAACTGGATGACCTCCTACGACGGCCGCAACCAGGAGCCCACCGAACTCCCCGTCCGCTTCCCCCTCCTCCTCGCCCAAGGTACCGAAGGCATCGCCGTCGGCATGGCCTCCAAGATTCTCCCCCACAACTTCAACGAACTCATCGACGCATCGATAGACATCCTGGAAGACAGGGATTTCACCATCTATCCCGACTTCCCCACCGGAGGATACGCCGACTGTTCCAAATACAACGACGGCCGCAGGGGCGGAATGGTGAAGGTCCGCGCCAAGATCGACAAGATTGACAAGAACACCCTGGCCATCACGGAAATCCCTTACGGAAAGACCTCCGAGATCATCAAGGATTCCATCGTCAAGGCCAAGGAGAAGGGCAAGATCAAGATCAAGAAGATAGAGGACATGACCACCGAGAAAGTGGAAATCGTCATCCACCTCCCCAACGACGTCTCCCCCGACAAGACCATCGACGCCCTCTACGCCTTCACCGACTGCGAGGTGAACATAGCCCCCAACGCCTGCGTCATTTCCGACGGCAAGCCCCAGTTCCTGAGCGTCAAGGACATACTGATCTACGACACCTTCCACACCAGGGACCTCCTGGAGCAGGAACTGAACATCAGGCTGGGCGAACTCCAGGACGAGTGGCATTACGACACCCTCGAGAGGATATTCTTCGAGAACCGTGTCTACAAGATCCGTGAACAGGACCAGAAGAGCTGGGAGCAGCAGGTCCAGGACATCTTCGACAAGATGAAGGAATATCAGGACATGGTCCGCCGGGAGATCGTGATGGATGACATCCTCAAGCTCGTTGAAAAGCCTGTCCGCAAGATATCCAAGTTCGACACCAAGGCGATGGACGAGAAGATAGCCCAGATCGAGGACGAGATCCGCAAGGTCTCCGACCAGATCGAGCATATCACCAGGTACACCGTTGAATGGTTCAGGGGCCTGAAGAAGAAATACGGCGCCCAGTGGCCCAGGCTCACCGAGGTGACCAGTTTCGAGCAGATCGCTGTCACCAAGGTGGTGAACAACAACGCCAAGCTTTCCGCCAACATGCAGGAGGGTTTCGTAGGAATCGGGCTGAAGAAGGACGACAACGCCGAATATGTCTGCGACTGCTCCGACCTCAGCGAGATCATCGTGATCGCGAAGGACGGAAGGTACTGGGTGAAAAAGGTGGCGGACAAGGAGTTCTTCGCCAAGAACCTCCTATACGTGGGAGTGTTCAACCGTGGGGACGACCGCACCATCTACAATATGATCTACCGGGAAGGGAAATCGGCCCTCACCTACGCCAAGAGATGCTCCATCACCAGCGTCACCCGCGACAAGGAATACAACCTCACCCAGGGCACGCCGGGCTCTTCGATCCTCTGGTTTACGGTGAACCATAACGGCGAGGCCGAGACGGTCAGGATCAACCTGAGGCCCAGGCCCAAGCTGAAGAAGAACTCGATGGAGTATGATTTCTCCACCCTCGCCATCAAGGGAAAGACCTCCAGGGGCAACCTGGTGAGCAAGAATCCCATCCAGAAGATCGTGATGAAGTCGAAGGGAGTTTCCACCATCGGCGGCAAGAACATCTGGTACGACGCTGATATTCAGAAGCTCAACGAGGACGGCAGGGGTCTTCTGCTGGGAGAGTTCGAAGGACAGGACAAGGTCCTTGCCATTTTCCGCGGAGGCACCTATTACACCACCAGCTTCGACCTGAGCAACCGCTATCAGGGAGACGTCCTCAAGGTGGAGAAGTTCGACCCTGAGCGCACGTTCACGGCCCTCTACTGGGACGGAGCGGCAAAGGCCTTCTACGTCAAGAGGTTCTCCTTCATGGAAAGCGACAACAGCCCGGTTTCGTTCATTTCCGACGCCAAGGGATCCTACCTCGTGGACCTGAGCGAGGACACCCACCCTAGGTTCGAGGTCATATTCGGAGGCAAGTATTCCCACAGGGAGCCGGAGGATTACCTCGCGGAGGAGTTCATAGCCAAGAAGGGACTGGCGGCCAAAGGAAAGAAATGCCATTCCTACGACCTCAAGGCGGTGAAATTCATCGATCCTCTGCCCGACGACGAACCGGAGGAGGAGCCCGAGGCCCCCGAAGAGGCTCTCGAAACCACTGACACCCCCGACATTCCCGACACCCCCGATACTCCGGAAACCCCTGAGGTTCAGGAGACTCCGGAAGTTATCGAAGTAGTTGAAGAGCCGGTCCCGGACGTTCCTGAAGAGCCTGTTCCGGATATCCCCGAACCTGCCGACTCCCCCGATGACAACGACGGTCCGGCCCCTCTCGACCTTGACATCGATTTCGAACCCACCCTGTTCTGACGGATGATCGTTTCCCTAACAGGTTTCATGGGCTCGGGAAAGAGCAGCGTCGGGAAAGTTCTTGCCGAAAAACTCTCGTGCCCTTTCGTCGACCTCGATTCCCTCATAGAAACCGGCGAAGGCCGTTCAATCCCTGAAATCTTCGCCTCCGGCGGCGAAGCCCTTTTCCGCAGCCTTGAACTGAAATACCTTGACACGCTGCTTGATGGAGCGGCGGCACCGCAAGGGCTCGCGGTTACTAAGGCTTCGCCAAAATGCTCGCCCTTGTCGGTGCCGACCGCTCCCATTGACATTGTGCTGGCGCTGGGAGGAGGGACGCTGACGAAAGAGGAGTGTGCGGAGCTAGTGAGGGAGAAGACGTTCTGCGTCTATCTCAGGGCTTCGGCAGAAACTCTGGTGGAAAATCTCAGAGGATCGGAGGAAGGGCGGCCGATGCTTGCGGGAGGAAGCCTGGAGGACAAGGTGGAAGAACTCCTTGCAAAGCGGGAGAGCCTGTATGAGGGTACCGCCCGCGCCATAATCGACACCGACGGCCAGACCTACGGCGAGACGGCGGAGGCCGTCATTGCCGTCCTGGCCTTATCATAATAATCCTGAACGCCATGAACCGTATCCTGAAAACATTGATCCTGGCCGCATTGGTTTCATTCCCGGCCGCAGCCGGACCGGCCGCGTATGACGTGACTCTCACATCTGTCACCCCGACGCCTGCATTGATGCGCGCCCCTTCCGGCGACGGGCTGCTCTGTCCCGTCACGATTTCCGTCACGAACGGCAGTTCCCGCAAGATAAAGACCTGGTGGTCATATGACGGCGGGGTCCACAGGACGAACGTCACCCTCCTCCCCGGAGAGAACGTGATTTCCGGCGGAGTCCCCGAAATAATGGCAGGGACGGACGCCGTCATAACGCTTGGGACCGGGGCGTCGGCCACGGTGGCGATACCGGAACCTGAAAAGATGACCATCTATCTGGTTCAGCACGTCCATACGGACATAGGATACACCAAGCCGCAGACCGAAATCCTTACGGAGCACCTGCGTTACATCGACTATGCCCTGGATTATTGCGACGCGACAGCCTCATATCCCGACGACGCCCGATTCCGCTGGACCTGCGAGGCCTCCTGGGCGGTCGACGAATGGCTGAGGGGGCGCCCGAAGGAGCAGGTGGAGCGTTTCCTGGACTATATCAAGCAGGGCCTGATCGAGGTCACTGCGATGTATTTCAATATGTCCGAACTCTCGGGAGAGGGCAATTACAGGACTTTCCTGGAGCCGTTGAAGAGATTCCGGGAATTGGGAATCCCGGTGAAGACCGCGATGCAGGACGACGTCAACGGCGTGGCCTGGTGCCTTGCGGACCTCCTTCCGGAGGTGGGCGTGGAATACCTCACGATGGGAGCGAACGCCACCCGTTCGGTCATACCCTTCGACATCCCCACGGTGTACCGCTGGGAATCCCCTTCCGGCCGTTCGCTCATCTCCTACCGCAGCGACCATTATAATACAGGTAATTTCTGGGGAATAGAAAAAGGCGACGCCGGAAAGTTCGAGGCGGGAGTATTCTCATATCTCAAGAAACTCAGGGACTATGGATATCCCTACCCTTACGTCTCGGTGCAGTATTCGGGCTTCTTTACCGACAATTCGCCACCGAATCCGGCCGAGTGCGACATCATCCGCGACTGGAATGAAAAATACGTCTGGCCCAGGCTCCGCAGCGCCACGATAAGCGAGTTCGTAAGCAGGGTTGACAAGGAGTTCGGCGAAACCCTGCCTGTCTACAGGGACGCGTTTCCGGATTACTGGACCGACGGTTTCGGTTCCGCCGCCAGGGAAAGCGCCGCATCGCGCAAGACACAGTCCGACGCCGCCGTCGTGGAAGGTTTGCTGTCGATGGCACTTCTCGAAGGAGATTCCGAGGCAGCCGGATACGGCCCTGTCCTGCGCAAGATCCGCGAGAACCTGCTGTTCTATGACGAGCACACTTTCGGATCGTCGGAAAGCATCAGCGACCCTGCCTGCGAGAATTCTGAAGTCCAGTGGGCGGAAAAGGGATCCTATGTCTGGGATGCCCTGAAGAACACCCAGATGATGTACGAGACTGCAGCCGGCCGGCTGCAAGGCGGCCTCTACCGTTCGGACTGCCCTACAGTGACCTTCTTCAACACCCTGGGCGGATCGCGCTCCTCCCTGTGTTCCATTTTCATCGACAATTCCCTCGTACCCCCGGGCGCCCCGTTCGAAATCGTCGACGCCGACGGCAACATCCTGGCCGTCCAGCAGGAATCCATAAGGCGGGAAGGACGGTATTTTACGGTCTGGGCCGAGGATATCCCTGCAATGGGTTACAAGACCTTCGAGATAAGACTTGGCGGCAGCTCTTCCCATATCCCGGAACGGTCCGGATGGGACGGGCAGGTCCTTGAGAATGATCATTACCGTCTGGTTTTAGATCCCGTGAAGGGTGGAATCAGTTCTGTCTTCGATAAGGAACTCGGGAAGGAACTCCTCGACACCGGAGCGCCCTGGAATCTCGGTGAACCCATATACGAGACACTCCAGGGGGACAGGGGCCAGATGAACAAGCTCAGGTTCGACAAATATGACAGGAAAGGTTTCGAAAGCGTAAAGTTTACCGGGATCACTTCCGGGGACCTCTTCACGACCGTCTCGTTCGAAGGTGTCCTGGAGGGATGCGACAGGGACTTCGGAGTCAAGGTCGACGTCAAACTCAACAACAGGGTAAAGCGCATCGACCTGAGTTACCGGCTGAAAAGGCTGCCAGAGACCGATCCTTCAGGCATATATGTGGCGTTCCCGTTCGGAGTGGAAGGCGGCAAACTGGCTTTCGATGTGCCCGGAGGACTGCTTGTCGCCGGAGAGAACCAGATTCCCGGAACGGTAGCCGCCTGGAACACCGTCCAGAGCTTCGTTTCCGCCAGGAATCAGGAGATGCAGGTGCTGGTCAGCACCGGCGAGGTTCCCCTGTATATGATGGGAGAACTGATGAACGATCCTTTCCGGAAAGAACACATCCACGAAAAGACCCATTTCTTCTCCTGGGTGATGAACAATTACTGGTTTACCAACTTCCGGGCTT
Organism: Bacteroidales bacterium; assembly: GCA_017427885.1. Taxonomy (GTDB): domain Bacteria; phylum Bacteroidota; class Bacteroidia; order Bacteroidales; family UBA932; genus Cryptobacteroides. The sequence goes on from JAFRRW010000001.1 coordinate 58,883, forward strand.
TCCAGGAAGGGGAATTCCGGTGGAATTATGCGATAACCTCCCTCCCCGGATGCTCGGAGCCTGAAGCGTGGAAATTCGGCCAGGGCAACCGTACTCCGGTCTATGCCAGGGTGCAGCCCGGAACTTCCCTTAAGAACGGCGCAAAGGAAAGGGCGCGCGAACGTTCCCTGCTGGGTATCGAAGGAGAGAACCTGCTGCTTGTCGGCACCGTACCGATGCCGGACGGGAACCTTCTCGTGAACGTGCGTGAAACCTCCGGACGCCCCTCGACGCTGTCCCTCCACGACAGTGACGGAAACAGGCTGTCCTTCGTTCAGGTCAATGTTCTGGACGAAGAGACAGGCCGGAGGACCGACTCCCTCGGAATTCCGCCTTACGGCAACGTATTCGTGCGGGTGAAGCCCTGACCGGGATATACTCTATATGAACTCTTCCCTCTCGCGGATGTCCTTCAGCCTGAGCTGGATGGTGGAATTGCCGCGATAGTAGTTCTCCACGATGGAATAGCAGACGTCCATCGGGTTGCCGGCCTTGATGTAGTCGTAGAGGTCGGCCATGTTGAAACCTATCGCCGGAATCTGGCGGTAGGGCTGCGACTCCTGGATGAGATCAAGCTTAAGGTGGACTCCCCCGGCCCCGACCTTGCGGCCGTTGCCGTCGTCATAGACGTTCTCCGTCATGAACACGGGATTCCCGTTGCCCGGGCCAAACGGCTGGAACTGCTTGAGAATCCTGAAGAATTTCGGAGTGATCTGTGAGAAGTCAAGTTCGCAGTCGATGTTGGTCACCGGAGTGAGCATCTCCCTGGTTATTTTCTTCCCTATAAAGGCATCCAGCCTCTCGCTGAACTCCTTGAGGTTCTCCTCCTTGAGGGTGAGTCCGGCGGCATAGACGTGGCCGCCGAAGTTCTCCAGCAGGTCGGCGCAGCTCTCGATGGCCTCATAGAGGTCGAAACCGGCAACGCTCCTGGCCGAACCAGTGACGAAGCCGTTGGACTTCGTAAGGACCACGGTGGGACGGTAATACGCCTCCACCAGCCGGGAAGCGACGATTCCGACAACGCCCTTGTTCCAGAGGGGATTGTACACGATGGTGGCATTCTTGGCAGAAAGTGCCCTGCCGTCGCTGACCATCTCCACGGCCTCGCTGGTGATTTCCCTGTCTATGTTCTTGCGCTCGGTATTGTTGTCGTTGATCTTGTTGCCGATGAGGTTCGCCGTCCTGTCGTCGGCCGCAGTGAGAAGTTCCACGGCAAGCCTTCCGCTCTCCATCCTTCCTGCGGCGTTGATACGGGGGCCGATCTTGAATACGATGTCGTCGATGGTGATGTGACCGGGCTCCAGTTTGGAGAGGTTGATCATCGCCAGGAGGCCCTTGCGGGGGTTTTCGTTGAGTTGCTTCAGCCCGAAATGGGACAGTATCCTGTTCTCCCCCACCATAGTCACGAGGTCGGATGAAATGCTTACCACAAGCAGGTCCAGCAAGGGAATGAGGGTCTCGAACGGGATTCCGTACCTGATCGAATAGGCCTGGACCAGTTTGAAACCGACCCCGCAGCCGGAGAGGTCGTCGAAAGGATAGTTGCAGTCCTCCCTCTTGGGGTCGAGCACGGCGACGGCGGAAGGGATCTCCTCCTCGGGAAGATGGTGGTCGCAGATAATCATGTCTATTCCCTTCTCCGCCGCGTATCTGACCTTCGGCGCCGCCTTGATGCCGCAGTCGAGGGTGATGATTAGGCCGAATTTATTGTTGGAAGCCCAGTCAATTGCCTTGTAAGACACTCCGTAACCCTCGTCGTAACGGTCGGGGATATAGAAATCCACATTCGAGGAATATCTCCTCAGGAAGGAATACACCAGGGCCACGGCGGTGGTGCCGTCTACGTCGTAGTCTCCATACACCAGGATCTTCTCCTCCGCGGTGATTGCCTTGCGGAGCCTCTTGACCGCGGCTTCCATATCCTTCATAAGGAAGGGGTCGTGAAGGTCTTCGAGGGCGGGGCGGAAGAAGGAACGGGCCTGCTCGAAAGTGGTCACTCCCCTCTTCACGAGCAGCTGCGCAAGCACCTTGTCGACTCCGAGTTCGGCGGCCAGCCGGCCGGCGGTCTCGGGGTCGGCCGGATCCTGCAATATCCATTTCCGTTCCTTACCCATATCAGACAAATATACTCATAAAAAATCAGACTTATGAATTATTTAAGTATTTTTGCAGATTGAGGATTAAAAATTATTGCAAACAGATGGCAAACATTGAACTGAGCGAACAGGAAGAAGTCAGGAGACAGTCTCTCGCAGCCCTCAGGGAACTGGGGATAAACCCCTATCCAGCCCCGCTTTACCCGGTGGACACGAAGGCGAAGGAAATCGAGGAAGGATATGACCCGGAGAAAGGCAATTTCAACGACGTGTGCCTCGCCGGACGAATTATGTCCAGGAGGATAATGGGAGCGGCCTCCTTCATGGAAATCCAGGACTCCTCCGGAAGGATCCAGGCCTACGTGAAGAGGGACGACCTCTGCCCGGGCGAGGACAAGACGATGTACAACACCGTGTTCAAGAAACTCCTCGACATCGGTGACATCGTGGGAATCAAGGGATTCGCCTTCTTCACCCAGACCGGCCAGCTGACCGTCCACGTGAAGGAACTGACCCTCCTGAGCAAGTCGCTCAAGGTGCTCCCCATCGTCAAGGAGGCAGACGGAAAGGTCCACGACGCCTTCACCGACCCCGAACTCCGCTACCGCCAGAGGTATGTGGACCTCATCGTGAACCCCCAGGTCAGGGACGTCTTCGTCAAGAGGACGCAGATCATCAACACGATGCGGGAATACTGCTCCGATGCCGGTTACCTCGAGGTCGAGACGCCCGTCCTGCAGTCAATCCCCGGAGGCGCAACGGCCCGTCCCTTCGTCACCCACCACAACGCCCTTGACATCCCCCTGTACCTCAGGGTGGCCGACGAACTATACCTCAAGAGGCTCATCGTGGGCGGTTATGACGGAGTTTTCGAATTCTCGAAGGATTTCCGCAACGAGGGAATGGACAAGACCCACAATCCCGAATTCACCCAGATGGAGCTTTACGCCGCCTACAAGGACTATGTCTGGATGATGGAATTCACCGAGAAGATGCTCGAAAAGATAGCCCTCAAGCTCCACGGCACGACCGTCGTAGAGATAGAAGGCAACCAGATAGACTTCAAGGCCGGTTTCAGGAGGGTGAGGATACTCGACGCCATCAAGGAATATGCGGGAGTGGACGTGGCCGGAATGGATGAGGACGCCCTCAGGGCGACCTGCAAGGACCTGAAGGTGGAAGTCGATCCCACGATGGGCAAGGGCAAGCTCATCGACGCCATCTTCGGCGAGTTCTGCGAGAAGAATTTCGTCCAGCCGACATTCGTCATCGACTATCCCGTGGAGATGTCGCCCCTTACCAAGAGGTGCCGTTATGACGATTCCCTCACCGAGAGGTTCGAACTCTTCGTCAACGGCCACGAACTGGCCAACGCCTATTCCGAGCTCAACGACCCCATCGACCAGCTCGAGAGGTTCCAGGAGCAGGCCGCCCTCAAGTCAAAGGGCGACGACGAGGCGATGTACGTCGATTACGACTTCGTGCGCGCCCTCGAATACGGAATGCCTCCCACCTCCGGCATCGGTATCGGAATAGACCGCCTCACGATGCTTATGACCGGGAAGAGCACCATCCAGGACGTCCTCTTCTTCCCCCAGATGCGTCCCGAGAAGATTCTCACGGCCGGCAAGGAAGAATCCGACCGGTAGTTTCTGATGAAGACCGAAGCTGTCACCTCCGGGAACAACCCCAAGATAAAGGAACTCCTGGCCCTGGGATACAAGTCCAGGACAAGGAGGGAGAAGGGACTGTTCCCCGTCGAGGGACTGAGGGAGGTCGGAAGGTGCCTGGGTGCCGGCTTCAGGGCCAGGACCCTGTTCAGATGTCCGGACATCCTGGGTGACAGGGATTTCGCGCCGATAGCCGCCTCGGCCCTGAAAGGGAATCCTGACTGCACCTGCGTGGAGGTAACGCCCCAGGTGTACGACAAGATTGCCTATCGCGGTGGCACCGAGGGACTCATCGCCGAAGTGGAATGGAAAGACAGGACGCTTGATGACATCTCCTTCAAGGATCCCGGGGCTCCTTTGGTAGTGGTTCTGGAAAATGTCCAGAAGCCCGGGAACCTGGGGGCTGTCCTGAGGAGCGCAGACGCTGCCGGAGCCGACGCGGTCCTTCTATGCGATTCCGCCTGCGACATTTACAATCCCAACGTGGTCAGGGCAAGCATCGGGGCCATTTTCACCGTCCCTACCGTTCAGCTTACAAACGAAGAAGCCCTGTTCTGGCTCCGCGGCAACGGTCTCAAGGTTTACACGGCCCAACTTCAGGATTCCGTCCCTTACTATGATTCCGACATGGCTTCCGGCACCGCAATAGTGATGGGCGCGGAAGATACGGGGCTGTCACAGTTCTGGCGTCGCGCTGCCGACAGGCACATACTCATCCCTATGCTTGGAGTCGAAGATTCCCTCAACGTTTCCGTCTCAACCGCCATCCTCCTCTACGAGGCCGTCCGCCAGCGGTTGGTCAAGGACCGGTGACATTTCTAGCATACATCCACATACAGTACAGGTACCGGCATAAGCGAGCATTGCGGCGGCAGCCGTGTATTCTGCGAGCGTTGCCGGTACCTGTACTGTAATGACTGCTTTCTATCGGCTCCGCAGGATATGCCAGACGGCGCAGCTGCGGGGAGCGTAAAGGACGATCGACAGTCCCTCCGAGGACAGTTTCCCGCCGTCGAGGGTCAGTTCCTCACCGGTATCGACGTTCTCCAGCGAATATGTCTCCCCGGCCTTCGCGAAAGGAAGTTTCGCCGCGAATTCAGGCTCTTCGTTGGTTTCCTGGCGGAAGGCAGTCAGTATGCCTTCTCCGGTTTCGCGGTCATTGTAGACGAAAACGGTCCAACCTGAATTGTCGTAATGGGCGTGCCAGGGTGTAAGCACATAGAAATCCTTGGTGAGAAGGTGATTGAAAGCTTTCCACTCGTTGTACGTCTTACGCACCCTGTCGTAATCCAGCATCACGTCGTGCGTCCACGACTCAGACAGGTTGTAGATAGGAAGCCAGGAAGCCCTGGTCACATAGAAGTCGCTCCCCCCCGCCTGGCCACCTTCCAACTCGTGGACGGACTCCTTCGTAGAAGAACCGGAAAGAGGAATCCATTTGTTGAACGTGGAACTCATCGAGAGCCTCAGGGCCGTGGTAGTGCGGTCGGAGTCGCTGCGGAGGAAGGGAAGGCTACGACGCAGGGACTCGATGTCATTGCGGCCGCCTCCCGAGGCGCAGTTGTCTATGAAGGTGCATTTGCCGTTGGCGGCGCAGAAGGCTATGATCCTGTCCCACAGTTCGTAATGGCCCTGGACGGCAAGGTTCTCGGTAATTCCGCGGCGCGGTATTCCCAGGTTCGAATCCTGGACCGCGTCCCTGAGGGGCCAGGTGGTGCCGGGATCGCTGTTGTTGTCCTCCCTGAACAGGTCCACACCGCCTTCCAGCATAGTCCTGGTGATGCGTTCCACAGTCCAGTCGAGGCAATCCGGGTCACCGAGGTTATTGGTGCTCACTCCGTCTTCGTTCGAAATGGCCCATTCCTCCTTGTAGCCATGGTTCCTGACAAGGTCCTCGATATGGGTTACCCTCTCCGGTTCGAACCACATCAGCACCTTCATGCCCGCCTTGTGGCAGGCGTCGTTCGACTCCCTGAAAGTGTTGCCGGGCCACTTTACCTTGTCAATCTCCCAGGTTCCTATGGTGCTCCACCATTCGCTCATCACGGTATTGCCCGCAGGATCAGGGTACCAGCCGGCGTCGAACCACCTGAAATCCGGAATGACATCCTCATAGACAAGACGTTCCAATGTCCTCTTCCAGGTGTAGAACCTCTCCGATATGCTGCCGTCCGAATTAGGAAGCCCGGTGTCTCCCGCAAAGCAGGATGTGGAGAAAGGCTCGATGGGATTACCCTGGCCGTCGGCCCTGGGCAGGTTGTATTTGACGAACCATTCCCTCCAGAGATTGGTGGCGTCGTCGGCGTTCCTGCCCTTGTAAGGGAGCAGCACCACCATAGCGGAACGCACCTTCTCTCCCGGAAGGAGGCAGGCCCTGAAGTCGTCGCAGTTTGCGGCCTCAACCCTGGTAGTCTCTCCCAGGGACACGAAAGAAGCGGCCCAGTTGCCGGCCCATCCCAAAGCCATAAGCGTGCCCCCGTCCCCGTGTACGAGGTCGAAATACGGGAAATAAACGTGAGTGGCCCGCCCCGTGGTATTCTTGAACTCTACGGGAGCCTCGAGAAGGTCCTTTTCATAGGCGGCATATTTGTTTCCGTGGTCTCCCAGGCAGCCTCGAAGGACCGGATCGGCCCCGGGAAGGTCCAGGGATGCGGAGAGGACGTTCTCGAGCACTCCGCTAGGGGCAGAACCCCTGTTCTCGAACCAGAGGGTATATTCATTCTCACCGAATTCTGCGTTGAAAGCCGCCGCGGCCTTGAGTTCCAGGCCTCCGTCCAGGTCGAAGGTCAGAACTGACTCCTTTCCGGCAGGGGTATCCTTTATCTCCTTTGAGACAAGGGTCAGATCACCCAATCCTTTATAGTCCTTCCCCGCATAGGTGAAGGAAACCGGATAATTCTCAGGGGTGCAAAGCCTGTTCTCGAAGAACTCCCTTCCCTCGTCCACTGCTGCGCAGGGCCTGGAAGTAGGTTCAACGGAGGCGCTTTCTCCTTTTCCGTTACAGCCGGCAAGGACCGCCGCGACTGAAAGCAATGACAGTAACCGTCTCATCCTAAATGTTCTTATCTGGTCCCATCTCGAATTCAAGGGTACAGCCGGACATTATCCGGTCATAGCTTATCTTCCAGTCGGTCACTGGCTTGCCGTCTATCTTCACGCCCTTCACATACTTGTTCCCTTCGCTCAGGCCCTTGGCCTTCATCGTGAACTTCTTCCCGCCGGGGAGATTCACCACTGCCTCGGGAATCTGGGGCGCGCCTATGACGAAATCACCGCTGACGGTGTTCACGGGATAGAATCCCAGGGCGCTGAAAATGTACCAGGCGCTCATCTGGCCGCAGTCGTCGTTGCCGCAGAGGCCGTCGCGGACAGGCTTGTAGAAATCGTCGAACACCTTGCGCACCAGTTCCGCGGTCTTCCAGGGCTTGCCGAGCATCGTGTAGAAATAGATCACGTGGTGGCTCGGCTCGTTGCCGTGGGCGTACTGGCCGATGAGGCCGGTGACGTCACCCGTGAAGCCCTCGGCTTCGGAAGTGTCGGTAAGGACGAACAGAGAATCCAGCTTGGTGGCGAAAGCCTCCGTGCCGCCTTCTGCCTCGACCATCCAGTCGAAGTCCTGCTGCATATGGAAGGTGTACTGCCAGGCGTTGCCTTCGGTGTAATCACCTCCGTGGGTGCTGGCGTGCGAGATCTGGAACTTGTCGAAAGGGGTGCGCCAGTTGCCCTTAGAATCCCTGCCCCTGACCAGCAGGGACTCGGGATCCAGCAGGTTCCTGTAGTTGTGGGATCGGTTCATGAAGAACTCGTAGTCTTCATCCTTCCCCAGTTTCTTCGCAAGGAGGGCGGCGCAATGGTCGTCATAGCCGCATTCCATCGTCCGGGACACCGATTCAACCTTCACGAGGTCGAAGGGATAGTAGCCGTACTGGCCGTAAATGTCCCAATACGAGTTCTTGTGGTTTTCCGTGAGGGTCTTCCTGACCGCGGCATAGGCCCTTTCCTGGTCTATCCCGGGGAAATCCTTCAGGCAGGCCTCCACGACCACGGGAACCGCATGGTTGCCTATCATGCAATAACTCTCCTGGGACCAGAGCGGCCAGATGGGAAGGAAACCCTGGGCATCGCACTGGTCCAGCATTGTGTTCACCAGAGGGGCCACCATCTCGGGAGCCACTACGGTATATAGGGGATGGGCCGCACGGAAGGTGTCCCAGAGGGAAAGGGTGGAATAATAACTGCCGTCCGCTGCCTTACGGACCTGGTCGTCGGCTCCGCGGTACTCTCCGTTCACGTCGGCCAGATTGTTGGGCTGGAAGAAGAGATGATACATCGAGGTATAGAAATTCTCCTTCTGCTCCTTCGTCCCTTTTATCTCCACCTTGCGGAGCACGTCCTCCCAGGCGGCTTCCGCCTTTGAACGAACATCCCCGAAATCCCATCCGGGCATTTCCTTTTCAATGTTCTCCAGGGCATTGTCGGAACTGACGGAAGACATCGACACCTTGACAAGCAGTTTCCCTCCGGGGGCTATGTCGAAGGTATAGAGCCTCCGCGGTGCCTTCATCAGTGGGTCGTCCTGGACGTCGATCTCGGTTTTCACGGGATGGTCGAAGACCACCGCATAGTGGACGTCCCTCTCGATATAGTTGACGCCCTTGTCCTCCCAACCTGTCGTCCTCATGTCTCCCTTGAAAGTGGTGGGATCGACGCACTCGTATTCGGAAGAAAGCACACGTTTCTGGAACCTCTCGTAGCCTCCCGTGGCCACGATGGCGTTCTGGTAATCGACATAGAGCGACGCCCCTTCCTTGTCGAAAGTAAACTCATACAGGGCCACGTGGGGAGAGCAGGTCATCGCGGCCTTGACTCCGTTGCCAGGAAGCGAAACCCCGTAGAAACCGGGAACGGCCGTCTCGGACTCCTTGTCGATGGTGCTCTTGTAATCTTCCCTTTCCGGCGTGCCGGAGAAAGGCATCATCAGGATGTCGCAAAGGTCACCTACGCCGGTTCCGCTGAGCTTGTTCTGCGTGAATCCCCACATCAGGGTGTCCTCGCAGACATAGCCGGAGCAATGTTCCCAGTCGAGGTTGCCGGTCTGCGGACCGGGCTGCATCGACCCGAAAGGATAGGCCGCGGCGGGGGTGGTATGGCCGGTGTAGGCGGTTCCTACGAAGGGATTGGCATATCCGACAAGGCTCTTGTCCCCGGAACAGGAAAGGGCAAGGACCGCCGAAACGGCCACGGAGATGATTGAAGTGATTCTCATATCATTATGTTTTATATTCCAAGGTTGTATTTGTCAAGTACGGACACGACGGACGCCTTCTTCCCGGAAACGGCCTCCTTGAAGGCTTCAGCCCATTTCCCGTCGGAGATCTGACCGGCAAGGGCCTCGGCGGCGGCCTTGTTCCCCCTGCGGGCGGCGATCACCGCGGACATCCAGTTTTCGGCATCCTCATTCACCGCTACAGGCTTTCCGACACCGAGGTTGTGGGGCCAGAGCCTGGCTTCTTCGACATATCTGCCTGCTTTGGACAGGTTCCCCCTGTCAACGGAGGCGGCTGCCAGGCGGAGTTTCACCTGGCGGTACAGGGCGTGGGAGTTCCCTTGGCCTTCATAAGGAAGTATATTTATGTCCTTCAGGACCTTCTCGGCATCTGACCACCTCTTGTCCGCCGCCAGGGCCTGGGCATAGAGGAAACCGACGTTGAAGTTTGACTTGTCTTTCAGGTAATATGGTTCGATGATCCTGACAGCTTCGGCTGTCTTCCCGTCCCTGAGGCAGGCCCAGGTGATGTCCCTGCCGTATCTCCACTGGGAAGGATCGGCGGCCGCTGCCTTGCGCAGGTCGTCGGTCCCTCCGCCAACCCTCGAACGGAGCACGTAGAAGGGGGCGAAGGAGCAGTCGTTTATGCCTTTGATGAACTCATAAGCTTCAGCATTGCGGCCCAGGCTGTTGAGCAGGGCCGAAAGAAGATAGCGGCTCTGCCAGCCTCCGCCGTTGTCCACGGCCCAGCGAAGGGGCCTGAGGCTCTCCGTCCTGAACGGGAACACGAAATCGAGCCCGGCAGCCTCGGCGGCGGGAATCAGGGAACTGTCACCCTTGAGGTATGCTATCCACAGGTCGGTAAGGGCATTCCTGTCAGGACAGGCCTCAAGGATCTTCGCCGCATCATCAGTGAGTCCGAGCCCGTTGAAGAACAACGCGTTTTCGAGATATTCCTGGGTTTTCATCTCCTGGCGTATGTTCCCGGAAAGGGTCTGCGCGGACTCCTTCCCGGCAAGGAACCTGGCGAAATCCGGGAAATGGCAGAGGGGATCCAGGGCCTCTATCTCCTTGAGATAAAGTTCGGACTCCTCACCCAACGCCCTGGAACAGAGATATCCCATCTCTATTCCGGTAATGTTGAAGAGATTGCCGGTCATGCTCCTGCGGGCATACTCCATTGACCTTTCATACTCGCCGGAAGCGAAATGCAGACGGCTGAGCTGAGTCTGGGAAGCGCTGCGCAGGGAAGAGGTGATGGCCGCCATCTCGAACCTGTCGAGGGCGTCCGCCTTCTTTCCCAGTTCAATGGCGGCAAGGCCGGAAATATAGTTGGCCTGAGGGTCGTACTGGTCCACCGAGATGGCCTTGTTGGCATATTCGAAAGCCCCCTGCCAGTCCCCTTTGTACAGCAGCAGCATCGCCTTGAGGTCCAGGGCCTGTCCGAAGTTGGGATCCGCAGTCAGGGCCTGGTCGGCATATTTCTCCGCAGTGGCGTATTCCCTCTGTCCGGCGTGGGAGATTCCGAGGATCAGGGAGCCGGAAGCCGTGTCGTGGTCGTATCCTTCGGGCAGTTTGTTGGGCCTGTCCAGAATCTCCTGGTCCAAGGTCCAGAGCGTCCGGCCGTCAAGGGTAAGTTTCACCGGGGCGGAAGGTATTTTTTTCTCAATCAGCTCTGCAGCGCCGAAGTCCGCGTTCCACGAAGAAATCTCCTTCCCGTCCTTGTCCAGGGCGCACAGGAGGCCTTTAAGCCCCTGAAGGGGATATATGAATATTTTCCATCCGTCTCCTTCCTCAACAACGTTAGCCACGCACTGCAGCGTTACGTCCCCCACTCCCCTGGTACCCGAGAATGGAATCCAGTACTCGCTGTATTCGTCGGTACCGTAGGGGGTGAAGAGGAACTGCCTGTAGGAAGTGAAGTCACTGCTGATGTCGTTCTGGTTGAACAGCCTTCCGGCCTGGAGTTCCACATATTGCGGAAGGTTGTCGGTCAGTAGTTCCTCCCACATCTTCCCCTCATCCCCGGGAGCCCAGCAGAAATACTTCCTGCCAAGTTTCTGGTCCCTGTCGGCCAGGTGTATCATCCCGTTGTCGTTCTCCTTCCACCAGGCCCCGAAGAAACCCTTGTGGGAGCCGGCCGGATGAAAAGACTTCGCTCCGGGAGTCACCTGCTCGGCATACACCCTCATGTCGTGACCGTATTCGTCTATGGGATAGGGGCCTATATTGCCGGGATGTCCTACGGAATAGGCCGAAGGATAGACAAGCCTGAGGGAATCCGAGGTGGAGACTCCGGCCGTGGTCCAGGTGTAATAAGGCTGGAATTTCCCGGTGGAATTGTGCCAGAACGTCCTGGTGAGCAGCCAGTCCTTTCCTGCAGGAAGGCTTATCTCCACCGTCCAGCGGGTCCTGGTCAGAAGGTCCAGCACGCCTATGTAGCAGCTTACGGTGCCATCATCCTTCTTCACGGTCTTCCATTCCACGGGACTTGAGCAGGACGGGGCGTGGCCTATGATGCCGTAGTTGAATTCGATTCCTCCGCTGGTCCACGGTCCGCGCATCGCAATGTCGCGGAACTTTATGGCGTCGTTGTCATAGAACATCTCGTTGCCTGCGACCTTGTCATACACCGACCACACCTTTCCTCCGATGGACGGTATGATCCTCACTTTAAGGAGGTCGTTTTCCAGGATGACCTCCTTCCAGCTGACCGGCTCGCTCTCGGGCGAATATCCATCATAGCGGAAATAGGGATAAATCCTGCCTCCGAACGGTGCAGGATCGGGGTCCGAATAGGGATAGGTGGTGTAAACCGTATCCTTCACGGTGATGGTCTGGCCTGCCGCCGGAACACTGCACACAAAGGCAGCGACGAAGCTCACCGATACAATCAAATCCCTGATTCTCATCATATTATCTGCTTAATATCTCTATCAGTTCCGCTATCCTCTCCCTCCTTTTCAGGAGGAAACGGGGATCCCTCGAGAAATGCGTGTCATCCTTGTAATAGTCCTTGGGAAGAGTCAGGAGGGATTTCGCTTCCCTGACCAGACGGCTGCCCGGGTTCTTGGCCTTCCCTATCGCCTCTTCCAGAAGCGTCAGGTAGTCGTAGTCGTCGACTCCGTCCCTGAGTATCTCAAGCCTCAATGAAGGAATCGGCTCTCCCAGGTAGGTGGTTTCCCTGTCCTCGTTCGGGCGGCGGTTCTGGGGATAGAAGAACCTTCCGTCGCCGTTGCCCCATACGCTCTGCCTGCCCCTGGCGATGCCATATGACGTGGTGTAACTCTGCGGATACTTCCAAGGATCCTGGAGGAAACCGACTGGCGATGCCTCAACGGAATTCCAATGGGTGGTGACCCAGATGAGGATGCCCTTCAATCCATACATATAGGAAGTCCAGAGCCAGAGCCTGAGGTTTACGGCGTCGTTGTCGATGAAAAGGTTGAGGCAAGGAGACTTGGGACCCGTGCACAGATAGCTCCAAAACTCGTTTCCCGGACGGGATTTCACCTTTTCGACCTTCTTCAAATCCACAGGCCAGACGGAACACGTAATGTCATTCACGTCGGAAATGTCGTATTTTCTCTCGTGCTCGGTCAGGAACGTGTGAAGTCCAGGAGCGACTCTCCTCATCATCTCGTGCTTCGCCCTGATGAAATCGTAATCCTCCTTGCTGGAAGGCTCGTCGAACCAATAGACATATGCCTTGTCAAGGAGTCCGCATTCCTTAAGTCCGCTCTCCATCTGCCTGAGGTACTGGCCCATCAGTTTCTCGTATTCCGGGGAACCGTTGGGGAAGCCCGCGAACGAACCGTAATCCCTGGAATAGAATGTTCCGCCGCCAAGACCGGCAATACCGATATTGAGCGCATTGAAGCCCAGGTCGCCGAAATAATGCTCCGCAGCACGGGCAAAATCGGTGAAATCGAGGGATACGCTGATATCGTCAAGGTCCGCCTCGAAATTACCGTCCGGGAACTCGTTCTCTCCGGTCTCAAGGTTGACAAGCCGGACGTCATCATACCACGTCTTACCCCTGGATTCACCGCCTGTGACGTTCAGCGCGGCATAGAGGTGAATCTTCACGAAAGCAGCTCCGGGATCGGAGGTGTCCAGGTCGACGGAGAATTCCTGCCATTCCGGCTTGGTGGCAAACTCCTTGAACGAATTGGAATAAGGCAGGAGATTCCCATCCTTGTCATACAGTTCGACAAGTATGTTGGTGTATCCTTCCTTCTCCTCGGAACGGGCGAAATACTTCAAGGCATAGGGTTTTCCGGTCTTGATTGGAATCAGTCCGGGTTTATAGACGGCTTCGACCCCGGTGGAATAGGAATTGTCGCTGACGGCAAAGGAATAATTACCTTCAACCTTGGTTGCGGAATCGAACAGTCCTCCACCCCATTTCACGCCCTTCACCTCCATCTTTACAGGATGGCGCTCCATCGGAGAGGTCGGTGTTATGCGGTGATCGGAATAAGACTTCAGGTAATTCTCGAAAACGGTCTCCTTCTGCTCCTCCGTCAAAATGTTGTCATACTGGTAGGGAGGGCCCATCCACAAGCCGAGACTTGAGCGTACCGAAGGAGACTTAGGGAGGGAGAAGTTCCTGACTTTAAGAGATATGGGTATCACAACCCGCCATCCGTCACGGGCGGAAAGAGTCAAGCTGGAAACATATGTACCTGCCGGCTTCCCGCACGGGGTCTTCAGCGTGATCCAGAAGGAATGGTTGGTCCCCGGCTCAAGCGTCTCCGGACCTTCGTAAAGGGGAAGCGGATCGGGCCAGTCGCCGGCCCAGCCGTAGTAGTCGGTCGGTTGGGTGACGGTAACGTATTCCACTTTGCGGATTTTCTCTTCGAAGGGCTCCCCCGCGGTGCCCTTCCAAGGTCCGATCTCCACTTTCACGTCCTTCAGGGGAGTCTTCGGATTGACGACCACGATGAAAGATTCCCACTCGTTACCGGCCGAAGAAACGGTTATCCCCTTCGATTTAGTCGCCGGGACCGGGGTGTCCCGCATCACTTTGTAAACCCCTTCGGCCCACCAGACGGCAGCCTTGGGGGTATTCTCGACCAGATATCCGTATCCACCGTATCCGGTGAGATAGGGGTCGCACTTGGTTTTTTCCGGATCATCGGCATAGGCCGTCGCGACGAAAGTCAGCAAGGCCGTCAGGAAAAGGCAAAGGTTTTTCATATTTCCACGAAGATTTGTCAACATACAAATATAACAAATCCCCGGGAATAATCCGCCTGGTTCTCAGATGACGCCGCTTCGCGGCCCCTCCCTGAAGGGCCCCTCCCTCTCATCTTGCCGAGGGTGGCAGAGTCACTGAGAACCAAGCGGATTATTTAACCTCTATGAACCGGTATGTTTCTCCGGTGTCGGGATTGGAGGTCGTGGAGCGGCTGTAAAGGGAATATGTCTCCGCAGTGGCGTGGAGCCACCAGTAACCTTTGCCGTCGGAAGCCTTCTTGCCGTCGAAGGTCCCGGCGGAGTTCACCCCCTGCATCCTGATGACCTTCTCACCGTTGTAAGTCTCCTTGCTGCAGGCCGTTCCGCTGCCGTCAGGATCACCCAGAGTGGCGGTGAGACCTCCAAGTGGTGTCTTGTAGTTGACAAACCTGTTCTGCCCCGTGGAAGAAACATATTCCGTCGTGGTGCTGACGGCCAGGATCGGCTGGAAGAGATTCCGGATGGTCAACGACGCCGTGGCTGTCCGCATATACCTGTAAAGGGCCCCGTCTTCCGGCTTTCCGAAAGGCAGCACTTCATACGGGCAGAAGATGGTGTATCCTTCGGAACTGTTGCTGACCGTGGAAACCGTTTCGGCCTTCACCAGAGCCCCTTCCCATTTATGGTTACCACCGGAAGCGAGTTGGATGTCGTACAGGACCTTGCTGTAACGCGGTGGTGAAATGGTACCGCTTCCGGCCGCTCCCGCATAGTAGGTGGCGTGGTTGTAGGTGTCCCCTCCGTCGATATAGAAATAAATGAACCAGAAGGGGCAGTGGGCGAACGGACTCAGGTAGGAAGACGCATCGGAAGTGGTGCCGGAGTCGATCCCGAGACCCGAGACCGGAACGGCTGCCGGGTCGAAACCGTAGTTGTCCGAAGAGGTGATCACATTCACGTTGTACTGATGATGGCAGCGGACCGTGGCGTGGACGTGGCAGTCGAATTTACCGACGCAGACCTCCGAAGATCCCTTCACGAACCACAGCGTCATGCTCCCGGCCTCGCGGTTCAGACAAGACTGGGCCTTCACCGTCACCGTGCACCCCTGGCCCACCTTATAAGAAGAGGAGAAGGCCAGGCCGTCGTAATCCTTCCCGTCCAGCTTGGCCTTGAATGAAGCCTCGGCCTTGGCCTTGAGGTTGGCCTTGACGGCCGTCACTTCGGATGAAGGACACTTTGCGATAACCTCCCCTGAATAGGTGACCGTCCCGATCCTGAGATCGGTGTCAGCCAGGAGGCAGTCCAGGGAGGAGGCGGTGAGGTCGGTGAAGGTCAGGTCGTGGAAGGAACCGAGGTTCTTGTTCGGCGTGGAGGGAGGAAGGGGAAGATAGTCGCTGCCTTCCGTAATCTTCCAGGCCGAGGCCGCCGATCCTTCCGAGATAACCGATATGTCCATCACGTTCCCGAGGGTCTTGAACGACAGGGAGGGTTTCAGCAGGGCCGAGTATGCCGTAGCGTCGAAATTCGTGATGGCATTCCCTTCGGAATCCTTGAACGAAGCCTTTACGGAAGCCCCCGAATCGGGTGTTACGGTGAAGGTGGAAGCGTTCAGGACGAGGACGGGGGCGGAAACGGAAACCGGGATTTCCAACGGAGAGTGAAGGATACCCGTCACCTTGATGGTATAGGACCCTGTCTTTATCGGAACTATCGAGTATTTCCCGTTACCGGAAGAGGTGACAGTGAAGGCCGAAGCGTCGGAAGGGACCACGGACACGGAGTTCCTCATCGCCGTGGACATCGACGACCAGCCGGTCACGGTGAGGGTGCCTTTCCTTGCCAGGTAGTCCCCTCCCGTAAAGGTGGCCCCCATCTCGGGTTTGCTGCTCCCGTCCTCGACCCTCCAGGAATCCACTCCCAAGCCTTTCGCCGTCCCTGTCATCACCACCTCGTAGGAGGCATTCCTCCTTATGTTGAAATCATTTACCACATTGTCCCCCAGGCATATCCTGTAGGTCACGTCCCCGGTTATCCCCCAGGCGTTGTCTGAAGGGAAACTCAGACCCACCTCAAGATAGGTCAGGCGGTCCCTCACACCGGAGAGGACCGGATTGTCGAAGGCCTTGTCCCATTCTCCGGTTATTCCGTACTGTCCCTGCATGTTCTCGGGCACATAGAACACGGCCTTCCCGCCGGAGGCGAGGGTGGTGACGTCCGCCGACGAAGCCTTGTCGCCCCCTGCAAGTATGTCCGAAGAAGAAGAGGCCGCGAAACCGGTCTCCGAGAACGGGGCGCACTTCTTCGCCGTCTGCAGCAGCTTGACCGACTTGACCTTGTATCCGAGGTCGTCCCCCGTCGTGGAAGGCTTTCCGTCCACGCCTCCGTCCTTGAATGTAAAGGTGTATTTCGAAACCAGGCGGGCAAGGGAGACTTCTCCCGATATGTCCCCGCTCCCGGTGACCGCCTTCTCCGTGTATCCCGCCATGGGAAGGCCCTTCGGGAAAATGCCGGAGTTGCCGTAGGAAGGTATGGCACAGGTCAGGTTACGCATTCCGGAAAGGGTTTCCGGGATGTCCCCTACCCCCAGGCCGAGGTTTGCCGCCACCATTATGACATAGGTGGCTCCGGAATAGACGGAAAGCGTTGCCGCGGCGCCAGAAGAGACCGAGGCGCAGTCCGCAAGGCTCCCGTCGTCTTTCCGGTAAGCCGCTATCACATAGGATTTTACTTTCGCCTCCCCTCCCGTGAACGAAGAGCGCGTCGGGGAGTCCTCCCCCGGCGACCAACTGAGAGTCACCATTTCGCCACGGGACTCCGGTTCAGGTTCCCGGTCGATTCCAGTACAGGACAGGGTCAGCAGTAAAAGGGCCGTCAGGCCCGAAATGATTCTCGTTTCCATAGTTTGAAGTTTTTCATCCGCAAAAATAGTCTTACGCACGTTCAATGGAAGGGGTGGAAAGAAAAACGGAAACGATTATTTGCGAATCTTCCGGTATCCGCGTTTTTCTTTTGGATCCAGGGCGGTTTCTTCAGGTTTTTTATTAACTTTAAACCGTGGAAAAATTCGGAATCATAGGGGATCCGGTGAAAGGATCCAGGAGCCCGGCCATCTTCAGGGCCGGATATGGAGGTAAATATCCATATGACCTTATCGAAGGAAGCGACTTCGAGGCTTCGTGGCAGAGATTTCTGTCGGAATACAAGGCGGTCAACGTCACCGCCCCTTTCAAGGAGAAGGCCTTCGCAAAGGTCCTGACCCTCGCCGGAGAGGGGAAGGGAGATGTCTCCGGCCCCTGTATGAAGATCCGCGCCACCAATCTCCTCGTGAAGACCGACAGGGGTATCGAAGCCCACAACTCCGACTTCACCGGCATCGTGCTGAGCATAGCCGAGGCACTGTATCCCGGCATCGTCAATGAGTTCTACTCCCGTTTCGGCCCCCGGGCCTACGTCAAGATCCACCAGTATTTCAGGCAGAACCTTCCGAACCTTTACGACCGCCGTCCCCTCGCCCTCATCGTGGGCTGCGGAGGGGCCGGGAAAGCCGCAGCCGTTGCCGCAGCCGAACTTGGCTATCTCACCAACCTGATGAACAGGACGCCGGAGAGGGCCGCCGACATAGCGGAATCGCTGCCGGAATACGGTTTCCTGAACGTACCGATGAGCGATTTCAGGGAGGCTATGAGAGAATGCGACCTCGTGATATATACCGTTCCCACCGCCATCGATACCATTTCCACGCTTACCGCCGAAGATTTCCGCGGAGAGGACAGGAAGGGCATAGACCGGCCCGGAAAGGTCATTCTGGAAGCCAACTACAAGACACCTTCGTTCGGAACCGGGGAGACAGCCTTAAGGATGCAGGAAGGCGGCTGCCAGTATGTTCCAGGCAGGAGATGGCACCTCTATCAGGCCCTCACGGGATACAGCCTGATGACCGGCGTGCAGCCCGATTTCGACGCCATGCAGGCAGAGAGTTCGAAAGGTTGAAAAATGCCCGTTTTTTATTTGCCGGAGTCCCGGACTTTTCGTATATTGCAAGGCAGTGCGCGCAACGGTTTCGAAACCAAAAAACTGATATATGAGTCTCAACAAAGTAATGCTTATCGGTAACGTCGGAAGAGATCCTGAAATACGTTACCTCGAGGGAACACCGGGAAACACGAAGGTGGCTACTTTCACGCTGGCCACCACGGAAAGGTACAGGGACCGCGGCGGAGAACTGCGGGAGAACACTGAATGGCACAACATCGTCGCCTGGAGGAATTCCGCCGACGTGGCCGAGAAATTCATCAGGAAAGGAACGCAGCTTTACATCGAGGGAAGGCTGAGGACGAGGTCCTGGTCCGACCAGACCGGTGCCAAGCGCTACACCACCGAAGTCCAGGTCGACAGCCTCCAGCTCCTCGGCAAGAAAACGGACGCTGCGGGGACCGCTCCCCAACCAGTTCCCCAGGCCGCTCCGGCTCCCCAGCCCCCCCCAGCCGCCCCCCCGCAGGAACCAGCCGACGACCACCCGGTCGGTTTGGGTGATTTTGAGGACC
>JAFRRW010000004.1 GCA_017427885.1 Bacteroidales bacterium
CCGCAGGGACGCCCTCCTGGAGAACGTCACGGTGGATGCCGAAGGCAAAATCGACTTCAACGACAAGTCCGTCACCGAGAACACCCGCGTGAGCTATCCTATCTACCACATCAACAACATCGTGCGTCCGGACAGCCACGGCCCCGCGGCCAAGCAGGTCATCTTCCTCAGCGCCGACGCCTTCGGCGTGCTTCCTCCGGTGAGCATCCTCGATTCCGAGCAGACCAAATACTACTTCCTCTCCGGCTTCACCGCCAAGCTCGCGGGCACCGAGAGGGGTATCACCGAGCCCACTCCCACCTTCTCCGCCTGCTTCGGACAGGCCTTCCTCGAACTCCATCCTACGAAGTACGCCGAGGAACTCGTCAAGAAGATGAAGAAGAGCGGCGCAAAGGCCTACCTCGTGAACACCGGCTGGAACGGTACTGGCAAGAGGATCAGCATCCGCGACACCCGCGGCATCATCGACGCCATCCTCAACCACAGCATCGACGCCGCCCCGACCAAGAAGATCCCCTACTTCGACTTCACCGTCCCCACCAAGCTCGAAGGAGTCGACACGGGCATACTCGATCCCCGCGACACCTACGAGAATCCTGGTATCTGGGAAGAGAAGGCCAAGGATCTGGCCGGAAGGTTCATCAAGAACTTCCACAAGTACGAGAGCAACCGCGCAGGAAAGGCTCTCGTCAACGCCGGACCGAAGCTGTAGCGCTTCACCTGTCAATAAAAAAGCCGTGGCGAAGAACCACGGCTTTTTTTGTCAATATATATTAGGGTAAAACGATTTTGAAGTGTATAATCCATACTACTGGATAATAACCTGTGGAAAAGAGGAAACCTCTAAAATTACATACATAATTATTAATCAACCAATTTCCTATGAAGTTCACATCAAGATTGGTTGCATTGTTCGCCTTTGTCCTCATCAGCGTCACGGCGTGGGGACAGAAGGTGACATTGCGCTGCACGGGAGAACCGTTGAAGGCGGTTCTCTCGGAGATTCAGAAACAGACGGACTACCAGTTCGTCTACAACAACTCGCTCGTTGATGTAACTGTTCCGGTCACGGTTAACCTGTCCGGGGCGGAAATCAACGAGGCGATGAACCAGGTCTTGTCCGGCGCCTCCCTCGGATGGAGGATAGTCGACAAACAGATCTCCATTTTCCCACTGGAGGCGCAAAACAGCCAGCCCAGGAACAGGGCCGTGTCCGGAGTCGTCACCGATTCCTCCGGAGAACCGCTGCCAGGCGCCTACGTATATGAGAAAGGGACGCAGAATGGCACGGTGACCGACAATCAGGGACGTTACACCCTTAACGTTCCAAGAGGATCTTCCATTATCGTTTCCCTTCTGGGATTCAACGACATCGAGATTCCTGTAGGCCAGAATGCGGAAATCAACACCAGCTTGGTGGAGAGCACCGAGTTCCTCGACGAGGCCGTGGCCATCGGTTACGGTACAGTAAAGAAGAGGGACCTGACCGGATCCATCTCATCCATAAGCACAAGCGATTTCAGGGCCCAGCCGGTCACCGGGACCACCGATATGCTCCGTGGCAGGGTCGCGGGTCTTACCTTCACCCAGACGTCGGCCGACGTTGCGGACGGAGGAGCCAAGATCAGGATCAGGGGTAACAACTCCCTGTTCGGAAGCAACAGCCCCCTCACCATCGTGGACGGAGTCCCTTACGGAATCTACAATCCCAACGACGTCGAGTCCATAGAAGTCCTGAAGGACGCTTCCGCGACCGCCATCTACGGATCCCGCGGTGCCAACGGCGTCATCATCATCACCACTAAGAGGGGACGCAGCCAGGAACCCGTAGTCGAAGTCAAGGCCCAGGTGTCAGCCGCCAAGCAGGCAAAGTTCTATGACCTCCTCAGCGGCCCCGAATTCGGCAAATTCTACAACTCATACTTCGGCACCGACATACCTTTTGACAACAGCATAGACACCGACTGGCAGAGGGAGGTCACACAGACCGGTATCCGCCAGCTCTACCAGGCCAACGTTTCCGGTGGAGGAAAGGCCGCCAACTTCTATGTATCGGCAGGTTATTCCAACAACACCGGTACCGTCAAGAACAACTGGGCCCGCGGCTACAACGTCAAGTCAAACCTCGACTTCAAGCTCGGTGATAAATTCACCTCCAGGATTGACATGGCCCTGAACTACGGAGTCAACCACAACGGCGGAGTCAATACGGGAAAGAGCACCCTGCTCTACGCCCTCGAATGGTCCCCCAACGTAGCCCCTTATGGCGAGGACAGCACCTACAATACGGTCGACCCCTATTCCACCACGGCGCCCAACCCACTTCTCAGCGCCCTTGAGGAAAACAGGAACAACTATTCCCTGTCCGGAATTGCCAACGCCTATCTGGCATACGAAATAATCCCGGGCCTGACCGTTTCGGTCCAGCCTTCGGTGAATATCGGTTTATCTGAGCACAGAAGGTTCGACAGCCATTATCTCGGAACCGTCGAGGCCCAAAGGACCCAGAGCCACGGCGTCACCTGGGAGGTCACCGGCCTCCTGAACTACGAGCGCACCTTCGCAGAAAAGCATAACATGAACCTGATGCTGGGTACGGAATGGTATAATTCCGAAGGCAACTGGTTCTATGCCGACGGAAAGAACCAGAGCGACGAGCGCCAGCTATGGTACAACCTCGCAGGCGCCCCCGACAGGCTCATCGCTTCCGGTTACAGCAACGAGGCCCTCGAATCTTTCTTCGCCCGTGCGAACTACAACTACGACGGTAAGTATTACGTCACCGCTTCGATACGTGCTGACGGTGCTTCCAAGTTCAAGAAAGAGAACCATTTCTCCTACTTCCCTTCCGCAGCAGTAGGCTGGGTGGTATCCAAGGAGGAATTCATGCAGGGCATCGACTGGATAGACTTTCTGAAACTTCGCGCCAGTTACGGTGCCACCGGAAGCCAGGCCATCAGTCCCTACTCGACCATCGCCGCCCTCTCCACCTTCAACTATGGCTGGGGCGTCGAGCCCAAGTCCCAGCAGGTTTATCTTGGCGATCCGGTCAACAGCAGCCTGAAATGGGAGGTCACCAAGCAGTATGACTTCGGCGTGAATTTCCACTTCCTCAACAAGTTCACCCTGGATGTCGACTACTGGAACAAGCTCACTTCCGACATGCTTACAGACCAGCAGCTTGGTGCTTACGACGGAGGCGGCTCCGTCAAGGTCAACCTCGGAGAGATGCAGAACAAGGGTATCGACATCGCCCTGGGTTATACCCCCTTCTCCTCAAAGGATTTCTCCTGGACCATGACCTGGACTGGAAGCTTCCTGAAGAACAAGGTCAAGTCCCTCGGAGGCATGGGTGACTTCTTCCCCGATGACGCCAACCTCACCGGCGTACAGTTGGAGACCAGCCCCGTCATTGTTCAGGAAGGACAGTCACTTGGCAACTTCTACGGCTATAAATGGCTGGGTCTCTGGGGTACCGACGAGCTGAACACCGCCACCGGATACTACGGACAGAAGCCCGGAGACAACCGATATGAGGACGTCAACGGCGACCACGTCATCGACAGCAACGACATGCAGGTAATCGGAAACTTCCTTCCCAAGTTCACCTGGGGCTACAGCACCACCATCTACTGGAAGGACTTCGATTTCAACCTCGTCCTCGACGGAGCTCACGGCCAGGATATGCTCAACCTCAACAAGATGCTCGCAAGCACCGTGGTAGGTTCCTCCACCAGCATCCTCCTGAGGGAGGCCGCCGAAAACATATGGTCCCCTTCCAACCAGGATTCAAGGTACTCGCCTTTCAGCGGTTCCGCACAGGACAGGGCCAACTCCTCCAAATGGATCGAAAAGGCCGGCTGGGTCAAGGTCCGCAACATAAGCATAGGCTACACCATCCCCAGGAAGGTCCTCGGCAAACATTCCATCAGGCTGAGCGCATCAGTACAGAACGCTTTCACGTTTACCGGATACAGCGGATATGACCCTGAAACCGCGGACAACGCCAGCAGGAGCGACATGGTAGGCGGCATCGAGTACGGCTGCTACGCCGTGCCCCGCATCTTCACCTTCGGAATTAACTACAAATTCAATTAATTCGATATGAAAAAGCTTATATATAGATTCCTGGCCGCCGCATTGGCGCTTTCTACGCTGATGTCCTGCCACGACTTCCTTAAGGAAGATCCCAAGGGACAGTTCATGTCGGCCAGTTATTTCAATACCGTGGAAGATGTCCAGACCGCCCTTGCAAGGATGGTTTACAACTCCATGGACTACTATTATGAAGGAAAGTGCCTGAACATGGCCTGTCGCCTGGCGGATGACATCTGCGCCTCCAACTACAAGGTCCTTGAAGTCTTCAAGCAGTCCGACGGAGAGCAGTATGTGTTCACCAACTGGGAGAACTGCTACGAATCCATCAAGCAGGCGAACTTCATCCTCAGCCTCGACGGCACCGTGGAAGGCGATGAGGCCACCCTCAAGCAGTATATGGGCATGGCATACTTCTACAGGGGCTATGCCTACTACAACCTTGTGCGCCTGTACAAGCAGATGCCCATCATCACCGACGTCGACCCTCATCCTGACATCAAGTCCTCCACCCAGCAGGCTGTATGGGACCAGGTCGTGAGCGACATGACCAAGGCCGAGGAACTTCTTCCGGCCAGCTGGGGCGAAAGCGTGATGAGGCTCGAGGCTCCGACCGTCGCTTCCGCGAAGGCCGTCCTGGCCGAAACCTACCTGAACATGGCGGGATATCCCTATAACGGAGGCAACGCCTATTATCAGATGGCAGCCGACAAGGCGAAGGAGGTCATCAACGGCAATTACGGAGTCGGTTTCGACACCTATGACAACATCTGGAACAACAAGACCGACCAGCTGACCAAGGAAGCCCTCCTGGCCTACATCTACATCGATTCCAGCACCGAGAAGAACGCCCTCATCAACTGCTTCATGCCCGCCGAATACTCCGGCTGGTACTGGTTCATGCCCGAGAAGGGATTCTTCAGGAATTTCCCCGAGGGACCCCGCAAGGACGCCACCTTCTACACCACCGTCAAGACTCCGGGCGGAGACAAGGCCTGGGATGACCCTACAAGGTCGGTTCCCCTTCCCGTTTACAGGAAGATGATCCAGACTCCCGCGATGGACTATGACAAAGAGCCCTGGAACAACGACGACTGGAGGTATGACGGAAAGGTTTGCGCCCTCCGCTTCACCCAGACCGCCTGCACCTATGCCGAGGCCATCGCCCGTGCCACGGGTTCTCCCGACGCCCTCGCATACGACCTGATGGACAATATCCGCACCAGGGCCGGGCTGCCCGTATATGCCAGGGGCCTGAGCGGAGACGCCTTCGCGAGACTCGTGGTCCAGGAGCGCGCCTGGGAGATGGCAGGTGAGTTCACCCGCTACAGCGACCTCTGCCGCCTTCAGATGGTGGAAGAGATCCACAAGCAGCGCGGTTCCGACGAACTTGTCAATTCGGATTACACTGGCACCCCCACCAAGGATACGTACTACCTCCCCGTTCCGGCATCGGAAGTCCTTCTTAACAAGAACCTCCTGGAGATAGAGACAGGAACTGACAATTAATGATTTAAACAGCCAAAGAATATGAAAAAGATCTTTATTATATCTTTATCAGTTGCATTGCTGGGGCTGTTTGCCTCCTGCAGCAAAGAAGAAGGCGGAGCCAGGGGATTCACTGCCGAGCCTACCTTCAGGATCAACTTCGGCACCTATGTGACGGTTCCCGTAACCCTCGATCCGGTCGACGCCCCTTATTCCGCCCTCAAGTATACCAGTTCGGATGAATCGGTGTTCACCGTCGACAAGCACGGCACCTGTTTCGGAGTCGAACTCGGAACCGCGACCCTCACCGTCGAGGGAGCCGGCAAGACAGCCCAGATCGCGGTCGAGGTCTATGAGACCACGATAGCGGACCTCTGCCTCGAGGTCGGCGACGTAACGGGCCTTTGGGAATTCCCGAACGACAATCCAATGAAGGGCACCGTCGGAAACGACCTGATTCCATATGCCCACCTGATCAACGAACTCGGAGTTCCCTATGAGTTCCCGAACCATCCCTATAACACCATTTTCGGAGATGATGTCATCCCCCGTATCGTTCCTGGATTCAACGTGCATGACGGAGCGTTCGAGTGCGGATGGCTCCTCAACCTGTATTGGGCCGAACACGGATTGACCCGCCCTGACACATATACTCTCCTGTTCGACTGCCTTCGTCCCGCCAAATCGGACGGCAGTTACACCTCGTTCGTAGGAGGCAAAGCCCCCGACAACTCCGATGATCAGATGATATACCTGAGGAAGGGAGGAGAAACCCAGTTCGGCAGCGGCAGCAACCGTTCCACCAATGCCATAAGCAATGACAAATGGTACCGTTTCGTCTTCGTAAAGAAAGGATCGGAGTATGTCAGAACCTATGTCAACGGAGAACTGTGGAATGACGGAGGGGACACCGAGGCAGCCGTCCTCGACGATAAGGTCATCCTTATCAACGGAGATAACGACACGGACAACACCTGGCTCCAGTATTCTACCGTAGCCATTTTCAACAAGGCCCTGTCCGAAGAAGAAATCGCAAAACTCGGATCGATATAAATCAATGCTGACGGACATTTTCGCATGGAATGTCATCTAGCGGAGGCCGGGGGAACATCGGTGCAATGCTCCCCCGACCTTTTTATTATCGATAAAAAAACGTACCTTTGGATTGGCCGTCAATGACGGGCACAAAGACACGATGCAAACTATCGACAACCTTCCTGGCAGGGAAATAACCGAAGCGATACGCGCGGGCTCAAGGGATATCTTCGACTCTTTCTACAGGGTCGAATTCCTCAACGTCCTCCATTTCGTGAAGAGATATCTCGGATATGACGACTCAGTCGCCGAGGACATCGCCCAGGAGAGTTTCGTCTCGGTTTGGCAGACAAGGGAAAAACTCGATTCGAACTACAGCATCAGGACTTACCTTTACACGATAGCCAGGAACAAGACCATGAACCACCTCAGGGACATGGCAAGGGCCAAGGCCAACACCCTTGCGGGACAGGAGGCCCTGGTGAACCTACAGGCCCTGAACCACGAGAGCGTGACGGAAAAGATCGACGCCCTCGAACTCCAACAAATGATTGACAGGATATATCTCACGCTGCCCGACAAGGTGGTCACCACCTTCCGCCTGAGCAGGGTGGACGGCCTTACTTATAAGGAAATCGCCGAAAAGATGAATATATCCGTAAAGATGGTAGAATACTATATATCCATAGCCCTCAAGCGTTTCCGCACCGAACTGGCCCACTACACCAATGCGTTGACGCTTTTGCTGACGGTTATGCTTACATTTATCCATACCTGAAAATGAAAGAAGAAATTCTGTTTGATTATATAGACGGCAGACTGGGGAAGAAGGAAAGGAAGGAGGTCCTGCAATGGATCCGCTCCTCCAAGGAAAACGCCGAGCGCTTCGCTGAAATCAAGGCCTCTCGCGTCTTTGACACCCTCCCCGACAGGACACTGGAGAGAAGGGACGGACACCGGGTGCGCACCCTGGTCATCCGAGTGGCGGCAGCCCTGCTGCTCCCCGTCGCCGCCCTCGGACTGTGGGGATTCCTGTCCCAGCAGAAACAGCTTAAAGCCTATTCCGAATCCCAGGAAAACATTTTGAGAAGGGAAGGACAGACACCGGGCATCATCGAATACAGGGTCAACACCGGAGTCAAGGGAAAGGTTGTGCTCCCGGACAGTTCCGTGGTCTGGCTGAACAGCGCCACCACCCTTCTGTGCCCGTCGGTCTTCGACAGCGACAAGAGGGAGATCACGCTCATCGGGGAAGGTTATTTCGACGTACGTCCGAACCCGGACTGGCCGATGTACATCAAGACGGCCAAGGGTTTCACGGCCAAGATCACAGGGACGACCTTCAACCTGTCCGCCTACGACAATGACGAGGAACTCAAACTCACCCTCATTTCAGGGAACGTAACCCTGCTTGAGGACACCTCCCTCCAGGAAATCGCCATCAAGCCGATGGACGAGATAAAACTGAAGGAGACAGGGAACGCGAGCGGCTCCGGTCCCCGTTTCTCCGGCGAGAAACGGCCGGCCAACGTCTATAACAACACCGCCTGGAAAGATGGCATCCTGGTCTTTGACAACACCCCTATGCCGGAAGTGATAAAGAAAATCGAAAGATGGTACGGGGTAAGCATCGAGACAGGGGATCCCAAGATCGAGAAATACCATTTCACGGCCAATTTCTCGTCCGAGTCCCTGGACAGGGTCCTGGAACTCATCAAGATTTCTTCATTTATCAATTACAGGATCGAAGGGGCCCACGTGAGCCTTTACTAGGCCGGCTATCTTTGCTCGTCCAGATACTTCAAACCCGCGCGGACATTGCGGATGACGGCGTCAGAGGAGAACGTGGAACCGCTGACGGCGTCCACCTTCAGGGCTTTTCCTTCTTCGGGAGTCAGTCCGTTCCACATAGAGAACAGGCCGCTCTTCACGACGGTCCAGAAATAGCCGGGAGACTCCATGTTGGGCAGGGGCTTGATCTGGCTCACCCTGCCGTTCGTAACATATATCTCCACTGGGGTCGCCCCCGAATAGCCAATTATGTTCTTGCCGAGAGCGGTGGTATTGATGACCACGACGCTGTCGGAAACCATTCTCTTCACGGGAGGGCTGTCCTCCACCACCAAGGGATTGCCCGCCATAACGGAAAGGGCCGCAATGGAACACAGGGCAGCAAATATCACCTTCATTCTTTTCATTTTGCCTGCAAAGATAGGCTTTCTGTCCCTAATTAACAAATCGGCGACATACGGGCTCACTTCACCTCGACCGTGCCCGTGAAAGGCTTCAGGCCCCGGCCTGAGACCCTGAAGACCATGGTCCCGGGAGTGTCTCCTGAGCGTACGATGAATGTCAGGGCTCCGCTGAAAAGATGCATCCGGGGTTCGCGGAAACTCTCAAGGCAGGTAGGGTCTCCGTTGGCGATTGCCTCGAAACTTCCGGCCCCCTTCACCTCTATATCCACCGCTTCCGCAGCGTCCGGTACCGGATTTCCGTCTTTGTCAGTCACGGTCACGGTCACATACGCAAGATCCTCCCCATCAGCCTTCAAAACTGTCCTGTCAGGCTTGCAGAGGAGGTTGCGCGCCCTCCCGGCGGTACGCACCGTCCTGGTGTCAGCCACGGCTCCGTCGGAGTCATAGGCCACGACCTTGATTTCTCCCGGTTCATACACGACGTCGTCCCAGATAAGGCGGTGACGTTCCATAAGACGCTTCACGGTATCGGAAGGGAGACTCGCCAGAGGAGTCCCGGAAAGGCAGTCAAGGCCGTCAGAAGCCAGGAACTCCCGCCTTCCTTTGGAGACTCCGTTAACGAAAAGTTCAGCCGAAGGCCAGGAAGTATAGACTACGACCGGTGTCACCAGCCCTTTCCGGGAAGGCCAGGTCCAGTGAGGCAGCACGTGGAGGGTAGGTTCTTCCCTGTTCCATACGCTGCGGTAGAGCCAGAAGCGGTCCTTGGGCAGGGATGCAAGGTCGATGATGCCGAAAACCGAGGAATGGCTGGGCCAGGCGTCGGTATCGTAGGGGGAAGGTTCGCCGAGGTAGTCGAAGCCGGTCCAGACGAACTGTCCCATCATCCAGGGGAAGGCCTCGTCGGCGGCAAAATCCAGGTCCGGAAGCCCGGACCAGGTGCAGTATTCCACGTCGTATGAACTGCTCTGGTTGTCCGGGTGAAGTACATTCGGTCCCACTGTGACCGGGAAATGGTACACTCCCCTGCTGCTCACCGTAGAGGCCGTCTCGCTGCCGAGGATGACGCCCTGCGGCAACAGGCCGGCGGCCTGGAGGTAACGCTCGGGCTTGTAATTGAATCCCGGCACGTCCAGGACTGCCGCGAATCCGTCCGTGAGCACTCCGTCGAACTGGTCCATTCCGCAGGTGACGGGTCGCGACGGGTCTTCGCGGTGGCAGATGGAAGTGAGCCACCTGGCAACGGCAGCGCCGTCCTTGCCCCACTGCGAAGGGACCTCGTTCCCTATGCTCCACATTACGACAGAAGGGTTGCTGCGGAAATGCCTGAGCATATTCACCATATCCTTTTCTGCCCAGTCATCCCAGAGACGGTGGTACCCGTTCTCGCATTTGGCCTTGTCCCATTCGTCGAAAGGCTCCACCATCAGCATCAGGCCCATCTCGTCGCAGAGTTCCACAAGTTCCTCCGCGGGCATGTTATGCGAGGTCCTGACGGCGTTGCAGCCCATGTCCTTGAGCATGACGAGCTGATGACGGATGGCGGAACGGTTGACAGCTGCCCCCAGCGGGCCAAGGTCATGGTGCAGGCAGACCCCCTTGAACATCGTTCTCTCCCCGTTGAGGAAGAATCCTTCCATCGGGCGCACCTCGACGCTGCGGATTCCGAAACGGGTGGTGACGGTGTCGCAGGGTTCCAGGCCCGGTGTCACGGTAATGCGGTTGCGCCATTTTGCAATATTCCATTCCGTATCGATCCTTCCCCCTGTCTTCACCACTGTACGGGCGGTATAGAGAGCCGGGCTTTCCGGGCTCCAGAGCGACGGGGCGGGCACGATGAAGTTCTGTATGACGGCCAAGGGGCCGGAAGTGTCATACCAGAGCCTGCGGGTGTCCTCGCGACGGGCCACTTCGGCACCTGAGGCATCCAGAAGCACGGTTTCCAGGGTTACGGCCTCCCCGTCGGGAATACCTTCGATTTCGGTGGAAACCGTTACCGTGGCCTCGGAGTCGCTCACCCTGGGAGTGGTGACATATACTCCCCATACGGGAACGTGGACCTCAGGGGTCTCAATGAGCCGGACCTTGCGGTAAAGGCCGGCTCCGGGATACCATCGTGAGGATTGCTCGAGGTTTTCAAGTTCAACCCTTATCGCATTGTCACCGTCGAAGAGAAGGGACGTAACGTCGAAATGGAAGGAATTATAGCCGTAAGGCCACTCTCCGGCAAACTGTCCGTTGATGAAGACCCTGGCTCCGCTCATTGCACCGTCGAAAAGCAGTTCGAACCGGCTACCGGCGGTCTTTTCCACCTTGACAGAGCACTCATAGACCCCCTTTCCCATCCAGGGAAGACCTCCGCTGCGGCCGGTCTTCTCCGTAGCCTCGGTCTCGCCGTTCTGCTCGACGGCGACGGTCTGAAGGTCATTGGACCTGTCGAAAGGACCGCAGATGGCCCAGTCGTGGGGGATGCGTACCACCCGGGAACCGTTGAAAATCCAGTCGCGGAGAAGGGTCTCCCTGCGTGAGGGAACTCCGGCGGAGGCAAGCAGGGACAGGAGAAGGAGGGACAGGGAAAGGGCCTTTTTCATAAAACGTCAGGGGCGTTTGAATTCTACGACGAGGGCTGATTTGGCGGGGATGGTAAGCCCGTCCTGCAAAGTAACAGGCTCTCCGGTGACGACATTCTTCCCCTCTGCGGGACCGGAGACGAATTCGGAGTAATGTCCCCAGTCGAGGGTCCTTTCGCCGAGTGAATTGTTGATGTACACGAATACGGCTTCATCTTCGGTGTACCGGAAATACGCGTAGGTATTATCGGTTATGTTACGGCTTCCCTCGTTGGCCCTGGAGAGGAAATGCAGGGTCTTCCCCTGCTGCACCGCCTTGCAGCCCTTCCTCCACTGGAACAGGGCGCGGGCGTAGTCGTGCAAATCGGAGGATTCGGCGTACGGGCCACCCGCGGCAGCCCTGCCTTCGGAATCGAACAGGTCCACGCCGTCACCGGCCCAGCCTCCGGGAAAGTCAATCCTTTTCGCTCCGTCGTGGCTGATGCAGTCCCTTCTCTCACGGAACATAAGTTCATCCCCGTAATAAAGCTGCGGGATCCCGCGAAGGGTCGCGAGCAGGGTCAGGGCCAGTTTCATCCGCCTGATGTCTCCCCCGAGCACGTCCGCCGTCCTGGCATGGTCGTGGTTGGCGAAGAATATCATCATATGGCTGAGGTCCCTGTAGGCAAAGTCCTGGGCCAGGACGGTATAAATGCGGGTCATGCCCTCGTCCCACCACACGTTATCTTCACAAAGGGCTGAAACCATGGCGTGTTCGAGGGGGAAATCCATTATGGAAGGGAGGTTGGAATTGAATCCGTCGGCGTTGGGATTGTCCTTCTGCCAGTAGGCCAACTGCGGGATGTTGTAGTCCCAGCACTCGCCGACGATGTTCACGCGGGGATATTCATCGGTGACCGCCTTGCACCACCGGGACATCGGCTCCGGTTCATTGTAGGGATAGGTATCCACGCGCAGGCCGTCAATGCCGGCGTATTCCATCCACCACACGGCCCATTGCTGGAAATACTTCAAGAGATAGGGGTTGTCGAGGTTCATGTCGGGCATGCTCGGGACGAACCATCCGCTCTCCTGCCGCTGCCTGTCCACCTTTGCTGCGTTGGGGTCCATATAGACAGAGAAAAGGGCGTTCATCTGCATATATTTATCACTCACATGGTACCAGTCTTCGAAGGGAGGGTTGCCCATCCACCAGTGGGCCGTGCCGCAATGGTTGGTGACAATGTCCATAATGACCTTGAGCCCCTTGGAATGGGCGGCGGCAACGAAGTCGCGGTACATTGCATTGTCTCCGAAACGGGGATCGATGTGGTAATAGTCGGCGCAGGCATAGCCGTGGTAGGACTCATAGTCCTGGTTGTCAAGGAGAAGCGGAGTACACCACACTGCTGTGGCACCGAGGTCGGCGATATAGTCGAGGTGGGAGAGCAGCCCGGCAAGATCGCCGCCATGGCGGGCGACGGGATCGGTCCTGTCCACGGCGTCTGGTGTGGAAGGGGGATTCCATCCGCGTACGGAACCGTCGTCATAGGTTCCTCCGACCCAGCCCCGGTCGTTCGCGGGATCACCGTCGGCAAAACGGTCGGGCATGATGAGATATATCATATCCGCGGTGGAGAAACTCTCCCTCTCACGGCTGCCTTTTTCCCTTTCCCGGATCACATAAGGATATTTGAAGGATAACTCCCCGCAAGAGAACACGATATTCCATTCTCCCGCAGAACGCACATCCATATCGATGAAAAGGTAATCGGGGCTGTCGGCCCTGTGTACGTCCTTCACCTTCAATCCCCTGCCCTCGACGGCGACATCGAAGGAACCTATCCTTTTACCCTGCACCATCAGTTGCAGCGGGGTGTCCATACCTGTCCACCAGCAAAGAGGTTCCACGCGGGAGACCTGCTCCGGCGAAGCCTCGGGTACATCTGAATAATCATGGGAACTGCAGGCCACGGCAAGCAGTACGGCCGCAGCCAGCATAGATAACCTGTTCATCATAACTAATACTGTGAGAAAATGTCAATAACTCCGGTGCTCCTGCCCCCGGAGAAGGCTCCGTAATCATATCCGTTGCGGCTCTTCTCAGACTCGGGTTCCCAGTAGAACACGCCCTTGAACCAATCGTAATCCGCCGTTCCGTCGAGGATGGCCTTGAGGGCGGCCTTCGCATTCTCGGGCTCTGCGGCAGGCATTCCGAACTCCACGAGCATCACAGGCTTGGAGTACTTGTCGTGCAGGGTCTTGAAGTTTGAAAGGGCCTGTGTACACTTGGAACTCCAGTCAGGGTAGCCGGATCCCTCCCAGTAAGAGGGATACAGCGAAAGGCCTATCATGTCGTAAGTCAGGTTCTTTGTCGCCATAAGGTCAAAGAACCAGGTCAGGGTGCCCAATTTCCAGGCATTGTCGATGTGCAGGATCACCTCGGCCGACGGATAAACCGACTTGACTGCATCGTAGCCTGCAGAGAAATAATCCGTGAAATGTCCGGTGTCGGAACCGGAGACCTTGCCTGATACCGACGAAGCCATCTCGGAAAGCGAGCCCTCTCTGCCCTTGTGTATCAGCATTCCGGGCGTAACCTCATTGCCGACCTGTACCCAGGTAACCTCGACCCCGTTGTCCTTCAGGGTCTGGAGCACATCCTTGGTGTGGGCCGAGACGGCGTCTGCCATCTGCGCAGCAGTATAACCCTGCCAGGCGGCCGGGACTATCTGCTTTGACGGATCGGCCCAGGTGTCGCTGTAGTGGAAGTCAATCATTATCTGCATCCCAAGTTCCTTGGCCCGGAGGCACTTGACAAGGACGTCGGCCTTGTTGTTGTAGCCGGCCGAAGGGTTCACCCACACCCGGTAGCGCACGCTGTTGAGGCCGAGGCTTTTCATCAGGGCGGTACATTCCGTTTCCTTCCCGGAAGCATCGTAGAATTTATATCCTTTCGCCTCCATTTCGGTCACCCAACCGATATCGGCACCCTTGGCGAACACGGCTGACGCGGAAGGGGTTTCACCGCTTCCGCCGGGGTCAGTCCCGCTTCCAGGGTCGGTCCCACCGCCGGAATCGTTTTCTGTATTGTTGCCGGAACCGTTGCCGTTTCCAGAAGAATTGGCGTTGCCTCCGCAGGAGTATGCTGTCAAAAGGACCGCCGCCAAAAACGTATAGAGTATCTTTTTCATATCAAACACGGAAAACTGGCTCCGGTTATTCTGACAGTACAAAAACAACTGAACTGTAGCCCCCTATGGTAAGGGTGTTGTCCGTAAGGACGCCGCCGTCGGTGGTGGTCTTCAGTTCTCCGCTACCCAGCAGGCCCGCCACATAGCCGAGGTCCTCGGCTCCGAAGGAAGCGGAGATGCGTGATGAACCGAAATTGTGGACCACCAGGAGTTTCTCGCTGCCGAGAGTCATATACCACGCCGCAAGGGCGGCGAAACGGCTGTTGGAGGAGTTGTAGGTGGAGTGCTCCGTCATCTCCCCGTCCGCGAGGGCGGGATAAGTGTTACGCAGTTTGGCGAAGGTCCTGTAAACGTTCAGCAAGGAGCCCTCATCCGCTTCCTGGGCCTCGACGGAGATGTCCGCAGTGAGCATCGAATTGTCCACCTTTCCGCTCAGGGCCGCAGAAGGAACGCTTCCTGAACGGGTCCACTTGATGGGGGTACGGACATATGCGTCGTCGCTGTCCTTGCTGCCCCAGTAGCCAAGTTCCTCACCCTGATAGACAAAGGGCTTGCCGGGAGAGGTCAGGAGCACCGCCGCGGCGAGTTTCTCCTTGTCGAGGGAGCGTCCCAGATCCGTTGCGGCACGTGTCTCATCGTGGTTGGAAAGCTTTATGGCGTCAATGAAATCAGTCCGGTAGGAGGCGAAACTCCTTCGGAAGCCAAGCACGGTGGAGGCAAAGTCATTGCCCTTTCCTTTGTTCAGCCTGTCCTTGAGGGTCCACCAATAGAAGAAGTTGAAATTCGAGGGCAGTCCCTGATAGTATGGGGCCATCTGGTCTGCGGTATCGGTCCAGGCTTCGCCGACCATGTATATGTCGCCCTCTCCGCCGCGTGAACGGTAAGTGGTATTCATACGGTCATACCACTGCTTGAGGAAGGAGACGTTGGCCTTGGTCTGGTCCTGGTAAATCCATCTCACGGCGTCAAGCCTGAATCCGTTGACGCCCATGTTCACCCATTTGTCGGCGGTCTCGGCGATGGCCTTGAAACACGCCGATGAGGAAGCGGATGCATAAGGACCGTAATTGAGGTCAGGCATGCTCCTGTCGAAGCTGCCGAAGTAATAGCTCACATTGTCGCCGAACACTATGTTTCCAGGATCGGTGGAGGCATTGGACATCAAGGTGAATGGCTTGCCCAGGACAATGGCGCCGGATCCTGAAGGGGCGCCCCACTTCGTGCCCGCACTCCAGTTATCACCGCTCGCGGTACGGACGAGGAAGCCCCAGTCAGTGTCCACGTCGATGGTTATTTCGAATATGCCGGAGGAGGTCTCATACAGGCCAACGGCACCTACGCTCCCGATCCAGAGCCACTTCGTGGCAGAGGAATTCGAAGACTGTACGGCCCCGGACGAGGCTGTGACCGTGACGGTCTTGGAACTGCCTGTCCAGTCGAGAAGGAAATGCAGGCGGCCCTTGTATCCCACGCCTACCCCGGTGGAGTACCAGTCGCCGAGGCCGGGGCTGCCCGCCCCAGCGAAATTGTCCACGCGGCCGTTTCTCACGTCTTCTGTAGGATTGTTTGAGAACACGTAGTAGCTGCGGTACTTGCTTGACGCGTTGCCTATGGCATCCTGGAACCATTTGGTCCCCGTGCCGGAGTGGTTGAGCACATAGTCCATATAGATGTCGATTCCCTTCGCTGAAGCCCCTGAGATAAGGGATGCGAAGGAATCGTCGTCACCGTAACGGGAATCTATGGTCGCGTAATCGTTAATGTCATATCCGTGATAGGAAGAAGCCTTCTGCAGCGGAGATATCCACATGGCAGAGACGCCGAGGGCGTCCAGATAGTCCAGCCTGGATTCTATTCCGTGGATGTCACCCCAGCCGTCGGAATCGCTGTCCGCGAAGGAATAGGCAAGCAGCTGGTAGGTTATCCCGGCACGTTTCACCCCGTCCCAGGAACGGGGAGAGGCGGAAAGGTCCGTGGTTGTGACGGAGATGGGATTCTCCTCCCCCGCTTCCTGGTTCACAGTCACCGAGGCGGAGGTTCCGCCGGCTCCGCTGAAGGAAATGGTAGTGCTCCTCGCAGAAGTGGTGGTGTTTGCGGAAACGGTGACATGTACCGTCGCCGTGCCGCTGCCGCTGCGGGTATCGGTAATACACCAGCTGCCCCCGTTGGCGACCGAGAGGCTCCAGTTACCGTTCGTTGTAACGGTAATGGCCTCCGCAGAAGAGTCTTCCGCCCCGAAGTTCAAGGAGGAAGGGGAAACTTTCAAGGTGACCGGAGTTTCTTTGCCACCCGGCTCGGTACCGCCGCCACAGGAAACCGCCATGAAGGCGACAATTATCCATAAATATCTGAGACTCTTCATGATATACTTATTTTAAAAATTGGCAGACCGGGGTCCTTTCACAGACCCCGGTCCGAAAAAACTACTCAGCCTTGCTGATGACGATGGTCGTATTGTCGGTAAAAGGCGAAACGACCTTTATGTTGGCAACAGCTCCGTCGCCCAACTGGAAATCAGGTCCGCCTGCCTTGACGGTAAGCGTGATTCCGTTTTCAGTAAAGGTGAAAGGATTGTCCTGGCCGTCGCCGATTCCAAGGTCATATTTCCACGCATGGTTGCGCCTCACCTTGAAAGAGTTCCCTTCGGCAAGGGTGATTCCGGAATAACTGTAGACGGCATTGCCGGTTTCGTCGTATCCGTAGGTCATGTCGAAGTCAGTATCCCAAGTGGTTCCTTCGATCGTTCCGATGAGACTCATTACGGGAATGCCTTCCGGCATTACGTAGATCTTATGGGTCGCATCATCGAAGTAAACGTCGTAGGTCCCGTCATCCGAAATGGTGATGTTGCCTCCGTCAAAGACTCCCTGCGCAGGAGCGCCGACGGTCACGGAAGAGGCTCCGTAATTCTCACCCCAGTCATGGTTCAGGCGGATCTTGAACAATTCACCGGCAGAGAACCTGAAGGTAGCCTTATAAAGTCCCTCCTCGCCTTTCTCCATATCGTAATCGGTATTCCAGTTGGTTCCGCCGAGCGTTCCGATCAGGCTCCACACATCTTCCAGAACGGTACCGGCCTTGACTATCGTCATCGTGGTCGTCGCGGTGTCGTAATAGATGTCATAGCTGCCGCTTTCGGAAACGGTGATGTCAGACCCGCCATTCTTGAGGGCGAAGGCCGTTCCTATGGTCGCAGTGAAGGGGTTATCCTCGCTGTCGGCGCCATAGTTGTAACTCCATCCATGGTCGAAACGGATCTTGAACGCCTGTCCGGCCTCGATGGCTATTTCCTTGGCCACAAAAACGGTCCCGTCCTTTTCCATGTCGAAGTCGGTATCCCAGTTGGTTCCTCCAACGGTGCCGATGATGCTCCAGGGACCTGCATCGTAATCGATATAGTCGCTTTCGCCGGTCTTGGTGAGGGTGGCGTGGTAAGGCTTGGTGCTGATGAAGAGCTCTATGTCATACCTTGCACCTTCCTCCTCCGTGATGTTCCCGCCGTCCTGATAAAGGTCGTTCAGGTCTCCGCCGAGGTTGATCGTCCAGGCCTCGTTCATACGGAACTTCCACTGGACTCCCTTGATGATTTCAACATCCTTGACAACCCAGCTGTCGGAGTCGGCATTGTATTCCATGGGATACTTGTCGGAAGACCAGCTGTTGTCGGAGAAGCTTCCGATGACACCCACGGAGGTGATTTCATCGACTGTAACGGTGAGTTCGGCGAGGTCGACGGTCACGCGGCCGTAGACTATGTCGCTGCCTTCGGCAATGTTGCCGCCGCCCTGCTTGATGCTGTAGACGGTGGTACCGTTGCCGCTGCTCAGCACGCTGTCAAGGCCCCACTCGGTATAGCCGTCGCCGGACCAGCCGGGACCGGAAGTCACCTTGAAGCCCCATTCTCCACCTGTGTTGGCAAAGCCTTCATACTTGCCCTCACCGTCGCCGGATAGGCTCGTAGTCCAGCCCCATCCGTTGTGGCTGCCGGGCAGATAGACGCTCTCGGGATATTCGGTGTTGGCGAACTTGACCTTGTAAGGATGGGAACTCATGTCAAGGGTGATCCTGTAATTGCCGCTGTAGGTATTCTCCAGGTCACCGCCGCCTCCGTTGACTCCGTAAGTATCGTCGATCGAATAATCCCAGTCGTCATTCAGACGGAACTTGTATTTTCCTTCCGAGATGGCCGACTCTACGGTGAACGTATTGGTCTCGGTGTCCCAGGTCATCGGGATTTCTGCATCCCAGCCGCCGACGGCGGTACCTATGACGCCCACGCTGGAAATGCTCACCATCTTGAGGGTGTTGAGTTTCTTGTTGAGCATAATCACATATACTCCGGAAGGAACCACTATATTGTCGGAGGCGCCCACGGTGCCCTCTGCGGACACATAAACGCCGTCCTTGCCGCCTACGGTGACGCTTCCTCCGAAGTCGCCGCCCCAGTCGGGAACGATGCAGAACTTGAACTCGGCGTTACCGCCGTCCTGGGAAGTCAGGTCCACGATGCCCTCGTAGTAGCCCTTCACGGTGGAAGACTGCTTAAGGGTCGGGGACTCTGCGGGATTCCACCAAGCGGATGCAAGATTGCCGGGAACGTAGAGTACGTCAGGGAAGGTGGACACGTATGTGGTCACGTTCATGACGGCCGAAGTGGCATCGACTCCTCCGGGGAGGGATTCGCAGTATGCCTCCACTATGAAGGTCACCTCGTTGTCGGCATCTTCCTGGCCTCCCGCAGCCACGATCGCCTCGTTGAGGGCGTCAGTGGTAGTGGAATAGGAAGTCTCGGTCAGGCCTTCGGCCAGAGTGTATGCACCGGAATCCACGGCCTTGGTGCCACGGGGGGCGGAACCGGCCGGATCCGCAATTTTAAGGTACACGTTGTACTTGACCTCTTCACCATATACCAGCCTGGCGGGCTCCCAGGTAATGAGCACTATCTCAGCCGTGGGATCCGCAGGATCGAGGGTGACGCTTTCGCTGGCGAGGGTGATCACCGGAGCGACTCCGTCGCCGTATGCATAGACGTTCACCACGATGGTGTTCGACTCAAAGACAGTCCCTTCGTTGCTAACGGTCACATAGAACTGCAGCGCGAAGGTGTCGTTTTCGGGAAGGTCGCTGAAACTACCCAGGATAAGGTTGCGGAAGCTTTCCTTGTCGGTCTTGTAGTAGTTGTCCTTGCCGTTGTACAGGGAGACTACGGTCTCTCCGTACTGCATATAGAACTGGTAATCGAGACCTTCCGGCATGTTGCGGTAGGCGCTCCAGCTGAATACGACGTCCTCTTCGGTAGTACCTGTAGTGAGCAGGATGTCATTGTGCGCGTACAGCTCCGGAGCCACGGGATCGGTGGACCAGGTGTCCTCCGATTCGACTTTCTGACAGCCCGCAAAGGCCGTCACTGCCGCCAGGGCTATGAAATAAAGTATCTTTTTCATTTTGCTCACGCTTTTACTGTTTTTCCATAACTATGACCATAGGAGTCCTGTTGCCATAGATTTTCATCAGATAGGTTCCGTCGCCGGGCACCTTCATGTTTTCTCCGCCTTCCACGAGTTCGAACCCGTTCTCCACATCGTCGCTCGCCTTGGTGGCGGTACCGAGCTTCGTGGCCCAGTCATGGTCGTAATGGATAAGGAATTCGCTTGCGCCGCCTGAGAACGTGACGGGACCGCCGGTCCAGACGTTCTCGACGCAGTCATACACGAGGTCGACGTCGTTTTTCCAGCCGCCGCTCTCTTCGAATTCGCCGATGAGGCTGATGGCCTTGATTCCTTCTGCGCTGATGGTCATCTTACCGAGGTTGACGGTGATGAGATAATTCTCAACTGCAGCGGATCCGAACTGGAAGTTCTTGTCGTTGTTCTCGGGACAGCTCCAGTCGGGAGTCAAGCCGTCATATCCCCAGTAATCTCCGGCCCAGGCCCTCTGGGAGAGGATCTTGAAGCCCTGGTCTTCGCCGGGGACTATGGTGCCGGCGGCGAGGTAGTCGATGAGGACCTTGTATATCCTGGTACCGCCTCCGGTCTCCCAGAACTGGGGTGCGTTTGCGACATCCCATCCGTTCTGGAACTGGCCGCAGATGTAGAGGAAGTTGAGCTTGGCCTTGAAGGTCTGGATATTGAAAGAGATGGAATTGGTCGAACGGACCGGATCCGTATTCGTGTTGGCCACCTTGGCCTCGACGTAGGCGTTGATGTCGGCCGCTTCGTTGGCCTTCACTCCGAGGGAGTTGACGACGATGCCGTTGATGTCCGCCTTGGTGAGGGTCAGTTCGTTGACATAGGAGGTACCCGCGAGGGCGGATGTCCCGTCCTTCTCGAAGTAAAGGCTGTACAGGATCTGCACCGGAGCCCCGAAGGAAGCCTCAGACCACAGGAAGGTCACCTGCTCGCCGGAGTTGTCACCGTTGACGACGATGTCGCCCACGGAGGTCACCACCGGAACCACGTATGCAGTGCTGTCGGAGAGGGTGGTCTTGTCCCAGTCGATCTCGCAGGAGCACAGCATAGCAGCCAGGGCTGCAAAGACTATGTATATCGTTTTTTTCATATCGAAACAGTTTTTAATATCCCTTGTTCTGGGTCATCTTGTAATTGGCGTCGATGTCGGATTCCAGGAGAGGGAAGAGCTTGCGGAAGGCGGGAAGGTTGATCTTGCCGTTCGCGACTCCACCCTTGCAGGGCCAGGGGAAGGACATTGAAGTGTAGTAGCCGTAGCGGATGAGGTCCGTGCGGCGGTGGCCTTCGAGCATGAGTTCACGCGCACGCTCGTCAAGCAGCCAGTCGAGGGTGAGGTCCTCGTCCTCCGGCATGGCGACGCCAGCGCGGTCACGGAGGGCCTTGATGTAATTCTTCGCCTCGGCCGAAGACACGACGCCACCGTTCAAGCGGGCGTCAGCCTCGGCATAGATAAGATACATCTCGGCAAGGCGGAAGATGGGGAAATCCATGGAGGAGAAACTCTGGTCGTTGAGGGTGCCGTCGCTGTAACGGCCGCTGAACTTCCAGCATCTCCACCCGGTAGAAGTGACGGCATTGTCGAATTCCTTTTCTCCCTGATTGTAGAAGAAAGCCCTCTTGTCGGAGGCGTCGCGGTCATATCCGAGGCTGGAGGACGGGGAATCCCAGGTCACGCCGCTGAGGTGGAAACGCTCCACATACTCGTTGGGGACGTGGTAACCGTTCCACTCCTCGGGGACGATGCCGCCGCTGAGTCCGAGCAGGGAGGCCACTGTGCTGCGGGAAGAATCGAAGAATGCGGAACCGAGGGTGGTGGTGCCGCCCCAGCTCTGGGAGTGGTCCTTGTCGTAGTCTATCCCGAAGATAAACTCGTCGGCCGCCGCACCCGTCTCGGTATTGTCCTGCATGAAGAGTTCCTCATACACGGGATGGAGGGTGTAACCCATACCGATCACGGTCTCGGCCATCTTTTGGGCATCGGCCCAGCGGGCGGTGCCGGTATAGACTTCGGCATTGAGGTACATGCGGGCCAGGAGGGCCGCAACGCTTCCCTTGGTCGGACGGGGATAGCGGACTGCGCCGAAAGCGGGCATGTCGCTGCCTTCAAGCAGGTCCTTGCACTCGGTCTCGATCCAGTTGAAGAGTTCTGCCCTCTCTATCTGGTCGGGAAGGGAACCGTCGACGATGTTGTCCGGGGTAGGGAAAGGAGGATTTCCGAACAGGTCCATAAGATAGAAGAAATAGAGGGCCCTGTGGAAACGGGCCTCGGCCCTGTATCCGTGAACGGTGTTCATTATGGATGAATGGCCCCTGGATTCGAGTTCGCTGTCCTCCGTCTGGAGAAGGTACTCGTTTGCAAGGGCGATACCCTTGAGAAGGCGGGTGTAGCAGATACCGACACCGGCATTGGAGCTAGTCCAGTTGTTGTAGCACAGGTCAGGTACGTAGGAGTCGCTGGTCCACGTACACTTGAACGAATCCGCGGTCATTTCCTGAAGGTTGATCACCTGGCGGAGAAGCTCGCTCTGTCCGGCATCGGGAGCGGTGATGTCTGCCGAACCGGGATCGGTCTGGCTGACGAAGCACCAGTAAGCGTTTATATAGGACAGTCCCGCAAGATAGCTGCTTTCGCTGGCGTACGCATCTTCGGATGTGGTGTCCGTCTCGTTGAGGGGTGTTGTGTCGAGGTCTCCGAGGCAGGAGG
Source organism: Bacteroidales bacterium (assembly GCA_017427885.1). Lineage (GTDB taxonomy): Bacteria > Bacteroidota > Bacteroidia > Bacteroidales > UBA932 > Cryptobacteroides. Next base: position 22,726 of record JAFRRW010000004.1, read on the forward strand.
TTGCCGCGAACGCAAGGACCGCCGTCATGAATATAGTATATATCTTTTTCATATCCTTTCCGTCTTTAGAAATTGATGCTCATGCGAACGGTGAAGAATCTCGGACGAGGGACGATGTTGTTGTCCACTCCGTCGTTGATGTTGGCGGTGGAATAGAGTTCAGGATCGAGTCCGGTGTATTTGGTGAAGATGCAGACGTTCTGCACGGAACCTGCCAGACGGATCGACTCGACTCCCTTGCGAGGCTTGAAGGTGTAGCCGAGGTTGATGTCGTCGATCTTGAAGAAGGACGCATCCTCTATCCACATGTCCGAATACTGCTGGTAATCGTTGCTCGGGGCAGTCCAGCCGTTGATAAGGAACTTGGAACTCAGATTGTTGATATAACCCTTGGAGAAGTCGTCGCTGTTGGATGAGCTGTAACCCTTGCGGATGTTGTTGATGGCGTAGTTGCCTACCGAGCCGTGGGCATTCACGCTGAAGTCCCAGTTCTTCCAGCTCAGGCGGGTATTGAAGCCGAAATACATCCAGGGGGTGGGGCTGTAGCCGGTTACATAGCGGTCTTCGGGAGATATCTCTCCGTCGCCGTTGCGGTCCACGAGACCGTTCTGGATGGGTTTGCCGGCGGAGTCGTAAAGCTGTTCATAGAGGTAGAACACGTTCGGGGCGAACCCTACCCTGTGAAGGGCGGAGTAGCCGTCGGTACCACCGAGCTTGGATCCGGTCTCGACTCCCTTGAAGTTGGCCGAGTTCCCGGCAGTCAGTTTGGTTATTTCGGTGTTCTGGAACGTTACGTTACCACCTACGCTCCAGTGCCAGTCCCTGGTCTCCACGGGAACCACGTTGAGGGTCACCTCTATTCCCTTGTTGACCATCGTACCGATATTCTGGATGAGATAGTTGGTGAAGTTGCTTCCCATAGGAACGGCCACGTTGTTGAGGAGGTCGTCCGTCTGACGGTAGTAACCTTCGACAGTTCCGGTGACGCGGTCGGCCGCGAAGCCGAAGTCAAGACCGACGTTGTACGTGGTCGTGGTCTCCCACTTGATCTTGGGATTGTAGCCCTGAGGGCTGAGGGTGCTGATGTTTTCCCCTCCCATGTTGTACATCATGCGGGCGTCGGCCGCCATATAGTAGCGGGCCATGTACTGGTAGTAGTCGTCACCAATATCCTGCTGGCCGGTCTTTCCCCATCCGAGACGCAGCTTGAGGGCGGAAACGGCCCTGCTGCCGGAAAGGAAGTTCTCGTTCTTGATGTTCCAGGCGAAGGCCGCCGAAGGGAACAGTCCCCACCTGAGCGACTTCGCGAAACGCGATGTGGCGTCGTCACGCAGGGTGAAGGTGAAGAGGTACTTGCTCCTTATGGAGTAGTTCACCCTTCCGAAGAAGGAGATGAGGTAATACTCCCTCGCGCTGTTGGGGCTCTTCTGGTAAATGTTGGAATCACTGAAAAAGTCCCCTTTATTATAATAGGTCGTGCCTTCCCAACGGTAGTAGTTGCGCTGCCAGGAATAGCCGGCCATCACGTCGAGGTTGGACGTCTTGAACGCGTGGTTCCAGTCGGCGTAGAATTCGAGCAGTGTGTTGCGGTTCACATTCCTGGACTTGGAGGAATAGTCTCCGCTGGTGGCGATCATCCTGTCGGATACGTATGTTCCGAGGTCCCTGTAATACTTGCTGTGGGAATCGGAGATGTCATATCCCAGGTTCAGGTTGAGCCTCAGGTCCTCGAAGCCGTGGATACGGTAGTCCAGCTGCAGGTTGCCTATGGAGCGCAGGACGTTTCCGGTGCTGTGGGCGTCATAGAGCATGGACACCGGGTTGTAGGAAGAAAGGGTGTTGGCAGAAGTGTCGCTGTACCAGTTCCAATAGGAGCCGTCGGGGTTCTTCACCGGTTTGGTGGGATCGAAGGCCAGGGCGTTGCCCACGGCTCCGGAGTCACCCCAGGTGAAGTCTGAGGAAATGCCTTTAACGTTGAGGTTCACGCTAAGATGGTCGTCGAAGAATTTCGGAGCAAGGCTTATGTCCATGTTGTAACGGGAAGCGTCGCCCACCTTGAGGGTTCCCTGGTCGTAATTGTAGCCCATGCTGTAACGCAGGGGAATCTTCTTGCCGGCCAGGACGCTGATGTTGTGGTCCGTGGATATTCCGAGACGGTAGATCTCGCTCTGCCAGTCGGTGTCGTCGGTACCGAGGATGCCGGCCTTCTCGGGATATACGGAGTTGATGTAGTCGGTGAATTGCGAAGCGTTCATCATTTCCAGCCTGCGGTAATTCTGCTTGACGGAGAAACTTCCGTTATAGGTTACGCGGGGTTCATCGGTACGGATGCCCTTCTTGGTGGTGATGATGATGACACCATTGCTGGCCCTGGATCCGTAAATAGCGGTCGCGGACGCATCCTTGAGGACAGAGAAGCTCTCGATGTCATTGGGATTCACGCTGGCAAGGGGGTCGCCCATGAACGCGCCGCCTTCCTTTGTGATGGGAACGCCGTCAATGACGACCAGAGGGTCGTTGCTGGCGGTAAGCGAGGAACCACCCCTGATGCGGAAGGCGCTCTTGGCGCCGGGTTCACCGGAAGCGGGGGTGATGTTGAGTCCGGACACCTTTCCCACAAGGGCCTGGGCCGGGCTCGTGATAGCTCCGCGGTTCACGTCATCCGCCTTGATGGAGGCCACGGAACCGGTCATGTCGGTCTTCTTGACCGTACCGTATCCGATGACGACCACATCATCAATGAATTCGGAGTCGGTTGCAAGAATTATCCGGGAGGGGACTTCGGAGGCCTTGTAGGAATGGGTTGTATAGCCTATGCAACTGATTTCCACAATAGCGTCCGCCGAAGCCACCTTGAGTGCGAAGTTGCCATCCATATCGGTTACCGTACCGTTCTGGGTGCCCTTTTCCACAATGGAAACACCCACCACGGGGCCGATTTCGTCGACAACCGTACCCGTAATCTCATATCCGCCCTGGGCGGATGCACTCACCGGAACCAGCGCGAAAGCGCAGGCAGCGGCAAGGAGAATCAGGATTCTTTTCATTGAACGATTGATTAGTTGAACATTATTTATTGATCTTGATGAATTTCACGCAGACAGCCCCGGCTACGAGGAAGATTCCGGCAAGGAGCAGCATGGCCCCCTGGTTTCCCCCGACGAGTTTCAGCACGAAACCACCTGTTGCGGCCGCAATTATCTGCGGCAGACAGATGGTACAGTTGAAAAGCCCGAGGTAACTCCCCATATGCGAATCGCCTTCGAGGGCATTGGTGAGCAATGTGAAGGGAAGGGCGAGCATAGCAGCCCACGCGGCGCCGATCAGGAAATAGGCCGCGCAGGCGAGATATTTGTCATGGATGAAGAAAAGCGAGGCGAAGCCGGCGGCACCGATAAGGAGGCTGACGACATAGGCTTTCCCCAATTTCCTGAACCTTGGAAGGACCAGGGCCCACAGGACGGCTCCCACCGCCTGCACGGCGAATGCGACACCCACCCAGTTGCCGGCGTCCTGGTATGCCTTGGAAGAGGTGTCAGTCACCCCACCCCAGCAGTTGAACGCCAGGGTACCGTTGGAATAGGTCCACATATACAGGAAGGCGGCCCAGCAGAAAAACTGCACGAGTCCCACCGTCCAGAAGGTGCGGGGGGCCTTGACCAGTAGCTTGAACAGGTTGATCCTGCGGTGACCGCCCTCCCTTTCCAGGCTTTCAGTATCGATGCCGTGGAACTCGGCATACTCCTTCGGAGGCATTTCCTTAACCTTGAAGAAAGTATAGAGCACGCACACGATGAGGATCGCGGCTCCGACATAGAACGAGGAGATGACCGAATCCGGTACGACTCCTTCCGGAGCCTCGTTGGCGATGCCTATCCAGGTAAAGAATATGGGAAGCAGGTATCCCACAAGGCTTCCGGCGTTGCAAAGGAAACTCTGAATGGAGTAAGCCTGCGCCTTCTGTTCCTCACCCACCATGTCGCCGACCATCATCTTGAACGGCTGCATGGCCACGTTTATGCTGGTGTCAAGGAAGATGAGGCTGAAAAGGCCGAACCACATCGCCGAATTGAGCCCGAGAAGCACATAAGCAGTGTTGAGACGCAGGCTTCCGGCATTGGGCAGCAGGACCATCACAAGCACCGCTACTATCGCACCGGCAAGGAGATAAGGCTTGCGGCGTCCGAGACGGCACCAAGTCCGGTCGGACCACTTGCCGATCAATGGCTGGACTATCATTCCCATAAGGGGAGGGAGGATCCAGAAAAAACTCAGCTGGTGTGGATCCGCGCCGAGGGTTGCGAATATGCGGCTGATGTTTGCACTCTGCAGGGCATAGGCAATCTGAACCCCGAAAAATCCGAAGCTCAGGTTCCACATCTGCCAGAAGGACAACTTTACCTTCTTATCCATTTGAATCAGTTTCAGTGTCAGATCCCTTTATGTGGTTTCAACCATTATGCACATTCCTCCCCGGGGGCCTGAATGCCGGAAACGGAACAGCTGCCTTTATAAGGCAGGAAATGTGCAAAATTATCTAATTCGTTTCAAAAAACAAAATCAGAGGATGTTGAACGGAGACGGGAATGTTCGGGGAAGAGCCTGAAGATTCACCTCGGAAAGGGCCCCGATGGACTCCAGGGCCCCGGAAACGGCCTCAAGGGCGAGGTCCAGGGTATTGTTGTTTTCGCTAAGATGACAGAGGAAAATATTCCTGAGACCGGAATGCCAGACAGCTTTCACGGTAGCGGCGCACTCGTCGTTGCTGAGGTGGCCGAAGCCTCCGCTGATGCGGTGCTTCAGTTCCGCGGTATAGGGCCCATTGCGGAGCATCAACGGATCATAATTGGACTCGATCACGAGGGTATCCGCCTTGGCGGCGAATTCCATTGCCTCCGGAGTCATCCTGCCGCAATCCGTGATGATCACGAACCTGTGGCCGTCAATCCGGATGGCGAAACCCACGGTCTGGGTGGCGTCGTGAGGAACCTCGAAGCACCTGACCTCCACAGTGACAGGGCATCCCGAAAGGGGTATCGCGGTCCACTCCCCTTCCGCGAATTCCCGTCTGCAGGAAGAGATATATGATGCCGTGAAAGGGTGGTTCGAAAGGGTATGGTGAAGGACAGGGGTGGCATAAACCGGGAAAGCCATCCTCTTGCAGTAGGAGCCGAGGAAGCGTATGTGGTCCATATGGTCGTGGGTCACGAGCACTGCGGAAACACCGGAAAAATCAGCCCCGGCATTGCCCAGTTCGCGTTTCAGCCTCCTCAGGCTGACTCCGGCGTCGATCAGGATCCCGACGGGACGGGCCAGGGGGGAGTAAGAATCAGCTCCCTCATCTGGCTGCCAGGCCAGATAATACGAATTCCCGCAGCTTCCGCTGGAAAGACTCATGAACCTGATCACCTGTTTTCGTCCTCCTCGCAATATTTGTGGATCACGCTGTATGACTCGCTCACGCCCAATTCCCCGGCCCTGGAAAGGTCGATGCAGCCTTTCTCCTTGTCCTTGAGGTATATGAGCACCAGCCCCCTGTTGAAATACGCATCCCCGAATCCAGGCCAGAGGCTGATGGCCCTGCTGTAATTGTCGATGGCTTCGACGTGATGGGAAGAGAGGCAGTTCAGGTTGCCCAGGTTGAAATACGTGTATGGAATGTCGCCGACGATCCTGGACGACAGCAACATGTCCGCTATGGCCTCGGAATAGTCGTACGTCCTCGTCACCTGGTCGGTCACCCTCGCCCTCGTCGTGCCCTTGTCGTCCATCGTAAGCGTCTGGACGTTGCTCTCTATCGAAGAGATGAAGTCTATCATCTCCGCCCTGAGGACTCCGCGGTTCATATAGTAGAAAGCCTTGTAATAGCCGTCGAGCGAGGTGGAATCGGCCTGGGAAATGGCGGAATTGAAATAGGTGAGGGCGGAGGAGTACTGTTTGTTCTGAAGGTCGTACAGGCCCCTGAGGAAGTGTTTCTCAGCCGCAGACACCGCATCCGGGTTACCGGCGGAAGTCTTCGAATCGCCGTACAGGGCCGTTTCGAGGTTGGTAACGCTCAGCGAGGGGACGGAGTCGGCGTTGGAGATTACCACCGGCACGGGAGATTCTGCCGTGAACTTGTCTATCAGCAGGTTCTCGTACTTGCGGCTGAGGGCGTAACGGGTGTTGTCCCTGACCTTGGTGAGCCTGAACTTGTACAGGGGCTTCAGGCGGATGTCGATGTCCCTGTGCTGGAGGAGTTCGTTGTCGAAGTCCTTCTTGGCGAAATCGGCGTCCAGCGTCAGCAGGGCGTTGTATTTCTTCGTGGTGTCGACGAACGAGCCCTCCGAGGCGGAGTTCTTCTCCCTGTATTCCCTCACCTTCTCCCTGGCTATCTCGTAATCCTGCTTGGAAGACTTCATCATTCCCATCATATTCTTCACGTAGGACCTGTTCATATAGGCCTTCGCGAAGTCGGGATATAGGGAAATGGCCTTGTCGTAGTCGTCCAGGGCGTCCAGCCACCTTTCCATCTCCACGAAATACGAGGCCCTGTTGTAATAGGCCAGAACGTTGTTCGGGTTGATGTTTATCACCCTGTCCATATCTTCCAGAGCACCTTCGAAATCCCCCACCTGGGCTAGGATGAGGCTCCTGTTGTAGAGTGTGAGGGCGTTCCCCGGCTCTTCCCGGAGGACCCTGTCGAGGTCGGCCATCGCGGAATTGTAATCCTTCAGCTCATAATACATCAGGGCCCTGTTGAAATAGGCGAAGGTGTTCGTCGAATCCAGCTTCACGGCCTGGTCCATATCGGCGATACCCTCCTTGAATTCCTTCTTGAGGGCATACACCCTCCCCCTCCTCACATACCCCTCGGGCTCGAACGGATCCAGGCTGATGGCCTTGTTGTAATCCTCCAGGGCACGCACGGTGTCCTTCAGGAAGAGTTTCGCGGCCCCCCTGTTGAGATAGGCGGCCGGATCCTTGGGCTCCTTCTTGATGTATACGTCGAAATCCTCAACCGACTTGTCGAACTGCTGGGAGAGGAAATAGGTGACTCCCCTGCTGAAATACAGGCCTTCCAGGCTGGGCCGCAGTTCCATCGCCCTCTGGATGTCTGAAAGGGCCTCGTCATAGTGGCCGAACCTGCTCCTGGTTATGCCCCTGTAATGGTAGCCGTTAGTGAAGACGGGATTGATCCGAACGGAACGGTCGAAGTCGTTGAAAGCGCCCCTGACGTCGCCGAGGTTATATTTTGCAATGCCCCTGAAGAAATAGTTCCAGTAGTCGGTGGTGTCGAGGGAGGCGAGGATGTTGAAATTGCCAATGGCCTCGGCATATTTCCCTTCGGAGAGGGCCTGCCTCCCCCGGAAGTAGAAGACATCCCTGTCGTACTGCCCCCGGGCGCAAAGGGCGGAGGCTAGCGCTATTATGGCGACGGTCAGCAGTCTTCTCATAAAAATTTCCGAAAAAGGACCAAAATTCCTAATTTTGAGGCTTGTTATCCGCAAAGATAGTACAAAAGCAGTGAACGTACCCCGAATAATACGGATTTTTCTTCTCTGGACAGGATTCTTGGCAATCTTCGTACCACAAGCCACCGCCCAGAGGAGTTATTCGAAGGCCACCCTCAGGAACGGCGAGGCTGCCGTGAGCGAGGAAAAACTCCGCCAGGGGATCGAATTCCTCTGCGACACCCTCTGCCAGGGACGCGGAACCGGCACCAGGGGCGGCTCGGAGGCCGCTTTCTGGATCGCCAGGAAGATGGAGAGGTCGGGACTCGTCCCCTTCGGGGGAAGGTGGGGCCACGGTTTCCGGGTTTCGGGGAAGGCGGGACACAACATCATCGGATTCTTCCCCGGGGATGACAGAGGGGCGAATACCCAGTATATCATCGTCGGGGCCCATTATGACAACCTCGGAATCCTCGGAGGAACCTGCTATCCCGGGGCGGACAGCAACGCCTCGGGGGTGGTGGCGATGCTTTCGCTGGCGGATATGCTGCAGAGGATGAAGGAGTTAGGGCGCACCTTCGGCAGAAGCGTGATTTTCGTGGCCTTCGACGCCAAAGAGAAGAACACCGGCGGGTCGCAGAGGCTCTGCACTATGCTCAATCTGGGAATGCTGAGGAATCCCGTCACGGGAATGCCCATCTTCATGAAGGACATCTACGCGATGGTCGACCTTGACATCCTCGGCAGTTCCCTCTCCCCTCTCGCCTCCGGCCGTAAGGACTATATCATTATGCTGAGCAACCGCCAGTTCACCTCCCAGCTCGCCTCGGCCAACCAGAATCCCCGCATCGGCCTCGAGCTTTCCTTCGACTATTACGGCAGCAAGAGTTTCACGGACATTTTCTACGGCAAGATCGGCGACCGCAAGCACTTCATAGACAACAAGGTCCGCACCGTCCTCTTCACTTCCGGCATCACGATGGAGACCAACAAGCTCACCGACTCCTCCGAGACCCTCGACTACCCCGTCCTCCACCGCCGCGTCCTCCTCATCTACTACTGGCTCTGCAGCATCCTCTGATTGCCTGTAAGTACCTTTCTCCGAAGGAGACATCCCCGACGCTCGCAGAATACACGGCTGCAGCCGCAATGCTCGCTTATGGGGATGTCTCCTTCGGAAGCAACCGCCCGGATATCCGTTCGCAGTTGCGGAGTGCTATTCTGTGGAGGCTACATAGATAACTGCATCATTGCCATCTTTATCTTTAATTGTAATCCCGCTACCTATAGTTACAGTACCACAGTTACCTAAACCATATCTACTCCCATTTCCAGGTCCCACGTCATAAGTGGCAACGCCCCCCTTCGTGGCCTCTACGGTACCACCAGAAATATTTATGTCACCGCAGCTGGACTGATAACCATGGTACCAAGTTGAGCCAGTGCCTATACCGGCACCATCCTCTCCTCCTATAGCTTTGACAGTTCCATTAGAGATGATGATATTGCCACACGAGCTTGAATAATAACCAGAACCTATACCTGCGCCCTGTTTGCCTCCTGTAGATGTGACTTCTCCACCTTTAATCTCAATGATACCACAAGAACTGTATTCATAGCCAGCGCCTATACCAGCTGCAGAGTTTCCCCCAATAGCTTCAATAGTGCCATTTGTGATGGTAATATTTCCACAGGAGGTATGATAACCACTGCCTATGCCGGGGGCTTCACGACCTCCTGTTGCAGTTACAGTGCCGCCATTGATGGTTATATCACCACATGATGCTTCACAACCAGCGCCTATTCCTGCACAATCCCCTCCTCCTATGGCTACGATCTCTCCACTATTGATAATGATATTGCCAGCCCTGCCCCAATAGTATCCAGCCCCAATGCCTGCGCCATAACCATTACTCTCGGCTGTGAGTTTTCCGGTTCCCTCAATAGTCAGTGTGAAATTTGCAGGGATATTAATGCCAGAACATTCATTATATGCACCCTTTACATGGTTTTCGCCTTCAATCACGAGGGTGGCATCACCTATGCAATTAATACCGGCATATTTAGGTCCTTCTGAATCGAAACTGGTAATGTCAACATCCCGGAGGGTGACTGTGGCCCCGGCAGCTATGGAGATCTTGTACTTATCCGTTGCTTTACCTGTCAGGACATCACCGTCTTGAGCCACGTAGGCCGCCTCCAGTTTGGAAAGATCAACCACTTTCCTCATTTTCAAATCCACACTGTAGAACTTACCCGCACTGACGGTAGCATCCCCTATCACACATATATAAGAGTCCGAGCCGGATGTGGCGGAAAACTGGAAATCCGTTTTTTCTGATATGGCAGGAATAGCTACATAAAGCTCGCTCTTCCCTTCAGTGGGAGCAACAGTGATAGTCAATTCACCTGCTGTAATAGTCAGAGGTGTGACACTCAAGGCCTCATCCTGATATTTCAAATTGAATTTGAAAATGCTCTGCTGGTTCTCGAAAGCGGCATCGCTGGTATAGAGGTCAGAACCTTCGATCTTATCCACAGTCACTGTGGCGACTGCGGCACTGCAATGAGTGTCGATATATTCCAACGTGCCTTCCTGTGCTGAATAATCAGCATCCGATTGGAACTTCAGAGTTAACTCATCATTAACATCAACGCCCGTTACCTCTCCTTTAAGCCTGGTAGCTCCCGCAGCGGTAGGCTTCAAGATACCGACCTTGGCCTCTCCTTTGTAAACAGCCACTTCATCATCGGCATTCCAGGATGCAGTCAGCGAGCCACTCTCTTCCGTCAACGTGCGTGTATCAGCGCCGTTCCCGACATTCACCGTAAGGGTGTAGGTCTTCTGTACCTCAGGTTGCGCGATAAGGGATTCCTCGTCCGCTGTACAGGCATCGAAGGCGGCTCCTGCCACCAGCAGGGCTGCCAACATATAGAGTTTTCCAAACTTCTTCATAATGCGTTCCTCCTTTAGTTAATTCGGCCAGACTCCACCGTTCTCATAGCCGCTTCGGCTTCCTTCCGTACCCGGGCTCTGGGCTATGATATCCTGAGCCTCCACCTCAAATACCTGCACCTCCGGTGCCTCGTAATAAACTTTCATAAACTTTTATCATTTATAATTGAACATTATCCAAACTTTCAGACTGGAAAACCTGATTATAGGTTAAAAAAGAAGACATCTGCCTGTTACATCATAATTACATAATTAATTCATAACGCTTTAAAGAAACGCTCTAAATATAGAAAAAATAAATAAAAGAATAATCATTATATTTGTAGATAAGTAATCGAAACGCCACCTGAACATGAAGGGTTTGTTCCCATAAGCGGACTTTTTACCTGACTCTTCAGTGAGCGTTGGGGATAAACCCTTCAGGCAGAGTTAAAGACAATATGAGAGAATTCCTGAAAACGATGAAGCGCTACGTTCTGCCGTACAGGCGGTATCTTGGCGAATCGGTCATACTGAACATACTGTCGGCGGTGCTGAACATCTTCTCGTTCGCGCTGATCATCCCGATGCTGAAGATACTATTCAGCCTGGACACGGCCACCTACAGTTTCATACCCTGGAAGGAAAGTGTGGAGGGAATGGACTTCATGGACAAGGTGACCAACAACGCCTACTGGTTCGTCGGCCACTATTCGGAACAGATCGGGGCATCGAAGGTGCTCCTCATCCTCTGCCTCGTGCTCTCGGTTATGACCCTTTTCAAGACGGCGGCATATTTCGGAGCCTCCGCGGTGATGATCCCGATACGCACCGGAATCGTGAAAGACCTGAGGATGGAGATTTTCAACAAGATCCTCGCCCTGCCGATAGGCTTCTTCTCCGAGGAGCGCAAGGGTGACATCATAGCCAGGATGAGCGGAGACGTCCAGGAGGTGGAGAACTCCATCACCGGTTCCATCGACATCCTGATAAAGGATCCGATCCTCATCATCTTCTACTTCGGCACGATGCTCGCAATATCCTGGCAGCTCACCCTCTTCACCATCCTCTTCGTCCCCGTGATGGGTTGGCTGATGGGTGTGATAGGCCGGCAACTTAAGCGCAAATCACTTGAGGCACAGACCCTTTGGAGCGACACGATGGCTCAGGTGGAAGAAACTCTTGGTGGCCTCAGGATAGTCAAGGCCTTCGTCGCGGAGAAGAAGATCTCCGACCGTTTCGACGCCACCACCGGAGCGATGAGGCGAAAGGTCGGAAAGGTGACCACACGCCAGGCGCTGGCACATCCCGTAAGCGAGTTCCTCGGCACCGTGATGATAGCCATAGTCCTATGGTTCGGCGGCACCCTCATCCTGGGGAAACACTCCCCCATCGACGCCCCCACCTTCATCTACTATATGGTGATCCTCTACAGCATCATCAACCCACTGAAGGAGTTCTCCAAGGCCACCTACGCCATCCCCAAGGGACTTGCCTCGATGGAGAGGATAAACCGCATCCTGGAGGCAGAGAATCCCATCAAGAGCCCCGACAATCCCGTGCATATCGAAGGCTTCTCCAAGGGTATCACCTTCGAGAACGTAAGTTTCAGCTACAGCCCGTCCAGGCTGATCCTCGACGACATCAGCATTGACATTCCAAAGGGAAAATTCCTTGCCATAGTGGGAGAATCAGGCGCCGGCAAATCCACCCTCGCCGACCTCATTCCAAGGTTCTACGACCCCGAGAAGGGCAGGATCCTCATTGACGGGACCGACATACGAGACCTCGACGTGAAGGAACTCAGGTCGCTGATGGGAATAGTGAACCAGGATCCCATCCTGTTCAACGACACCATTTTCAACAACATAGCCTTCGGGGTGAAGGACGCGACGATGGAACAGGTAGTGGAAGCGGCGAAGATCGCCAACGCCCACGAATTCATAATGGAGAAGGAAGAAGGGTACGACACCAACATCGGGGACCGCGGAGTCAAGCTCTCAGGAGGCCAGAGGCAGAGGATTTCCATAGCCAGGGCCATCCTCAAGAACCCTCCCATCCTCATCCTCGACGAGGCTACGGCCTCCCTCGACACCGAATCGGAGCGCCTGGTGCAGGAGGCCCTCGACAGGCTGATGTCACACAGGACGACCATAGCCATAGCCCACAGGCTCTCGACCATAAAGAACGCCGACGAGATAATCGTAATGAAAGACGGGAAGATCGTGGAGAGGGGCACGCACGAAGGACTCATTTCCCGGGACGGCTACTACAAGAAACTCGGAGAGATGCAGAAAATCTGACGACCGCCCTATGACAAGACCGGACAAAGGCATCTGGAAGTGCATATTCTTCATCTATATAGCGGCAGTCCTGTTCTGCTGCTTCTGGCACTTCAACGACTTTCCGAAGCCTCCGGCCATATTCCTGGGAATCCCCGTCGACAAGGCGGTGCATTTCGCGATGTTCTTCCCCTTCCCTTTCCTTGCCTGGCTCGCCTTTGACAGATTTACGGTAAAACCCTGGCAATCAATTGTTTTTGTCTTAATATCCTTCCTGGCCGGCTGCCTCCTTGCCGCCTTCACCGAGGCCGGGCAGAGCCTTACCTCCTACCGCAACGGCGACATCCTCGACTTCACTGCCGACGTGATTTCCCTTGCGGTCTCCTCCCTCATCGTCCTTTTCATCGACATACGCAAACAGGAAAAATGACCCGCCGCCTCATCATACCGATTCTGCTGCTGTTCTTCCTGACACCGGCCGCGGCCCAGAAGATCAACCGTCTGGCCCCCTTCCGCCCGATGCTCGACACCCTGGCGTCCCACATGAGGAAGAGGAACACCGTGAAGGTCACCCTTTCCCTTTCCAGCGTGGTGAAGAACGGCAACTCCCTCGACTTCCATTTCAAGCGGACCCTCGGAGACTATCCCTGGAGGAGCAGGGACTTGGACTGGTTCCGCAAGGAGATGAAAACGTGGCTGCCGGACGAATATGCGGAGTATAACGTGGGAGCAGTGCTGTGCGACGGGATGCCCCTGGACGAACTGACCATTCCGGAGCCAGGGAGCGACGGCAGGCCCGTGACAGACAAGTTCAGGACCGACGACCCCCGACGGCTGGACCCGGCCTTCGTGGTCCGGGAGGGTGCCAGGAGGTTCAACAAAGGCCTCAGCGGCAGGATCATAGCCCTCTGGCAGAGCCACGGAAGGTATTTCAATGCGAACGAGGGGCAGTGGAAATGGCAGCGGATCCCCCTGATGAGGACCGTGGAGGATATGTACACCCAAAGTTACGTCATACCCTTCCTGATGCCTATGCTGGAGAATGCCGGGGCCTATACGATGAGTCCGAGGGAAAGGGACATCCAGGTCAGGGAGGTCATCACCGACAACAACCCTTCCTTCGAGGGGAAAAGGGAGGGGCTGACCCGACGCCGCGGGGTTTATTCGGAGACCGGGGAATGGGGTGACGCCGGCACCGGCTTCGCCGACGCCAAGGAAACATATTCAGGGAACGACAATCCCTTCACGATGGGAACCGCACGCTCGGCTGCCTGTACAGAAGGCTCCGAACCCACCACCACGGCCGTCTGGAGGCCTGAGATTCCCCAACGTGGGTTCTACAGCGTCTATGTTTCCTGGAAGACCCTGCCCAACAGCACCTCCTTCGCCAGATACACGGTCCGCCACCTTGGAGGAGAAACCTCTTTCATAGTCAACCAGAGAATGGGAGGGAGCACCTGGATCTACCTCGGCACCTTCGAATTCGCCCAGGGCTGGAACGGGTGCGTCACCCTTGACAACGCGACTCCCGAAGGCAAGAGGTTCCGCAGCGGGACCGTCATCAGCGCGGATGCCGTAAAGATAGGGGGAGGCATCGGGAAAATCGCCCGTGGATCCTCTCCGGAGCCGGATTCAACATATGTCACCTCCGGTATGCCCGCCTATGCGGAGGGCTCCCACTACTGGATGCAGTGGGCCGGGGTAGACACCACGGTCACCAGGCTGCACGACACCGACTACGCAAACGACTACGGCAACCGGGGAGCCTGGGTGGGGATGATGTCCGGAGGTTCCAGGACTAATCCGAATTACGAAGGGAAAGGCAGGCGGATTCCCATAGACCTCTCCCTCGCCTTCCACTCGGATGCTGGAGTCACCCCCGACGACTCCATCGTGGGGACCCTTGCGATCTATTCCCTGATGGCCGACGGGAAGGTGAAGTTCCCCAACGGGGAGGACAGGATGGAAAGCCGGATGCTGGCCGATTTCGTCCAGACGGAAGTCGTCAAGGCGGTGCGTACAGACTTCAACCCAAGGTGGACCAGGAGACAGCTCTGGGACCGTTCTTACAGCGAAAGCCGCACCACCACAGTCCCGGGCCTCCTGTTGGAACTTCTTTCCCACCAGAATTTCGCCGATATGAAATACGGCCTGGACCCCTCGTTCAGGTTCACTGTTTCCAGGGCCGTCTATAAAGGCATACTCAAGTTCCTCTCCAGCAGATACGGCTGCTCCTACGCGGTCCAACCCCTGCCCGTGAACAGTTTCCAGGCAACATTCTCATCCTCCCCTACCGGAGGCTCCTCCGCCAGGGTGATGCTGAGCTGGAAACCCACCGAGGACCCCCTGGAAAAGACCGCCAACCCCACCGGATACATACTCTACACGAGGATAGACGGGGAAGGCTTCGACAACGGAAGGGAGGTAGAATGTACTAATCTCCCGGGAAAGCGTCTGGGAACCGAGACGACCATAGAACCCGGTCACGTATATGAATTCAGGATCGTGGCCTTCAACGACGGGGGCCTGTCCTTCCCTTCCGAGACGCTGAGCGCCGGCATCCCCGGCGGGGAGACGAAGGGTCCCGAAGGCAAGGCGGTGATGGTGGTGAACAATTTCGACAGGGTCGCGCCTCCGGCCTGGTTCGACACCCCGGAATTCGCGGGATTCAACGACGAACTCGACTCGGGAGTCCCCTATATGTACGGGATAGAGTTCGTCGGCAGCCAGCAACGGTTCAACAGGGACGAAGTGTGGACGTCGGATGAGAGTCCTGGATTCGGCTCTTCAAGCGCAGACAAGGCCGGGACCATTATCGCCGGAAACACGTTCGATTATCCCTCCATTCACGGCAGAGCCCTGCTGGACAACGGTTACCCCTATTATTCTGTCAGCAACGAGGCCTTCGCTGAAGACCTTTCCTGCCAGTCTTACGCCTGGATGGTGGACCTGATCTGCGGGAAACAAGCCGCCACCCCGACCGGAGACGGGAGGGAGGTGAGGTACAGGGTATTTCCCGAAAACCTGCGCAAGGCGATTACCGGTTTCACCACTATGGGAGGGGGAATCCTCATCTCAGGAGCTAACATAGGGACGGACGTCTGGGACGGGGTATATCAGGTAAAGACGGATGAAGAGGAACAGGAAGAAGTCCGCAAGTTCGTCGAAAACACCTTCGGATACAAGTGGCTGACGAACTATGCCACGAAGACTGGAGAGGTCCTTGCGGTGAAAGGCGACGGCTTCTCCACTGCGAACGTTTCCGGACCCCTGACATACAGGACTGAACCCAACGAAGAGATGTACTGCGTAGAAACGGCGGACGGCCTGGTACCCGTTTCGGATAAGGCCGTCCCCATTCTCAAATACGCCGACACGGGTATCTGCGCCGGAGTGTGCTATCCTTCACCCGGGCACAGGGCCGTGTCAGTAGGTTTCCCCCTCGAGACAATTACGGACAAGAACAGGCTGGAGGCCCTGATGGGAGCCATCCTGGATTACCTGCTTCAGAGGAATTAGAGCTTCACCTGGGTGCCGGGAGCGTGGACCTTGTCGGTCTTCCCTTCTCCGGGAATCATTGCGGCGACCATCTTGTCGAACTCGTCCTCCGTGATCATATGGCAGTTGCCGTTGAACTTGGCGTCGAGTTCCACCTGGAGCCTGCGGACATTGATGTCTCCGTCCACGGTGCTGGTGTCCTTGAGCGAAAGGGTGTCCTTTACATAGAAGTTACCCTTTATCCTGCCCCAGAAATCCACGCTGTTGCAGATGATGTCTCCGGTGATGACGGCTTTCTCGCCCACCACCACCTTGCATTTCGAATAAATACGTCCTTCAAAGGAGCCGTCGACCCTTATATCATTGGGGGAATAGATCTCACCTTTGATGGTGGTTCCCGCCGACACGCGGCTCACTTCATTGACATTTACTTCAGGTTCGGTTTTACCAGTCATATCTTTAAAATGATTATTTATCATACCAAATCCCTGCCGTGGCAGTTCTTATACTTCTTGCCGCTTCCGCAAGGGCAGGGATCGTTGCGCCCGATCTTCTTCTCGGCCCTGACGGGAGTATTTGACTTCTGCTCCCCGTTGGTGGAAAGGTCGGAAGCCCTTGTAGTCTGCATCCGGGACATGTCGGTGCGCCTCTGGGGAGCCCTGGCCGCCTGTGCCTCGCTGTCGTCCCTGAGGGGTACGTAGGAGCGCAGCAGGAATGAAAGGACATCCTTGTTGAGTTCGTCGAGCATCGTCTCGAAGAGATTGTAACTCTCTATCTTATAGATGACGAGGGGATCCTTCTGCTCGTATGCGGCATTCTGTACGCTCTGCCTGAGGTCATCCATGTCACGGAGATGCTGCTTCCAGTGCTCGTCGATCTGATAGAGAATGATGGAGCGGCTGAGGCTCTTGGCGATCTCCTTGCCCTTGGTTTCATAGGCCTTCTCGAGATCCACGCTGAGTGTGAGCATCTTACGGCCGTCGGAGATGGGGATGGCGATGTTCTTGTACATCGACCCCTGCTTCTCGAACACCTGCTTGATGAATGGATATACCTTCTCAGCCATCGTATCCATCCTCCTGCGGTAGGTGTCCTGCATATGGTCGTAGAGCTTGTCGACCAGGCTGTCGGGCCTTGCACTGGCATAGAAGTCCGCGTCGAATCCGGGATCTATGGAGAGCTGGGCCATCACATAGGACGAGAAGTCCTCGTATGACATACCCTCGCTGCCGCCGACGATCATCGTGGCCGTGTCGAGCATCATGTTCTGGACGTCGATCTCAATCCTTTCTCCCGAAAGGGCGTTGCGGCGGCGGGCATAGACGGCACCGCGCTGGTTGTTCATCACGTCGTCATATTCAAGGAGCCTCTTTCGGATGCCGAAGTTGTTCTCCTCGACCTTCCTCTGGGCCCTTTCGATCTGGCTCGAAAGCATCGGGCTCACGAGCACGTCGTCCTCCTTCATTCCAAGCTTGTCAACAACTCCGGCGATCCTTTCCGATCCGAAAAGGCGCATAAGCTTGTCTTCGAGAGAAATGAAGAACTCCGAGGATCCTGGGTCTCCCTGACGTCCGGAACGGCCCCTGAGCTGGCGGTCCACACGGCGGCTGTCGTGCCTCTCGGTACCGACGATCGCAAGGCCTCCCGCCTTCTTCACTTCGGGAGAGAGCTTGATGTCGGTTCCTCGTCCGGCCATGTTGGTAGCTATGGTAACGGTGGAGGTCTGTCCGGCCTGGGCCACGATCTCCGCCTCGCGGGCGTGCTCCTTGGCATTCAGGACATTGTGCTTTATTCCCCTGAGCCTCAGCATCTTGCTGAGAAGTTCCGAGGTCTCGACATCGGTGGTACCCACCAGAACGGGACGTCCCTCCGAGGTCAGTTCCACCACCCTGTTGATGACGGCGTTGTACTTCGCCCTCTTGGTCTTGTAAATGGTGTCCTCACGGTCGTCGCGGATGACGGGACGGTTGGTGGGGATAACCACGACGTCAAGTTTGTAGATGGACCAGAACTCACCCGCCTCGGTCTCGGCGGTACCGGTCATACCGGCGAGTTTGTGGTACATCCTGAAATAGTTCTGCAGGGTGATGGTGGCGAAAGTCTGGGTGGCGGCCTCGACCTTCACGTTCTCCTTGGCCTCGACGGCCTGGTGGAGTCCGTCGCTCCAGCGGCGTCCCTCCATCACACGGCCGGTCTGCTCGTCCACGATCTTCACCTTGTTGTCGACGATGATGTAGTCGACATCCTTCTGGAACATCGCATAAGCCTTGAGCAGCTGGGTGACGGTATGTACGCGCTCGCTCTTCAGGGAGAAGTCCTCCATCAGGGCGTCCTTCTTCTCCTGCTTCTCGGCAAGGGAGGCACCGCTCTGCTCTATGGCAGCTATCTGGCTTCCGACGTCGGGAAGGACGAAGAAATCAGGGTCGGACACCGAACTGGCCATCAGGTCGGAGCCCTTGTCCGTCATCGTAACGGAATTCTGCTGCTCCTGGATGACGAAATACAGGGGGTCGGTGACCACGTGCATCTCCCTCTCGTTGTCCTGCATATAGAAGTTCTCGGCCTTCTGCATTATCTGCTTCATTCCGGTCTCGCTCAGGAACTTGATTAGAGGCTGGTACTTGGGCAGTCCCTTGTGGGCCCTGAGAAGGAGTTTTCCGCCTTCGGCCTCGTCCCCTGCGGCGATGGCCTTCTTGGCCTCGTTCAGCACCTGGTTCACCAGGGCGCGCTGGCTCTGGTAAAGCCTTTCCACATAGGGACGGAACTCCATGAACTGGGCGTCGTCCTCGGCCTTCGGCACGGGACCGGAAATGATCAACGGGGTCCTGGCGTCGTCGATGAGGACGGAGTCGACCTCGTCCACGATGGCATAATGGTGCTTGCGCTGGACAAGGTCGCTCATATTGATCGCCATGTTGTCACGGAGGTAGTCGAAACCGAACTCGTTGTTGGTACCGAAGGTTATGTCGCAGTTGTATGCGTCCTTGCGGGCGTCGGAGTTGGGCTCGTGCTTGTCGATGCAGTCCACGGAGAGGCCGTGGAACATATAAAGGGGACCCATCCACTCGGAGTCTCGCTTGGAGAGGTAGTCGTTGACGGTCACCACGTGGACGCCCTTGCCGGCAAGTCCGTTGAGGAATACGGGGAGGGTGGCGACGAGGGTCTTTCCCTCACCGGTGGCCATCTCGGCGATCTTTCCCTGGTGGAGGATGATGCCGCCGATGAGCTGGACGTCGTAATGGACCATATCCCAGGTGATTTCGTTGCCTCCGGCCTTCCAATGGTTCCGGTATATGGCCTTGTCTCCTTCGATGGTGACGAAATCGTGGGATATGCTCAGGTTGCGGTCGAAATCAGTGGCAGTAACCTCTATGGTCTCGTTCTGTGCGAACCTCCTGGCCGTGGATTTCATTATGGCGAACGCCACGGGAAGAATTTCGTCCAGTTTCTTCTCTATCGCCTCATCCTCCTCCTTGACCAGTTTGTCAGATTCGGTGGCGAGGGCCTCCTTCTCGTTGACAGGTATGTCGGTGTCCATAATGGCCTTGATTTCCCCGATACGTTTCTCGAACGGGGCCTCGACCTCCAAAAGGGCGTTCCTCAACTCCCTGCTCCTCTCCCTGAGGGCGTCGTTTGACAGTTTGTCTATATCCGAATATGCGGAAAGCACCTTCTCGAGGATGGGCTTCACCATTTTCATGTCCCTGTCCTGCTTGGTGCCGAACACTTTCTTTATTACTCCAATGAAAGATGCCATTGTGTCAGTTCAAAATATAACTTGCAAATATAATCAATACCTTGCACACCTCCAACAAAAAGAGAGCCAGAGGCCGGATATGACAGAGGCACCGACACTGGCTCCGGTGGCCACAGATTCCCTGTCAGGCCGGGAATGACAGTCAGGCAGACGTGGTTGCAGCGGAAATTGCGCCGTGGACGAAGGCGGCGAAGGCGGGCCAGGAATTGGCGTAGAGGAATTCGCGGGCTGCGGCGAGGTCTATGGACCTGTCGGAACGTAGGATGTCCATCATCTCTTCGTCAGAGCGATAGACAAGGCAGAGCCCCTTGGCGGCAAGGTCGCGGAAGGCCCCGGCGTCCGGACCGACGGGAGTCCCTCCCAGGGCAAGGGTGTCCATAAGGACTCCGGAAGAAGAAATGCCTCCGGGGAGATAAGGGAAGAGGGTGAAACGGCTCCTTCGGACCAGGGAAGCGACCTCATCGAATCCGGGACGTTCATTCCTGAAAGTGACGGTTTCCTCCGGAAAATAGGAAACGGCCTTCTCTATCCTTGCGGCCAGGGCAGCATCGGCGCATTTCCCTACGACCTTCATCCTGAGGCCGGAATCCCTGACAACAGGTTTGGACAGGAATTCAGCGACGCCCTTGTACGGCAGGATATCGCCCCAGACGAGCACGTCGGCGACCGGTTCCCTTTCCGGTTCGTCAGGGATATTGGAAAGATCGAGCCTGAGAGGGTGGGGACGGAAAACTACTTTCTTAGGATTCATTTCCCTGTCCTCCAGGTATTTCCTGGCATATTCGCAGGCCTCCTCAGAATGTGACAGGATGAGACACGACTCCCTCATCAGCGTCGAGGTAAGGGAACGGGACAGGCGGTTCTCCCCCTTGTGGGGATGGATGTTGTGGAAGATGAAGACGATCCTGCCGCCACGCCTCCGCATTATCCGAAGGGCCAGGCGGGCCATCAGGCACTGGACAGGAGCCAGTTTCTGGAATGCCATAGTCTCCACGAAACTGAGCAGGAAGATGTCGGCCTTGAAGGCGTTCCTCAGCAGGGCCGTCCCCTGCATCAGGCAGGGGCGGTCGTCCGCCTCCAGCACGTCGTAATAGGTCGAGAGGCATCTCTTCAGCTGGACGAAATACCCGTTAGGATAGCCGACTCCCCTCTTTGCCGAAGGCGAAACATATATCTTCTGTCTTTCCGGATTCATCTTCCAAACACTTTTTTGAGGAAATATGTAAACCTGGCAAGGGCGATCTGCCACCCCGGAGTTCCGATGTATTTCCGGTAATAGTAGCAGTCGCTGCTGAATTTCATCTCCCTGATCTTCAGCCGGTCATAGTACTTTCCGGTCGTAGCCCCGTGTTCGTGAAGGACGCTCACCCCGGGGCAGTACCACACCTTCCGGCCTATCCCTTTCATTCTCTCCGAGAGAATCGCCTCCTCCCCATAGAGGAAAGTCTCCGGATCCATCCCGCCGCAGGCCTTCCAGTCCGAGGCCCTAACCAAGAAGAAAGAGCCCATCACCCTGTAGCAGGGTCCATCCCCTGCCTTCTCCGGATGGTCGTATCCAAACCGTTCGGCGTGCCGTGCAGAGGACATGAACGGAGTGCTCCAATAAACCCATATATGCTTATCCCAGAAGGACTTGAACTCCTCCGGGCTCTGGAGCCGACCGTCCGGTCCGACCACCTTCGGCCCAATCACTCCGACGTCAGGAAGCGAAGAAAGACGCTCCGAGAGGACATCTGCAACATCGGCGTCCTGAAAGACTATGTCGTTGTTGGAGAACAGGATATGGCTGTCTTCCAAATTCTCCGGGAATACATTTTCTATTGCGTACGAGGCCCCGAGGTTGCAGGCCCTGGCGAAACCGGCATTTTCCTCTGAAGGGATAAGGGCGCAGCCTTCAGGAAGGCCCTCGGAAAGGGCCTTGAAACTATCGGGAGTGGAACCGTTGTCCACGACTACCACGGCGTGCGGGGAAGAGATCTTGGAAACCTCCTCACGGACGAATTTCACTGTCCTCTCTTCCGAACGGTAATTGACTATGACGACGGCTATCATCTCCAGAACCATTCAACAAGTTTTCTCCTGATTCCCTTCCATGTCCGCCTCAGCCAACCTTCCCTGAAGGAGGAATGTCCCTGATATTCCACGAAATCCACATTCCTTGAATTCCTTCCCTCCCCCAGAAGAAGGGAGGGACGGAAGGAGTTCCTCCAGTAGACGAGCATAAGCGACGGCTGGTCGCGGCGGGCATGGGCCAGGAATTCCTCCCACCACTGATTAGAAATCGAAACGACCGCAGGATCGCCGTGCCTTCGCAGAATCAGATTGTTCTCGTACAGGCCATAATGCTCCGGAAGGCCCTCCTTCTTCAGATAGGAGTCCAGGCGCCTTGCTTCGCAGAGTCCGGTCTTCGACGAAGCTGCGCACGCCTTTATCTCTTCATAGGCGCAGTCCCTGAGGGGATGCTGAACCTGGGCGACCGGATTTCCCGCGGAAACGGCGGCGTCGGCGGCCTCATACAGTCCGTGTCCGGTTATCAGGAGGTTGGCATCCGTCCAGAGGCTCCATTCATACTCCTGAAGGACCTTGTGCGGCAGGATCTTGACATACCGGGAAAGCACCGCCCCTTCCGAAGAAGAGAAAGGAATGGGGCGCACTTCCCAGGCTCCCGTCCTTCCGGGAGTGATGGTATCGGAAAAGCACACCATATCCCATTCCGGGTCGGTGGAGAGCGGCTGCCTAAGGAGATCGTAATCCCCGGTTATGCAAGTATATACGACCTTTTTCATCTTCCCGTCGGCAATTTACAATTTTCTCCCATTTCTCTGAGGAATTCCCCGGTATAATAATCCATCTTCCCCTGCAGGCTGGAGAAAGTCATCTCCCCGAAAAGCAGTTTCCCACCGGAGATGAAGAAATCGACCCTCACTTCCGGGAAACCCTCCGACAGGGCTGCGGCGGCCGACAGCATTTCCTCAAGGCATTCCGGCCTGGGAACCATTCCTCCGCCGTCACGGTAATGGTCCGAAGGGGCCAGGACGTCCGGACGGTGGTTCCATCCAGTGTCGTAAACGTCGAGATACAGGTACCCGTCAGTCCTGCCGGAACAGACCATAACCGCATAAGGCCTTCCGTTGAAACACCAGACCTTGTAGTCTGCGGGAAGGTTCCCGCCGTCTTCGATGAAAGGCTCGGCAATTATTCTCGGAGGGATGCCGTTATAGTACATTTCCCCGTGCTCGAATCCATATTTCACCTTCAGCCGTTCATCAAGTGAGGACAGGATCCCGGCCCTGTCGGAAGAAGGCTTTTCCACCACAACGGTCGAACCGCTGTCGTGGCTGCACTTGAGCACGAACTTTTCCGGGAGGGAATCCCAGGGGATGTCGGAAGACCTCTCCCATACCCCCATAATCGGCATCAGGATATTTCCCAGTCCCTTTTCCTCTACATAATCCCTCACGGCCACCTTGTCGGCACAGCGGGTCCACTCCGAAGTGTCCCCCTTGCACATAAGCCACTGGATCTTCTCATTGAGGTCCCTCGGACTCTCCCAATCCACCTTATATCCCTTCCAGGTCTTCCACTGACGGTCCACCAATGTAGAATGGAAATGCTTCAGCATGAATCTCCTGTACGCAGGTTTCAGTTTCATTGAAACATAGTCCAGCATCTTCCTCTTTTCGGATGGCTTCAGTCCGATGACGACGGCCAGGACGCACGCCACGACGAAGGAGAGCAGGGTCCCGGACACGACGCCCAGGCCCAGATGCCTGTATAAGAGGACATAACCCACCATGGCGACGGCATAGAGCACCGGCCTGGTAAATGCCTTCTTGACAAAAACAAACGAGGGATAACCGAGGATCGTTCCGGCAAGGATGAGGTAGTTCATCTTTGCAACCGCCTCGCCGATGACAGAAATGATGATGATGGTATGTGCCGGTGCGCCCGCCCTGAAAGCGAGGTAGCCGAAGACCAGCACCAGTACATAGACGATGCAGTACTGTATCTTGAACCATTTGATGCGTCCGGAAGCGTTGATCACCTGGACTATGCCCGCCGAGGTGGTGGACACGATTCCGAAAATGAGGGTCCAGAAGCACATCAGGGGGGCGCCGGGAGGCATGTCAGGCCCTAACCAGAGCCTCAGGAGGCCTTCCATCTCGGGCAGGACGGTGAAGAAAACGGCCAGTATGACAAGAAGGCTGAGCCGACCCACCGTACAAGCCAGGTAATGTGAGCGCCCGCGGTCACCGGAACTGTAATTCTGGGTTATCTGTGGAGTGGCGGCGAAATCGATGTTGCCGGTGAAACGGTTGACATAGTTGAACACCGTGTTCGCAATCCCGTATGCCGCGTTGACCCCGGTGCCGAAAAAGAAGTTTATCAGCATGTTGCTTCCCTGGGCACGGGCCACTACGGCCACCTGGGAAAGGAGGTTGAAGTTGCTGAAGGAGAAGGCCTCGCGGTATCCATCCCATCCCCTGACGAACTTCCAGCGGACCGTGGAGGGCCAGTTCTTCCGTGAGAGGATATGGTAGATTATGAACGACGCCAGGGTGCTGACCGCCATCAATACGGCATAGAGCCTCAGGCAATTGCCCTTGTAGAAAAGCAGCAAGGCCACCAGGCCGAGTTTCACCAGGTTGAGGCAGATGTCTATCACTGCGACGGTGGAGAATCTCTCGTGGACGGTGAAAAGGCTCTGGAAGGGCACGTTCATTATACCGATGCAGGCCACCAGAGTGCTTACCTGGAAAACGAACATCGCATCGGCCTCCTTGCCGGGAGCGACGTTGAGGAAATTGAGGATATAGATCAGGCCGGCAGTCTCGATGAGGATGAAGAGCACCAGGGCGCAGCCTATGTGCAGGACGTTGCAGATATTGAACATCCTGCCCGGGTCGCCGTCCTTGCGGCCCATTTCGTAGTTCAGGAACCTCTGGGTGGTGGAAGAAAGGGCGGCGGAGATGAAACCGAAGGCCGTGACCACGCTTCCTACTACGCCGTAGATGCCGTAATCGTCGATTCCAAGGGCTTTCAGGACCAAGCGGGTGGTTATAAGGCCTACGATGATGGTCACGGCCATCCTTATGTACACTATGACCGTGTTCTTCGCAATCCTTATGTTACCTTCCCTATTCTCCATTTTCTCCTACCCTTATGAAATCCATTCCGCAGGCGGCGGCGAAGTCCCTGTCGACGTCACCGTCCCCGACCATCACCGAGGTCCGCGGGTCGATATCCGGCCAGTCCTTCTTCGCCTGAAGGAACATCCCGATGGCTGGCTTCCTGCAGGGGTCGTCCGGGTCTGACGAAATGCAGTAGTATATCCCGTCGACCTTCCCGCCGTGGGCCTCTATCCCGGCGACCATCCTTCCGTGGATGTCCCTGAGGTCATCTTCGCTCATCAGTCCCCTTCCGACTCCCCTCTGGTTTGTCACGACCAGCACCCGGCTGCCTGCAATCTTTCTGAAAAAGTCGAAAACACCAGGCAGGAACTCGAAATCTTCCCATTTCCTCACATAATCCCCCACTATCTGCCTGTTGATGACACCGTCCCTGTCAAGGAATACTGTTTCATACCTGGCGGCCTTTTCCGCGACCTTCATGATCTCCGCAACCTGAGGGAGTTCCTTCTCCGCCCTGGCATAGTCTTCAGGCACCCCGATGTCGATGAAATAATTGTCACAGACGACTCCTGTGATGCATCCGTTCCGGCGGGGACCCGCCTCCAAAGAACCTTGTCTACCCGTGGTCAAAACGGGAGGGGCCCGATGGAGGGAGGAGCCTGAGTCTCCGACCGACAGCGGGAGGGACGGAGAGAGCGGAGCGAACGGAGGGTTCGTGGAGGCATTCCCCGCCGGAACGGTACCGTCACGAGAACCGGCAAGGGGTTCGAGGACGTCTTTTTCAAACGAGAACCTTTGGGGAAGCGAGGACATGAGAGAAAGGAGGAAGGTGCGGTCGGCAAGGTAGATGCCGCCGTTGATGAGTCCTGAGGGACAGTGCGTCTTTTCGCGGAAAGCGGTAATCCGTCCCTCTCCGTCAATCACAACCTCGCCGTAACGGTCGAAGTCCTCCATAGGTTTCAGGGCTATGGAGACAGGACCCCTGGAGGCAGTTGAAAATAAGGACAGATCAACGTTGAAAAAGGTATCTCCATTGATTATCAATACCTTATCAAATGAGCAACGCCCAAGGGCGAGATGGATGCCTCCGCCGGTGCCGAGCGGTTCGTCTTCTACCGAGAAGATGAATTCGAAGGGATAGTCACGGGCATTCTCCCGGGCCCAGGCCTCGACGGCTTCGTGCAGATATCCGACCGACAATACCACCCTGCCCGGGCCGAGTGGCTTCAGCCAGGCCAGCAACCAGGCCAGGAACGGCCTGCCGGCTATTGGGGCCAGGCATTTCGGGACCACGCCCACTATGGGGCGGAGCCTGGTCCCGAGGCCTCCGGCCAGTATTATCACGTCGAAATCCATATTATCCTGCAATCCACGAATGGGCTCCGCGTGGGGAGAACTGGAAGGGCATCACCCTCCCGCTGCCAAGGCTGTCCAGGGCTTTTGCGACCTCCACCCTTACGGTGGGATCCACAAGGAACATTATCACTCCGCCGCCACCCGCTCCGGAGACCTTCCCTGCCAGGGCGCCTTTTTCCAGAGCGACATCCATCGCTCTCTGTATCATAGGGTTGGTCACATCCGAAGCCATCTGTTTCTTGTCTTCCCAAGCATCCCCCATAAGTCTTGCCAACTCCTTGATATCCCCTTTCATCAAGGCCTCTTTCATATCGAAAGCGCTCCTGCGTATTCTCTTCATAGCCTCCACGGCCACAACATTGCCCGAGGACGTATTCTTCTGCTGTTCGCTGATGATTGCGGCGCTGGAACGGGACTGACCGGTATAATATAGCAGCAGGGAGGTTTCCAGTTCGCTCCGTACGGCGTCTTCCAGCCTCAGGCCCTCGACCTCCGCCCTTCCGTCGGGATGGAATTCCATGAAATTGAATCCCCCGAAGGCGGCCGTATATTGGTCCTGCCTTCCTCCGGCAAGGCCCAGGTCCTCCCTCTCTATGACATAGGCCTCCCTTGCAAGGCTGTACGGGTCGCTTTCCAAAGACAGGAAACGCCTGAGGCAGTCCAGGATACAGACGACCATCGTAGAAGACGTTCCCAGGCCCGACCCGGCCGGAGCATCGTTCCAGGTGGTGATCCTGAAGCCGCTGGAAAGTTTACCGGCAGCATCCCCCCGCATCAGGAGACGGTTGACCACGCCCCTGACGAGCGGTGCTCCCCCATCGGTCGGAAGTATCTCCCCTGCAGGCATTTCACCGTGATAACCGGCATCGAAAGAATCGACGGCGATCTTTCCGTCACCCGTTTCCTCAACGCTGCAATAGGCGCTGAGATTGATGGTGGCATTGAGAACGGCCCCTCCGTAGATGTCACAGAAGGGAGAAACGTCGGAGCCGCCACCGGCGAAGCCGACCCTGAGAGGAGCCTTGCTTCGTACGATCATTTCCGTGCCAGATATTGCCCGAGGGCCCTTTCCAGGACGTCAAGGGCCCTGGCGAGGTCCTCCTTGTTAAGGACGTAAGCTATCCTGACCTCATTCCTGCCGAGGCCGGGAGTGGCATAGAACCCGGAGGCCGGAGCCATCATCACCGTCTCCCCTCCCGGGAAGACTCCGGTATACCGGAAATCGGTAAGGCACCACTTGCAGAAATCTTCGGTGTCGTCGACCGGAAGCCTCGCTATCGTATAGAATGCTCCACGGGGCAGGTTGGTGAACACCCCGGGGATCTTGTTGAGTCCTTCGACGAGGAAATTCCTGCGCGAAACATATTCTTCATAAACCTCCTTCTGGTACTCCTCCGTGCCGTCCACGGAGTTCTCGGCGACTATCTGGCCGAGGAGTGGTGGACTGAGGCGGGCCTGGCAGAATTTCATCATCACGGCACGCAGGACCGGATTGCGCGTGACCATCATCCCTATTCGGATTCCGCATTCCGAATAGCGCTTCGACACCGAATCGATCACTATCACATTGTCTTCAACCCCCTTGAGGCTCAATGCGCTGCGATAGGGGGCGCCGTCATAGATGAATTCGCGGTAGACTTCGTCGCTCAGGAGGAAGAGGTCGTGTTTCAGTACTATGTCCCGCAGCCGTTCCATCTCCTCAGGAGAATAGAGACCGCCTGTGGGGTTGTTCGGATTGCAAATCAGTATGGCCTTCGTCCTGGGAGTGACAAGTTTCTTGAATTCTTCCACGGGAGGAAGGGCGAACCCGTCCTCTATAGTCGATGTCACTGGACGCACCACGGCCCCGACGGATTTGGCGAACGAGAAATAGTTGGCGTACGAGGGCTCCGGCACTATTATCTCATCGCCGGGGTCCAGGCAGGACATGAAGGAGAACAGCAGGGCGAAAGAGCCTCCGGCAGTTATGATTATCTCCTCAGGGTCAACATCGATTCCATAGCGGGAATAATATCTGGAAAAAGCCTGGCGCACCGACAGGTAGCCCTGGCTCGGACTGTACTCCAAGGTGGTCCGGGTAATCTTCCTCAGGGCATCGATGGCCTTCTTGGGAGTGGGGATGTCTGGCTGGCCGATGTTCAGGTGGTATATCTTCACTCCCCTGTCCTCAGCCGCAGTCGCATAAGGGGCGAGTTTGCGGATGGGTGATGAGGGCATTCCCAAGCCTCGTTCTGATAGTGATGGCATGGCAGAAACTATTTGGTGGCTTTCGCGGCGATTCGGCTCTGGGACCGGCCGTAAAGCAGTACCGCCACGAAGCAGATTAAAGGAACGACGAAGGAAACGTTGACTCCAGGGAGTCCCGCAACCACGCCCCTGTCGATGATGGAAGCCTGGAGCGGAGGCAGAACCGAACCGCCAAGGATGGCCATGATGAGTCCGGCGGCCCCTATCTCGGTATCATTGCCCACATCGCCGAGGGCAAGTCCGTAGATGGTGGGGAACATCAGGGACATGAAGACCGAGACGCCCACCAGGCAGCCGAGACCGACGCGTCCGCCGATGAAAATCACTCCGAGGGTGAGGAGGATGTCCGCGGCGGCGAAGAAGGCCAGCATCCTGGCCGGCTTGAAATATTTCATCAGCCAGGTGCTGATGAACCTGGTGGAACAGAAGCAGACCATCGCCACGATGTTGAGCATCTGGGAAGTCTTCTCGGCGGTCTGTTCGGCCAGGCCCTGTTCCATTCCCTGCGCCATATACTCCGGCATCAGGACGGAAGTACCGTACTGAATTATGAATGTCCAGCAGGTGATCTGGGCGCCGACATAGAAGAACTGGGCTATCACCCCGTTCCTGTACGCCTTGTTCTTCCACAGGCGGCCCACGGTGGGTCCCAGTGTCCCTGAACGCCCTTCCGAAGGCAGTTTCTTCACCGGATTCCGCATCAGCAGGATGAGGATAAAGACGACCACCAGCACCAACCCTATCGTCACATAAGGCCCGGCGATGACCGCCAGGTCGGCGCTCTTGACGGCCTCGAACGAGGCGTCGTCAAGGGTGGCCCTCTCAGCGGAGCTCATCGGATTCATCCTGGACTGGATGAACTTCATAGCGACGAACATCCCGCACAGGGAACCTATGGGATTGAAGGACTGGGCGAAATTGAGCCTTCGCGTGGCTGTTTCCCTGTCCCCCATGGCCAGTATGAACGGATTGGCGGAGGTCTCAAGGAAACTGAGGCCGCAGGTAAGGATGAAATATGCGACCAGGAAGGGGTAGTAATTCCCTATCCTGGCGGCGGGTATGAACATGAGGGCCCCAATGGCATAGAGGCCGAGACCCATCAGGATGCCGGACTTGTAATTGAATTTCTTGATGAACAGGGCGGCCGGAAGCGCCATGCAGAAATAGCCGCCGTAGAACGCAAGCTGTACGAGGGCTCCGTCGGTGACGCTCATCCTGAAAATCTTGGAGAACGACTTCACCATAGGATTGGTGATGTCGTTGGCGAAACCCCACAGTGCGAAACAACAGGTTACCAGGAGGAAAGGCAATACGTAGCTTACCCCGTCCTTCGATTTCAGGATGGACTGCCGCTTCATCTTCCGGATCAGTTTTCAGCCTTTTCGGAAGACAGCATCTTCTTGATCTCAGGGATGAAGATGACGCCGGCGCATGCCAGGATGAATCCTATGAAGCCCCAGATCAAGACGACCTTCTTGCGGCTGTTCATAGGATGGCGGGGCATGATCGCAGGCTGTATGACGACATAAGCGGGTTTCTCCTCCTGGATCTTGGCCTTCGCCATCTCTCTCTGCTGGGACATCTGGGAATATATCTGCAGGGCGACGTTCACCTCGTTCTGGAGCCTCTCCTTCTCGGAATTTACGCTCTGGAGGATGACGCTGCGATCATAGTCGACGGCCGCGGCATAGGCGCTCTGGGCCCTTACGAGCCTGTCCCTCGCCTCATCGGCCAGAAGCGAATAATAGTCATAGTTGGCCTTGGCCTTCTGGGTGCGGTAGTCCGAAACATACTGCTGCAAAAGGACGCACACCGTATCGGCGAGCTGGGTCACCATCCTCCGGTCGTCCAGCATGACCTTGATCGTGGTGATTCCCGTCTTGCTGTCAACGCTGGCACCGACGTTCTCCTTCAGGAAGCTGATGGCGGAAGACTGGTTCGGAGTCAGATTGGAGATGTCGATGACATCGTCGTTGTAATACTGCTCGTATTCGGCCTTCTTTTCGTAATAGCTCTTCTTGTGTTTCGGCCTGTCCTCTCCCTTGAGATGCTTAAGGACCGTCGTCGGGACCGACTTCGCGCCCTCGGCCATGGCCTGGGGACTCACATACGGAGAGACCTCGACGTTCAGCAACCGTGCAAGGAACGGGGTACTCCTGCAGATCTCAGGGAAAACCGTCACCCTCATCGCGTCCGAATTGCCGCCGATGGACACATCTCCGAGGCCGAGCAGCGACGAAGCCGTGCTGAACGAACTCCTTCCGGAATTCACCTCTGGGGCAAGAGTCATCGTGACACCCCACATATGGGTCATCGAAAGGGCGGCAATGATACCTATGACCCCGAAAATGCAGGTCACCAGGGCGATTATCTTCCACTTCTCAAGCAGTTTGCGGATAATTGCACCGAAGTCGATTTCTCCGGATTCATTGTCTTCGGGAGCCTGCAGGGCTCCGTTCTCATATTTGTCGAAATCGTTCATACCGGCGAAGATTTACTTGAGATACCTGATCATCAGGGCGAATGCGGTGGCCATGGAAGCTACCGAAGAGAATATGGACACCGAACTGGTGATCCTGTTCCAGTTCTTGTCGGAACGGTCCTCCTTCATCGGAACCACTATTTCTGAACCGGGCTGTAGTATCTTTCCGGCTCGATACGGCTCCGCCGCCCCGTTCATGTTCACCACATACGCATGCTTGCGGGAAGCCTGCTGGGAGAATCCTCCGCTGAGATGGACATATTTCCTGGCAGTATAGGTTGGATTGTATGCGATGGCGTTCGGAATCATCACGGCCCCGTTCACGCGGACGGTATTGTTGAACACGGGGATTTCCAGCCTGTCACCGTTACGGAGGACGATGTCGTCGCTGCCTCCGGGATTGTCGATGGCCTGTTTCAGGTTCACGGCCACGGAGTAAACCCTCCTGATATCCAGAAGCCTCAGCGAGAGAGTATCCTGCCTGGCTTCCAGCCTGTCCCTTTCATTTTCCACCATTCCCATCTCGGTGTCATTCCTGCGCCGGTACAGTATCGCTCCGTCAAGATATGCGAACTGAGTGACTCCTCCGGCCTTGGCTATGATGTCGCTCAGCCTTTCCTCCCGGTCGGACAAGGCGAAAGTGCCGGGGAAGTTGACCTGTCCCTCAACGGTAGCGTGAGTCTGGATGTTGTATGAAGGACTGCGGAAAACGGTCACCTCGTCGTAAGGCTCCAGGACGAAGGACTTGACCCCGTCGTCCACGAGGCCGTTCTTAATGGGGAAGGTGAATATCCTGGCCAGGCTCTTTTCAGCCGTGGTGGCATTCTCGTCCTTCACCCTGCGGCTTACATCGACCCTGGAAAGGGCCGCCCCGTCCCTGAGGCCTCCGGCGAGTATAATGAGGTCTTCCACCGTAGTGTTCTTGGCGAAGGGGAATTCCCCTGGATTCATCACCATGCCGCTTATGGACATCGTGCCCTGTTCCTCGAGGTCGAACTTGCTGGCTACGTACAATTCATCGTTGTTGCGAAGTTCGACGTCCTTCCTCGTTCCGGCCAGTATCTCTTCAAGATTGACCGAGAGAACCTCCATCGACCTGTCCTCATACTCCCTGTGGATCACTGCCCTGCCGAGGAACGCGTCGGGGAGGACGCCTCCGGCAGCGGTAACCAGTCCCTTGACGGTGTGGATATCCTCGCTCAGTTCATACTTGCCGGGGTAATAGACCGATCCGAAAACGGAAAGCTTGTTGGAGAAGCGGGAAGTAAGCTTGTTCACTTCGATCTCATCCCCGTCCTTCAGCACGAAGGAAGAGAAATTCGACTCGGGAATGGTCCTGACCTCATAAGAGGTCCCTGACTGACGGGTAAGGGTGACGCTCTCGGTGTAGGCGCCCGTGGAGAATCCTCCGGCAAACCGCAGGAGGTCTTCGACGGTCTCTCCCTGTTTCATTTCATAAAGCATCGGCCTCTTCACTTCTCCGGAAGCGCGGACGATCACCTGGTAGGGCTTGAGAAGGAGAAGGTCACCGTCCTCGAGCCTTCCGCCCTGGCTGCCGTCACCAGTGGCCATGAACTGATAGACGTCGAGATGACTGACAGGCTTGCCGTCACGTATCACCTGGATGTCACGGACGGTACCGGGATCAACGGGGCCTCCGGCCATATAGAGGGCGTGGAACACCGAAGAGAAGGCCGAGAGCCTGTAGGTGCCGGGATTCTCGACATTCTCGAGTATGTTCACCTGGATGGTCCTGATCTGGCCGAGGCTCAGGCGGATGTCGGTACGCGCCCCGCTCCTGTTCAACCCCGCATAAATGCTGGAAAGGCGCTTCTTGAGATATGCATTGGCCTCTTCAACCGTCATCCCACTGAGATAGATGGGACCGAGGACATCGACCTTGATGCTTCCTTCAGGTGAGATGAAGCTTCTGAGCGTACTCTGGTTGGCTCCGAAAATGTCGATGATGACCTCGTCGCCGGGCCCCAGCCGGTAGTTCCTCGGAGTGGCCAGGTTTTCGCTGGGTGCGAAATTGAGCGACCTCTTCCTGAAAATGTCCCGGCCATAGACCTGGTTGGTACGGTCCTCTACCCCTCCGGTCACCATATCGCGGTCCGTGAAAGCCTCCATGTTCTCGGACTCCATGGCCGTATGGCTCCTGTCGTCGGATTCCGTTTCCGGGTAACCATTGGCAGCTGCCGCGGCATCTTCCCTCTCAGACTCCTCATAAAGCCTCCTGACTCTCCGGATCTGGTCCTGTTTGATGCCCTTGAGAGTAAGTTCACTGACGATTTCGCTGTTCTGCTTGCCCTCGGAGAAACCCTGCCTGATATAGTCGAGGACCTGCTGGTCCGTCATAACCGTCTGGGCAAAGGATAATCCCGCGCAAAGCAGGAACGTCCCGATCGATAGAAATAGTCTTTTAGTTGACATTGGTATTTGTTTTATCTGTTTATCAAAGTGTCAATTATACAAAAATAAGCCAATTCGGCGATTCCGGCAAATCAGGCTATCTGGGGACGGTTGGACCGGGGAGCATCCTCCCTTTCCCTCTCGGGCATCCTGCCTTCCTGGAGGTCGTCGAAAGCCCTGCGGTTTTTGAAGATGTCGATGGCATAATAGATCGAAGTCCTCATCGAAAGTGGATCCGCAAGGTCCCTTCCGGCCAGTTCGTATGCCGTCCCGTGGTCGGGAGAAGTCCTTACGACGGGAAGGCCTGCCGTGAAGTTCACTCCGGTCTCGAATGCGAGTGCCTTGAAGGGGCAGAGTCCCTGGTCGTGGTACATCGCCAGGGTGGCGTCGAAACGGGAATAGTTCGCCAGGCCGAAATAGCCGTCGGGAGAATAGGGCCCGAAAGCCATTATGCCCTCGTTGTTAGCCTGCTTGATGGCGGGAAGGATGATCTCCCTCTCTTCGTCTCCGAGAAGGCCGCCGTCCCCGCAATGGGGATTGAGACCGAGAACCGCTATCCTGGGCTGGTCGATGCGGAAATCCCTTCTCAGGGACTGCTGCATAAGGCGTAATTTTCCGACGATCTTCTCGACGGATATGCCCGAATGGACGTCCTTGAGGGGAATGTGCTCGGTGACCACCCCGACCTTCAAGGTCTCGCTGACCATGAACATCAGGACTTCATCCACTCCGAACTCTTCCTTGAGATAACCGGTGTGGCCGGTGTGGTGAAAGCCCTCGTTGACCATCGCCCTCTTGTTTATCGGGGCGGTGACAAGGACGTCGATATTGCCCGCCTTGATATCGGCGACGGCCCTTTCTAGGGCTGTGACCGCAGACCTTGCCGCCTCCGGAGTGGACTGGCCGGGCTCCACATAGACGTTCTCGGGAAGGCAATTCACGATGTTGACCTTCCTCGGACGGGCCTCGGAGGCCGAATTGATCACGAAAGTCTCTATGTTCTCCAGATTATGGAGCAGTTTGCGGTAGAAGCCGAATATCTTGGAGGAACCGTAGATGACGGGAGTGAACGCCTCGAGGATCCTGGCGTCGGAAAGGGATTTGATGATAACCTCGTATCCTATCCCGTTGCCATCCCCCTGGGTGATTCCCACCACCGGTTTCCTGTTGGGGTTGTCGGAGTGCATATAGTATTCTTTAATTCTACAAAGATAAGTAATATTCCAGGAACTTTCCCTATTTTTGCAATACATTTATGGAGAAGAAACCTGTCATCTACCTGTACACTGATGGAGCGTCCAGCGGGAACCCCGGGCCGGGAGGCTACGGGATAGTTTTGAAGTGCGGTCCCCTGAGCAAGGAGATGTCGGGAGGATTCGCCCTCACTACCAACAACAGGATGGAACTGCTCGCCGTCATCAAGGGCCTGGAGGCCATCAGGTGGGACAATGCCGAAGTGGAAGTTTACAGCGATTCTTCATATGTGGTAAAGGCCATAAACGAAGGGTGGCTGCACAGATGGCAGACAAAAGGGTTCAAGAAAGTGAAGAATCCCGACCTTTGGATGAGGTTCCTGGAAATTTACGGCCGCCACAAGGTCAATTTCCACTGGATAAAAGGCCACGCAGGGCATCCGGAGAACGAAAGGTGCGACGCACTCGCCGTCGATGCCGGGGCAGGAGCAGCGGCTCGCGGGGAGATCCTTCCCCCAGATCCCGGCTACGATCCCGCCGAAGAAACACTTCTTTGACAACAGAATAATCCAGCTTATTCTATCCAGCCGGTGACGTAGAGGTTGACAAGCGGCCGGAACGGAGAATTGGTGGTGAGGGTGCAGATGAGCAGCACCTCCCCTTTGGGAAGGCCGGCGGTGTCGAGGGTGACCGTGAACGAGGCCTTTTTGCCTGGCTCGACCTGGGGGATATCCCCACAGGAAAGGTTGGTCGTCTCGCCGTCGAACTTATGGATGACCAGGGTGGATTTTCCTTCGTTCTTCATCGTGAATTTCCCCTTCAGGACAGTACCGGCCTTCACCTTACCGAACTGCCACTCCCCCTGTTCGAACTGCGGCATAGACCCGGCCTTCCTCTGCGCCTCGGTCCAGGAATTGAAATTTTCCTTCGTGTAAGCATAGAACCCGATTACCGGGCGGCCGTCGCCGATGAGGGGATTGGGCTGGGAGAAGACGGCTTCGGTTCCGCGGGCGCGGGTTTCCTGGATATCCTTGCTGACGGAGGCTTTATAGGTCTTTCCGTTCACCACGGGAGTGGCGTAATAATAGTTCTTTCCCCACCTGGAACGGGATGCCGTGACGGTGTAGCGCAGTTTCGCCGTGGAACCGGCGGGAATGGGATTGGGAGTCACCGTCAGTTTCAATCCTTCCGAAACATCCTTGAATGAAACATTTGCAGGGACGGACCCGGTGTTGGCCACCACCATCTCCCCTCCCTTGCTCTCCCCCTGGGACAGGTTCCCGGCCTTCACGTCTATGGACTTGAAACCCAGCGAGCCGAACTTTATGCCGTAAAGTTCGGAAAGGGACTTCTTCTTGTCGTGGGCGACACCCCTGAGATGGAGGATTATGGGCTGCTTGCAGCCGGAGACATAGACGGTGAGGGACTTGTCGAAGGGATAAGGACCGTCGGTGTTGGTATATGTTGCCTTGACCGTCCCGCTGGCTCCCGGGGCGAGAGGCTGCCTGGTCCATTCCACGTCGGTGCAGCCGCAGGAAGTGGCCACATTGAAGATCACGGTCGGCTCCTTACCAATGTTCTTGACCGTAAACGAGCAGTTTACAGGACCGTCCGCAATCATTATGTCCCCGAAATCGTGGACAGTCTTGTCCAGACTGACCACTCCGTCGAAATCGACGCCGCCCTGCCCCCAGGAGCAGACTGCGGCCGGGAGGAGAAGGGTCAGTATCAGGAGCAATTTTTTCATACCACCACGAAAATAATCAAATATTTTGCCAATTTCCTAAAAATGCCTACATTCGCGGTCACAAACCAATAAAAAACAGAAAATGGCTTACAAGATTTCAGAGACTGACTGCGTTGCTTGTGGAACGTGCCTGGGAGAATGCCCTTCAGGAGCCATCAGTGAAGGAGACGTCTACCATATCGATCCCGATGTCTGCATCGACTGCGGGACTTGCGCAGACGCCTGCCCCATGGGCGCCATCAACCCCGAATAGACGGAATCAGATCTCAAGATTACAGGAGGACGGCGTCCTCCTTTTTTTGTATCATAAACGACAGGCAGAAGCCTTCGGCCCGCCTTTTCAGCGGTGTCCGGGTTTCTGCCTGTCGTCTGGGAAGCGACTTTACTCCTTCTCTGTGGTGTTGCCTGGTTTCATCACCACCTCGACGAAGTTCCCGGCATTGAACAGGGCCTTCGCGGCGGCCTGGATAGTTTCGGCCGACATCGCGTTCACCGCGGCCTCCCACTCGGCGTCACGGTCGTAGCCGAACTTGTAGTGGCTGATGATGTCGCTCTGCCAGTAGTTGTTGCGGATCCTGCTCTCCGGAATGTTCTTCTTAAAGTTCTCTATGGCCCTCGAGGTCTCCTCGGCGGTGGGACCTTCCTCGGCCAGACGGCGGAATCCTTCGACCGCAAGGCTCCTCAGTTTGTCGGCCAGGGCGGGCTTTGCCTGGAACACGACCTGGAGCATATACTCCGGATCCGGTTCCCTCTGGGACTCGTCCACCGCACTCGCCCCGTAGGTTCCGCCTTCCTCCTCGCGGAGAGTGGACGTATAGATCATGTCAAGGATATAGGAAACGGCGCTGAGGTTCACCTCGTCGGCTACGGTATAGGGCCTGGATTTGTCGTCATATACCTGGAATACCGTGGTCAACGGAGTCTCCATATCGGCAGTGAATACATTCTCCCTCATTCCGGGTAGAATGTCGGTATGGTGATTCACCCAGGAAAGTGGTTTCTTTCCCTTGGGCAGGGATCCGACATACTTTTCGACCAGGGGTTTCACGACGGAGAGATCGACGTCTCCCACGATGACCATCACGGCACCGACGGCATCCTTGAACAGGTTGCGGTAGTTCCTTTCAAGGACTTCGAGGCCCGCCTCGTCAAGGGTGGCCTCGTCGATCACCCGCACACGGGGATTGTCGCCATAGAGCGTCTTCATGGCCTCGACCTGGAGCTTGTAGTTAGGCTGCTTGACGAAATTGGGAAGGAACGACCTGAGCTGGGTAATGCCCTGGTCGAATTCCTCCTGGTCGAACCTGGGATCGGCCCAGCAGAGATAGAGGAGCTGGAATGCCGTTTCGAGATCCTTCACGGAAGAGGAACCGGAAACCCCGTTGTAAAGGGATCCGATATAGGGAGTCATATCGACATTCTTGCCCGAGAGCATCTTCGTGAGGGTGGTTCCCTTGAATTTCGACAATCCGGAATTCCTCTGGAAGAGGGATATAATGTTGTCATCGAAAGTGGCGAGATCCTCAGTGGGGACAAGGCTCTTTCCTCCGGCTTTGTAGATGTTGAAAAGTATCTGGTCTTTCTTGTATTCGGTAGGAAGGACGACGACCTTGACTCCGTTCGCGAGGGTCCACTCGGTGGAACCGTAGATGGAAGACGAGGTCTTCTTGACCTTGGAGCCCTTCAGGGCGGAAGGGTCGAGGAGGGGTTCCGTGGTCACTTCCTCCGCATTCGCCTGGATGTCAGCTGCTTTAACCTCCTGCAACACGGCCAGGACCTGTTCCTTGGAAGGAGTGGCTATGCCTTCTTTCTCCGGTCCCTTGTAGAGGATGACCTGATTGTCGTCGGTAATCAGCTGGGCGACGACCTGGCCGAGGACGGGGGCGCTCAGCTGGGAGCATATCTGCTTCACGATCTCGTACTCCATCGCGGGATCCATATAGGGATAGCCCTCAAAGAAATTGTTGATGATAGGCCTGATGAACTCGGGATTCTTGCGGGTGGAAGCCCCGTTCGCGGCCTTCTCGTAAAATGCTAGCAGGTTGTCCTTGGCCCTGGAAACCTCGCCCTCGGTGAACCCGTATCTCTTCAGTTTCTCCAACTCCGTCATGAACGCCTTGAAGCCGGGAAGGATCGCATCCTCCTTGCAGGACACCGTCCCCTCGGCCGCCTCCATTGTCTGGGTGTACTTGTCTATGTCGAAGTTTCCGGCCAGGAACGGAGGTTCAGCCACGGACGTGATGTCCTTGAACCTTTCGTCCATCACCATGCTGATGAGATCCTTGACCACGTCCATCATCTCGCCCACTATCGTGGAATTCATCTCCTTGGGAAGGGCCTCCCCTTTCCAAAGGACCTCGAAATTGGGTATGGTGGCCTCGGGGTCGGTAATTATACCGACGAGGGGTTCCTGGTTCCCGGGTATGGGATAAAGCTCCTTCGGCTGGGGATTCTCTGCTGCGGGGATATCTGCGAAAATGGTCTTTATCTTCTGCTCAACCTCGTCCACATCGATGTCACCGACGACGATGAGCGCCTGGAGATCGGGGCGGTACCAGGTCTTGTAGAAATTCCAGAGGGACTCGGGCTTGAAGGTCTCGAGGTTCTCCTGGCTGCCTATCAGGGTACATCCGGCGAACTTGGAATCGCCGTAATAATACGGCAGGGACTTCTCGAACATACGCCAGTTGGCGTTGCGGCGGGAACGCCTCTCCTCGATGATGACTCCCCTTTCAGCGTCGATCTCGGAAGGATCGTTCGTCACGAAATGGGAATAGTCGTGCATTATCAGGAGACAGGTGTCGACGACCGTCGGCCTCACAAGAGGGATGTTGTTGAGCATATACTGGGTATGCTCGAATCCCGTGGAAGCGTTGACATTGCCTCCGAAGGACGCCCCTATGCTCTGGAGCCAGTCCAATATGCCCTTGCCGGGGAAGTTCTTGGTTCCGTTGAAGCACATATGCTCGAGGAAATGGGCCAGGCCGTCCTGGTCCGGAGTCTCCTGTATGGCACCTACGTCGGTGGCGAGATAGAACTCGGCCCTCGCGGCGGGAAGGTCGTTGTGACGGATGTAATAGGTAAGCCCATTTTCAAGCTGTCCCTTCTTCACTGCAGGGTCGCAGGGAAGGGGCTGCGCCTGCTGGGCAACGGCCGAAAAGCCGAGAATGACCGCCAATGCGGCAAAGAGGATTCTTCTCATATCATTTACATTAATTAACTCTGAAAAAAGTAATCACAAATATAGCGTTTTTTCTTTCCTTTTGACATTTAATGCATATATTTGCACATAAGTAAAAATTATTATGTTTGAGGATACAAGGTTGAAAGTGTTCATGGCCGTGGCAAGGACCGGGAGCTTCACCGCCGCGGCGAGGGAGATAGGCATCAGCCAGCCCGCTGTGAGCCAGAACGTAGCCGAACTGGAAAAGGAAGTGGGAGAACCCCTGTTCGAACGGCAGAGAGGGTCCGTAAGGCTGACAGACACCGGTATGGCGTTTATGGACTATGCCTCCAGGATCATCCACTGGTATGGGGCGATGGACTCGGCGTTCGGGCCGTCAGCGAGGGTTTCCCACCCAGGACCGCTGATCGTTTCGGCCGATTCCTATTGTTCCGACTACCTGGTCCCGAAGCTTGTCACCGCTTTGCGCCTTTCTTCCCCCAACCTCAAGTTCATAATCAACCCTTATGAAAAAGAGGATGGAGGAAAGGATCCCGAAATCAGTTTCTTCGTGGCTGAGAAACCTTCCGAAGCCGACCTCCTGAACACCGCGACACTCTGCGGAACAGTCCAGGCCTGCGCGGTCTCCTCCTCCCCTTCCGTCCAGGCGCAGGGGTATTTTCCCGAAGGGATGCTCCTGGCCGTATGGGAGCCCTATTTCAAACTCGTACCCGACGACATAAAGGCCCTCACGGTCCTGGTGTCCGAATCTGTCCCGGCCGTAGAATCCGCCGCCGCGTCATCGGAAGGCATCATCGGAATACTGCCCTTGCACGAAGGCCTCAACCCTTCCCTCAAGGTGCTCCCTTTCCCCTTGCCTGATCTCCAGCTGGACCTCCATATGGAACCGTCCGCCGATTTCTCAACCACGGATTTATTCCTTAAGATATCTTCCTTGCTGCAATCCGGAATTATTTGAGTATATTTGTAAGATTAGAGTACTACGATAGGATATGGCGAAAGAAAAGATGCAGGCAAGTGCCGCCGGCACATATACGGACGAGAACATCCGAACCCTTGAAGGCGTCGAGCATATCAGGCGCAGGCCCGGCATGTACATCGGCCGTCTCGGCAACGGATCCAACCCTGGGGACGGAATCTACGTGCTCCTGAAGGAGATCATCGACAATTCCGTCGATGAATTCTCGATGGGTGCCGGCCGCCAGATCAAGGTGGATATCGTGGACAACACGGTGACCGTCAGGGACTTCGGACGCGGCATCCCCCTTGATTCCGTAGTGAAGGCCACCAGTGTCCTGAACACCGGAGGCAAGTTCGACGACGCCGTATTCAAGAAATCCGTAGGTCTCAACGGAGTCGGTACCAAGGCCGTGAACGCCCTTTCCGCCTCCTTCTATGTGGAGTCTTTCCGCGACGGGGAGAGTTCCTGGGCTCGGTACCAGAGGGGAATCCTGCAGGACAGCGGCAAGAAAGAGGGCGTCGGGGAGAAGAACGGAACCCTCGTGGAATTCAAGCCGGACAGCGAGATGTTCGGAGAATTCGAATTCAATACGGATTTTGTGGAGACGATGGTCAAGAACTATTCTTACCTGAACAAAGGTCTCACCCTCAAGTTCAACGGGACCGACTACAAATCTGAAAACGGCCTCCTTGACCTCGTGAACGACGGAATCGGAGAGCCCCCTCTCTACCCTCCCATCCATCTGGAAGACAACGACATCGAAGTGGTCATCACCCACGACAACGATTACGGCGAGGACATCACCTCCTTCGTGAACGGTCAGAACACCCGCGACGGAGGCACCCACCTGGCCGCATTCCGCGAGGCGGTGGCCAAGACCCTCAAGGAGTTCTTCAAGAAGAACTACGCTCCCGAATACTGCCGCAGGGGCATCGTGGGCGCCATAAGCATCAAGATCCAGGAACCGAACTTCGAAGGCCAGACCAAGACCAAGCTCGGTTCCACCTATATGTGGGAGAAGGTGAGGATGGAGAACGGCCATCCCGTGAAGAATCCCGACGGTTCCCTCATCATCGACCGGGGACAGACCATCAGGACGTTCATCAACGATTTCATAGCCAAGCACCTGGACAACTATCTCAGGATGCATATGGACGTCGCGGCCATCATCGAAGAAAGGGTCAAGGCATCCCAGAAGGAGGGCGAGGAGATCCAGAGCATCCAGAAAAAGACCAGGGAGAGGAACAAGCGCACCCAGGTGTACAACCGCAAGTTACGCGACTGCCGCTACCACTTCAACGACAAGGTGGCCAAGGACAAGGAGGAGGAAAAGGAGAAATCCAGCATCTTCATCACCGAGGGCGACTCCGCATCCGGAACTATCACGAAGGTAAGGAACGCCAACCACCAGGCAGTCTTCTCCCTCAGGGGAAAGCCCATCAACTGCTACAAGGAAAGCCGCAGGAAGGTGGCGGAGAACGAGGAACTCAACCTCCTGATTTCGGCCCTCGGGGTAGAGGACGACGTCGAGAACCTCCGCTACAACAACATAATCGTGGCTACCGATGCCGATGACGACGGGATGCACATCAGGATGCTGGTCCTGACCTTCTTCATGAAATACTACCCCGACCTCATCCGCCGCGGACACGTACACATCCTCCAGACTCCCCTCTTCAGGGTCAGGAACAAGAAGGAAACGATGTACTGCTACTCCCCCGACGAAAAAGAGAAGGCGATAAAGAAACTGAAGACCGGGGTCGAGATCACCAGGTTCAAGGGTCTCGGGGAGATTTCATCGAACGAGTTCGTGGATTTCATCGGCGACGGAATGAGGCTGGACCTTGTGAAACTGTCCGACGAGGAATCCCTCGCCGAGATCATGGAATTCTATATGGGCGACAACACGGTGGACCGTCAGAATTTCATCAGGCAGAACCTCCGCTCGGAAGAGGAACTTGAAGACGTAAACATCTGATTTCCATGAGTAAGTGCTGGTCTTCATTTTGCGGAAAGTTACTCCGGCGGATGGGATGGACCGTCGTGGGCGGTCCCGTACCTGAGAAAAAGGCGATCATCCTCGGGGTGCCCCACACCTCGGTCTGGGACTTCGTGGTGTCGTACCTTTTCTACACCTCGTTCCACGCCCAGAAAGCCCGGGTGATGGTGAAGAAAGAATTCTTCATCTGGCCCTTTGGCTCGCTGATGAGGTCGATGGGGGCCATCCCGGTGGACCGCAGCAACGCCACGACCCTGGTGAGGAGCCTGATCACCGAGATGGAAAAGGATGACGAATTCATCCTCGCCATAGCCCCCGAGGGCACCAGGAAACCGGTCAGGCGCTGGAAGACCGGATTCCATACCATAGCCCGCGAAACCGGGGTTCCGGTGTATCTTGGGTTCTTCGACTGGGGGAAAAAGGAAGTGGGATGCGGGGAGAAGTTCCCCCTGACCGACGACGCAAGGGCCGACATGGCGGCAATCCAGCAGGAATACGAAAAGATGGGAGTGAAGGGTAAGTATCCGGACAACTTCATAACACGTTAGGAGATGAACAGTTTCTACCGCCGTCTGACAACGAACAGGGAGAATTACATCACCACCCTGGCGAAGCTCTTCGACTACAGCACCGCCGCCTTCTCCAAAAGGACGCAGTCCCAATTCATTGACGGCACCCAGAAATACACCTATGATTCCTTCCGGCACAAGTGCCTGGAACTGTCCCACCTGATGTCCAGGTTCAACATCGGCGCAGGGGACAAGGTGGCCATTATGTCCCAGAACATGCCGAACTGGACGGTGGCTATGTTCTCGTCCGTCCCCTTCGGCAGGGTGATCGTCCCCGTCCTCCCGGACTCTTCCGGGAACGAACTGACCAATATCCTCGACCATTCCGGCGCAAAGGTCATCTTCATCTCCGAACGCAGCCTCCCAAAACTCACCCAGGAATGCAGGGACCGCCTCACCCTCATCATCAACATCGAGGATTTCTCCCTCATCAAGGCGGACAACGACTCCTTCACCTGCGAAGGTTTCCTGAAAGAGCCCCAGCCCGATGACCTTACCGCAATATTCTATACATCAGGAACTTCCGGAAACGCCAAAGGAGTGATGCTCTCCCACAGGAACCTATGCTCCAACATCATCGCCGCAGCCCACGCCCAGAAGGCGGGACCCCGTGACAGGTGGCTGTCCGTCCTCCCCATGGGACACACCTACGAGATGGCCTTCAGCCTTCTCTACCCCCTTT
Source organism: Bacteroidales bacterium (assembly GCA_017427885.1). GTDB lineage: Bacteria > Bacteroidota > Bacteroidia > Bacteroidales > UBA932 > Cryptobacteroides. The sequence goes on from JAFRRW010000004.1 coordinate 66,595, forward strand.
ACGTTGGAGGCTGCGTCAATTACATCCGCAAGCTCCCCACCCCTTCCGTCCTGATGGACGCGATGAAGAAGGTACGTCCCACCATTATGTGTTCCGTCCCCCTCATCATCGAGAAGGTCTACCGCACCAGCATCGTTCCCACAGTAGAGAAGAGCCGCGTCCTCTCCTGGATGAAAGCCCGTTTCCCGAACCTTCTCTGCCGTCTCGTCGGCCGCAGGCTGTATAAGACGATGGGCGGCAAACTGAGGTTCTTCGGCATCGGAGGCTCCAAGCTCGACCCCGTCGTGGAAGATTTCCTCCACCGCGCCCATTTCCCCTATGCCATTGGATACGGGCTTACCGAGACGGCGCCCCTCATCTCCAACGCCTGCGTCGGCAAGACCGTCGTCGGCTCGTGCGGGGTTCCGGCATACGGAGTAGAGGTCAGGCTGGACAATATGGATCCGGACACCGGCGAAGGCGAGATCATCGTCAAGGGAGACAATGTTATGCTCGGCTACTACCGCGATCCCCAGAGGACCAGAGGTTCCCTGACCCCCGACGGATGGCTGCGCACCAACGACCTGGCCGTCATGGACAAGAAGGGCAGGCTCTACATCAAGGGAAGGCTCGGGAACATGATCGTGGGACCGTCGGGAGAGAACATCTATCCCGAAGAAATCGAGCAGGTGATAAACAACTTCTCCGGAGTGAACGATTCCTTGGTCGTAAAGAGAGGGGACAAGCTCGTGGCCCTCATCAAGTTCGACGACAAGGTGATAAACTGGGACCAGGCCCGCGAGGACAAGTTCTTCGAGGAACTGGAGGCCAAGAAGAAAGCCGTTATGGAATATATCAACAGACACGTCAGCAAGGCCTCCAAGGTCAACGACGTGGAAGTGATGAAGGAACCCTTCGAAAAGACGGCCACCCAGAAGATCCGGAGATTCCTTTACAAAGACAAAAACGAAAAATAAAAAATCAGCCCGGCCATGAAGCCGGGCTGATTTTAAAACGTCAATTGGAGATTACTCTTCGGGAACGACGGTGAACTTGAGGGCTCCCTTGATGGCCTTGTAGCATTTCACGGCAGCCTCGTATTCGCCAGCCTCCTTGACAGTCTCGGAAAGGATGGTGATGTCCTTCTTGTCGACGTTGATCCCCTGGGCTGCAAGCGCTTCGGCGAGCTGGGCCGAAGTTACGGAACCATAGATCTTTCCGGACTCGCTGACCTTGACGGCCACGGTGAGAGGGGTCTCTGCAATCTTGGCTGCAAGGGCTTCGGCCTCCTCTACAAGTTTAGCCTCCTTGTGGGCGCGCTGACGGAGGGTCTCCTCGTGCTGCTTGAGGGCGGACTTGGTGGCCATCGTAGCGATTCCCTGAGGGATAAGATAATTGAGAGCGTATCCAGGCTTTACTTCTACCACCTCATCGGCCTCGCCGAGATGGGCAACTTCTTTCTTGAGTATAACTTTCATGGTGCTCACAATTATTTAAGAAGGTCGGTAACGTAAGGGAGTAGGGCAAGGGTACGGGCCCTCTTAATGGCCGTGGAGACCTTCCTCTGGAATTTGAGGGAGGTACCGGTGATCCTCCTGGGGAGAATCTTACCCTGCTCGTTCAGGAACTTCTTGAGGAACTCGGGGTCCTTGTAATCCACGTACTTGATGCCGGCTTTCTTGAAACGGCAGTACTTCTTCTTCCTGACCTCGACGGTGGGAGGGTTCAGGTAACGGATCTGACGGTTCTGGTCTGTATTGTTCTGTGCCATAGTTCAATCCTCCTTATTCAGCTTCGGGGGCCTCGGGAATCTCTTCGGCCTCGGGAGCTTCGGGTTCAACTTCTGACTTCACCTCCTCGGCAGCAGGAGCCTCGCTCTTGGCCTTGCGGTTGGCACGGCGCTTCTCGGCATACTCGACGGCATATTTGTCGAGGGCCACGGTGAGGAAGCGGATAATGCGCTCGTCACGGTGATACTGGGTCTCGAGCACGTCGATGAAAGAGGGCTCGGCCTGGAACTGGATGAGATAATAGAATCCTGAAGTCTTGTACTGGATGGGATAAGCCAGCTGACGGAGACCCCAGTCTTCCTCGTACACGATCTCGCCCCCGTTGTCCTTGATGAGGGCCGTGTACTTGGCAACCGCTTCCTTCATCTGTTCTTCAGACAAAACGGGAGTTGCAATGAAAACGGTTTCGTACTGTTTTAACATTTTGTAATTGTTTGTTTATAAATAATTTACAGTCCCGCTCGGCCGTATGCCGCCGAAAACGGGACTGCAAAGATATAAATTATTTACAAAAAGTCAAAAAAATCCTATTTCACCGGGATACGTTCCAGGATCTTCACCAGGAAGGCCCAGGAATTGGCGACCGTGGAAATCTTCACCCTCTCGTCGGGAGAATGGGGATGGACGATCGTGGGTCCTATGGAAGCCATCTCCCAGTTGGGATACTTGGCCCCGAGAAGGGCGCATTCAAGGCCGCCGTGGGTGGCGTTCACCTTCATCTCCTCCCCTGAAATCTCCTTCCAGATATCGGTGATAAGCTTATAGACCGGAGTATCGGGCTTGGGAGTCCAGCCGCTGTATCCGCCGTAGGTGGTGAACTTCGCGCCGGCGAGTTCGAAAACGCACCTCATCCTCTCGGCGAGGGCTTCCTTGGCGGAGTTCCTGGAACTGCGCATCAGGGAATGGACCAGAATATGCCCGCCGTTGGTCCTCACCATAGCAAGGTTGGTGGACGTCTCGGTAAGGCCCTCGAAAGCGCTGCTCATACGGATTACTCCGGTAGGGCAGGCGAAGATGGCCTTCAGGGCGCGCAGGGTGACGCCCCTGGGAATGCAGTATCCGGGAACCCTGGGAAGACGTTCGAACAGGAACTGCATTCCGGGATCGGTGTCCAGGAATTCGTCCCTGATCTCGGCGTTCACGGCCTCGACCACCTTTTTCACGGCTTCCTCGTTTTCCTTCGGAACGATGATTTCAGCCGCCGCCTCGAAAGGAATAGCGTTGCGGAGGGTCCCACCATTCATCGAAGCGACCCTGACGCCGTATTTCTCCACAAGGGGAAGGAGGGTGCGGGCCATAACCCTGTTGGCATTGGCCCTGTAGAGGCTGATATCCATTCCGGAATGACCTCCCTGGAGGCCCTTCACTTCATATTTGAAGCCTACCTGGCCCTTGGGAGTGCGGTATTTGCGGAATGAGAAATCTCCGGTGCCGTCGAGTCCTCCGGCGCAGCCTATGCAGAGTTCGCCTTCATCCTCCGAATCCAGGTTCAGCAGGATGTCCCCCTTGAACAGTCCGGGCCTGAGATGCTCGGCTCCGGTCATTCCGGTCTCCTCGTCATAGGTGATGAGCACTTCCACCGGTCCGTGCTGGAGGCTCTTGTCTTCAAGGACAGACATCGCCAGGGCCACTCCGATGCCGTCATCGGCTCCGAGGGTCGTGCCCACGGCTCCCACCCAGTCGCCTATGATCTGGGTCTCGATGGGGTCCTTCTTGAAATCGTGGACCTTGTCGGCCACCTTCTGGGGCACCATGTCCATATGGGCCTGGAGGATGACTCCGCGGCGGTTCTCAAATCCGGGAGTGGCCGGGGCGCGCATGATGACATTGCCCGTCTCGTCCGCAAAGGCCTCGATCCCCCTCTTGGCAGCCCAGTCGAGCAGGAATTTCCTCACGACCTCCTCGTGTTTCGAGGGACGGGGGCAGCGGGTTAGGGAATAGAAGTTTGTCCAAACGTTCTTCGGTTGTAAATCTTTGATAGTCATAATTATGTATTTATTGATTCTATTTTCCGACAAGATTGAATGTGCTCTCTGAGCCTAACTGATAAACGGGGATCCTGTCCTGAAGGATCACGTTGACGCCGTCGGTCAGCTTGGCGCTGCAGATGGCAGGTATGCGATAGACGGCATAGGAGCCCCTAACCGCCTTCGCCTCGCCTTCGGCGTTGGAAACCGCCTGGGGTTTGAGTTCCAGGAGATAGGGTTTTCCGGCCATGTTGTCGGAGGCCACGAGCCCGTCGGTGTCGGAAACGCGGAAGGCCACATAGACCTGGTTCTTGTTGGACGGGGTGGGGACCACGTCGAACTTCATCGTCTGGTCCTGGATATCGCTGTATCCTACGAAAAGGCTGAGGTATTCCCTCTCGAGGCGGTCGATCTCGGTGAGGGCGGCGCCGAGGGCCTCTCCGCTGAAGGTGGCGTCGGTGTTGCCGGTCACTATGTCAATCTTCTTCCTGCGAAGCTGGATTATGGTTTCGGCGGCCTCCTGGGCCCTCTGCTCCAGAGGTTTTTCCACCACCATGTCCTGCTGTATGGCCACGGTGTTGTAGGTTCCCTGATTCCTTACGTTACGGTAGAGGGTGGCGGACTCGGACCTGAGGTTGGAATTGACTCCCCTGTCGGAGAAATCGGCCTGCCCGGGGGTAGAGAACCTCCAGTAGGAGCCCCTTCCGAAATTGCCGTCGCCCACTGCGACGAGACCCTGGGCGGAGAGCTGGAGGAAGGACGTCGAGCCCGTACCGGGAGTCACCACGAAACGCCTGCTCTGGTCGGCCTCCACATACGGGGTCATCCTTATTTCCTTGATCCTGCAGGTGGATTCGTCCTGCTGGCGCGCGTCGACACCGAGATATTTCTTGGCATACTTGGCATAGGGACCCGCATAGAACTGCTCCCTCTGGGCAGTCACCTCGAATGTGAGGGTGGTCTGGGGAAGGGCGTAGGACAGTGTTCCCACGGGATCGGTCCCCTGGTATTCCTGGGCCTCCGCTCCCACGGAGACGGCCAGTGCGGCGACGACCGCCATGAAACTCATTTTCACCTTATCCATATTCATTCTCATCATTATTTACAAATCTAATCATTTTTTCTCTGCCGGCCCGGGAACTCACAGTTTCCAGCGTTTGTGGGACCAGAGATAGTTGGAGGGATTGCGGAGGATGTCGGCCTCGAGAAGGTCGTAATACTTCCGGTTGATCTCATCGACAGTGAGGGCGGAAGCGTCGTCGCAAATCTTCGTGACCTTCCAGAGATAATGGCCCCTGGACACCCTGTCGAGGTTCATATAAGCCACTCCGAAGCCCATCTTCGCCGCCACGTTCACTCCGCCGGCCATCGTCCAGGTCTCCTGGTTCAGGAACCGTCCGACCGGATAGGGGGTGGCGTTGCGGTAGGGCGCCTGGTCGTTGGGGAACACATAGAAGTGCCTGTCCCCTTTCCTCTCCATCATATAGCGCAGGATTCTCCTGGACTCGACGTAGCAGTTCTCCCTGTCGGAGACCTGGGAGCACCGGATCCTTTCCATCACCTTGCCCCAGAACGGGCTGCTGACCTTCTTGTAAACTACGCTGAACTTATGTTCTTCGAAGGCGGGGGTGACATCGGAATAAAAGTAGTTCATCACTCCCCCGGTGAGTTCCCAGTTCCCGCAGTGGGAATCCAGCAGGACTACTCCAGGGCAGGATTCGAACATCGAGTTCAACAGTTCGGGATTGACAATTTCCACAAGACGGGACCCGTGCAGGACCGCGTTGTCTCCACGGCTGAAAAAGATGGTCTCGACGAAGATGTCGGCGAGGTTCGAATAGAACTGGCCGGCAAGGGCGGAAATCTCCTTGTATTTCTTCTCGGGAAAGGCCCTGGAGAGGTTGGTCAACACAACGTCACGCCTGTAGCGGACCGCCTTGAGGATCCATTTGACAAGGCCGGACCAGAAATAGTGCACCCTGAGGGGCTGAAGCGAAAGCAGCTTCAGCAATCCGCACATCATTTTCACTCCGAAATCCATCTCGCGAGAAATCCACAAATCTTATACCGATGTAAAATTAACATAATTTTTCAACACCTCCTACCGATTTAGGGCAAGTTTTAATATATTTGTAAATTGACACAAACAAATTATCAAGATATGTTCAAGGGACAACCCAAAGGTCTTTTCGCCCTAGCCCTGGCCAACACCGGCGAGCGCTTCGGCTATTACACGATGATCGCCGTTTTCGCCCTTTTCCTGCGCGCGAATTTCGGTCTTGAACCCGGCACTGCAGGTTTCATCTACAGTACCTTCCTGATGCTGGTCTATTTCTTCCCGCTCATAGGAGGCATTCTGGCGGACAAATTCGGCTTCGGAAAGATGGTAACATCCGGAATCATAGTGATGTTCCTGGGCTATCTGCTCCTGTCCGTCCCCCTCGGCGGAGGAAACGTGGCCCTCATAGCGATGCTCGCCGCCCTGCTGCTGATAGGATTCGGGACCGGACTGTTCAAGGGGAATCTCCAAGTGATGGTGGGTGACCTCTACAATGAGCCCCAGTACGCAGCCAAGAGGGATTCCGGGTTCTCGCTTTTCTATATGGCCATCAACATAGGCGCCCTGTTCGCCCCCACCGCAGCCATAAAGATCCGCGAGTGGGCCATCGGCCTTGGTTTCGACGGCAATTCCGCCTATCACTTCTCCTTCGCCGTGGCCTGCGTCTCCCTGATCGTATCCATTATGATCTACTATGTCTTCCGCAACTGGTTCAGGCACGTTGAAGGCGGTCACGCCAAGGGAGAGAAAGCCCAGGTGGTGGACACCCTCACCCCCGAGCAGACCAAGAAACGCATGGTCGCCCTCTTCCTGGTATTCGCCGTGGTCATTTTCTTCTGGATGTCCTTCCACCAGAACGGCCTCACCCTCACATATTTCGCAGATGAATTCACACAGCGCAGCGCTTCAGGCATAGCTTCAATGCCGTTCAATGTCTGGAACCTTGTCGCCGTCATAGCCATAGTCTATGCCCTATTCTCAATCTTCGACAAAGAGGCTTCGACGAAAGGCAAATGGATCGGAGTGGGCGTAGTCGCGCTCGCCTGCGCTTATCTGGTCTGGCAGTACAGCCGTCTCAGCGGTTCCATCGCCATCAGCGCCCCTATCTTCCAGCACTTCAATCCTTTCTATGTAGTAGCCCTCACCCCCGTATCCCTGGCCATCTTCGGAGCCCTGGCCAAGAAGGGGAAGGAACCTTCCGCTCCCAGGAAGATAGCCTATGGAATGCTGGTCGCCGCTATTGCGTTCGGCCTGATGGTCATCGCTTCCATCGGTCTCAACACACCTGACGTGCAGGCCGCAGCCAGGGCTGCCGGAGCTCCCGAAACCCTGGTCTCCCCGTACTGGCTGATAAGCGTTTACCTTATCCTCACCTTCGGCGAGCTGCTGCTCAGTCCGATGGGTATCTCCTTCGTCTCCAAGGTCGCACCTCCCAAGTATAAGGGTATGATGATGGGTATGTGGTTCGTGGCCACGGCCCTCGGAAACTTCCTGGTGCAGGTGGGCGGCCACCTCTGGGGCGGCTTCCCGCTCTGGGTGGTATGGGCCGTCTTCCTCGGCGTCTGCGTGATCTCCGCCATCTTCATGTTCGCGATGATGAAGAAGCTCGAAGACGCAACCGCCTGATGGACGAAGGTATCGCCAGACAACTCAGGGACTGGGCCGCCGAATACAACGACCCTGCATATTTCACAGAAGATCCCATAGCCTTCCCCACCAGGTTCGCAAGGTGGATGGGAGAAGGCAGGGCCTGCCTGCAGGACGTGGAGGTAGCAGCCATTTTCGCCGCCCATTTCGCCTGGGGCCGGAGAGCGATGATAGTGAGGGACTGCGAGAGGCTCTTCGACGAGATGCAGTGGAGGCCGTTCGACTACGTGATGGCCGGGGACTGGAGAAATGACGCTTCCTCCATCCACCGCACCGTCAAATGGTCAGAAGTGGCAAGTATCTGTAGCCGCCTGAAGGATTTCTATTCGACCGGGAAAAGCCTGGAAGAATTGGGCATTGAGGGGATCAGGACTGGGATTTTCGGACAGAAAGAAGACAGGAAGGCGCCAAACAAGAAGATAAACATGATGCGAAGGTGGATGGTCCGAAAGGACGGGAAGGTGGATCTCGGGTTATGGCGCAACAGCGACCCGGCGGACCTGCTGATCCCGCTGGACGTCCACGTCTGGCAGATGGCGACCGAACTGGGACTTACCTCGAGGAAACAGAAGGACATAGTCACCGTGAAGGAGATCACGGACTTCCTGGGGGAAGTGTTCCCCTCGGACCCCTGCAAGGGTGACTTCGCCCTGTTCGGCTATGGAGTGACACATGCATAAACTCTATATCATATCCGGCTGCAACGGCTCCGGCAAGACCACGGCTTCGTACTCGGTCCTGCCGGAACTCCTGGATTGCAGGCAGTTCGTAAACTCGGACGAGTTCGCGAAGAGCCTCTCCCCCTTCAGCCCGGAAAACGCCTTCGTGGCCGCCAGCCGCTATATGCTGCTGAAAATCAGGCATCTGTTCAAGACGAAGGAAGATTTCTGCATAGAGACAACCCTTGCCACCCGGTCCCTCCTCAAGATGATCCGGACGGCCCAGAGGGAAGACTATCAGGTGACCATCATCTATTTCTGGATATCCTCACCGGAGCTTGCAATATCCAGGGTGAAGGCCCGCGTGGAGGCCGGAGGCCACAATATCCCTGAAACCACGGTCAGGCGAAGGTACAACGTCGGACTGCACTATTTCCTCCACGACTACATGCCGGTCTGCGACAGGTGGATCCTCGCCGACAACTCCCTGATACCGTTTACCGTGGTAGCCGAAGGCAGGAAGGAATACACGACGGTGGTCCGAGACGCCGACAAATACCGGAGGATACTCGAGCAGAACAAGATGTTCGAGGAATATATGGCCGAAACCGGCGGATACGGAATAGAAACGGACGCAAAAGAATGATAAGGGACAAGAAATACTATCTGGACACCTTCGGGGTAAGCGAGGAGCAGCTGCTTCTCCTTGTCGCCGAGGGACTTGCCTGCGGAGGGGATTATTCCGACCTGTATTTCGAGAACTCAGCCTATTTCAGTCTCCAGCTCCGCGACGGAGAAGTTTCCTCGGGCAGCAGGGGCATCGACTACGGAGTGGGCATCAGGGTTTTGAAAGGGGAAAAGACAGGCTATTCCTATTCCGAAAGCACCGACCCCGGGTCGATGAAGGAGGCTGCCAGGGCTGCGGCGAAGATCGCCGAAGGCCGGGGCGGTACCGTTGAAATCACCCCGGAATCAGCCGGCAGGATACTCAGGGACGCCAGGGACAGGGCCGCAGCCTATGTTCCCGCAGAGAACAACGGAGACCGGAAGGTCAGGAAGTTCTTCACGGGCATACCCAATCCGGCGGCCGACCGCTACCCTATGTCCCAGGACTGGAGGGATGCCGAAACGGCCGCCCTGGTACCTGTCCTCCTCGGCCTCAGGGACAGGATTTCCCGGAGGGACGGCACCATAGTGAAGATCCTGGCCCAGATTTCCGGCATCGTCGACGACATCCTTATGTACAACTCCTTCGGTGAGTTGAAATACGAAACCAGGCCTATGGGCAGCATCGTCGCAACGGTGATCTTCTCAAGGGGCGGAAAGACCGAGAACAAGACGGTCGCAAGGAGTTTCCGCTCGGGGGTGGAGATGCTCTCCGACGCCCTCCTGGACGAAATTGCGGAAGAGGTCACCTCGGGCATCGACGAAAGGTTCGAGGCTACCCGCCCCAAAGGCGGCGGGATGAGCGTGGTTATGGGCGCCGGAGCCTCGGGAATCCTGCTTCACGAAGCGATGGGACACGCTTTCGAGGCGGATTTCAACCGTAAGGGACAGTCCATCTTTTCCGGAAGGATCGGGGAAAAGGTGTGCGATTCCCGGATCAGCATAGTCGACGACGCCACGGTGAAGGGTAACCGAGGCGCCCTGAACTTCGATGACGAAGGAGTACCCGGGCAGAGGACCTATATGGTTGAGAACGGGATACTTACATCATATCTGCACGACCGCATCAGCGCCAAGTGGTACGGGGTGTCCCCCACCGGAAACGGCCGCCGCGAGTCTTTCCGCAACTATCCCATCCCGAGGATGAGGGCCACATATATGGAATCGGGAGACGCCACCAGGGAAGAGATAATCTCCTCGGTCAAGAAAGGGATCTATGTCGATGAATTCACCAACGGACAGGTCCTCATCGGCGAAGGGGATTTCACGTTCTATGTCAAGAGCGGATTCCTGATCGAGAACGGACGGCTGACCGCCCCGGTGAAGGACATAAACATCATCGGAAACGGCCCCAGGGCCCTCGCCGACATAGTCGCTGTCGGGAACGACGCCAAGATCGACAACGGAAAATGGACCTGCGGGAAAGGCCAGAGCGTGCCTGTCTCCTGCGGGATCCCGACGGTCCTGGTACGGGAATTGACAGTAGGAGGAAACTGATATGGAAGGACTTATCAGCGAACAGGAAGAACGGCTGGCACAAAGATGCCTGGAACACGCCCTCTCGGCCGGGGCCGGCAAGGCGCGCGTGGTCCTGAGCAAGAACCTGACTGAACTGTACGGCACCCTGAACGGGTCCCTCGACAAGGTGAGCCGCAGTATGGACAGGGCCTTGATGTTCAACGTCTTCGCCAACGGCAGGTTCGGCAGTTTCTCCGCCAACAGGCTCGAAGAGAAAGAACTGTTCCCCTTCATAGAAAAGGCCGTCAGGACGGTGGAAATGCTTGCCGAAGACCCCTGCAGGGACCTTCCCAATCCCTCAAGGACAGAAAAGGGCGCCGTGACCGGTACCGAACTTGGCCTCCTGGACACGGTCTCCCTCACCCCTGACGACCGTCTGGGCCTCGCCCTGGATGCCGCAGCATTCGGAAAGATAGAGGACGCACGCTTCAAGGTCATCTCCGAGGAAGGGGAATATTCCGACACGGTGGGAGACACCCTCCTGCTGGATTCCAACGGCCTGCGGTGCCGTCACAGCGAGACCTCCTTCGACTACGCCGTCGAAACGACGATAGAAGACGTCAGGGGCAACAGGATCGCCGGCTACTGGTGGGATTCCGCCCCGAGGCTGGAAAACCTGGACATCAAATCCTGCGGCTTCAAGGCCGCGGAGAGGGCGGCTTCCCTGATAGGCCCTTCAAAGACAAGGAGCGGACCTGCGACCGTGGTGATTGACAACACCTGCGGCTCAACCCTCCTCAACCCCATCCTGACTGCCCTGAACGGCTATTCCCTCCAGCAGAAAAACTCCTTCCTCGACGGGACCCTCGGGAAAAGCATATTCTCCGGGAACCTCACAGTATCGGACAGGGGCCGCGAACCTGGCAGGCCCGGCTCCAGGCTCTTCGACAGCGAAGGCGTGGCGGTAAGGGAAGGTCCCATCATCGACAGAGGAAAGGTAAGCAAGTATTTCATAAACACTTACATATCCAACAAGATGGGTATTCCTCCCACCGTGGACGATGCCACAAGGCCCGTCATACTGCCCGCTGGGGCTCCTGACGACGGGCCGTTCGACCTGGACCGTATAATGTCCCTTTGCGGTGACGGAATCCTCGTGACCGGATTCAACGGAGGGAACAGCAACCCCACCACGGGAGATTTCTCCTTCGGAATAGAAGGAATCCTTTTCCGCGACGGAAAACCGGTCCACCCCGTGAGGGAGATGCTGATGACGGGGAATTTCATCACCTTATGGAACAACCTGCTCTATGCCGGGAACGACCCGAGACCTTGTATGTCAAAACTTATTCCTACCTTAGCGTTCGGAAACGTGACGCTCAGCGCCTGATTATTACTGATTTTTAGATATGAAAGTAGAAAAAGACAAAGTGGTAGGCCTGACCTACGAACTGACTGTCGACGGAAAGATCGCCGACCGCGCCACCGAGGAAAGGCCCCTCGAATACATACACGGCAACCATATGCTCCTTCCCAAGTTCGAAGCAGAGGTGGAAGGGCTTGAGAAAGGCGGGGAATTCGCCTTCACCCTCTCCCCCGCCGAAGGATACGGAGAATACAATCCCTCGATGGTCTTCAACCTCCCTATGGAATCCTTCATGATCGAGGGAAGGATACCCGAAGGCCTTCTGGTGGAAGGCAGGGTCATTCCGATGCTGGATTCCAACGGACACGTGATGCAGGGTACTGTGAGGGGATTCGAGGGAGACCGGGTGAAGATGGATTTCAACCACCCCATGGCCGGAAAGACGCTGAATTTCACGGGTAAGGTCGTCGCTGTGCGCGACGCCACCGAGAAAGAACTAACCGAAGGCCTGCACGGAGAATACCTGCCCCCCGAGAAGCATCACCACCGCTGCGGAAAGAAAGGCCACGGCGAGGGGGAATGCTGCAAGGACAAGGGAGACTGTCACGAGGGTGAAGGTTGCTGCCACGACAAGGAATAGATGAAGGTCGCCATAGTCATACTCAACTGGAACACGAAGGATTACCTTTCCAGGTTCCTGCCCGGCCTGCTCAAGGAGGCGGACGGGATGGGGGAAGTCATCGTAGCCGACAGCGGTTCCGACGACGGCTCCCTTGAGATGATGGCGGAAAAATTCCCTTCGGTCAGGACGATCCCTCTCGGAAAGAACTACGGTTTCACCGGAGGATACAACAGGGCCCTGGCCACCCTGGATGGAGAAGGTTTCGAGTATTATCTCCTGATAAACAGTGACATCGAAGTTCCTGAAGGTTTCCTTGAACCCCTCGTCGAATGGATGGATTCCCATCCGGAATGCGGGGCCTGCGGACCCAAACTCAAGTCGTTCAGGGACCGCTCGTCCTTCGAATACGCCGGGGCCGCCGGCGGCCTTATGGACAGGAACGGCTATCCGTTCTGCAGGGGCCGTGTCCTGAGGAAAGTGGAGAAGGACGAAGGGCAGTACGACACCCCGAAGGATGTTTTATGGGTTTCCGGGGCCTGCCTTCTCACCAGGGCTTCCCTCTGGAAGGAATTCGGAGGCCTCGATGACAGATTCTTCGCTCATTTCGAGGAAATAGACTATTGCTGGAGGCTCCAGAGGGCCGGACACAAGGTGACTGTGGTTCCCCGCTCCGAAGTGTTCCACATCGGCGGAGGGACCCTCCCCCAGGACTCCCCCCGCAAACTGAAATTGAACTATCGCAACAACCTCCTTGCGATGCAGAACAACCTCCCCGGCACCGTAGGACGCACCGCGGCGAAAAGGACTGTCCGCAGAAGGATGATACTGGACGGGTTTTCTGCCCTGGTCTATCTCCTTTCGCTGAAATTCGACTGTTTCAAAGCGGTCTATCAGGCCCACAGGGAATTCCGTTCCCTCGGCAGATGGCCCGAAGAATCGATGGTCAGCAGGATCAAGGGACTGTGTCCCATAGACCTCATCCCCCTGGCCACCTTCAGGAAGAGGAAATTGTTTGACTTTTTACATAATTTTTAGATTATGAAAATAATAATAGAAGGCGCAGGGGAAATCGGATCCCACCTGGCAAAGATGCTGAGCCTGGAATCCAACGACATCGCAGTCATCGACCCCGATGCCAAAAGGCTGGAAAAACTGAGGCATTCGGCCGACGTTGTGACCATCCAGGGGTTCTACTCCTCCATCAAGTCCCTCAAGGAAGCCGGCGTCGCAGACTGCGACCTCTTCATCGCCGTCAATCCGGGGGTGTCGCAGGACGTCAACATAGTCAGCGCCCTCCTCGCGAGGAACCTCGGTGCCGCGAAAGTTACGGCCAGGATAGATGACGAAGAATATCTCACCGCCGAGAACAAACTCATCTTCAAGCAGATGGGCATCGAACTGATGTTCTATCCCGAGAAAATCGCAGCCGACGAGATCGTCGACCTTCTCAAGCACACGTCAGCCACCGAGAATATGGATTTCGGCAGGGGCAAACTCCAGATTTCAGTGTTCAAGCTGGAAGAGAACTCCCCGCTCCTGGATATGAAACTCGCCGAATTCGCCGCCGTCGCCTCCCACGACGACCTCCAGTTCAGGGTGATCGCCGTCAACAGGGAAGGAGAGACCATCATCCCGAAACCTGACTACAAGTTCAGATACCACGACCTGGTGTTCATCATCTCCAAGAGGGAAGGAATGGCGGAGATAATGAGATTCCTCGGCAAGGACAACATCGAGGTCGGGAACGCCATAATCCTCGGAGGTTCCGATATGGGCAGGATCACCGCCAGCCTTCTCGCCCGCCAACTCGACATCGTGAAGATTCTCGAGAAGGACAAGGACAAATGCCGTGAACTCAGCGAGAGGCTTGGCAAAGAAGTGGTGGTGGTGAACGCTGACGGCAAGAACACCGACATCCTCATCGAAGAAGGCATCCGCAACTGCGACGCCTTCCTGGCCCTCACCTCCAACGACGAAGCCAACATCCTCTCCTGCGTGGTGGCTAAGAAATTCGGGGTTGGAAGGACCATCGCAGAAGTCGAGAACCTCGAATACATCCGCTTCGCCGAAGAGATGGGCGTGGACGCCGTCATCAACAAGAAACTCCTCACGGCCGGCAGGATCTTCAGATACACCCTCAGCGGCAAGGCCAGGATGATAAAGTATATGAGCGGAACCGATGCGGAAGTCCTTGAGTACACAGCCGCTCCCGGTTCCGGAATCACCAAGGCTCCGCTCAAGGACATCGACTTCCCCGAAAACGCCATCATCGGCGGAGTCATCCGGGGCAGCGACTCCTTCATAGCGATAGGTAGCACGAAGATCGAAGCCTACGACAGGGTGGCCGTATTCGCCCTTTCAGAATCGGTGAAAGCTGTGGACAAGCTCTTCAAATAGACATGCCCAGCTATCTCCAGATAGAGAACATATCCAAATCCTACGGCCCCAAGGTCCTCTTCGAACACATCGGATTCAACGTCAACGAAGGGGACAAGATCGCCCTCATAGCCCCCAACGGAACCGGCAAGACCAGCCTGATGCGGATCCTTGCCGGGAAGGACAAGAGTGACTCCGGAGGCAAAATCCTGTTCCTCAAGGACATAAGGATCGCCTTCCTGGAGCAGGACTACGGTTTCGACCCCGAAGCTACAGTCTTCGACCAGGTGATGAACGACAGCCGGCAATGGACGCGTGACCTGGACGAGGACGGTGTCAGGGAGTATGCCACGAGAGTAAGGAAATTCCTGGGCGGTTTCGGGCTGCAGGATCCTTCGCGCAAGATGGGCTCCCTCTCCGGAGGGGAGGTGAAAAGAGTCGCCCTCGCCGGCATCCTCGCCTCAGAGGCCGACTTCCTCATAATGGACGAGCCCACAAACCACCTGGACATCGACGCAATAGAATTCCTGGAAGGATACCTCTCCCGTTCCCGCTGCACCCTGTTCATGGTCACCCACGACAGGTATTTCCTCGACAGGGTCTGCAACATCGTGATGGAACTCGACCACGGGGCCGTATATACCTACAGGGGAGATTATGAGAACTATCTGGAAAAGAGGCAGGAAAGGATTGACAATTATGACGCCCGTACGGAAAAGGTGAGGAATGTCCTCAGGAGAGAACTCGAATGGATGAGGAGCACCCCCTGTGCCAGGAGCGGGAAGGCAAAATACAGGAAAGAGGCCTTCTATGCATTGAAGGACAGGGCGGAAGCAGTATACAGGACCGCCCGGGTGGATATGGGAGAGATCGGCGGCGCATCGAGGCTGGGCACCAAGATCATCAACTGCAAGGACGTGAGCCTCAGTTACGGAGACCGCTGCCTGCTCAGCCATTTCACCTACAATTTCCAGAGATATGAAAAAGTCGGGATAGTAGGTCGGAACGGAGCCGGCAAGACTTCCTTCGTCAACCTGCTGACCGGGGACCTGCTGGGCGGGACCGTTTCCGGTACCGTTGACAGGGGCGAATCCCTCAAAATAGGCTATTACCGCCAGGAAGGAATGGCTTTCGACGAAGACCAGACCGTCCTTGAAACCGTCAACGACACCTCCCTCCTCTCCCAGTTCCTCTTCAACCACGACATGCTGAACAACAAGGTCTCAACCTTGTCCGGAGGGGAAAGACGCAGGCTCTATCTCCTGACCATCCTCCGGGAACGTCCCAACCTGCTGATACTCGACGAGCCCACCAACGACCTCGACATCGTCACCCTTGACATTCTCGAAGAATACCTGACCGATTTCAAGGGAACCCTGGTCATCATCTCCCACGACCGCCATTTCCTCGACAGGCTCACCGACCACCTCCTCGTCTTCCCCGGAGACGGGACGGTCAAGGACTTCATAGGGAAATTCAGCGAATGGAGGGCCTACGTCAAGGCCCTGGAGGCCGGCAAACGCAATCTGGCAAAGGAAGAAGGAAAGGCCCGCAAGGCCTCCCCCGCCCCAGCACCAATCCCTGCTCCCGGGAAAGACAGGAAACGCCTTACCTTCAAGGAAAAACGCGAGCTCGAGCAGATGGAAGCCGACATCGAAGCCTACACCCGCGAAAAACAGCAGTTGGAATCCGACCTCAACTCCGGCGCTCTCCCCTACGACGCCCTCCAATCCACCTCCTCCCGCCTCGCCGAACTCACCTCCCTCCTGGAAACCGCCGAAAACCGCTGGCTGGAGCTGAAGATGGTGGAGGAGAACAACTAATTGGATTTATCCGGCCCCGTCCCGGGGCGTAGATCCACGGAGGAGACATCCCCATAAGCGAGCATTGCGGCGTCAGCCGTGTATCTGCGAGCGATGGGAATGTCTCCTCCGGCGAAAAACGTCCTAGGAGCGTCTATTTTTGCAGGTAAGCGTCGGTGACGACCTTGCGGCTGCGGGCGATGAAGTCGGCCAGGGCCTTGCCCTTGAGCATGCCATTGGCAAGGAGGGCCAGGTCGGTGAACTGACGGAGAATCTCGCTGCCACGGGCGAAGTCCTGTACCTCGTCCCTGTGGGCGTTGATTACGGCCTCACGGGCCTCGCGGGCCTTCTTCCTATCCTCCTCCGAAGCATCCTTCGGGGCCTCGGCAGGAAGCACGCCAAGGGGCTTGACAGTCGCCTTCGCCTCCTCTACCACCTTCGCCACTAGAGGATTCTCCATATT
The DNA here is from genome assembly GCA_017427885.1 of Bacteroidales bacterium. Taxonomy (GTDB): domain Bacteria; phylum Bacteroidota; class Bacteroidia; order Bacteroidales; family UBA932; genus Cryptobacteroides. The sequence goes on from JAFRRW010000004.1 coordinate 83,449, forward strand.
AAGGGTAATGTTGTAGGAAGCCGGCATCTCCCCATAGAAATTCATTCCGCCACCGAGTTTGCCCATATCGTGGTAACGGCGCATAAACTCATTCTGGGTGATGAGGATAGGATCCCCGTCCTCGCCCAGGTTGGCACCCTCCACATAATAGTCGTTACCCTCAGGAAGTACGGCCTTCATCATATCGCCGAGATCCTTCCTATCGGCCTCGTTCATCTCCAGACGAATCCTCTCCTCCTTCTGGATAAGGTTGTCTATGCTGTCCGAATCAACCCTGGCGAACCGCGTGTCGGCGATTTTCTGCTCCAGGAGGTTGACGTAGTGGGCGTCCAGCTCGCAGTCCATCAGAAGCACGTCGTAACCCTTGTTCTTCGCCGCCTCGATGAAAGGATACTGGGCCTCGGTGTCCGTGGCATAGAGGAACACGACCTTCTTCTCCTTGTCGGTCTGGACAGGATCCACGGCCTTCCGGTAGTCGTCGAACGGGAAATACTTGCCGTCCGTATTCTTGAACAGGGCGAACTTCAGGGCTCTCTCGCAGAACTTCTCGTCCGTCAGCATCCCATACTCGATGAAAAGCTTGATGTTGTCCCACTTCTTCTCATAGGCCTCCCTCTCCTCCTTGAAGATCTCCTCCAGGCGGTCAGCCACTTTCTTCGTTATGTAGGTGGAGATCATCTTCACGTTACGGTCGCTCTGGAGATAGCTCCTGGACACGTTCAGCGGGATGTCCGGGGAATCGATCACTCCGTGCAGGAGGGTGAGGAAATCCGGAACTATGTTGTCCACGTGGTCCGTGACGAACATCTGGTTGCAGTAGAGCTGGATCTTGTTGCGGTCGATGGCCATCCTTTCCTTAATCTTCGGGAAATACAGGATTCCCGTCAGATGGAAAGGATAATCCACGTTGAGGTGGATATGGAACATAGGCTCCTCCTGGGTAGGATAGAGGTCGTGGTAGAACTTGAGATAATCCTCCTCCTTCAGGTCGGAAGGTTTCCTCTGCCACAGGGGTTCGATGGAGTTCACCACGTGGTCGGCTTCGGTATCGACGTATTTTCCGTCCTTCCACTCCTGCTCCTTGCCGAAGATGACCGGCACAGGCATGAACTTGCAGTATTTCGCAAGAAGGCTTCCTATCATCCCCCTGGTGGCATATTCCGAAGCATCGTCGTCTAACCAGATGGAAACGGTGGTACCCCTGTCGGAACGGTCCCCCTTCTCCATCTCGTACTCAGGATTCCCCTCGCACGTCCAGCGGACCGGCTCAGAGCCCTCCTGCCAGGAAAGGCTGTCTATGGCAACCTTCTTAGCCACCATGAAGGCGGAATAGAATCCCAGGCCGAAATGGCCTATGATGTTCTGATCCTTGTATTTCTCCAGGAATTCCCCGGCCGAGGAAAATGCAATCTGGTTGATGTACCTGTCGACCTCCTCAGCGGTCATTCCTATTCCCCTGTCGGTGATTCTCAGCACCTTCTCCTTCTCGTCGAGTTCCACCTTCACGCTAAGGTCCCCAAGCTCTCCTTTGAACTCTCCGCCGGAGGCTATCGCCTGCATCTTCTTCGTAGCGTCCACGGCATTGGCCACGATCTCCCTCAGGAAAATCTCCCGGTCCGAATAAAGGAACTGCTTGATGACGGGGAAAATGTTCTCGGTAGTAACCCCTATCCTGCCTTTCTCAACATTAGCCATAATATGATGTATTTATATTTACAAATTAAAAAACCGGACCTCAAAGGGCCCGGTTCGATTCAGTCAAATAACGTTCCAACAGGTCGGACTGACAATTTGTCACGCCTACTTGTACAGGAACCTTTTGATGCTCATCTTCGGAGTCTTCTCGAAGGGTGCGTCCACCACCTCGACCTGAGCGATGCGGCTGTAGGCTGGGAGCCTCTTGTTGGAAGATATCTTGATGTTCTCGGGGATGTCGGACACGGCCTCCGCATCAAGCTTGTTGGCATCGATCATATTCTGGTCGAGATATACCAAGGCCACAATCTTCCCTCCCCTGTCGACGACGACGGACTCGGAAACGTAAGGCTGGTTGTTCACGACGGCCTCGATTTCCTCGGGATAGATGTTCTGGCCGGAAGGGCCCAGGATCATGCTCTTGGAACGGCCCCTGATGAAGATGTTGCCGTCCTCGTCCATAATGCCGAGGTCTCCCGTACGGAGATAACCGTCATCGGTGAAGGCGTTGGCGGAAGCCTCCTCGTTCTTGTAATAACCGATGCAGATGTTGTCTCCCTTGGCCTGGATCTCACCGGCGACGTGCAAAGGATCGGCGGAATCTATGCGGACATCGGCGCAGTCCACGGCCTCGCCGCAGGATCCGGCCACATACTTGGTCCAGTGCTTATAGGCAAGCAGGGGGCAGGCTTCGGTCATTCCGTATCCGACGAGATAAGGCAGGCGGATCTTCTTGAACCAGGACTCGACCTCGGGATTGAGGGCGGCGCCTCCCATTATGAACTGCTGGACCTCGCCGCCGAAGGCATTGATCAGTCCCTCGCGTATCTTCTTGAAAATGATAGTCCTTACACCGGGAATGGCAGCAGCGGCCTTGATCGCGGGCTTGTTCACCACGGGGGCTATCTTGGACTTGAATATCTTCTCCATCACGAGAGGAACGGTGATGAGGAGATAGGGCTTCACGTCGGCCATGCACTTCAGGAGAGTGGTCGGCGTGGGGGCCTTTCCAAGCCAGTAGATGGCAGTGCCGTTGCACAGGGGATAAATGAATTCTATCACCAGGCCGTACATATGTGCCATCGGCAGCATAGACACCATCCTGAACTTGTCGGAAGAGGGGACGTTGCGCTGGCTGTAGTCCACGTTGGCGCTGAAATTCCTGTAGGTGAGCATCACACCCTTGGGATTGCCAGTGGAACCGGAGGTGTAGTTGATGGCGGCAAGGTCGTCCCAGTTATCGGTGGGGAAAACCACGTCGGAAGGGCCGTAACCGGAAGGCCACTTTTCAGCGAAAGTCTTGTCAAGGGCTGCGTACGCCGCGGAAATCGAAGGATCCTTGCACCAGAGTATCTTGAGGGTTTCGAAATCGAAGACCATCCTCAGCTTGGGCATCCTCTCGATCTTCAGGGTGTTCCACTTGGCTTCGTCTGTGAAGAGGATCACGCTGTCGGAATGGTCGGTGAGGTTCTCCACGCTTTCCGAAGTAAAATCATTGAGGATGGGAACGACAACGGCCTCGAACGTGTTGATGGCAAGGTAGGTTATACCCCAGTGGGCTCCGTTCTTGCCACAGAGGGCGAAATGCTCGCCCTTAGAGAAACCGGCGTTCCTGAAGAAAATGTGATATCTCTCGATGCTGGTAGCGACCTGTCCGTAGGTATAGCCTTCTCCCTGCCACGTATTGAGGGCGGACTTGTCCCAATACTTCCTCGTCGCTTCCTGCAGTCTTGTAAGATAGTGTTCCATATGTAATTGAATTATCGTGGCAAAATTAATAAATTGCTTTCTGCCAAGAAAATGATTTTGCTTATATTTGCTCCCAAACCGGATAAAATGAGAAAAAAAACCATAGTTGCCCTGATTTATGACTTTGACGGGACCCTCTCCCCCGGCAACATGCAGGAGTTCGGGTTCATCCAGGCCATCGGGTCCACCCCGGAGGAATTCTGGAGCATGAGCGACGGTATCGCCAAGGGACAGGACGCCAGCAACATCCTCTCCTATATGAAGCTGATGTTCGACGAGGCTCGCCGCCACGGAATCAAACTCCGCAGGAACGAGTTCAAGCGCTTCGGCCAGCATATCCGCCTTTATCCGGGACTCAAGGAATGGTTCCGGCTGGTAAACCAATACGGAGAGTCAAAGGGAGTGAAAGTCGAGCACTACATCAACTCCTCGGGGCTCAAGGAAATCATCGAAGGCTGTCCCATAGCTCACGAATTCAAGCACATCTTCGCCTGTACCTATATATATAATGGAGACGGGGAGGCCGAATGGCCCGGAATCGCCGTGGACTACACTGCCAAGACCCAGTTCCTGTTCAAGATCAACAAGGGCATATTCTCCTCGAGGGATTCCGAGAGGGTCAACGCCAGCGTGGCCGACGAGAAGAAGAGGATCCCCTTCCCCAACATGATCTATTTCGGTGACGGGGAGACCGACGTGCCCAGCATGAAGATCGTTGGTATGTTCGGAGGCCATTCAGTGGCCGTCTACGACCCTGATGTTCCCGGGGACAAGGCCAACGCCGAAAAGCTTCACAGACAGGGCAGGGTCAGTTTCGTCACCCCTGCGAACTATTCCCGCGACAGCAGGACTTTCAAGGTGGTCTGCGCCATCATCGACAAGATCAGCGCCGACTCCCATATCCAGTGGCTCTCCTCCCTAAGGTAGAGTTCTCTTCTACCAGCCGTCGGCCCGGCCCGACAGACAGACAAAAAAATGAGGCGTCCCGATCGGGACGCCTCAAATCATTTCTGTTTTGTGAGAATTACTTCACGATAACAACGCGGCTCTTTGCAGGAGTGTCGAACACGTCGAGAGCGGTGTCAACGGAGATGTTGTTCTCAGGAATTCCAAACTTGCTGACGAGGAGGTCCTTGACGGCCTTTGCACGGGCAGCGGAGAGCTTGGCGTTGATGGCAGGAGTACCAGTGCCACTGTCGGCGGAACCGATAAGGGAAACCTTAGCGTCGTTAGGAAGAGTGGAAGCATAGTACTCGAGGTGAGCCTTCTCCCTCTCGGAGATCTTGGAGGAACCAAGGTCGAAGTAAACGGTAGCGGAGGAAGGAACGGTGTTGTCAACATACACGGTCTCGGGCTTGCGGGCCTCGAGCTCGGCGATCCTGTTCCTGAGGGCTGCGTTCTCCTTCTCGAGCTCGGCTACCCTGTTCTTGAGAGCGTTGTACTGATCCACGGTGAAGGGAACGGGAACAACGACAGGGGTGATGGAGCTGTGACGGTCGAAGTTGGTCCTGCCAAGGTTGAAGATGAGGCCGAGGGTAGCGGAAACAGGCCAGTAATACCTGTCGTTCTCAATACCGGCTGCCCTATACTGAGGGGCCTTGGTCATCATGGCCTGGAGGTCGAGGAAGAGGTCGACGTGGTTGCCAAGACGGAAATCGTTGAGGATACCGGCATTGATGACGAACTCCTGATCCCAGTTGGCCTTGTCGTTAACCTTCACCCAGTTGCCACCGAAGCCGGCGTAAGGGATGATGTCCCAGAAACGGGTCTCCTTGTAACCGGAGAAGGCGTTGGAGATGTTCCACATGAGATCGATGAGAGCGGAATTCTGCTTGTAGGTTCCGAAGTCAAGGTCGAGAGCGGCGTTGGTGAGACCCCTCCAACCAATGCGGGCACCTACTGAAGGTGTGAACCACTTGCCGAGGTTGACGACAGTGGCGAGACCACCCTTACCAGCGAGATTGTCGATAGAATACAGACCGGCGTTGTAACCAGCACCAAGACCGATGAACCAGTTGTCACCGAATTTATTGGTCTCATAGGCGCCGCGAACGATGTTGCCGTTCTCGTCACGGTTGTTGTTTTCCTGAGCGGAAGCGCTGAAGGAAACACTGAGGAGAGTTGCTATAGCAATTGCTCCCAAAATAGTTTTTAAACCTTTCATGTTTTAATTAGAATAAGATTTATTATTTATAAATATTCGCTAAACTACACTTAAGTCCGTCTTTATGCGCACTTGCCTATAACACACATTGCTTGCAAATGTATAAATAATTTATTTAACAAGCAAGAATCTTTGAAAAAAACTTTGTTATTGGCCGTTTTTCGCGGGAAAATCGTTTTAACCTTTCCGGAAAAACTTGCAATAGTGACTCGATGGATGTAAATTTGTCACTGCCGGGTGCCAAGGTGTCACGTCCGGATGGGATATGAAATTCAGACTGGAATCGGCATACAAGCCCTCCGGAGACCAGCCGGAGGCCATCGAGGGCCTGTGCAGGGCCCTCTCCCAGGGCGTGGGTGACGTCACCCTGCTGGGAGTTACCGGTTCGGGCAAGACCTTCACGATGGCAAACGTCATAGAACGCCTTCAGAGGCCCGCCCTGGTCCTCAGCCACAACAAGACCCTGGCCGCCCAGCTATACGGCGAATTCAAGTCCTTCTTCCCCGCCAACGCAGTCGAATATTTCGTTTCCTACTACGACTATTACCAGCCGGAGGCCTACATCCCCTCGACGGACACGTATATCGAGAAAGACCTGAGCATCAACGACCAGATAGACAAGCTCAGGCTCAGCGCCGCCTCCGCCCTGCTCTCCGGCAGAAGGGACGTAATCGTGGTTTCCAGCGTCTCCTGCCTCTACGGCATAGGCAATCCGGAGGACTTCCACTCCCAGACTGTACTGGTCAGGAAAGGTGAGATCAGAAGCCTGACGCGGCTGCTGTACCTCCTCGTGGACGCCCTCTATTCCCGCACGGAAACGGATTTCCGCAGAGGTACTTTCCGGGTTCGCGGCGACACGGTGGACGTCTTTACGGGAGGGTCCGACTACGCCGTCAGGATAGAATTCTTCGGGGACGAGGTAGAACGGCTTGCCGTGATCGAACCATCGACAGGAGCGGTCATAGAGGAGGTCGAGGAGGTCTCGATCTATCCCGCAAACAATTTCGTGACCACCAGGGAAAGGGCTGCGAGGGCCGTGAGCGAGATCCAGGACGACCTCAGGGTACAGGTCTCGTATTTCGAGGAAATCGGCAAGGGACTTGAGGCGAAGAGGCTGACGCAGAGGGTTGAGAACGACCTGGAAATGATAAAGGAAATGGGTTACTGCCCAGGCATAGAGAACTATTCCAGATATTTCGACGGCAGGAAACCAGGGCAGAGGCCCTTCTGCCTCCTCGACTATTTCCCGAAGGATTTCATAACCTTCATCGACGAAAGCCACGTTACCCTTCCCCAGATCAGGGCGATGTTCGGCGGCGACCACTCCCGGAAATCCATCCTGGTGGAATACGGTTTCCGCCTTCCCGCGGCCGCCGACAACAGGCCGCTCACCTTCGAAGAATTCGAGGCGGTAACCGGGCAGAAGGTCTATGTCAGCGCCACTCCGGCGGATTATGAACTTGCCAGGAGCGAGGGGCTCGTGGTGGAACAGGTTGTCAGGCCGACCGGCCTCCTGGATCCCCCGGTCGAGGTCAGGCCCACGAAAAACCAGATCGACGACCTGGTGGAAGAGATACGGAAAAGGGCCGAAGATGATGAGCGGGTACTGGTGACCACCCTGACCAAGAGGATGGCGGAGGAACTCGACGGATATCTGACGAAGATAGGGATAAGATGCAGGTACATCCACTCCGACGTGGACACCACGGAGAGGGTGGAGATAATCGAGGATTTCAAGAACGGGCTCTTCGACGTACTCGTGGGAGTGAACCTCCTGAGGGAAGGCCTTGACATCCCCTCGGTGTCGCTCGTGGCCATCCTCGACGCCGACAAGGAGGGATTCCTCCGGTCCGGAAGGGCCCTCACCCAGACGGCCGGAAGGGCTGCGAGGAACATCCACGGCCTGGTTATTATGTATGCCGACACCGTCACGGGCTCGATGGAGGAGACCATCAGGGAGACCGACCGCAGGCGCCGCAAACAGATGGAATACAACAAACTCCACGGCATAACCCCTACGAGGGTGGAGGTGAAGTCCAACTCCCTGGTCCTTGAACTGTACAAGGATTCGGAGAAGGCGGGGAAACCAAGGCCCGGACATTCCGGCCTGCTGAGCGCCGAAGATTCGGTGTCCGACCCCAGGTACATACCCTCCCCCACCGAACTGGGAAGGGGTTCCGTCTCGGTCGGTCTCGGCCAGGATTCGGTAAGGGAAGACAGGAGCGCCTATGAAAACGGTTTCGTGAAGGCAGACCTGGCCGCCGTGCTACAGGATCCGGTGATAAGGTCAATGAGCAGGGCCCAGGTGGAGAAGATGGTCGCCGAAGACAGGAGGAGGATGGAAAAGTCCGCCGCTTCCCTCGACTTCGCCCAGGCCGCCCGTTACCGCGACGAGATGTGGGCCCTGCAGGAATATCTCAAGGTTTGGAAAGAAAAATGACGGAAATATGGATATCATAGACAGGAATTTCCCCCACTATGACGAATCCGGGAAGGATCTCGTCAGAAAGGCCTATGACATCGCCCTCGGCGCCCTCGCCGGCGAGACGAGGAGCAACGGCCATCCGTTCATGGAGCACCCGATGGGGGTGGCCCTGATCGTTTCCGACGAAATCGGCCTCCCGGCCGGTTGCGCGGCCGCCGTCTTCCTCCACGAGGCATCCAGGCTCCATCCGGAAACGGACATCCGCCAGTTCCCGGAGGACATCCGCACGATGGTGGACGGACTCAACAAGATAGCCACCATCAAGCCCAAGGACACCAGGCTTGAAGCCGAGAATTACAAGAAACTCATAGTCCAGTATTCGCGCGACCCCAGGGTGACCGTCCTGAAGATAGCAGACCGGCTCGAGGTGATGAGGCACCTGGACATCTTCCCCAAGTCCTCCAGGGAGAGGAAGATCCTCGAGACCCTGATGCTCTACATCCCCCTGGCCCACCAGCTTGGCCTGTACAACATAAAGAGCGAACTTGAGGACATCTATTTCCGCTATGCGGAGCCTGAGCAGTACAGGGCCATAACCAACAAGCTGAAAGCCACCGAAAAGGACCGCATCAAACTCACGAAAGAATTCATCCGGCCGCTGGAGGAGAAACTCTCTGCCGCCGGGATATCCTATAAACTGAAGATCCGTACCAAGACCGCCTGGTCCATCTGGAAGAAGATGCAGCAGCAGAAAGTGGGTTTCGAAGGGGTCTATGACGTCTTCGCCATCCGGTTCATAATCGACTGCCCCCAGGACAGCACCGTTGAGAAGGACCTCTGCTGGAAGGTTTATTCCTATGTTACCGAGGAATACGAACCGGACACCTCCCGGCTCAGGGACTGGATAACCAACCCCAAGCCCAACGGCTACGAATCCCTGCATATCACGGTGAAGAACCGTGAGGGGGCTTACGTGGAGGTGCAGATCCGCACGCGGAGGATGGACGAGGAGGCCGAGAACGGAAACGCCTCGCACTGGGCTTACAAGGGCATACGCCACGAAGAGGCCCTAGACAAATGGCTTACCTCTGTAAGGAACGTCCTCGAGCATCCGGGAGAGGTAAAACCCGAGGACGTACCCCAGCCACCGAGCAGGGAGATTTTCGTATTCACCCCTTCCGGTGAACTCAGGATACTCCCTGTGGGAGCCTCCGTGCTTGATTTCGCCTTCAACATACATTCCGGCCTGGGATGCCGCTGCACCGGCGGAAAGATCAACGGGAAGGCCGTCTCCATAAAGGAGAAACTGAGCACCGGGGACGTGGTGGAGATAATGAGCGGGAAGAACCAGAAACCCACCCAGGACTGGCTCGGTTTCGTGGTCACCTCCAAGGCCCGCGGAAGGATAAAGCAGGAACTGAACGAGGAGGAATACAAGAAGGCCGCCCAGGGTAAGGAACTGCTGGGCAGGAGGCTGAAGAACTGGAAGTTGGAATTCCCCGACGAGTATCTGACCGAACTCCTGAAAAAACTCAAGTACAGTACCCAGAACTCCTTCTATGCCGCCGTCGCGGACGGGACCATAACCCTTGATTTCATCAAGAACTACATCCTGGACCACGACAGCCTGGTAAGGGAGAACATAGAGCACGCCAAGGCGGAAGCGGCCGCCCTGTCCGCGGAATCGGCGAACTGGGAGGACGTCCGCTCCTCCGACGAAATCCTCGTCATCAACGCAAGGGACCTCAAGGGCCTGGACTACAAGATGGCTAAATGCTGCCATCCGGTCTTCGGGGACGACGTCTTCGGTTTCGTCACTAGGACGGAGGGCATCAAGATCCACCGCATATCCTGCCCCAACGCGGCCAGGCTCCTGAGCCTCTATCCATACAGGATACAGAAGGTGCGCTGGTCCGAATCACCCTCCGGAGGAAGTTTCCAGGCCTCCCTCAGGATCGTATCGTCCAACGACCCGATGGTCATCAACAGGATAATGGACATCGTGAATGCATTCAAGGCTTCCGTCCGGTCGTTCAACGTGAACGAGAACGGCAGGAACGGTACCTACGAGATCCTTCTCAAGATATCCGTTCCTTCCAACATGGAGTTGGACAAGGTCGTCTCGCAGATCCGTCTTCTGCGGGAAGTATCCAAAATAACCAGGGGTTAGGCGTCAGCTGCCTTTTCTCCTCGCATTCAGCGCCGCCTGGAACTCCCTGGCGTTGCGGGAGTGTTCCTGGAGAGTGGTGGCGAAGCGGTGGCTGCCGTTGAAGTCGGGACTGGCGCAGAAGAAGAGGTAGCCGTGGGTGTCAGGATTCAGCACTGCGTTCAGGGCGGCCTTCGTGGGAACGCAGATGGGGCCCGGGGGAAGGCCCTCGTGGCGATAGGTATTGTAGGGAGAATCCACAGCCAGGTGCTGGAAAAGAATCCTGTTCGGCTTGTAGTCGAAGCAGAACGCGACCGTGGGGTCTGCCTGGAGTTTCATCCCCTTGCGGAGACGGTTGAGATATACTCCCGCGATTTTCGGAAGTTCAGGTTCATAGTTGGATTCCCCTGTCACGATTGAGGCGAGGATGCTCACCTCCAGGGGACTGAGACCTCTCGCCTCAGCCTTCTTCCTGTTCTCCGCGGACCAGAAAGCATCGTATGCGGCCTTCTGCCTGTCGAGGATATCCTCCATCGATGCGGTCCAGTACATCTCGTAGGTGTCGGGCATTATCAGGGCGAAGGCAGTCTCTGGAGTGAACCCGTATCCGGAAAGCAATCCCCTGTCGTTAAGGGCGGACGCTACCGTGGCGGAATCCAGCATCATCTGGTTGGATATCTTCCTCGCGATGGTCCCTTTGTCCCTCAGTGTCCCGGAAAGGACCAGGTTTCCTGGCGTCTGCCAGCCTCCGGCCAACATCCTAGCCACATAGATGCTCGAATTGGCGGGATCTACCTGATAGCGTCCCGGCTTGATCCTGCCCTCCACGTTCTCCTTGCGGAAAGACCTGGCGAGGCTCCTCGGACGGATCGTCACCGCGGACAGCGAATCCAGTACCTGGGCTGCCGTGGTTTCGGGATAGACGTAAAGGACCTTCGTCCTGCGGAAGTTCGGGGATCGGTGGTCGGTCAGGAAATTGACGGCGAATATGCCTGCCGCGACGGCAAGCGCAGCGGCGGCGAGAGCGATCGGTACAAGGATCCTGGTTTTCATCGGCAGGGAATCTACTGGGGTCTCAAAAGAATGGTGTCACCTTCGAGGGGACGGTAGTCCGAAGTAAGGGAGTTGAGTTTCATAATCGCACTCATCTTAACCCCGAATCTCTGGCAGATGTCCCTGAGATTCTCGTTGTCCCCGTCGACGATGTATTTTTCCAAACCCTTCTCGGCCTTGTTCTTCTTCGCCTGGAGATACACCGTGGTCCCCGGTGCGAGATATTCGTCGGCCTCAAGGTCGTTGAACCTTAGAAGTTCCTTCAGGAAAAGGTTGTAGGACTTCGCTATCGAGGAATAGGTCTCTCCCTCGGCCGAGGTAAGGAAGGGCACACCGTTGCGGGAATACATCTGCCTGGACATCGAAAAACGGAATTCTTCCGCCTTCGTCAGATCCAGGGGCTTGGCCTCCTCTATCTTGAGGGGGGACTCGGGAATCGTGTCGGGAATCCCCTCGAACTCCTCCTCTATCTCCTGGGTCAACGGCTTTTTCTCCTGACGGGGACGTTTCCTGCGCCTATGGATCCTTTCTTTTTTGTCCGACACCGGAAGCTGGATTTCCACGACTTCCTCTTCCTGACCCTCCTCCACGACCTTCTCCTCGACGGCGGCGGCCTCCTCGATCACATCCGCCCTGGTCATCGTATCGAAACGGGAAAGATTGTAATCTTCAATGAGTTTGATCAGTTTCGAAGGGTATGCGGGGTCAGTGGCGTATCCGGCCTTTTTCAGACCGTAAGCCCACGATTTGTAGTCGGTCGTCTCGTTCTCGAAAAGGAATTTGTAGCGGTCGCGGTAACGGAGAAAATCGGAATGGTCCCGGAAGGACTGCTCGGCGGAATCGTAAACCCTGAAACATTCCCCCTTCTTGTCGTCGTCGTAGGACATATGCCGGCCGGTCCAGTCGTGGCACTTGATCCCGAAATGGTTGTTGCCTTCGGCGGCAAGGGGTGAAGCGCCGGAACGGGACTCCAGCAGGCCCTGGGCCAGGGTGATGCTGGCAGGAACCCCTGAACGGTACATCTCCCTGACGGCAATCCCGGCATACCTGGCAATGTACCTTTCCTGAGGGCTGTCCCCGGAAGAGGCAATAAGGGCGAGAGCCGCGACCGCGGCGAAGAATAATCTCCAGATTTTCATATCAGGGGATAAAGATAACTATTTTTAAAGATAATCTGCATCTGTTTCAGTGACTCTGCCACCCTCGGCAAGATGAAAGGGAGGGGTCCGCGAAGTGGGAGGGGCCGCGTAGCGGCGTCATCTGTAACAGATGCAGATTATCTTTTCTGCTCTAACGGAATATCGAAAACGTCGCCGTCGGAAGCGGCCACGGATTCGGGGAAGACCGAACGGCATTCGTCAAGAATGGCCCCGATGTCCCTGCAGCGGGACGAATAATGAGCCACCACGAGCCTGCCGGCCCCTGCGGTCTTTGCGCATTCAGCCGCCTGTCGGGCGGTCGAATGGTATCTTTCGGCCGCCTTTTCGGCGAACTCCTCGGTATAGGTCGCCTCGTGGTAGAGGAGGTCCACTCCCTTCACCCATCCGGACAGTTCCGGGAACGGGGCTGTGTCGCTGCAATATGCGTAGGACCTCGGTTCGTAGGGCTTGTAAGCGAGTTCGGAATTGGGTATCAGGATGTCTCCCCTGACGACGTCCCCTCCGTTCTTGATCCTGCCGATTTCCTCTACCGACAGCCCGTACTCCCCTATCTTTTCCTTGCGGACGTTCATCCTGGGCTCCTTCTCCCTGAACAGGAACCCGAAGGTCTCTATCTTGTGATTGAGGGGAAAGGCCTCCACTTCCAGTGTCCTGGTCTCGAAGACCGTCTCCGGCTCCTTCATCGTCAGAGGATGATGGATGATCTCGAAATCAATGCCCTGGCCGTAATAGGAGAGGAAGAATTTCAGGATGGGGGCGAAGGAGGAAGGGGCGTAGATGTTCAGGGGGGTGTCCCTCTTCAGCATCCCGAGGGTGGAAAGGAGGGGGTAGAGACCGAAAATGTGGTCTCCGTGGATATGGGAGATGAAAAGGGAGTCGATTCTCTGAAGGGGGATATGACAGCGCATCAGCTGCCTCTGGCAGCCTTCCCCGCAGTCGATCAGGAAAAAGCGCCCGTGTACGGAAAGTACCTGGGCGCTTTGATACCTGTCGACCATTGGCATGGCCGAAGCCGTGCCGAGAACCGTCAGAGTGAAATTCATCTACTCGGCAGGTTCTCCCTTCTCGGTCTCCTCGAGCTTGCCCTTGAGGGCGGCGAGAGCGGAGATGTCTCCGAAGGTGGCCTTCTCCATATTGGAGTTGATCTTCTTGACGGCCTTCTTGGTGTTGTCCGTCTCGGAAACAGGCTTCTCGACCTTGACGTCGCTGTAGGTGCGGAGGTGCGAGAGAAGTATCCTGCGGGTGCTCCTGCGGAGTTCGGTAACCTTGAAGGGAAGTTTCTCGCCGGCGACGGCCTTCTTGCCATCCTCCTTCACGAGGTCCTTGCTGAAAGCGAAACCTTCGTCGTCGGAGCCTTCGATCTTGATGACTCCACCCTTGTCGGTTATGCTGTCAATGGTTCCCTCGACGGTGGTACCGACGGGATACTTGGACTCGATCTCATCCCAAGGGTTAGGGAGAAGCTGCTTGCGGCCGAGGCTGAGCTTGTGGTTCGCCTCGTCGAAATCGAGAATCTGGACATCGATGCTGTCTCCTGCGGCGACAAGCTCCGAAGGGTGCTTGATCTTGTTCCAGGAGAGGTCGCTGATGTGGACGAGACCCTCGACACCGTCCTCGAGCTCAGCGAACACGCCGAAGCTGGTAATGTTGCGGACGATAGCCTTATGCTGGGATCCGACGGGATATTTCTCGCGGATGTTCTCCCAAGGGTTGGAAGTGAGCTGCTTGAGTCCGAGGGACATCTTGCGGTTCTCGCGATCCAGGGTAAGTATCTGGGCCTCGACTTCGTCTCCGGCCTTGAGGAATTCCTGGGCGCTGTGGAGCCTGGGAGACCAGGACATCTCGGAAACGTGGATGAGACCTTCGACACCGGGCTCGATCTCCACGAATGCGCCGTAGTCGGCGATCAGGACCACCTTGCCCTTGACCTTGTCACCAACCTTGAGGTCGGCGTTGAGGTTATCCCAAGGGTGAGGGGTAAGCTGCTTGTAACCAAGGGCGATCCTCTTCTGCTGGGGATCGAACTCCTTGACGACGACCTTGATCTTCTGGTCGAGGGAGACAATCTCCTCGGGATTGTCGATCCTTCCCCAGGAAAGGTCGGTGATGTGGATGAGACCGTCCACTCCGCCGAGGTCGACGAACACGCCGTAGTTGGTGATGTTCTTGACGACACCCTCGAGGATCTGGCCTTTCTCCAGCTTGGAAATGATTTCCTCGCGGCGCTTTTCCTGCTCCGCCTCGAGGAGGGCCTTGTGGGAGACGACGACGTTGCGGAACTCCTGATTGATCTTGACAATCTTGAAATCGAGAGTCTGGTTGACGAAAGCGTCGTAGTCGCGGATGGGCTTGATGTCAATCTGGGAACCGGGCAGGAAGGCCTCGATTCCGAAGACGTCCACTATCATGCCACCCTTGGTGCGTGTCTTGATGAAGCCCTTGACAACCTCATTCTTGTCGTAAGCCTCATTAACCCTATCCCAGGACTTGAGAGCGCGGGCTTTCTTGTGGGAGAGAAGGAGCTGTCCCTTCCTGTCCTCTGCAGAATCCACATAGACCTCCACGGTGTCACCCACCTTGAGGTCGGGATTGTAACGGAACTCGGGAGCGGCGATGACACCCTCGCTCTTGTAGCCGATGTTCACGATCACTTCCCTCTTGTTGATGGCGGTCACGACGCCTTCGACGACCTCGTTCTCGACGACTTTGGAAAGGGTCTGGTCGTAGGCTTCCCTGATCTTCTCCCTTTCGCTGGGGTCGTAGACCTCCTCGCGCTCGAATGCCTCCCAATCGAAATCCTCGGGGGCTACCGAGGCGTTGGAGGGCTTCCTGGTTTCTTTTTCAGCGGGGGCCTCTGCCTTGGGGGCTTCTGCCTCGGGGGCTTCCACCACGGGCTCCGCTGCGTTCTTGATTTCTTCTTCCATAATTGAAAATTAAATAATTAGGACGTTGAACATTATATTTTTTGCCACCCGGACGCACGCAAAAAAATTGCCCGCCGGGAAAAAGCGAGCAAAATTAGACAAATATTTCTGATTATCAAAAAAGAAAACGCTAAAAAATCAAAGCATTTTTCTCTTTTTGAACACGAAAAGAACTACGGCGAAGGAAAGGATCATTATGCCGACTATGATGATCCAGGCATACCTGATCCCCGCAAGGGGAAGGCCCACGTTCATTCCGTAGAAACTCGCCACAAGGGTTGGAGGCATCAGCAGGAGGGTCAGCAGGGTGAAGATCTTCATTATCTTGTTCTGCTCGAGGTTGATCAGACCGACGACCGTGTCCTGGAGGTATTCGAGCCTCTCGAAGGAGAAATTCGTATGGTTGATAAGGGACACGATATCCTGCAGGAGGACGTTGAACCTGCCGTCGAGTTCGGCGGGATACTTGGCGCTCCTGATGATGTTGGAGACCAGCCTCTGCTTATCCACGATGTTCTCCCTCACTAGCATCGTGTTCTCCTGCAACTGATTGATATCCAAGAGGAAATCCTCGTTGATATCCTCCTGCTGGTTCACCCTCTTGCTGTACTGCGCAATCTCCTTGGACATCAACTCGATCATATCAGCGTCGAGGTCCACCCTCTGCTCCAGGATGCTGGCGAAGACCATATAGCCGTTGGTGTACTGCTTGGGCATCGCCTCGATCCTCCTCTGGAGTTCGGTGAAGCTGCGCAGGGGGACTTCCCTCAAGGTGGTGAGTGTCTGGCCGGTAAGAGTGAAGGACACGGCCTCCAGATAGTACTCGTCGGGACCGGGAAGGAGGAAGTTGGTGTTCGCGAAGACGGCCTTGTCCGTCTCGGAGAAACGGGAGGAACTCTCGATCTCCTCGGCCTGGGCGCGACTCTGGATCTCGGTGTCGAGGAAGGCCTCCGTGGCGTGCTTCTCCTCTCCCGAAGGAGCGAGGAGGTCAATCCAAAGCACATTTTCCTTGCGAAGGTTTGCGAAACTCGTTTCCGACTGGGAAACCATCACCTTGCCGTTGGTCTTGTAGAAGATTGTGATCATGCCTTTTCCTGTTTTTCCCTGCCAGTCGCCAGGGACGGTCATTACTTCATAATCATTCCGACTTCACGTCGGACCAGTTCGCAAAAGTACTACATTTTTTTAAAAACCAACCCTTTCCGGGTGTTTTTTTAACCGCCGCAGTTTCAAGGCTTGAACGCCTGGCGGTTCACGATGGACCTGCCCAGAGTCAGGGAATCCGCATACTCGAGGTCGTCTCCGAAGCCCAGGCCCCTCGCCAGGGAAGACACCTTCACTCCGAACCCGGCGATCTTCCTGAAAATGTAGAAAGCCGTGGTCTCCCCTTCCACATCGCCGTTCAATGCCATAATAACCTCCACGTCCTGAGGATTTTCCACCTCCGAGACCAGGGAGGAAATCCTCTCGACCAGGGCATCGACGGTCAGATCCGAAGGACCGGTTCCCGCAATCGGGGAGATTATCCCTCCCAGTACGTGGTAGAGTCCGTGATACTGTCCCGTATCCTCGATGCTCATCACGTCGCGGACGCTTTCCACAACGCACACGGTATGGGTGTCCCTGGACCTGTCGGAGCAGATGGAGCACTCGTCCCCGTCCGAAATCATCCTGCACTTCCTGCAGTATTTCACCCCGTCGCGGAGGGAATCGATGGATTCGGTAATATGGTGGACGTTCTCCGAAGGCTGGCGCAGGAGATGCAGGGCCAGCCGGAGCGCGCTCCTGCGGCCGATTCCCGGAAGGGAACCGATCGCATCGACGGCGTCCTCGAGCAGTTTGGAAGGATATTTCTCGAAAGTCAGGCTCATTCCTTTCCCGAATGATATTCAACGAGGGCGTCCATGGGGTCGCCGAGGAAGGCGGAGAACCTGATACCGTATCCGGCGCCGAGGCGCTCGAACACCTCCCTGTTCGCAGCGGCATATCCTCCGCATACGCCTACTTCGTAGCGGGCGATGTCATACTGGAGCAGCACCCTTTCCATGAAATCGGTGATGTTCCTCTCTACCAGGCGGGTGACATACCCGTCCCGGCCGTAGCGTTCCATTATCCAGGGAGCGAAGGAGCCGAGATATCTAGAAGGGGAAGGGCCGTGATAGACGTTGGACACTATTGTGGAGTAATCAGCCGAGAAGGCGAGGGCGAACTCCCTGGAGATTTCCACGGGCATCAGTCCCTTGAGGAAATCGGCCACGAAAAGTTTCCCCAGACAGGCCCCCGAACCCTCGTCCCCGAGGATGAAACCGGCGGAACGGACGCCCTTGACGATCCTCTCACCATCATAGAAACCGCTGTTGGAACCCGTGCCCAGGATGGCCGCGATGCCCTCCCCATTTCTGAACAGGGCCCTCGCTGCGGCGAGCAGGTCGGAGGCGTATTCTATCCTCTCGGCTCCCATCAGCCTCCTGAGGCCTTCATCCACCCCCTTTGCGGAGAGGGGTATCGACCCGTCCTCTCCCATTATCAGGCCGGCGGCATAGAAATGGACCTCGGGAGCGGTCCGCCCGAGGATTCCGGCAGCCTCCGAAAGGATTGAATCAACGGTTCCGTCACCGGTGGTGGACAGGTTTATCCCGTCCGTGACGATTCTTTTCTCTTCCCCGTCCTTTCCGACAAGGCTCCACGTGGTCTTCGTGGCCCCGGACTCGACGATCAGAATGTTGTTGTCTTGCATATTTGCAAATATACGTGTTTTCTGCGGTATTTTTACTATATTTGCAATTACTGAAATCAAAAAAACGCTATATGAAAAAGACGATTCTCACCCTCGCGACCCTCGCTTTCATGGGCCTCCTTTCCATCTCTTCAGCAAACGCCCAGGAGAGGGACTGGGCCGGCTTCTCAAGGTATGCCAAGTCCAACTCCGAAGTAATCGCCGCACAGAAGGCCGGTGCGAAGAAACCACTCGCCGTCTTCATGGGCGATTCCATCACCGACGCCTGGGCCAGCGACGACCCCTCGTTCTTCGCCGATAACAATTTCATCGGCCGCGGCATCTCCGGCCAGACCAGCAGCGAGATGCTGGTCCGCTTCCGCAAGGACGTCCTGGACCTCAACCCCAAATATGTCCTGATTCTCGCCGGGACCAACGACATGGCCCGGAACAATGGTTACATCTCCATAGAAGACACCTACGGCAACATCGTCTCGATGTGCGAACTGGCCAAGATCCACAAGGTCAAGCCCGTCATCTGCTCCATCATACCCGCGTCCAGCTTCGCGTGGCGCAAGCAGCTCGGCGACCGCTCGGGTGACATCATCACCCTCAACGATATGCTGAAGGCCTATGCCGCCAAGAACCGGTTCCTTTACATCGATTATCACAGCGTCCTCAAGGATGAGGCCAACGGACTGCAGACAGCCCTCGGGAAAGACTCCGTCCACCCGAATCTCTTCGGATATCAGATAATGGAGAAAGAGGTCCTGAAAGCCCTGAAGATCAAGAAGAAATAATCATTCCACGTACACTCCCCTCCTCTTCCAGTGCAGCCAGCCATAGACGGCGGAGGCTGCATAGGCTGCATACAGGACCGCCATCCAGTACATCCCCGCGGAAAGGCACAGGACGGTGGAAAGGGTGTCAGCCAGTATCCACACCAGCCACTGCTCAGGCCAGGACTTCGCGAGCCACCAGGTGGCAATTGCGCTCATCACGGCGACCACGGCGTCAAGCGCCGATTCGGAATCGTTCAGGACTCTGAGAAGGACTATCAGGACGGCTGAGCCGGCAATGAACAGGGCCAGGCTCAGGAGAAGCGTTTTACGGTCAGGATGCGACAGATGGATGCTCCCCCTGGAAGCCCCCTCTTCCGTCAGTTTCTCCCCGGCTTTCTTCCATTGTACGAGGCCCCAGACGGAAATGAACACATAATATATGTTCAAGCCCATGGACGCCCACAGGTTCTGCACACCGAAACTGAAGGCGCAGGCCACTCCCGTGGCGATTCCTACGATCCACATCGCATTCTTCTGGCAGATTTCCAGGATGATGTAGGCAATCCCCGTGACGAAGGCGAACAGTTCTATGGCCCTGATCAGTCCTTCCATTGGGAATAGGGATATACGGTGAGGTAGGAATTATAATATCTCTTCTGCCCGGTGACCTCTTCCCCGAGCCAGGACGGGCGGTCGAAGACCTCGTCCTCCCCGGCAAGTTCGATCTCGGCGACTACCAGACCTTCGTTGTCTCCGTGGAATTCATCGACCTCGAAGGACAAGCCGTTCCCGGCGGGTACGATCCACCTGGTCTTGTCTATCATTCCCTTCTGGCACAGCCCCATAAGGTCCCTGGCGTCCTGGAGGGATATTTCCTTCTCCCACTCTTTCCTGCTTATCCCGTTCAGGCTGGGGCCCTTTATGGTCAGGATGCCCTTCCCGTCGGATATCCTCACCCTTACGGTACGGCCGTTCTCGTGGGCCACGTACGCCTGGACCATACTGTGGCTGGCGACCGCCTTCTCCTTATATGCGTCGCCCTTGACCAGGAATTTCCGTTCAGTTTCTATATGCATAAGCGATCCTTGCAGGACCTTTACTGCCACGCCTCCGGGAGACTCTGCCACCCTCGGCAAGATAAGAGGGAGGGGCCCACGAAGTGGGAGGGGCCGCAAAGCGGCGTCATCCGGAGGCGTGGCAGCAAAGGTCTGATTCTACATAAGCCATCCGGACATATCTTCTCCCCGGGCGATGCCCTCCCGGATCTCGGTGGAGGAAATATCCACCCTGGGAGCGTCCAGAAGCATTATCTTGTATTTTTTCAAATGCAGGCGCCGGCACTCGGCGAGCAGGCCGTCCTTCAGGGCCTCCATATCATATCCCTCACGCGGATACACCGCCACCCCGTATTCCGTCAATATCCTCCTGTACGACTTCCAGCGCGGCAGGATGGCCAGGTTGTCCGCCCCTATGACCAGGGTGAACTCATTCTCCGGTTCCCTCTTCTTCAGGGCGTCGAGAGTCTTTATAGTGTACTGGGGAGCCTCCATCGTCAGCTCTATGTCATCCACCTTCACCCTCAGGCCGGGATGACGGCTGACGGCAGCCCTTGCGGCCTCATACCTGTCCAGGCCCGTATCCGCACTGATCTCCTTCAACGGATTCTTGGGAGAGACAACCAGATAGAGCACGTCGAAGAGCCCCTCACCCGTGAGGAACTCCATGATGGCCAGGTGGCCGACGTGCAGGGGATTGAAAGACCCCGAATAGACCGCAACTTTCATTCAGCGAGGAACTTGTCCACTACCTCCTCCACCTCCGCGAAGGCGGTCTCGAGGTCGTCGTTCACGAGTATATGGTCGAACAGGGGGGCGAATTTCATCTCTTCCTCAGCCTTGCCAACCCTTTTTTCTATTTCTTCCGGAGAATCCGTTCCCCTGCGCACGAGCCTTTCCCGAAGCACTTCCACCGAAGGGGCCTGTATGAACACCGACAGGGCCTTGTCCCCGAAATATTTCTTCAGGCTCACCCCTCCCTTGACGTCCACGTCGAAAATGATTACGTGACCCTTCTTCCAGATGCGTTCCACCTCCGACTTGAGGGTGCCATAGAACCTGCCCGGATAGACCTCCTCATACTCCACGAATGCGTCTGCGGCGACCTTGGCGAGGAACTTCCTGGTGGTCATGAACCAGTACTCCACACCGTTCTTCTCCTCGCCCCTCGGAGGACGGGAAGTGGCGGACACGGAGAACTCCACCTCCGGATGGAGGCCGAGGATATGATTGACTATCGTACTCTTTCCGGAACCCGACGGAGCGGAAAAAATCAAGACTTTTTCAGACATCTGCGACAATTAATATGTTTTATGCAAATATAAATAAAAATACGTTGATGGACTTATCGGAAAAATGATTAAATTTGTAAGATGAAATTTCTTAAAAATTATAGATAAATGGTTTCTTACAAAGAATTGGGCCTCGTCAACACGAGGGAAATGTTTGCAAAGGCCGTCAAGGGCGGATATGCAATCCCCGCATTCAATTTCAACAACATGGAGCAGCTCCAGGCCATAATCCAGGCCGCAGCCGAGACCAAGTCTCCCGTCATCCTCCAGATTTCCAAGGGAGCACGCAACTACGCGAACCAGACCCTTCTGCGCTATATGGCCGAAGGTGCCGTCGCCTATGCCAAGGAACTCGGCTGGGAACATCCCCAGATCTGCCTCCATCTCGACCACGGCGACAGCTTCGAACTCTGCAAGAGCTGCGTCGACATGGGCTTCTCTTCCGTCATGATCGACGCTTCCAGCAAGCCCTACGAGGAGAACATCGCCCTTTCAAAGCAGGTCGCAGACTATGCCCACCAGTATGACGTCACCGTAGAGGCCGAACTCGGAGTCCTCGCAGGCGTGGAGGATGAGGTTTCCGCAGAGGAATCCCACTACACCCGTCCCGAGGAGGTC
>JAFRRW010000005.1 GCA_017427885.1 Bacteroidales bacterium
AACTATGCATTATTCGTGTGAATTTTCCAAAAACATTTCATAATTCAGCGGTTTTGGTAACTTTTTCCGAAAAGTGTGACAAAAATCTGTCACAGAAGGTTATTTTGTGACAAACTCTGTGACAAAATTGGCCTAAACGACCGTAAATCAAACTAAACCCCCAAAAAGCGAAACTAGCCGAAATGTCTCTTTTCAGAGCTCATTTTCAGCTAGTTTTGTCACACAAATTTGAGTTTCAGTTGAGTTATAACTAATTGATTATCAGACACTTACTTGCCGATGCAGAATCTACTGAAAATCTCCCCAAGTATTTCATCGGAAGATACTTCACCGGTAATGGAACCGATATGCCAGAGGGCGAGGCGCAGATCCTGGGCGAGGAGGTCAGGGGAGAGGGAAAAGCCAAGGCCGCGGAGTACCCTCTTAAGAGCGTCCTTGGAAGAGGCGAGAGCATTGTAATGACGGAGGTTCGTAACGACCGTTTCGCCCTCCACATCGACGAAATCCGCCCCAATTTTCACCAAAAGATCCTTCAGTTCGGAGATTCCGTCGCCATTTTTGGCCGAAATCGGAATGACCGGTATATTTTTTTGAAAATCAATAGAAAAAACAATATTGTTAATAGTTATAACATTTTTGTTACCCGCTAAAATGTCCATTTTATTGGGTAAAATTACCAATTTTTGTGTCTCGAAATCGCAGTGGGAGACAATCTCTTCGAAGGCCTCAGACAAAGACTTTTCATCGGCCGATCCGTCAAGAATTCCAAGTATGATGGAGGCCTCGGACAGCTTGCGGAAGGTCCTGTCGATACCCATCTTTTCGATCTCGTCGGAGGATTCCCTGATGCCGGCCGTGTCGATGAAACGGAAGGGGAGTCCGCCGAGGGTGAGAGATTCCTCAACAGTGTCCCTGGTGGTACCTGCCACGGTGGAGACAATGCTCCTGTCTTCTCCGAGCAAGGTATTCAGCAAAGTACTTTTTCCTGCATTGACCGGACCCACGATGGCGACCGGAATGCCGTTCTTAAGCGCATTGCCGGCCTTGAACGACTCCATCAAAGAGGAAATATGGGCCAGAGTTTCTTCAATGAGGGTTTTCAGCCTTTCCCTGTCGGCAAATTCCACATCCTCGTCAGAGAAATCAAGCTCAAGTTCCAAGAGGGCCGCGATCTCCACGAGGCTCTTCCTCAATTCATTTAATTTATTGGAATAACCGCCCCGAAGGTGGTCCATAGCAACCTTGTGAGATGCTTTTCCAGAAGCAGAAATCAAATCCGCAACAGCCTCAGCCTGAGCGAGGTCCATCTTACCATTTAAAAAAGACCTTTCAGTGAATTCACCAGGCCCTGCCTCCTTTGCTCCGCAGGCGCAGAGCAGGCGGAGGATCTCCTCGACTATGTATTTTGACGCGTGGCAGGAAATCTCGGCGGAGTCCTCTCCTGTATATGAGTGTGGAGCCCTGAATACTGCGACCAGAACCTCGTCAACAAGTTCGTCTCCGGAATATATCCTTCCGAACTTTATCCTCCCTCCGGGAGACGAAGTGGCATCCCCGCGGGAAAACCTGACCACCTTGTCGACCAGCTCCAAGCAGCCCTTCCCGCTGATTCTGACGATTGAAACGGCTCCGGTGCCAGGTATAGTGGCAGGCGCAACTATTATTCCTTCACGGTCGATATACATCTTTATCAATATCCAGTCTCGCGAAATTACTATTTTTTGTTAAATTTGTCCAATTAAAACGAACATGGACAAAAAACTTGGTGCAGTATTGCGGCTGGCGAACGGAACGGAGTTCCGGGGCTGGTCTTTCGGCTATGACGAGGCCTGCGACGGCGAGGTCGTGTTCTCCACGGCCATGGTCGGCTATCCTGAGAGCCTCACCGATCCCTCCTATTCAGGCCAGATCCTTTGCGTAACATATCCTTTGATAGGCAATTACGGGGTTCCGGAGGAAGGCCTCGACGAGAGGGGCATTTCGCGAAACTTCGAATCCGGCAGGATTTGGGTCAGGGGATTGGTAATCAGCCAGTATTCAGAAGATTACAGCCATTGGGACGCTGTCAAGAGCCTTGGAGAATGGATGAAGGAGCAGAAGATTCCTGGAATATACGGAGTCGATACGAGAGAAATAACCAAGTATCTGAGGGACAAGGGATCGATGCTCGGAATGATAGTACCGGACGGAAAGGAGAAGGATTTCCCCGTCGACGACCCCAACCTCGAGAACCAGATCGCCAAGGTAAGCTGCACAGAGATAATAAGATACGGCAGTGGGGAAAAGAAGGTCCTGCTCATCGACTGCGGAGTCAAGCACAACATCCTGAGGTGTTTCGTAGAGAGGGGAGTGGAAGTGATCAGGGTGCCCTGGGACTGTGATTTCACCAATATGGAATATGACGGCCTGTTCATCTCTAACGGCCCCGGCAACCCGGAATTCTGCAACAGGACCGTCGGCCACATCAGGAAGGCGATGAAGACCGGAAAACCCATATTCGGCATCTGTATGGGCAACCAACTCCTCGCAAGGGCCGCTGGAGCAAGCACTTACAAACTCAAATACGGCCACAGGAGCCATAACCAGCCTGTGAGGATGGTCGGTTCCAACAAGTGTTTTGTAACCTCACAGAACCACGGATATGCCGTGGACGGATCGACCCTCGGCGCCGACTGGGAGCCCTGGTTCATCAATATGAACGACGGTACCAACGAAGGCATCCGCCACAAGCGGGAACCTTTCTTCTCCGTCCAGTTCCATCCAGAAGCGTCCAGCGGTCCCACCGACACCGGCTTCCTTTTCGACGAGTTCATTTCCAAACTTTGACGTCAGATGAGAGATCCCAACATAAAGAAAGTCCTCCTCCTCGGTTCCGGCGCCCTCAAGATAGGCCAGGCCGGAGAGTTCGACTATTCCGGGTCCCAGGCCCTCAAGGCCCTCAGGGAGGAAGGAATAGAGACCGTCCTCATCAATCCCAACATCGCCACCGTACAGACCTCTGAAGGCGTTGCGGACAGGATTTATTTCCTTCCTGTGACCCCTTTCTTCGTGGAAAAGGTCATAGAGAAGGAGCAACCACAGGGAATCCTCCTTTCTTTCGGCGGACAGACTGCCCTGAACTGCGGGGTTGAGCTTCATAAATCCGGAATCCTTGAGAAATACAACGTCAAGGTCCTGGGCACGCCGGTCGAAACGATAATGGACACGGAGGACCGAGACCTCTTCGTCAAGAGACTCGGCGAAATCGACGTTAAGACAATAAGTTCCGAACCCGCTGAGAATATGGAGGAGGCGAGGAAGGCGGCGCACGAGCTGGGATATCCCCTGATAGTCAGGGCCGCATATGCCCTGGGAGGCCTGGGCTCGGGTTTCGTGGAGAACGACGCCGAACTCAAGGAAGTCTGCTCCAAGGCTTTCTCCTTCTCTCCCCAGGTCCTGGTCGAGAAATCCCTGAAGGGATGGAAAGAAATTGAATATGAGGTAGTAAGGGATAAATATGACAACTGCGTCACCGTCTGCAACATGGAGAACTTCGACCCCCTTGGCATCCACACCGGGGAGAGCATCGTGGTGGCCCCTTCGCAGACGCTTACAAACAGGGATTACTATTTCCTCAGGGAACTGTCAATCAAGATAGTACGCCATCTGGGCATAGTGGGAGAATGTAATGTGCAGTTCGCCTATGACCCTTACGCGATGGATTACAGAGTCATAGAGGTGAACGCTAGGCTCAGCCGATCTTCGGCCCTGGCATCCAAGGCAACTGGATATCCCCTGGCTCTCGTAGCGGCAAAACTCGGCCTGGGATACGGCCTTTTCGACCTGAAGAATTCGGTCACCAAGACGACTCCGGCCTTCTTCGAACCGGCCCTGGACTACATAGTGTGCAAGATTCCTCGCTGGGACCTTTCGAAATTCCACGGCGTTTCCAGAAAGATAGGCTCCAGCATGAAGAGCGTCGGCGAGGTGATGGCCGTAGGCCGCACCTTCGAGGAGGCGATACAGAAAGGCTTGAGGATGATAGGGCAGGGTGCCCACGGCTTCGTGGGCAACAAGGAACTCCAGGTCGCGGACCTGGACGAGGCCCTCAAGGATCCCACCGACAAGAGGATCTTCGTGATTTCCAAGGCATTGAGCGCCGGTTACAGCGTCGACCGCATCCACGAATTGACGAAGATCGACAAATGGTTCCTCTGCAGGCTCGAGGAAATCGTATCCACCTATTCGAGGATGAAGTCCTTCGGGAAGATCGAGGACGTCCCCGCGGAACTCCTGCTCCTCGCAAAGCAGGAAGGATTCTCCGACTTCCAGATTCAGCGGGCCGTCTATGACGACCAGGGTTCTTCCTTCGACAATGTGGACAGGGTGAGAGAGCAGAGGAAATCCCTCGGAATTGTGCCGGTCGTCAAGCAGATAGACACCCTTGCAGCCGAGTTCCCGGCCAAGACAAACTACCTCTACCTTACTTATAACGGTACTTACAATGACATTGCCTATGAAAATGATGGCAAGTCAGTTATAGTCCTT
This sequence comes from Bacteroidales bacterium, assembly GCA_017427885.1. Taxonomy (GTDB): domain Bacteria; phylum Bacteroidota; class Bacteroidia; order Bacteroidales; family UBA932; genus Cryptobacteroides. The sequence goes on from JAFRRW010000005.1 coordinate 4,528, forward strand.
GGTTCCGGTGCATACAGGATAGGAAGTTCGGTGGAATTCGACTGGTGTTCGGTCACCTGCCTCCAGACTCTGCAGAAACAGGGATACAGGGGAGTGATGGTCAATTACAACCCCGAGACCGTGTCCACCGACTACGACGAATGCGACCGTCTCTATTTCGACGAACTCACCTTTGAGAGGGTCCTGGACATAATCGAAATGGAAAAGCCTCACGGAGTCGTCGTCTCGGTGGGCGGCCAGATCCCCAACAACCTGGCCCTGAGGCTTTCAAGGCACGGTGTGCAGATCCTCGGCACCAAGGCTGAAGACATCGACAGGGCGGAAGACAGGCACAAGTTCTCCAGCATTGTCGATTCCCTCGGCATCGACCAGCCCGAGTGGAGCGAGCTTACCACGGTGGAGGAAGTCGACAAGTTTATCGAAAAGGTCGGTTACCCCGTCCTGGTAAGGCCTTCTTACGTGCTTTCGGGAGCGGCGATGAACGTCTGCTACGATGAAGATAAACTGCGCCATTTCCTTTCCCTGGCCGCAGAAGTGTCCAGGGAGCATCCGGTTGTGGTCAGCCGCTTCATGACCAGGTGCAAGGAAATCGAGTTCGACGCCGTCGCGGACGGGGGAGAGATCCTCGCTTATGCCATTTCCGAGCATATCGAATATGCCGGAGTCCATTCCGGTGATGCCACGATTCAGTTCCCTCCGCAGAAACTCTACGTCGAGACCGTCCGCAGAATAAAGAAAATTGCCCGCCTTATCGCGAGCGCCCTCAGGATATCCGGTCCCTTCAACATCCAGTTCCTCGCCAAGGAGAACAACATCAGGGTGATAGAATGCAACCTCAGGGCATCCAGGAGTTTCCCCTTCGTCTCCAAGGTGCTGAAAATCAATTTCATCGAGCTTGCTACCAAGGTAATGCTCGGCCTCCATCCCGAAGCTCCGGTGAAGAGCGCCTTCGACCTTGACTACGTGGGAGTGAAGTCCTCGCAGTTCTCGTTCGCACGACTGGAGGAAGCCGATCCGATGCTGGGCGTGGACATGTCCTCCACCGGAGAAGTAGGCTGCCTCGGCGACAGCCTGGACGAAGCCCTGCTGAAATCAGTGATGGCGGTCGGCAACAACATTCCCGGAAAGAAGATTCTGCTGTCCACCGGAGACCCGAGGCAGAAGGCCGACATGCTTGGCGCCTGCCGTCTCCTCTCGGAAAAAGGATATGACCTGTATGCCACCGGCGGTACCTACAAATATCTGGTAGAGAACGGGATACCGTCAACCAAGGTCCTCTGGCCCAGCGAATGCGAAAATCCCAATTTCAAGGGAAAATTCCGTCCGGCCCTGGAAATGATCAGGAACAAGGAAGTGGATATGGTGATCAACATCCCCAAGAACTTCACGGACACCGAGCTTTCCAACGGCTACCGCATCCGAAGGGCAGCCATCGACTACAACATAACCCTGTTCACTGACGCCCGTCTGGCGACCGCATTCATCAGGGCTTTCTGCTCCATCTCCAGGGATGACCTTCAGATCAAGCCCTGGGACAGGTACTAGGGTTTAGAAAGTGTCGTAGAATTTAGCCTCTCTGGGGGAGACCTTGTTCATGTTGTCGAGCAGGTCGTCGTTGGTCTTGTACTCGTCCATCAGCTGCAGCATGAAATTCATCGCCTCAGTAGGGTTCATGTCGGCCAGGAGCTTGCGCAGGATCCAGATTCTCTGGGCCTTGTCCCTGTCATAAAGGAGATCGTCGCGACGGGTGCTGGAAAGGACCACGTTCACGGCAGGGAATATCCTGCGGTTAGCGAGGGTTCTGTCGAGCTGGAGTTCCATGTTGCCGGTACCCTTGAATTCCTCGAAAATCACGTCGTCCATCTTGGAGCCGGTCTCGGTAAGGGCCGTCGCAAGGATGGTGAGAGAACCGCCGCCTTCGATGTTACGGGCAGCGCCGAAGAAGCGCTTGGGCTTCTGGAGGGCGTTAGCGTCCACTCCTCCGGTGAGCACCTTGCCAGATGCGGGCTGAACGGTGTTGTAGGCGCGGGCGAGCCTGGTGATGGAGTCGAGGAGGATTACGACGTCGTGACCGCATTCTACGAGCCTGCGGGACTTCTCCAGAACCATGTTCGCAACCTTCACGTGCCTTTCGGCAGGTTCGTCGAAGGTGGAGGCGACGACCTCGGCCTTCACGCTGCGGCTCATGTCGGTAACCTCCTCGGGACGCTCGTCGATCAGGAGCACGATCTCGTACACCTCGGGATGATTGTCCGCGATTGCATTGGCTATGGACTTGAGCAGCATCGTCTTACCGGTCTTGGGCTGGGAGACGATAAGACCCCTCTGTCCCTTTCCTATAGGGGTGAACATATCCACGATGCGGCAGGAAACGTCGCTTCCGTGGCCGTGGCCGAGGAGATTGAATTTCTCGTCGGGGAAAAGGGGAGTGAGGAAGTCGAAGGGAACCCTGTCACGGATGAATTCGGGAGTGCGGCCGTTGATGTAGTTTATCTTGACCAGAGGGAAATATTTGTCTCCCTCCTTCGGGGGCCTGATCTCTCCGGTGACGGTGTCGCCGTTCTTGAGGGCGTTGTATTTTATCTGATTCTGTGATACATAGATATCATCGGGGGAATTCAAATAGTTGTAGTCGGACGAGCGGAGGAAGCCGTAGCCGTCAGGCATTATCTCAAGGACTCCCGTTGCCTCGACCGTACCCTCGAATTCCGGCGCCTTCTGCTGGTGGCCGTTCTGGGGATGGTTGTTGTTATTACCGTTGTTATTGTTCCCGCGGCGGTCGAAACGGCCGTTCTTCCGGTCTTCCTTGAGGTCGTCGAAAATCTGGTGGATGAATTCCTTGCCGTCGACCTTGGCCGCTTCGGGAACCTGCTGGGCCGGAGCGGGTGCCTGAGCCTGGGCGGGAGCCGCCTGGACAGGTTCGGCAGGGGAGTCCGTACGTTTCACCGTGGTGCGCGCCCTCTTCTTCTTGGGCGTCGCAACGGCGGCAGGAGCAGCCTCCGGGGCCGGAACGGCCGCAGGAGCCGCCTCTACGGGCGCGGGCTCGGCCTTGGCCGCCGTCTTCGTGCGGGGCCTGCCCTTCTTCCCCGTCTTTGAGGAAGAGGCCTCTTCCTTGCGCGGCTGTTCGGTTTCAGCCGGTTTGGAGGGTTTGGCAGACTTGGGGGCCTCTTCGGCCTTCGGCTCGGCGGCCTGTGCAGGCTCGTTCTTGCGGGGCCTGCCTCGCTTGCGCTGCGCCGGTTTTTCAGGCGCCGGTTTCAGCGACTCCACAGTCGCCTGTGAATCAAGTATGCTGTATGCGAGATGTTCCGCATCAAGTTTCTTTGCGTTCTTTACTCCGTAGCCCTCGGCGATTGCCTCGAGCTGCTCCTTACTCATCTGAGTCAAATCAAAAAGACTGTATGGCATATTTTAAAATTTGGGAAAGCGCCGTACGGGGATATCCCGGACCGGCGATGTGCAAATATAGTAATAAAAATCGGAATACACGCAATATTCCCGGAGAAAAGAACCCTAGTACCTGTCCCAGTAGCTGGTGCTCTTCTTGAATCGCAGGAGGTCGGCCAGCGCGGCGGCATTCGCCGAAATCCTGAACATATAGGACTGCCAGGTACCGGCGGGAACCCAGGAAACCGCTATGTTGAAGCAGTGGAGGTCGTAGGTGGCGCTGATCTGCGTGGTGGTCAGTTTCATCGCCTGGAGGTCGAAGCCGGTCGTGGCGTTGATCGACATTTTAGGAGTCAGTTTGACGTTTCCCGAAACGCCGAGCGTCTGCGTGTAACGGTTGTTCTTGATCAACTGGTTGTTGGTGTACTGGTAGGACTTGCTGTAACTCAGCGAGTAATTGAAGTTCACCGCCCAGGGCACGTTGGGGTTGGTGTAGTACAGCCAGCCCCCGGGGATGTATTCTCCGGTCATAGGGTGGTAATAGATCCTCTGGTAATAGTCGGTGGCGCTGTCGGCGTGGATACGGCCGTCATTGCCGTTCATCGCCCCCTTTCCGGAAAGGGAATAGGAGAGCGAGGCGCTGGCGTTGGTGAGCCTGAGGGGATGCGCGAGGCCCTTGGTAACGACGTTGAACCTGTTAATCCTGCGGCCCTGGCCGTCGATCGCGTAGGGATCGAAATTGGCATTGGCGCTCAGACCTACCTTCTCGAAGATGGAGGTGGACATCGAAATGCCCACATTGTTCATCTTAAGGGAATCCGCAAGGAAATTGTATCCCGTGGAAATGGTCAGCTGGTCGATGAGCTTTATCTTCTTGGAACCCTTGCCGGTGGTGTCCCTGATGTCCCGCACCTTCGCCTCGAGGTTGTTGCCTATGGAGATTCCCATCACGGCCGAACGGCCCTTTCCGGGAGCCGAGTTGATCTGGCCCGAATAGATGTTGTAGTCGTACACGTGGGCAACGCCGAGGGTGTCGGTATAGTTCAGGGTGCGCCAGCCGTTCATCTTGTTGCCCTGCTCGGGGGAGAAGGAGAATGACATCGTGGGGGAGACGACGTGGCGTATCGCCTGCAACTTGCGGTATTTTCCGAAATTGTACATTCCGTAGAGCCTGGTGCTCATACCCAGGGATCCGGAATACTTCTGGGTGACTCCGAAATGACTGAACTGCCCCCCGAGATGGCTCTCCACGCGGTTGGTTTCCGGATTGAAGTCATAATCGGTCTTGCGGAAGAACCAGTTCATGCCATAGGAGACTCCCGGCGTGAAGTTGAAATACTTCGCAAGGGTGAAGTTCGGAAGGCCGATGGTGAAGTTGTGGGCCATACCGTTGTTCATCTTGTCGAAGAAGCCTTCCTTCAAGAATTCGGAGGCCTTGAAATTGATCCTGTTCTGGAGAGTAGTATTGTAAGAAAGGGAGAATTTCTCATAGAATCTCTCTTTCCCTACGCGCAGCTTTCTCTTGAAAGGATAGAACCGGGCCACCGAGAGGGTTACGTTGGGGAGAGTGAAGGAGTAGGATGAATCCCTCGAATTCTGGCTGTGCAGGGCGTTGATCGAAAGGTTTATCTTTCCGTTCCAGTTCTTAGAATATGAAATGGAGGAGGATGTCTGGTTCTGGAGGGCTTCGGTGACCGACCGGGAATTGTATTTTCCGTTGTCGGCGCTGGAGAAATTCACCGAGGCGCTGAACGAGGTACCCGGCCGTGCCTTGGAATCCTGGCTGTGCATCCACTTGAGGCCGAAGTTCTTCGTCTGGAAGAAATCCGTGCTGCCCTTTTCTCCGGTCTGGTCGTTGGAATAGTTGAAAGAAAGGTTGCCGTTGAATTTGTAATTGACTTTATATCTGGAGTTTACGTTCACCGCCCAGGAACCGAGGGTGTAGTAGTCTCCGGTCAGGGAAAGGTCGAAATAGTCGCCCAGGACGAAATACATTCCGGCATCCCTCATATAGAAACCTCTGGAGGTCTCCTCTCCGAACGACGGCATCAGGAGTCCCGTGGCCCTTTCCGGTCTCTTGGGAACGAAGCCGTAGGGGATACCTATGAAATATAGCGGCACATCCTCCACGACAAGGTAGGAAGGGCCGAACACGGTCTTCTGGTTTGGTTTGGTGAGGATCTTCGCCACCGTCATCTTCATATAATAGTGCGGGTCCTCAAGGTCGCAGACGGTGTATTTTCCCCTCTTGATGTTGATGGAGCGGTCGGGCATCATCTGGATGTCCTGTCCCTGCATCAGGCCCTCGTCCTGCTGGGTTATCATATTGGTGATACGGGCCTTGCGGGTGTTGAAGTTGTACCTCAGCTCCTCCATGCGGTAGGACTTGCCATCCTGCTCCATCACCGGACGCCCCTGCCACTGCTTGGTTATGGTGTCGTAGACACCCCTCGCGTACACGGTGCCGGTATTCATGTCATATTCCATATAGTCGGAGCTGAGCTTGAGGTTCTCGTAGGTGACGGTGACGCCGCCGTAATAGAAGAGCTTGCGGTGGCCGTCGGAGAACTGCTGGATCAGGGAATCCTTCGCATTGGAGAATGCCGGACGGGAGAGGGAACTCTTTTTGAGGAGGCCCACGGAGTCCTTCTTGAAAAGGGAATCCACCTTTCGGAGGGAGTCGCGCCTTGCAATCAGGGAATCCGGAAGGGACCTGAGGCTGTCCTTCACCATCATCACGGCCTGGGACTTGATGCGTGGTTCTTTCCTGCGCCTGTTCTGGGCGGGGAGGGCCGCTTCAGCGACGAACAGAAGCAGAAGAATGGCTGCCAGATATCCGTATTTGTTCCTTGATTGCAATTTTTTTATATTTTTGCAGAATACAAAAGTAAGACTATTTTTCCGAATATGCATAATCGCCACTGCCATAATCTTGCCATACTGCTCTCCCTGGCGTTGATCCTTTCAGCCTTTCCTTCCTTCTCCCAAAACAAGGGACATAAGGAATTGGGACTGACCACCGTAGTCATCGACCCGGGACACGGAGGGAAGGATGCGGGATGCATCAGCAGGGACAAGAAGACCTATGAGAAGAACCTTGTCCTCGACATCGGAAAGAGGCTGAGGGACAAACTTAACGCCCAGATGCCCGGGCTGAAGGTCATAATGACTCGCTCGGACGACCGTTTCATTGATCTGGGCGAAAGGGCGGCCATAGCCAATCGAAATGACGCCGACCTCTTCATATCCCTTCACATCGACGCCCTCGACACAAAGAAGAACACCAGGTGGCGCACCATCAACGGTTTTTCGATCTACGCCCTGGGCCAGTCCAGGGACAAGAACAGGGACCTCTTCGCCAACAACATGGAACTGTGCAAGAGGGAGAACTCCGTGATCCTTATGGAGGACGACTACACCACGAAATACCAGGGTTTCGACCCCAACGATACGGAATCGTACATAATGTTCAACCTGATGCAGAATTCCAACCTCGGCCAGAGCCTGAAGTTCGCCGAGACCGTGGACGCAAAGATGAAGAAGGGGCCCGTGAAGAACAGCAGGGGAGTGCATCAGGGACCGCTTATGGTGCTGTGGAGAACGACTATGCCTGCCGTCCTCGTCGAGTGCGGCTACATCACCCACGACTCTGACCTCGCCGCCCTGCGCCGCCCGGCTGCCAGGGATTCCATCGCCTCCTGCCTGGCGGAGGCCATAAAGGCTTTCAAGAAGGAATACGACAAGAGCCTCGGCCTAGGCTCCGAACCTGCCCCTGTTCCGGCGGCCGGCACTGCCAAGGAACCGGAAAAACCTGCAGCAGAGGTGGATGAGACAACGGAAACGACTGTAGATAAAACCGTTGCGTCCGCAGAAACGGAGGGCGTCTGGTACGGTACCCAGGTACTCGTGTCGAGCAGGAAGATTTCCCCCTCGGACAAGTTCTTCCAGGGCCTCGACGTCCGTGCCGTTCCTGCCGGAAACCTATATAAATATATAGTGGGATGCTCCGGCGATCTAGAGGAATCGAAGAAAAAAAATACGGAGGTCAGAAAAAAATTTTCGGACTCGTTTTTGGTGAAAGTTGAACAGAACGCGGTCTCTCGCGTTTTGTAAAAAATCTTTATATAAAAATATCTAGAAAAGCAATAGTCGGGAATATTTTTTATAAAATATTTTTCCTCCATTTTTGCACTGTCGAAGGCAACACTCCGGCCCTTTTTTAACCGACAATTCCGGACTACTTTTTTAGATGGTTGAACAGTCAAGACATATTGACGTGTGGGATAACTGCCTGCGGATCATTGAGCAGATCATTGAACCGCAGAAGTTCAATACCTGGTTCAAGCCCATCAGGCCGGTGTCCTTCGTGGATTCGACGATCACGGTCGAAGTTCCGTCCGACTTTTTCCGCGAATACCTTGAAGACGTCTATCTGGACCTCATAAAGAAGACGCTCAAGAGGGTGATCGGCGCCGACGCCCGCCTGGTCTACAACATCAGGCCGGTGAAACAGGGAGCCACGATGGCCTTCCCCGCATCCCAGGGAATGGCACCGGTGAACAAGACGGTCTCCATCAACACCTACCAGCCTTCCGGCAATCCGGGACCCTTCGTGTTCCCCGGCATCCACAGGGTGCAGATCAACCCCAGGCTGAATCCGGTCTACTGCTTCGGCAACCTCGTGGAAGGGGAGTGCAACAAGATGGGAGTCACCGCCGGGGAGAGCATCTCCGACGCTCCGGGCAAAACCCCCTTCAACCCTCTCTTCCTGTTCGGAGGCCCCGGCCTCGGCAAGACCCACATCGCCCAGGCGATCGGTATCGCCATCAAGGAGAAATATCCCGACCTCGTTGTCCTCTACGTGACCGGAAACGAGTTCAAGAACCAGTATATCGACGCCACCCACGTTCGCAACAAGCTCACCGACTTCTTCGCCTTCTATATGAAGATCGATGTCCTCATCGTGGACGACGTGCAGGAACTCAGGGGAGACGGTTCCCAGAATGCGATGTTCAACATCTTCAACCATCTCCACGAGAATGGGAAGCAGTTGATATTCACGTCGGACCGCGCTCCGGTCGATATGCAGAACTTCGAGGAGCGCCTGCTCTCCCGCTTCAAGTGGGGACTGTCGGTGGAACTCTCCCGTCCCGACTACGCCACCAGGCTCTCCATGCTCAAGGCAAGGTGCTTCCGCGAAGGGGTGTCCATCAGCGACAATGTGCTGGAATTCCTCTCATCGAGGATCAAGTCGAATTTCCGCGAACTGGAAGGGGCGCTTATCTCCCTTATCGCGCACGCGACACTCGCCCACACGGAAGTGACCGTTGAGATGGCCGCCGCCATCACCGACAAGATCGTCGGCGAGGAACGCACCGAAGTCAATATGGACAAGGTCCAGAGGGTGGTCTGCGAATATTTCAATATCACCAGGGATTCCCTCCTTTCGAAGTCCCGCAAGCGCCAGATCGTCCAGGCCCGCCAGATCGCGATGTATATGAGCCGCAACCTCATTTCCGGCTGCTCCCTCTCCACCATAGGTGCGGAACTCGGAGGCAAGGACCACGCCACCGTCCTCCACGCCTGCAACACGGTGTCCGACCTTATGTCCACGAGCAAGTCGTTCAGGCAGTATGTCAACGACATCGAGAAGATGCTCGTGCCCGTGAACGTCTAGGCTCTCGCTTATGAGCAAGACCCTCATCGCCCCGTCCCTGCTTGCCGCAGATTTCCTCCATCTCGAGGACGCCGCCCGCATTGTCAACGACAACGCCGACATCTTCCATCTGGACGTGATGGACGGCACTTTCGTTCCCAACATATCCTTCGGGTTCCCGGTAGTGGAGGCCCTTGCGAAGGTGGCCCGCAAGCCGATGGACGTCCATCTGATGATAGTCCATCCGGAAAGATACGTCGAACGCTTCGCCAAGGCAGGAGCTGCGATGATCAGTTTCCACGAAGAGGCCGTCGAAGCCGACGGGACCGACCCTGCGGAGATCCTGAAATCCATCCGCGCCCTTGGCGTCAGCCCCGGCCTGGTGGTCAATCCCGACATCCCGGCCGAGAAACTCTATCCCTATCTGGAACTCTGCGATTTCGTGCTGATAATGTCGGTGTTCGCGGGATTCGGAGGACAGAAGTTCATAGAAGCCACCTATGAAAAGGTAAAGGCGGTCCGCGCAGAAATCCGAAGAAGGGGACTCAGGGTGAAGATCGAGGTGGACGGAGGCGTCGGCGCGGACAATGCACGCGCCCTCGCAAAGGCAGGTGCCGACATCCTGGTGGCCGGCAGTTCCGTTTTCGGGGCGGACGATCCGGCGGCCGCAATCGCAGCACTCAGATAATATATCCTATTTCATTGAGAGCAAACTCCTTCCGAAGGCCTTCCCTGGTGGTGACCTTCAGATAGCCCTTATCCGTAACCCCGTCTATCCTGCCCTCGAACGTCTCCGACGAGGCGAGGTTCCTGTACTCCTTCCACTCACCCAGGCGGTAGAGCCTCGAATGGTATTCCTTCTCCAGAATGGTGAGGCCATCTTCCGAACCTAACATTGGGAGACGGGAGAGGAAAAACCCGCAGATCCTTTCCAAAACCGGCTCCAAAGCGTATTCCCGGCCGTTCTGAATGGTCAGGGAGGTAGGATTGACCAGATATGGGGGAAAGTCTTTCTCGTTCAGATTAAGGCCTATTCCTATCACGCTCCGGGTCAGGGCTCCGGCCGAAACCGAATTCTCTATCAGCATCCCGCAGACCTTCCTGTTACCTATATAGATATCGTTGGGCCATTTTATCCTTGCATCGACCCCTTCTTCCGAAAGGAAATCACAGATCGTCAGGGCGGAGAGGCGGCTGATGGCGAACTGCCGTGAAGGAGACAGGCCCTCCAGGGAGCCTCCGTTCCCCTTCAGCACAATGGAAAACGTCAGGTTATCCCCCGGGGCGGAATGCCAGGAATTACCCCTTCTCCCGCGTCCGGAAAACTGCTCCACGGCGGCTATGACTGACAAATTGTCAAGCGTTTCCATACGCCTCACAGCCTCGTCATTGGTGGAATCCACCCTGTCCAGCCACAAGATTGTGAACTTGCTTTCCATTGGTTTGGATTTTGATTATATTTGCAAGGACAAATTTACAAACTTTCGTATGATTACACACGATCTGAGGGTGCTTGCCGACGCGATGCTGGACAAGAAAGGACAGCGCGTAGTGGGCATCGACCTTCGCAAGATAGGGGTTGCCATCACCGACCATTTCGTCATCTGCAGCGCCGATTCGACCACCAACGTAGCCGCGATAGCCGACAACGTCATAGACAAGATGAAAACCGAACTCGGCCGCAAGCCGCTGAGGTCCCAGGGATTCGAGAACGATTTCTGGATCATCATAGACTACGGCGACATCGTCGCCCATATCTTCCTGAACGAATACCGGGATTTTTACAGGCTTGAGGAACTTTGGGCCGACGCCCCCCGCAAGGAATACAAGCCTCGCCGTCCGGCCGCCAGGGCCAAAGCCAAAACCGCCGAATGATGAACCAACAGAATACAGGCAACAACGGGAAGGATCCCAGGAAAAAGGTCGTCAGGATAAACCTTACCTGGTTCTACATCCTGCTCATAGGCGGCATCGCCTGGATGCTCTATTCGATGGACGGGAGCAATCCCCAGAAGATCGAGTGGGCCCAGGTCCAGACGATCGTCCGCTCCGGCGACGTGAAGGAGATCCATTTCGTCCGCAACAACTTCAAGGGCACCCTCTCCATCAAACCGGACAGGATGTCGAAATACACCGACCTCTTCGGAGGGAACGTGCCCAAATCCTCACCCCACTTCTATTTCCTCGTTTCCGACAAGTTTGACGCGGAGAAGGAATTCGGCGAACTGAACGCCTCGCTTCCCGCCGTCGACCAGGTCAAGGTCGTTATGGAAAATGAGGGGAGAGGCTGGATGGAAGTCCTCGAGTGGCTGTTTTTCCCCATCCTGCTCATCCTTATGTATGTCTGGATGTTCCGGGGGATCGGACGCAACATGGGCGCTGGTCCGGGCGGAGGCGGCGGGGGCATTTTCTCCGTGGGCAAGTCGACCGGCAAGCTGGCCGACAAGACCAACGTCAACGTGACCTTCAAGGACGTGGCCGGACTATACGGGGCCAAGGAGGAGGTTATGGAGATAGTCGATTTCCTCAAGGCCCCCCAGAAATATACCAAACTCGGGGCGAAGATTCCCAAGGGAGCCCTTCTCGTAGGCCCTCCGGGCACCGGTAAGACCCTGCTGGCCAAGGCAGTGGCAGGGGAGGCGAACGTACCCTTCTTCTCGATCTCCGGTTCCGATTTCGTGGAGATGTTCGTCGGCGTGGGAGCCTCCCGCGTACGCGACCTCTTCCGCCAGGCAAAGGAGAAAGCCCCCTGCATCGTCTTCATAGACGAGATCGACGCAGTGGGAAGGGCCAGGGGAAAGAACGTGGGCTTCTCTTCAAATGACGAGAGGGAAAACACCCTCAATCAGTTGCTTACCGAAATGGACGGCTTCGACACCAACTCCGGCGTCATCATCCTTGCGGCCACCAACCGTGCCGACATCCTCGACAAGGCACTGATGAGGGCCGGCCGTTTCGACCGCCAGATCCACGTGGACCTTCCCGACCTCGACGAGAGGGTGGACATCTTCAAAGTCCATATGCGCGGACTCACCATATCTCCCGACTTCGACGTCAGGATGATGGCCAAGCACACTCCCGGATTCTCCGGAGCCGACATAGCCAACGTCTGTAACGAGGCCGCCCTAACCGCCGCCCGGCGCAACAAGCCGATGGTGGACAATCAGGACTTCCTGGACGCCGTGGACAGGATTGTTGGAGGTGTGGAGAGGAAGGGTTCGGTTATGAGCATGTCCGAGAAGAGAACGACGGCCTACCACGAGGCTGGACACGCCGTGGTCGGCTGGCTCCTGCCGTATGCCGATCCCGTGTTCAAGGTGAGCCTTATTCCGAGGGGACAGGCCCTCGGAGTGACCTGGAGCCTGCCTTCTGAAAGGAAGATACTCGGAAAGTCCTACCTCATCGACGAGATGTGCAGCCTTATGGGAGGCCGCGCCGCCGAGGAGATCGTCAATGGCGAACCGGGAACCGGTGCCCAGAACGACCTCGAGAGGCTCACGAAGATGGCCTATGCAATGATCCTGTACTATGGAATGAGCGAGAAGGTCGGAGAACTTTCTTTCTACGACTCGACCGGTTCCAGGGGCTACGACCTCACGAAACCCTACAGCGAGAAGACGGCAGAACTGATGGACGAGGAGGTCAAGTCCCTCGTCAAGGACATCCACGACAGGACCGTAAAACTCATCCTCGACCACAGGGACGGCTTCGAGACGATCGCCTCCCTGCTGCTCGAGAAGGAAGTGATCCTTTCCGACGACATCGAGAAGATACTCGGCCCCAAGGTAAAACCGGAAGGGGAGGAGGCCGCACCTGAGGAAGAAAAAACCGACAACAAGGAAGAGTAGATATGTCAAATTCAATGGTCAGGGCCCTTTCGGGTACTGGTTTCGTGTTGGTGATGCTCGCCTGCCTGCTGCTGAGCGAGTACTCCTTCGGAGTTCTTTTCCTGCTCCTGATGGTGGGAATGATGATTGAATTCTACAGGATGACTATGGGCGACTCCTACATCGTCGCCCGTATCTTTGCAATCGCAGGCGCCGTTTCCCTGTTCGTCCTGCTCTTCTTCAACGTGGGATTCGGGATGCCCCTGAAGTACATCTCCCTGGTCCTGGTGCCGATCTTCCTCGTGATGATCAACTCCCTGTACGTGAAGGACAAGTCGGAGTTCGGAAGGTTTTCCAACATCTATACGGCCCTCCTGTACATTGCGGCCCCGATGGCCCTTTCCAATCTCATAGTCTTCCAGCACGGACATTTCAGCGGCGTCCTCCTGGTATGTTTCTTCATTATTATTTGGGCTTCAGACATAGGCGCCTACACTTTCGGCGTCTACCTGGGAAAGAGATTCCCCAAGAAACTTTTCGAAACCATTTCCCCGAAGAAGACCTGGATCGGATACTGGGGAGGACTTTTCCTCTCGGTCGTAGCCTCCTGCATCCTCTACTATTCCGGATTCATGCAGTTCCCCCTCATCCACTGCATAGTCCTCGCGGTCGTGATGCACGTGGCAGGAGTCTGGGGGGACCTTTTCGAGTCCCAGTGGAAGCGCTTCTACAACGTCAAGGACTCGGGAGACGTCATTCCCGGTCACGGAGGCCTTCTGGACCGCTTCGACAGCACGCTGATGGCAATGCCGATCGGCGCCATCTACCTTGCCATCTTCAACCTTCTATAACTTGATCCGAAATGATGATCGACCAGGATTCATATAAACTGATTACAATGGTCTGGATAGTACTGTGCCTTTTGGGATACATTGTACTGAAGACCGTCAACCTCCGTCCGCTGGCCTGGGCCGTCGTAGTCTGCCTGGCCGTCTTCGGCTTTTTCGTGACCTGGTTCCACCGCGTTCCCGACAGGGTTGCGGCTGGAAATGGGAACGAGGTCACGTCTGTGGCCGACGGGAAGGTCGTTATAGTGCAGAAGGCCTATGAAGGCGAACACCTTATGAGGGATTGCATCCAGGTGTCGGTGTATATGGATTTCTTCGACGTCCACGCGAACTTCTGGCCCATAACCGGGGAGATAACCTACTATAAGTACCATCCCGGACATTATTTCCTTGCTTTCCAGCCCAAGGCATCGGAAAAGAACGAACATTCCTCCACCTGCATCAGCAGCGAGTACGGGGACGTGTTCTTCAAGCAGATAGCCGGCACCTTCGCAAGGAGGATCATCTGCTATTCGACGGTGGGGGAGACCGAGACCAAGGGGGAGCAGTGCGGAATAATAAAGTTCGGCTCGAGGATAGATATGTTCCTTCCGTTGGACTGCGAGGTCAAGGTGAAAGTGGGCGACAAGGTAAGGGCCTGCGAAAGCGTCATCGCCGTCCTCTGATTCAGTCCCTCTTTTCAGTTTCAATAAGGCTTACAAGTGCGTCCACGGCCTCTTCCTGGGGAACGTGGCGGAGCACCGGCGTGTCCTTGCGGTAGATGGACACCTTTCCGTTCCCTTCTCCGACATAGCCCCAGTCGGCATCCGCCATCTCTCCGGGACCGTTCACGATACAGCCCATTACGGCTATCACCACGTCCTTGAGGTGAGATGTGCGTTCCTTCACCTCCTCGAAAGCTTTCTGGAGGTCGTACATCGTCCTTCCGCAGCCGGGACAGGCAATGTACTCGGGCTTGTAGAAACGCCTCCTGGAGGCCTGCATTATCTCATTCACAAGGTATTCACCGAGACCTTCCGCATCGATGGAACGGATCTCCCCGTCTTCCCCGGCATAGGTCCCGTAGATTTCCAGGTCGTCAAGGTCCCTGTCCAGCAGTTTCTTGCCGAAATCGCATGAGGCGTCCTCGAGAAGCCTTTCCCGGGAAGGGGAGTCATAGGTGGCAACCGCCTTCTTTCCTTCTATCCTTATCGACACCAAAGAGGAGAATAGTTTCCTGTCATATCTGTCAGCAAGGTACCTGGCAACCGGTATTTCATTCACCGGATCCTCGGTGAGCGACACCCTTATCGTGTCTCCGATCCCTTCCGACAATACCGAGGATATGCCGATGCAGGACTTGATCCTTCCAGTGTCGCCGTTCCCGGCCTCGGTGACACCCACGTGTACGGGGAAAACGGTGCCAGCAGCCTCCATCTCCTTCTGTAGATCCCTGTAGGCATCCACCATCACCCTGGTGTTGCTGGCCTTCAGGGAAACGACCACGTTGAAGAAATCCTTCTCCACGCATTTCCCGAGCCATTCCATCGCGGCCCTGGCCATCGCCAGGGGAGTGTTGCCGTACAGGGAGGTAATGTATTCCCCGAGGGAGCCGTGGTTGAGGCCGACCCTGATTGCGGTTCCGCTGTCCTTGCAGACGTCGATCAGATCGCCGAATATCTCCAGTGCCCTGGAATGGTCACGGTGGAAGTTGCCGGGATTCACCCTGACCTTTTCGACCAGGGGAGCGACCTCGAGGGCGGTCTGAGAGGAGAAATGGATGTCCGCAACAAGCGGGGTGTCCACACCCTGCGCTCTCAACCTGTTCCTAATCTCGGCGATCCTTGGAACGTCCTGGGAGCCGGGGACTGTGATCCTTATCAGGGAAGCGCCCGCATCCCTCATCCTGACGCACTGGGCCACCGTGCCTTCGATGTCGGTGGTCCTGGTGTTGCACATCGTCTGGACGACGATGGGATTTCCACCGCCGATCAGCACGTCACCAACCTTTGCGACCGGTCTTATCATTTGGTTTCCGTATTGGGGTGATACACCGATTCATAGGCCTCGCGGCGAAGGGCCGCACGGCTCCTGCCGGAGCGTTTCGTGAGCTGGAAATACACCCCGGCCGTAATCTCGATGCACAGGGGATAGGCGAAACGGTAGTAGTATTCGCTATAATAGTCGGGCTCGTAAAGGCTCGACCAGGAATATTTCAGCTGTCCCATTATGTGGAATTCCACGGGATTGAAGACAAGGCCGAAACCCACTCCTCCCTTCAGGCCGTACTCCAGCCTCCTGTCGGTGTCGAGGAAGGAGGTCCTGATGTCCTCGGCCACGTTTTCCCCATATCTCGTGATATCCAGCCTGTAGCCCCCGTAAAGGCCGAAGTCAGCCATCACCTTGAAATGGGCCATATCCACGTGGAAGATGGCCAGGGCGGGTACCTCGACGACGTCCATCACGGCCCTGGTGGCTCCTTCCAGCACGGGGATGACCCCGGTTTCCTTGTCCTCCTTGAACTGGTAACCTTCCTGGGAATAGTTAACCCCTATCTGCAGCCCGAAATAGGGCATATAGCCGAACAGCTTGCCGTAGCGGATGTAGGATACGCCGAAATGCTTGGGAAGGACCTGGAAGACCTGGTCCCTGGGTGGATTGAACATAGTCTGCGCCAGGGACACTCCGCCCTGCACACCAATCAGGGAGTAGTCGTTCACGACTATCTTCCTGTTCACCTTCACGGTGTCGAGGAACTCGTCGGTGTAGACTAAGGTCGAGTCGGCCCCGTCCGGTTCCTGGGCGTAAAGCGCCAGGAAGGCGAACGCAAGGGCGAATGACAGAAGTATCTTTTTCATCGGCCTAATTGTCAAACAGTTCACCAATATCCACGTTCTGGTCGATCTCCATCCTCTCCGGAACATTGATAAGGAAATTGTCTCCCACCTTGTAGAATTTCACCTTCTCGGGCATCCTGCCATCAAGCAGCGAGCCCGTATCCACTATTCCGTTCCGGTTGCGGTCCTCGGTGATCCTTATGCAATACTTGCCCTTCTTGAGATAGGGGAACTTCAGCGTCCGGTCGCCGTCCACCACGTATTTCATCAGGGTGTTCTTCCTGGCCTCGTCCAGGAGTTCGACGATGTATTTCTCTCGGACTCCGGTCAGATTGAGGTTTATGGAGCTCAGTTTCTCGTCCGTGGGGACGTTCACCTTCACTTCGGTGCTGTCGTTCCAGAATCCGTTGATGTCACGGAACGTGTTGGCCGGCACCTTCATATAGTAGTCGTAACCGGTCATGAATTCCCCTTCCGGACGGAGCACATAGCGCCGGAGGTTGGTGCTGTCCCTCTCGACCGTGAAGGTTCCCCGGCTCTCCTGCTGCCTGGGATTGACCGAGCGGAAAACTATGGAATTGAAGTCTCCGTTGATGGGAGGGTACTTGAACTCCAACGAGAAACCGTCGTGCTCGAAGGTCTCGGAAGTGGCCTGGAGGGTGGCTACGCAGATGGTATCCTCGTGCTTGAGGTTCCTTCTGGAACTCTTGGAATACGCCGACCTCCTCGGGGCACCCTCAATGTAAAGGGGAACGGTCTCGTCGAAGGGGGAGAGGACGCCAAGACTGTCGGTCTTGTCATAGTTGATCTCGAGGTAGAGGGTGTCGGGCATGACCCCGGGATTGTTCACCCATAGCTCGAGGCTGTCCCTGGGGATGTTGAACTGGGTGATTATCTGGTCGGAGGGCAGGCCCTTGATCCCAAGGGAGTGGATATTGGCGCCAGGAGCGTTGAACGTGATATAGGCGCTCCTTTCCCCGATCCTGTTCTTGTTCTTGAGGTACTGTTTGGAAGGTTTTTCCCTGAAAAGGGAAATTTCATAGGGAGTCTTCCTGGCAAGGACCCTTACGGTGTCCTTCATATCGTATTTCAGCAGTTCCGGCAGGGTGTCATTCACCACCACCGTGGGGCGGACGAGGGAATCGACGAAGCCTATGAGGTCCTCGTCGGGGTCATAGATATTGTTGGAGGAAGCGTCCTTGAGGGCGTACATCCTGTACACGGTGTCCTGGATGTTGCGGATGGAGAAGAAGCCCCATTCGTCGGTCTTGACGGCCGCATAGGGCCTGGAGAGGAAGACCGCCGAGTCGGAATGGTCCTTGTAGAGCATCACCGTCGCTCCCTTGACCGGAAGGAGGGTGTTGCAGTCCTGTACCATTCCGGACACCATCATCGAATCTATGGTCTCTCCGGTGGAGAATACATAGGTATAACCAGGGAAGAGGTTGCCCTCGTTGTTGTCAGCGATGGCATTTGTGAGGTCCAGGGTGTATGAGGTGTTGGGAAGGAGGTCGTCTTCGAAATATACGATGAGGGTCTTGCCCTTCATCTTGTATTTGGGGGCCTTCTGCTGGGGAGGGGAGAGGAAGATGCTCTTGGGGTCCTTGACCTTCACGTATTCGTCGAAGGTGAAGGCTATCTTAGTGTCATGCACGGGCACCTTGACCGCTCCCGGAAGGGGACGTATGTCGTATAGGACGGGAGGTATTGAGTCCTTGGGGCCTCCAGTGGGGGCCTGCGTGGTGTTCGCGCACGATCCCTGGAAGAAGGCCGCCGCGAGGACGGCCGACACGGGAATCGCCGGGAACCACTTGGATATGATGTCCTTAAGTCTCATCTAATCAAATATCTGTCCTGATAATGTTCTGGACGCCCTCGATCGAACCGAGTTTGCGTATCATCTTGTCCAGGGCCTCCCTGTCGTGGACATAGAAATCGATGTATCCCTCGAAGATGCCGCCGTCGGTGGACAGGCTTATCTTCCTCATATTCATACCCATCACGAGAGAGATATACCTGGAGATCTCGTTAAGGAGACCCACCCTGTCGATCCCGCGGAGGGTTATCCTCACGGGGAAGGCCATGTCCTCAATCCCTTCCTCCCATTTGGGGACGACCACGAGGTCTCCGTGCTTGGAAGCGATCTCACCGGCCACGCTGCAGCTCTTCTTATGGACCGTGACCGTGCCGTCGGGGGAGAGGATACCTGTCACCGGATCGCCGGGAATGGGATTACAGCAGCTCGCTATGACATATTTATGGCCTGAATCCTTGCCGTTGATTATAAATGTCTCCTCCTGCTTTTCCTTCTCCTTTTCCTTGTCGGACGAGGACCTCCTGAACCAGGGGAACGACCATCCGGACTTCTCCTCCTTCAGGTCCCTGGCCGCCGCCGCTATATCCTCGGCCTTCACCGCCCCTATGCCCACTTTGTAGAACATATCCTCAACGGCAGTGCCTTCCGGCAGGGAAAGGGCCTGCAGAATCTTCCTGTATGCATCTTCCGAAGGCTTTACGCCGCCGACGATAAGCTGCTCCTCCACGATTCCGCGGCCTGCCTCCACGGTCTCCTCCCTGTGTGTCTTGAACCAGTCGGACACTATACTCCTGGCCCTTCTGGTCTTGAGGAACTGGAACCACTCCCTCTTGGGATGGCCGTCCTCCGCGGAAATGATCTCCACCTGGTCTCCGGTCTTCAGCACCTGCGACAGGGGAACGAGCCTCATGTTAACCTTGGCAGCTATGGCGTGATTGCCGATCTCGGTGTGGATCTGGTAGGCGAAGTCCAGGGCCGTGGAACCCTTCAGGACGGCCTTCTGCTCGCCCTTGGGGGTGAATACGACTATCTCGCTGCTAGTAAGGTCATTATGGATCAGGTCGAGGAGTTCAAGGGCATTGACGTCTGGATTGATGAGGATTTCTTTCACCTTGGCCAGCCATTTATCCATCTCGCTGTCGTTCTCGCCTATGTAGCCGTTCCTCTTGTACGCCCAGTGGGCCGCGATACCCTTCTCGGCTATGTCGTTCATACGGGTGGAACGAATCTGGACCTCTATCCATATGCCCCTCTCGCCGAGGACTGTGCAGTGCAGGGCCTCGTAGCCGTTGCTCTTGGGATGTTTCACCCAGTCGCGGATACGGTCGGGCTTGTAGCGGTAAATGCCTGTGATGATGGAGAATATATGGTAGCACTGGTCCCTCTCGCTCTCCTTGGAACCTGCAGGGGGAGTGAAGATGATCCTGACGGCATAGAGGTCGTAAATCTGGTCGAAGGGGATGTTCTTCGTCTGCATCTTCTTCCAGATGGAGTAGGGGGCCTTTATCCTCTTGCGGATTTCGAAGTCGAAGCCGGCCTCCGTCAGTGCCCTGTCGATGGGAGCGATGAACTCGTCGATCTCGGCGGACTTGTCCGAAGCCTTCTGGCTGATGAGTTCGGATATCTCCCTGTATGCATCTGGTTCCTTGTACTTCAGCCAGATGTCTTCCATCTCGGACTTTATACCGTAGAGGCCAAGGCGGTGGGCAAGGGGGATGAAGATGAACATCGTCTCGCTCAGTATCTTGTCCCTCTTGTATTCCGGCATATACTCGATGGTGCGGCAGTTGTGCAGCCTGTCGGCCAGCTTGATGAGGGCCACTCGCACGTCGTCGTTCAAGGTGAGCAGGATCCGCTTGAAATTCTCGGCCTGGAGGCTCTGCGAGGCCAGGTCGTTCTTCTTGTTCCTGTCCTGGTTGTCGAGGACCACCTTGATCTTGGTAAGTCCGTCCACCAGGGCTGCGATCTTGTCGCCGAAAAGGCTCCTGATGTCCTCCACAGTGTACTGGGTGTCCTCCACGACGTCGTGGAGCAGGGCCGCGGAAATGGACTTGTAGCCGAGTCCGATGTCGCTCACGACGATCCTCGCGACGGCGATGGGATGGATGATATACGGTTCTCCCGAGCGGCGGCGTACGTTCTTGTGGGCCTCGTTGGCAAAATCGAAGGCCTTCTGTACAACGGCGAACTCCCGGTCATTGGCGCACCTGGTGCGCGCCGCCCCTGCGAGGGCCTCGTACTCCTTTCGGATAAGTTCGTAATCCTGATCGGTGAACTCTGAAAAACTCATTTCTCAACCTCCTCGTTTTCGTATATCGTCTGGAATGAATTGGACACCTGGGCCCCATATATGATTATCAACCAGACATACCGCATCCACAGCATGAAGAGCGGTATCACGGCAATCACACCGTACACCGCATTGATCCTGGTAACCAGCAACTGCGTTTCTATATAGACATATTGCAGGATGGTGAAAGCGATTCCTGCGATTATGGACGCCTTCAGGGCATATTTGTATTTCACGTTCGCCGCCGGTATCCATTTGTACATCGCCGAGAGGAAAAGTATGATAAGGACGCAGAAGATGATCCAGCCCACGAATGACCTTATCTTGTCGGCGAAGGTGAAATAGAAGGGGAGTATCGAATCCATCATGTTGGAATAGAACACCGAACCCATGAAGAAGAACGCCAGGGCCAGAGGAAGCAGGATCAGGATGCCCAGTTCCACACCGAACGACACTATGAATTTCCTGTCGGACTTCTTCACGCCCCAGACGTTGTTGAACACCTTCTCCACCCTCATCATCATCCATATCACGAGCCAGACGAACATCAGGGCGCTTATGATGCCGAAGCCTCCTGACTTAGCCAGGGCAAGGATGTTCTCCGAGGCGCCCACGGCGAAATTCATAATCGTCTCATCGTTGTTGAAAATGGTCTTCAGGGCCTCATCGAGCCAGCCTTCCATACCGAAACCGTTGGTGACGGCGAAACAGACGGCTATGAAGGGAACTGTGGCCATTATGCTGAAGAAGGCGAGGGCGACGGTCTGGAACCCGATGGCCCCTTCGGCAGTCTTTTTCAGGACGTCATAACCAATCTGGAGATCCCTGACAAGATGCGCCTTCATCCTGGAAAGGGACGAGAGGTCCATGCTCCACATATCGACGCTGAAGAAATGGCCGAGTTTCTTCATCAGCACCGAAACAGTCCTTATGCCCCTTTTTACATCCATTTTCAGAACAAAGTAGATTCGTTTTCATCATCCTTCAGGACGAAAGCGTCCTCCGCCGGCACGTTACGGGCAGGAAGCATCGAGAAGAATTCCTCCTCTCCGATAACCTTCACGCCCAGGTCGGCGGCCTTGCGTATCTTTTCCGGACCGGGATTGTTCCCAGCCAGGAGATAATCGGTCTTTCCGCTCACGGAAGAGGAATTCCTGCCCCCGTTGGCCTCAACCAAGGCCTTCATCTCGTCCCGTGATACCGAGAAGGTACCCGATATCACTATCGTCTTCCCCGACAGGCTATCCGACTGTTTAACTGCCCCCTCATCCATCGAGAAACGCAATCCAGCGGCCTTGAGAGAGGCTATGACGGACAGGTTCCCCCCGTACCTGAAGAAATCGTAAATACTCCTCGCTATAACGTCTCCGACATCGGGCACCTCCAGCAGTTCGTTCACATCTGCGGCGGCCAGGGTGTCAATGTCACCGAAATGCCGGGCGACCTCCTTCGCCGTCTGCTCTCCTACATATCTGATCCCAAGGGCGAAGAGGACGTGGTCGAAACTGACTTTCCTGGATGCATCGAGACTTTGCAGGAACCTCTCGGCGGAACGCTCCTTCCAGCCTTCTAGCATCAGGAGCTGGGTCTTTGTCAGGGAATAGAAGTCCGCCGGGGTGCGCACCAGACCGAGGTTGAAGAGCTGGTCGATGGTGGCGTCGCCGGCAATGACGTTCATCGCCTTTCTCGAGAGGAAATGCACCAGGCGGCCCTTGATCTGCGTGGGACAGCCGGTGGAATTGGGGCAGAACCAGCGGGCCTCCTCCTCGGATTTCACTAGGGGGGTGCCGCAGTCGGGACAGGCCTTGGGGAATTCGGGCTCCACCGCTCCTTCGGGCCTGCGCGAGAGGTCCACGGAGATAATCTTGGGAATGATCTCCCCGCCTTTCTCCACATATACCCAGTCCCCGATGCGGATGTCAAGGAGCCTCATCCACTCTTCGTTGTTGAGGGTGGCCCTCTTTACGGTCGTACCTGCCAGGGGGACGGGGAAGAGGTTGGCCACCGGAGTCACGGCCCCGGTCCTTCCCACCTGATAGTCGATGGACAGGACTTCGGAAAGGGCCTGCTCCGCCTTGAATTTGTATGCAACTGCCCAGCGGGGGAATTTCGCGGTGTAGCCGAGTTCCTCCTGGAATGCCAGGCTGTCGATCTTGATCACTACGCCGTCAGTGGCATAAGGTAGGTCCTTCCGGGCGGTGTCCCAGTATGTCAGATAATCCTCTATCTCATCGATATCGGCGCAAATACGCCTGTCAGGAGATACAGGAAGGCCCCAGGACGCAGCCTTGTCAAGCGCTTCGGAATGGGTGGCGGCGAAGTCTATGAATTGGGAAGGGATATGGTAAAGCGTACACCAGAGGCCCCTGCGCCCGACTTCTTCTGGGTCCAGGAGTTTCAGGGAACCGGAAGCAGCGTTGCGGGGATTGGCGAACAAGGGTTCGTCATCCTCGAGCCTCTCGGCGTTCAGTTGTTCGAAGGCCTTGAAAGGCATCAGTATCTCGCCCCTGATCTCGAATTCACGGGGCCAGCCCTTTCCGGAGAGTTTCTGCGGTATATTGGCTATCCTCCTGACATTCACGGTGACATCGTCGCCGACGGTCCCGTCGCCCCTCGTAAGGGCCCTAGCAAGGACTCCGTCCACGTAAGTCAGGCTGATGCCGGTACCGTCGAATTTAAGTTCACAGCAATACGTGAAACTCCTTTCCAGGCTCTTCTCGGCCCTTGAGGCGAATTCCTCCACCTCGGACAGGCTGTAGGTGTTGGACAGGGAAAGCATCGGATAGCGGTGTGGGACCTTTGTAAAACGGCTTTCCGTCCCTCCCTCCACGCTTGGACGTTCATAGTCCGAAGCCAGGTCGCTTCCGACCCTCTGGGTGGGGGAGTCCGGGGTCACCAGGTCAGGCCATTCCCTTTCCAGGTCCCTCAGCTCATACATCAGATGGTCGTATTCGTAGTCGCTAATGACAGGGGCGTTGTCCACATAGTACCTCCTGCTGTTCTCCCAGAGAACGGCCCGGAGTTCCTGTATCTTCTTTTCAGCCTCTTTCCTGTCCATTGAGAAATAATTCACCTAATTCACAAATATAATCAATATTTTAATAATATTCTCCTCTATACGTTGCTGTACCGGCACGTGCCTCGCAGAAAGATTTAGGGATAATGCCCGGCACAGCACCGTCTGAGCATCTTATTCCATCGTCGTACAGGGCTGACAGGGGCGAGCATTGCGGCGGCAGCCGTGTATTCTGGGAGCCCCGTCAGCCCAGTACGAAATAAAAAAACCGTCCCGAACGGACATCGGGACGGTCAGATATGTTATGGGAAGATTACCAGCCGAGAATCTTCTTGAAATCATATGCCTCGGGATTGGGGAGGTACTTCTTCGCCGCCTCGTAATCCGCCGGGGTGATGTAGTGGCAGATGTAGGAGTAGTAGTTGTGGGCGGTGCCTCCGTCGATGGCGACCCTGCGGGGAGGAATCTTGCCCTCGGCGTTCTGCAGGTCCTTCAGGTAAAGCGGCCTGGCCTCTCCGTCGGAGCCCACGAACACCATGCACCCGGTCTCGCCCTTTTCATAGAGTTCATAGACGCCCATGGCGAGTTCCGAGCAATACGTAAGGTCGTAGGCGATGGGATCCTGGCAGCGTACGTCGTAGCCGATTTCCATCGGGCGGGTCTTTATCTTCATTCCCAGTTCCTTGAACTTCTTGTCGAGTATGTCATTGAACAGCACGGCCTTGGAAATCTTTCCAAGCTCGGGATGCCCGTGCTCGTCGTAGGTCATGCTCACTCCTGTGGCCTTGATGTCTTCGGCGGCCAGGTCGTGGAACACGCCTTCCGCGACGACGACGGTTCCGTAGTTGATTCCCAGGATCTTCCTCTTGACGATGGCCGAGATGGTAAGGTTGATGATCTTCTCGACGGTGATCTCCGTCTTGTTGAACATCTCGGGGATGATGGTCATAGGGCAGTGGGTAGCCTCGCCGATACCGAGGGCCAGGTGGCCGGCCGAACGGCCCATAGCGCTGATCAGCAGCCAGTTGCCGGAGGTGCGGGCATCCTCGTATGCAGTGCGGGCCAGATGGGCGCCCTCATCCTTGGCGGAATTGAAACCGAAGGTGGGAGTGTTGTCCGGCAGCGGAAGGTCGTTGTCGATGGTCTTCGGCACGTGAATGTTGTGGATGGGATAATGCTTGGCCTCCAGGAACTTGGCGATCCTGTTCGCCGTGGAAGCGGTGTCGTCGCCGCCGACGGTCACGAGCAGTTTCACGTTATTGCCCTGGAACAGGTCGAGGTTGAAATTCTTCTCGAAATCCTGGTCGGTCGGCTTGAAACGGCTCATCCTAAGGTATGAACCGCCCCTGTTGAAGTAGGCGTCTGCCTTCGCGAAATCAAGGTCCTCGGTTTCCGGCTCCTTGCTGAAGAGTCCGGAATAGCCCCCGTGGAGACCTATAACCCTGAAACCGTGGGAAAGGAATGTCTTGGTCACTGAGCAAACGACAGTGTTCATGCCCGGGGCGGGACCGCCTCCGCAAAGAATGATGATAGCGTCTTTCATATTGATGAATGTTGAATTAAATATTTTCTTACCAACGGGTCAAACCTTGCAAATTTACCTAATTTCAATGAAAATCCATCCGCCTGCAGGCAAAATCCCACGCGGGGACTTCAATCTCCACGGAGACCTCTCCGTTTCCGGTTGCCTGGGATGGTATATTCAAGGTCATCACGGCCGTATCGGAGGAGAAATTGGCCGCTATTAGGACGGTCTCGTCCCGGAAACTTCTGAGGAAGGCGAAGTGTCTGTCCGGATTGAAACCGGAGGAATCCACGTTGCACCAGCAGAGGTCGTATGAGGAGCCTTCGGCAATAAGAGGGGAGGAGGCAAGGGAAAGGGTGAAACGGAATTTTTCCAGCACGGACAATTCACTGTTTTTCAGGCCTTTGCCCGTGTGTATATAATCATAAAGCCTCCTGAGGGAAGGAGGGCTCCACCAGTCGAAGATGGTAGTGCGTCCGTCCCTTCCGCTGAAGCCTTCGCAATCCATTCCCTTCTCTCCGATCTCTTCCCCGAAATAGACCATGAACGGCGCGGTGTTCCAAAGGGCGGATACTCCCAGCGGGGCGAATCCCTTGCGGGCGTCCCCGGCATAGAACTCCGACGGCAGCCTCACCTCATCGTGATTCTCCAGGAAATTAAGCATCCTTCCCTGAAGCGGTCCGAGGCTCTGCCACGAGGAAGTGATCCCCCTCGCCGAAGCCCCGTCCATGACGATGGACTTCAATGTGTCGTAAAGTCCGGATTTGTCATAGAGGATATCGAAACCGACATCATTTATATACTTGGGATACAGGGACTTGTCATAGACTTCAGCGATGAATTCCTCTTCCGGGAAATCCTTCTTGACCTGCGGGATCATCCAGGCGAAAAACTCCGCCGGCACCATCTCCACCATGTCGCAGCGGAAGCCGTCCACTCCCATTCCGGCCCAATACCTGACGATGTGAAGCATCTTGTCCCACAGGGGAGTGTGGAAATCGCAATAGTTCAGCCGGACCGTCTCCCACCAGTCGGTAACGGAAGGGAAGGGGGAGAAGGAGTTGCCGCTGGCCTTTGCCGGAAACTCCTTGAAACCCTGTATGAAGGGGAGCACAAGGGGAGCGAAGGGGTAGTAGTAGAAATCGTTTTCCGGCCTCCAATGGACGCCCGGGTCGTCATCGGCGCCAAGGACCGGAAACTCAGGATGGGCAAGGCCGAGACGGCCGTATTCCCTCCCGACGTGATTGGGTACGAAATCGATTATCACCTTCAGTCCAGCCGAATGGACCCTATTCAACAAAGACTTGAATTCATCCATTCTACTCTCCTCGCAGTCAGCAAGATACGGATTGATATCGTAATAGTCGACGATGGCATAGGGAGACCCCGCAAGCCCTTTGTGCACACGGGCCGGGGGACAGCCGGGACAGGAGTAGGCGGAGGCGTGGCGGATGATGCCGGTCAGCCAGACATGGCTTACCCCCAGGGTCTTCAGGTATTCGAGAAAGGGGGCGTCGACAGCGGAGAGCTTACCGCTGCCGTTCTCCTCATAGGTACCGTTCGGGACGGGGGCCTTGCAGCCGCAGCCCCATAGCCTCGGAAGCATCTGGTATATGACGGTCCCGGACATCAGCGCCTTCGGAATTCAGACATCGTGACCGCGGCCGCGACGGCGGCATTGAGGGACTCGCTCCTCCTGCCGGGATATTCGGGAATATGAAGCCTGTCAGTGACCTCGGCCTCCACCTGGGGGGATATGCCTCTGGATTCGTTGCCGATAACAATTAGGGAAGGGGCGGAATCCCCGCAGTCAAGAGACAGGGAGAAGATGTCTTCTCCGTCGAGGAAGGTGCCGTAAACCCGACCTCCGGCCTTGACGGCCTTCCGGCAGAGGGCCGGCAGGTCGGCATAGGCGAAAGGGACCCTGAATATTGAGCCCATAGTGGCCTGGACCACCTTGGGGTTATACACGTCCACGGTGTCGCAGGAGGCATATATGCCGTCGATTCCGAACCAGTCGGCGGTACGGATTATCGTCCCAAGGTTACCCGGGTCACGGATTGAATCAAGGCAGAGGAACAGTCCCTTTCCCGGAACGGAACCGGAAGAAGACACGGCAGGGATCCTGACCACCGCCAGGGCGGGGGAGGGTGTCGAAAGGGAGGATATCCTGGACATCGCCTCCTCTCCTATCTCAGATCCCCTGTATACCTCCAGGACCTCGAAATCCGAAGCCAGAGCCTCCGCGACCATCTTTTCACCCTCGACCGCAAAAAGACCCAACAAGTCCCTGAACTTCTTCTGGCCCAGGGACTTGATTCTCTTTATGTCAGCAGAGGAAAGCATCATCTCCTTCTTCTCCTTGAACTCTTGCGGCGACGGCTCTTCTTCCTCCTGCTGAAAATCATCGCAAGGATGATGGCAAGCAAGGTGAGGGCTATTATCACATACGTGAGAGCGCTGGCGTTGTCCCCCTTGACCCGGGACCACATCGCAAGGAGTGCCTCGGTGCGGTCCCCGCTGTCGTGCATCATCGTGCAGCGCTCGATGACGGACTTGTCGGGATAGAGGACATAACTGAGGGGAACGGCCGTCGCCTCGGGCCCGAAGAAATAACTGGCGTCCAGCGGCTCGTACTTATCCGGATCCATCTGCGCCTCAAGTATTTCCGGACCTCCGACAGCGCTGACATACCCAATGACGTCCATATTCCTTATGGCGTTCTCCGGCTTGCACATGAAGTCGATGAAATACCTCGCAGCCTTCACGTTACGGGCATACTTGGGTATCACCCAGGCGTCGAACCAGATGTTCGAACCCTCCTGGGGGACGGCGTAATCGAGTTTCACTCCCACCTTCTCGGCCTCGTCCATAGCCCACTGGGCATCTCCGCTCCAGGACAGGTTGAGCCAGCCTTTCTCCTTGGTCATCAACTCCTTGCCGAAATCGGCCTCCCATCCCTGCACTCCTTCCTTCATAGAATTGAGCCAGTTCTCCACGAGGGCGATCGACTCGTCCGACGCATCCCTGGCGACCTCGTCCAGTGTCACCTTCCCGGCATCTATCTCATCCTTCTTAAGATATACCAGTAGTGAGGTATAGACATCCCTGAAAGCGTCTTTGACATAGATTTTCCCCGCGTATTTCGGATTACGCAGGACTTCCCAGGTCTTGACCTCGTCCGCGGTGACAAATTTGGGATTATAGAGTATTCCAGTCGTGCCCCACATATAGGGGACGGCATATTCGGTGGCATCCTTCCCTCCGGCATCGACCAGGCCGAGCATCTTCATAATGAAGGGGGCCACGTTTCCAAGATAGTCCGGAGCCTTCCCGAAATCCCTCCCTATGGGGAGGAGGAGGTCTTCGCGGAGCATCCTCTCGATGATGTAATCCGAAGGGCAGACGACGTCATAGTCCTCATGGCCCTTCTCGATCTTCGAGAGCATCACCTCATTGATGTCGAAGAGCTGATAGACTATCGTGACCTTTTCACCGGTCTGTTCCTCATACCATTTCTCGAATTCGGAGATCAGGTCTTCGTCTATGTAATCGGCCCAGTTGTAAACCTTCAGGGTGTGCTCCCTGTCTGCGGCGGAGAGGGACATCGCCGCGCTAAGGACAACGCTCAGCAGGATGGAAACGATCTTTTTCATTTATTGCGCTTTGTTAGTCTGGAATTGCGGATATTGATGATGACGAGCAGCAGGAGCACCGTAAGGAAGATTATGGTCATCAGGGGCCTGAGTTCAGGGGTGAGTCCTCCCTTGCGGGCATCGGCATAGATGTATGTGGAAAGGGTCTCGAGGCCCTGGTTACCCTTGGTGAACAGGGTGACGGCGAAATCGTCTATGGAGAGGGTGAAGGCAAGGATGAATCCTGAGATCACCCCGGGCCATATCTGAGGGAAGATCACCTTCCGGAGGGCCTGGGAAGGGGTAGCTCCCAGGTCGAGGGCGGCCTCGTAGGTGTTGGGGTTCATCTGGCGGAGTTTAGGCATCACGCTCAGCACGACGTAGGGAGTACAGAATGAAACGTGGGCGAGGAGTACTGTGACGTAACCCTGCCTGGCCCCGACGGCTACGAAAAGGATGAACAGGGATATACCTGTGATGATGTCGGGATTCAGCATCGGGATGTCGTTCAGGAAGGTGATCGACTTTTTCTTCCATCCCTTGAGGTTGAATATGCCGACCGCGGCGATGGAACCCAGGATGGTGGAGAGCAGGGCCGCCAGGACACCGATTGAAAGCGTATTCTCGATGGCGCGCACGAGGGCGCCGCTCACCTGTCCGTTGAAGAGGTTGGAATACAGCCCGAACGACAGGCCGCTCCAGTTACCCATAACCTTCGCCTCGGTGAAGGAGAAGATGGCAATGATGACGATGGGGGAGTAGAGTATCAGCAGCAGGAGCCACAGATACGACTGTGCAAGCAACTTTCTCATATCACGCCTCCCGTTTCATCCTCGCGGGCGTTGTCCTCGCCCGTAAGCATCGTTGTTATTCCAATGAGCACCAGCATAATGAGAGCCAGGGCCGAACCGTAGTTCCAGAAACCGTTGTTGATGTTTTCCTGGATGGTCGTTCCGAAGAGTTTCACCTTGTTGAGGGTGAGGAGCTCCGCAACGGCGAAGGTGGAAATAGTGGGCATGAACACCATCAGGACCCCGCTCCACACACCGGGCATGGAAAGGGGGAGCACAACCTTGGTGAAGACCTTCGACGGGGGAGCGCCGAGGTCCTGGGCCGCCTCCACGTAGGAACCGTCCATCTTGCTCAAGGTGTTGTAGATAGGGTATATCATGAAGGGGAGGAAGTTATAGACCATACCGAAGAGCAGGGCCCCTTCCCCCAGGGGGAGTTTCAGGAAATCGAAGAGGGCGACCGTGGCCAGGGTCCTCACCAGCATGTTGATCCACATCGGAAGGATGAAGAGGATGACGGTCACGGAAGAACGGTTGAGGTCGCTCCGGGATAGGATCCAGGCGGCGGGATAGCCCAGGAGGAGGCAGAGCACGGTGGTTATCAAGGCGATTTCGATGGAGTACACGAAGGTGTGCATGTCCTCCGCAGTATTCGCGAACTTCACGAAATTCTTCAGGGAGATTCCCCCGCCTCCGGGATCAGTGAACGCATACACCGTGATCATGACCAGGGGCAGGGCCACGAAAAGGATCAGGAAAACCATATAGGGCAGGGCCCAGGTGGAACGCTTAATCGTCATCTGCCTCTTTTATCTTAATGTCCTTGGGGGCGATTTCAATTCCGACGAGGTCGCCCTTGTCCCAGACATCGTCCGTATCAACATAAATCTTGTCCCCGTCCGGGGTGCAGACGGTCAGGTGGTAGTGGTCTCCCTTGTAAAGTATGGAATGGACCTCTCCCTCAAGTTCTCCCGCCTCGAGGTCGTCGAGGAGGTTCACGCCGCTGAACTCGACTTCCACGCGGACCTTCGTTCCGGGTTCGAAAGGAGTATGTCCCACATTGAAGGTGGCGCCGAGGAAATCGACGGTTTCAGGAGAGGATATCTCTCCCTCGAAGGTGTTGCGGAGCCTTTCCTTCTTCATTACCTGGATGCCGTCGGGGGGTATGCTCATCCCAACGGTCGTTCCCGGCTCGAAGGCCAGGTAGTTCTGAATCATTATCTCGTTGCCGCTGTCCGTATCCAGGAGCATCTCGTAATGGACGCCCTTGAAGATGCAACTGGTCACCTTGCCGGAGAACTGTCCGGCGGAGGGATCCTTGTCAACCACTACGTCCTCGGGACGGACGACCACATCCACGGGAGTCTGCTCACCGAATCCCGAATCCACGCAGGGGAAATCGTGTCCGATGAAGGACACCAGGCGGTCTTTCACCATCGTGCCGTTGAAGATGTTGCTCTCTCCTATGAAATTGGCCACGAAGGAGTTCACGGGCTCATTGTAGATGTCCGCAGGTGTGCCTATCTGCTGGATGCGGCCCTCGTCCATCACCACGATGGTGTCGGACAGCGTCAGGGCCTCCTCCTGGTCGTGGGTCACATAAATGAACGTAATGCCCAGCTTCTTGTGCATGTCGCGCAGTTCTATCTGCATGTCCGCCCTCATCTTGCGGTCCAGGGCGGCCAGGGGCTCGTCCAGGAGCAGCACCTTGGGCTGGTTGACTATTGCCCTCGCTATCGCCACCCTCTGCTGCTGTCCTCCGGAGAGGGATTCCACGTCGCGGTCCTCATAGTCGGTGAGGGTGACCATCTTCAGGGCCTTGCGGACCTTCGCGTCGATCTTGTCCTCGGGCAGGCCCTGAAGCTTGAGGCCGAAGGCCACGTTGTCATAGACGTCGAGGTGGGGGAAAAGGGCATACCGCTGGAAAACGGTGTTGAGGGGCCTGCGGTAGGGAGGTATCCCGGTCATGTCCTTCCCGGAAAGGAGCACACGGCCCTCGTCTGGCTGGAGAAAACCGGCTATGAGCCTCAGGGTGGTGGACTTACCGCAGCCGGATGGGCCCAGGAGGGTAAGGAATTCACCCTTGCGGATATAAAGGTTGATGTCGTGAAGGACTTCTTTTCCTTCGTAGCGCTTGGAAAGGTGCTCGAGCTTGATGATAATGTCTTTGTCTGCCATTATTACCTGCCAATATGCGTTTTGAGATAAAACATCGCTCCTATGTGGGCGGCGAACCCGAGGAGGGGATTGTAGCCACCCGCCAGATGTATTCTTAGGTTCTCGACCGGAAACCAGTGAACGGCCATTCCGCCCCTGAAAGAGTCGAAGTCATCCCTGAATACCGTATCGTTGACGTGCTCGTATCCTCCTTTGACGAGGATCTCCCACTGCTCCGAGGGGGTCCAGAGTGCCGTCAGGCTGGCCGAATGTCCTTCAAGAAGAAACTCTTCCTCGCTGCAGACGGCGTTCCAATAGTCGAGGCTGAGGGCGACGTCTCCCATCGTATACCTCTGTCCGAGGGACACAAGGGGATAGTACTTCCCGTCACCTTTCCCTACCAGGGAGAAACTCCAGTTGTTGTCGAAATCGCCGTACTCTCCGACCCATTTCAAACCAAAGTTGTAAAGGCCGCTGGAGAAAGGGTGCTCTCCGTAAGGAGACGTACTGACCTGGAAACTGAGGGCCGTGGTCTCGTTCTGCCAGCCGGCCGCCGCCTGCCACTGATAGCAGGCGAAATTGTTCGAGAGTGAAGACATCAGAACGGGATGCACTTCGTAATCGTAATTGTCAAACTCCAGGCCGCCGATGTACATAAGGTCCTTGCCGACCGTGGCGAACCAGGAATCCGCGTCATAGCGGAGGTACGCCCAGTCCAGCCAGTTGGTCCAGTCGGAATGGCCGAGATACTTGTAAAGATCTTTCGTAGGGGTGAAGTCGAAGTCTCCGACGGGAGGCTGGAATCCTGCCAGCCAGTGGTTCTCGACGCTGAAAGAAAGATTTTCTGAGAAATTACCCTCGAAGAGGGAATAGAGGGAGGTGTTGCCCATTGTAAAGCGGGTGTCCTCATTGGAAACGGTGGCGCCAAGGTCAAGACGGGGGACGATGGTGAGTTCGGCGCCGGGGGAAGCGGTTTCAGCCTCTTGAGAATGCAAGAGGGCCGCGGAAAGGGTCAGGAACAGCAGGATTGCCGCAAATCTCTTCATCAAGACACATAAAAAAGTTATTGGTCCAACAAAAAGCCGGCCCTCAGGCCTACGCATATAGCGTGTACAAATATATGATTATTATTTGAGTTTTTCTTGATAAAAGAATAAATTTGTCACCGTAATGGGAAATAAAGGAATCATCCGGGCCTGCGCCCTTGTCACCGCTGCGTTTTTCGCGGCGCTGTCCTGCAGTACGACGAGGGTCCTGGGAGACGGGGAATACCGGCTCGAGAAGAACAAGGTCGAGGTCCTGAACGGTTCCGGTTTCAACACCCGCGAGATCCAACCCTACATAAAGCAGCACGCCAACCCTTCCTTCATCTTCGGATGGAACCCTTTGCTGAACGTCTACAACTGGTCCTCCAAGGATGGTAACGGCCTGTTCAGCAAGATATTCCGCGGCATCGGAGTCGCTCCGGTGGTGTACAGGCCCGAACTCGTCGAGTCCTCGGTGGAAAATATCTGCAACCACCTCCAGTACCTCGGCTACTACGGCTCCAAGGTGGAGAGCGAAGTCAGAGTGAACAGGCGTAAGGTTTCCGTGGATTACAAGGTGACCCTGGGCAGGACCTACACCATATACGACATAGATTTCACCGTGCCGGGAGGCGACCCGTTCGCCGCCGATTTCTTCGCAGACACGGCCAATCTTTCCGTCAGGAGGGGAGACAGGCTCTCCGAGGCTTCCCTGGAAGCGGAAACCGAGAGATCGGCGGCCGTGATGAGGAACAAGGGATACTACGGATTCAACAAGAACTACTATTTCTTCGAAGCGGATACCCTGGCGTGGCCGGGCCTGGCGGCGCTGGAGATGAAGGTGATGGACTACACGAGGAACGAACAGCCTTCAAACGCGGTCCCGCATAGGAAATACCATTTCGGAAACGTGACCATCTCCCACGACAAAGACCTGAAATTCAGTGAGAAGTTACTAAAGGACCTGAATCTTATCCGGCCGGGAGACGTCTATAATGACAATGTGGTTTCCACGACCTATTCGAGGTTCTCCTCGCTGAGCGTTTTCAATTCCGTCAACATAGAGATGACCCAGGCGGACACCAACGTGGTGGACTGCGCCATCTCCCTTTCCCAGTCCAGGATACAGGGCTTCAAGGTCAACCTCGAAGCATCCTCCAACTCCTCCGGACTGATGGGCGTCTCCCCGAGGCTGAGTTACTACCACAAGAACATCTTCCACGGGGGAGAGTGGCTGAATCTCAGTTTCATGGGCAATTTCCAGTTCAAGCTCAACGACAAGATATCATCGAACGAACTGGGAGTTTCGGCAGGCCTCAGCATCCCCGGGTTCATCGGCATTCCCAACAGGTTGATACAGGGTCCCAACATACCGAGGACGGAAATAAACGCCTCATACAATTACCAGGACAGGCCTGAATATTCCAGGAACATCATTTCCACCTCCTACGGATATACGGGCACCTTCAGGCGCAGGACCATCTATCAGCTGTATCCCCTCCAGATGAAGCTCGTCCGCCTGAACCATATGTCCGAGGAATTCTATCAGAAAATAGAGAACAACCCCTTCCTGAGGAACGCCTACCAGAACCACCTTGACGTGGGAATGGGCCTGACCGCCTTCTATTCCACTGCCTCCACTCCCAACCCCAAGGAATCCTACCATTACACCAGGCTCCTGGTCGACGTTTCGGGCAATTTCCTCAGCTGCTTCAATTCCCTTATGAAAACCGACGCCTTCGGGTCGAGGACGATCTGGGACATGCCGTATTCCCAATACATCAGGACGGAACTCACCTTCGGTAAGACCTGGGCTTTCGGCAAGGAGAACACCCATGCCGTCGCGACCAGGGTCCTTGCGGGAATCGGCTATGCCTACGGCAATTCCACAGCAATTCCGTTCGAGAAGCAGTTCTACTGCGGAGGAGCGAGCAGCCTGAGGGGATGGCAGGCAAGGGCGGTGGGACCCGGATCACAGCCCAAGAACGAGTATTTCATCATCCCCAGCCAGACCGGAGACCTCAAGTTCGAAGCCAACGTAGAATATCGTTTCCCTATGTTCTGGAAACTCTCCGGAGCCGTTTTCGTGGATGCAGGCAACATCTGGACGATAAGGGACGCCGGCGAAGGGTCGCAGTTCAAGGCATCGGACTTCAGCAGGCAGATCGCCGCCAATACCGGACTGGGCCTCAGGGTGGACCTGAATTTCCTACTCCTCAGGGTGGACATGGGCGTGAAGGTACACGATCCGTCAAGGGTCGGGAACGAATGGGTCATCCCTGCGGACTGGTTTTCCCGCGACGGGTTCGCCATCCACTTCGGAGTCGGTTATCCTTTCTAGGAACTATTTCTTAGTGTAATACTTAGGCCAGCAAGATTGAAGGTATGCTTTAAGTGCATCCTCGTGCTTGTTTGGCTGAGGATCGTAGATTTTTGTACCCTCGAGACCCCGGGGCATGAACTCCAGGTCGGCAAAATGTCCGGGATAGTCGTGGGCATATTTGTAACCGTCGGCATACCCCAGGTCCTCCATCAGCTTGGTGGGGGCGTTCCGAAGATAGAGAGGGACGGGAGCGGTATCCGTTTCCCCGGCCAGTCTCATCGCATTGTCGATGGCTATTATGGAAGAATTGCTCTTGGGGGATGATGCAAGGTATATCGTGGCCTCGGTCAGTGGAATGCGGGCCTCGGGCATTCCTATCCTGTCCACGATGGAGAAGCAGGCGTCGGCCAGCAGGAGGGCGTTGGGGTTGGCCAGTCCGATGTCCTCCGCAGCAAGGATGCAGAGCCTCCGTGCGATGAAAATGGGATCCTCGCCGCCTGAGAGCATCCTTGCGAGGTAATAGACGGCTGCGTTGGGATCGGAACCTCGCACGCTCTTTATGAAGGCCGAGATGATGTCATAGTGCATCTCTCCACCCTTGTCGTACATCGCGATGTTCTGCTGAATGCAGGATGCGACGGTGGCGTTGTCTATGGTCACGGTTGGTTTCCCTGCAGAGGAATCCACAACTATCTCCAAGATATTCAAGAGTTTACGGGCATCACCACCGCTGTATCTGAAGAGAGCTTCGGTCTCCTTGACCTTGATTTTCCTGTTCTTGAGCACCTCGTCCTCTTTGAGGGCCCTGTCAAGGAGGGCCTGAAGGTCGGCGACGTCCAAGGGCTTCAACACGAAAACCTGGCAGCGGGACAGCAGGGGAGTGATGACCTCGAATGAAGGATTCTCCGTCGTGGCGCCGATGAGGACTATGGTTCCGTTCTCGACGGCTCCGAGGAGGGCGTCCTGCTGGGATTTGCTGAAACGGTGGATTTCATCGATGAAAAGGACCGGAGCGCCGCGCCGGTTGAACACGGAACCGCCCTTGGCCCTGTCTATCACCTCCCTCACTTCCTTCACGCCGGCGCTGACGGCGCTCAGGGTGAAGAACTCCCTGTCAAGGGTGGACGCGATGATGTGGGCGAGGGTAGTCTTGCCCACACCCGGAGGTCCCCACAGGATGAACGATGACAGGTTCCCGCTGTCAATCATGTTCCGGAGTATGCAACCCTTGCCTACAAGGTGCCTCTGACCCACGTAAAAATCGAGGGAATCCGGTCTCATCCGCTCCGGTAGGGGAGGGAGCATTGAAGTTTTGCCCGAAAAATCGTCTTCCATTATATTACATTGAAAATCAACCAATACAACAAAGATGTTATTACTTATAACATTTTTGTTAAGGCCATTTTTCCTCAAAATAGGGCCTTTCTTTCTTTGCAAATTTAGCAAAATCGCCGTTTAATTCGTAAATTGTGGAACATTTGTACTAAAGATGAAACCTGACTGGAAGAAGACCCTCCTCTGCGTCGCAGCCTGCACCGTCTCAGCCCTGTTCCTGGGAGCCCAGACGGGAGTGGACGCGGGTTTCAGCACAGGCGGCAGGGGAGCGGGCCTGACCGCAGACATATACAGGAAAAACTCTCCGGAATTCACCTCGGTAACTGTCGTCGCCGACCTGCACGGCGTCGTGACCGGAAAGGACATCAATCCTGGCATCCGCGCCAACATGATCCATAATTTCATCATCTCGTCCAAAGATCTGGACGGGGGAGGGAAGTATCTGTTCTACGGAGGCCCCGGGATCACGGCAGGCTATACCCGCGACAACGGGATGGATTTCGGCCCGGTGGCGGCGCTGAGCGGCCGTCTTGGCATGTCTTTCCTGTTCAACAGGATAACCGTATCCTTAGGAGTAACGGCTGATCTGGGCCTGCACTTGCTTATCAACAACCAATTCACTGACAAGGAGTTATCCTTATACAAGGACGGGATTTACCATGCATTTGTTCCTGAGATGAGGCTGATGGTTCCGATGGGTAAAAGGAGCCGCGGAAATGGCAAGAACCTCACTGGAAGGCCCTCTAAGGCCGTTTTTTCTGTTGAACAAGGCATTCTGACCACCTTTTTCGAGAGATATGACAACTCTTACCTGAATTCGGACAGGGCCAGGAACAGCTATTCCGGAGACAGGTGGTCAGACCACATCAACTCAATGATGCTCATATCATTTGGATATGCCTTTACTGACCGTTTCCTTGTGCGGATGTCAACCGGATATGCAGGGATCCACGACGAGGCAAGGGATATTCCGCTGACCGCCGGTGCGGCTTTTTTCCCGCAAGGCAGGAACTGCAGCGGTTTTCAGATTTTCGCAGACGGAGGACTTGGCCTTGCCGGATCCTCGTCCAGGTCGAACGATTTCCTTTCAAGGGCAGGAGGAGGTTGGAGATTCACGCTTGGCGGCGGGAAAAAATCGCTTGACCTGAATCTCTACGGAATCTGCGCGTATTACAAACCGGACAAGATAACAAGCAAATATTCAGGAGAAATCATAACAGGAAAAGACATTCTTGATTCAGGATCCTGGCTTGCCGGAATCGGGTTCTCGATAGCGTTCAACCTGTGATTTGCTTTTTTGCCCGTTTTGTTACACAATTTATATTATGTTAACATAGAGATATCGAAACTCCACCCTATCAGATATGGCGAGAAAAAAAATTGACCTGACGCTTGAAAATATCTCAATCGAATCCGTAGCTGCCGAAGGAAACGCCGTGGCCCATACCGATGACGGAATGGTCGTCTTTGTCCCGTTCGCAGTTCCTGGAGATATCGTAAACATCAGGGTCACAAAGAAAAAGAAAAATTACCTGGAGGGTTTCGTTTCGGAAATCGTCAAACCGTCTCCCGAACGCCTGGAGCCGTTCTGCCCGCATTTCGGGACCTGCGGCGGCTGCAGATGGCAGCCACTGCCTTACGGGATGCAGCTCGAGGCGAAACGCCGACAGGTTTACGACCAACTCGTCAGGATAGGCCATCTGGAGGTGCCAGAAGTAAGGCCCACACTCCCCTCCCCCCAGACCATCTATTATCGTAACAAATTGGAATTCAGCTTCTCCAGCAAGCGATGGATTCTCCCGGACGAGGATCCGGACAGCATTCCTCCCTCCGACCGCTGCGGACTCGGATTCCACGTCGGGAAATTCTTCGACAAGGTGCTGGACATCAAGAAATGCTGCCTCCAGAAAGACCCTTCGAACCCTATCCGGCTATTCGTAAAAGACTATGCCGTCACCAACGGCCTCGAGTTCTACGACATCAGGGAAAACAGGGGTTTTCTCAGGAACATGTTCATAAGGACCACCGCCTCCGGAGAGGTCATGGTGATAATGTGTTTCGCCCGTGAGGACAGGAAAAAACGGGAGAACCTGCTGGATGCCATAGCTGAAGCGTTCCAGGAAATAACCTCTCTTTATTATGTAATTAACAGTAAATTAAACGATTCGATTAATGATCAGGAATGCGTCCTATACAAAGGTTCGGACGCAATTTATGAGACGATGGAAGGCCTTCGGTTCCGCATAGGCCCGAAGTCCTTCTACCAGACCAACTCCGCCCAGGCTGAGAGGCTCTACGGGGTGGCCCGGGATTTCGCCAGCCTGACCGGAAAGGAACTCGTCTACGACCTCTATACCGGCACCGGAACCATCGCCCAGTTCGTATCCCGGAAAGCCCGTAAAGTGATTGGAATAGAATATGTCCCGGAGGCTATCGAAGATGCCTTGGAGAACGCAAGGACAAACGGTATAGACAACTGCGAATTCATTGCGGGAGACATGAAGGACGTCCTCACAGAGGATTTCATAAGGAAGAAGGGCCGGCCCGACGTCATTATCCTGGACCCTCCCAGGGCCGGCATCCATCCGGACGTGGCCGAGGTCATCCTTTCGGCTTCCCCATCACGGATCGTCTATGTCAGCTGCAACCCGGCCTCTCAGGCCCGGGACCTTGCAATCCTTGGTGAGAAATACAGGATCACGGCCGTCCAGCCCGTGGATATGTTCCCCCACACCCAGCACGTCGAAAACGTATGCGCCCTCGAACTTGCCTGATTCACCTCTATTGATTATTTTTGTACGCTGAAACCTGAAAACCCGCATAGATGGCTCTACAGATACTAATCCTGATATCCGGACTTATCCTGGTCATACTGGGAGCCAATTTCCTCGTCGAGGGGGCTTCCAGCATAGCGAGACGGGCCGGATTGAGCGAATTCGTCATCGGCCTCACCATTGTGGGCATAGGCACCTCAGCCCCCGAGATGGTGGTCAGTTTCATCGGAGCCATAGAAGGCAATTCAGCCATCTCCGTAGGCAACATCGTAGGATCCAACATCTTCAACATCCTGCTGATACTCGGAGTGGTGGCCTTCATCAATCCCATCGTCATCAACCGCGACAACCAGAGAAGGGACATACCCATAAACCTCTTTATCACCGTCCTGCTTATC
The DNA here is from genome assembly GCA_017427885.1 of Bacteroidales bacterium. Classification (GTDB taxonomy): domain Bacteria; phylum Bacteroidota; class Bacteroidia; order Bacteroidales; family UBA932; genus Cryptobacteroides. The sequence goes on from JAFRRW010000005.1 coordinate 44,144, forward strand.
CTGCTGGGGTTCAAGCACACTATCTTCGGAGTCGGAGAAGACTGCCTCAGCCGTTTTGACGGCGCCCTGTTCCTGCTTCTCTTCGCCTTATACCTTTTCATATCCTTCCGGAGCGCCTCCGCCGAGGACACCCAATCCCCTGCCGAGAAACCCCCGATGAAGACCGTCATTGCCGTACTTGCGGTGGTCCTGGGCCTTGCCAGCCTGATCCTCGGAGGCAAGGTTTTCATGGGGTCTGCAGAGAAAATCGCCAGGATGATAGGCGTTTCCGACAAATTCATCGCCATCACCGTGCTGGCGGGCGGCACTTCCCTGCCGGAACTCGCCACCTCCGTGGTCGCGGCCATGAAGAAAAAGGACCAGATGGCCCTCGGAAACATCATCGGCTCGACGACATCCAACGTCCTTCTCATCCTCGGAGGCTCCGCACTCATCCATCCCCTTTCATTCGCGGCGATGAACAAGGTCGACATGGGTGTTTTCCTGGTCAGTTCCATCCTTCTTCTCACCTGCTCCTACACGGGCAAGAAGAAATGCCTGGACAAGGGCGAAGGTGCCGTCTTCCTCCTCCTTTTCGCCGGCTACATCGCCTGGCTGATTTATACGATGTAATTTATAGTCAAATACATACAAGATGAAATTCGAACCCACGAAGTACACCCTGATGAACGTCGCAGACGGCCACACCTTAAACGACGCCGGGTGGACCCTCACCGATTCCGAAAGCCCCGTACCCTCCCTCGTAAGGGCCGTTTACCAGAACAGGCTCTTCGAGCCCAGACACCTTCGCGGACTGTACAAATATGCCGACTGGCTCCCCATCAGGAGGACCCTCAAGCACTCCCATCCCCCGGTGACCTACAAGAGCAAGGGACTTGCCGCATTCCTCGGCCTCTCGGACCTCTACATCACTTTCTCGGGATACTGGCCGAAGATCGGGGCGAAGATGGAGACCTGCACCTTCAAGGAGACCGAGGCCTTCAGCGTCTGCGCCCGCAGGTCCCCCAAGGACAAGCACATACTGGTGGTCCAGAGCGCCGGAAACACCGCACGCGCCTTCGCCAGGGTCTGTTCCGACAACGACATCCCCATCGTCATCTGCATACCCGAGGACAACATCAACGACCTGTGGTTCCTGCGCAAGTTGAAGCCCTGCGTCAAGGTTCTCGCCACCCCCCACGGCTCCGACTATTTCGACGCCATCACCCTTGGTGAGAAGCTTTGCAAGGATCCGAGGTATCTCGCCGAAGGAGGGGCTAAAAACGTCGCCAGAAGGGATGGAATGGGTACGACGGTACTCAGCGCCGTCGAGAAGATCGGAAGGATTCCTGACGCCTATTTCCAGGCCGTAGGAAGCGGGACCGGAGCCATCGCCGCCTGGGAAAACAACCTCAGGCTCATCGAGGACGGCCGTTTCGGCAAGAACAAGATGAAGATCTTCGCCTCCCAGAACGTACCCTTCACCATCATGTACGATTCCTGGAAGGCCGGGTCGAGGGAACTACTCCCCCTCACCCCCGATGAATCCAGGAGGAACGCCGAAGTGATCCTGGCTAAGGTCCTTTCCAACAGGAAACCTCCCTACAGCCTTGCAGGAGGCCTTTTCGACGCCCTCACGGACTCCGGAGGAGATATGTTCAAGGTGACCAACGACGAGATCGTCTACTGGATGCTCCAGTTCTTCAACACCGAAGGGGTTGACATCTTCCCCGCAGCCGCCACCGCCGTGGCCTCCCTCAAGCACGCCCTCGACGAGGGAAAGGTAGGCAAGGACGACACCATAATGCTGAACATCTCCGGAGGCGGAATGCTGAATGCGACGAAGGCCGGATTCCTGCTGAAGAAACCCGACCTCGTACTCAGTCCCGACCTTCCCTTCGAGGAGATCGTCACAAAAGTGGACAAGCTATTTTAACTTTTCCTTTGCGGCCACGGGATTGCCGTAGATCCTGAGGAAAATGTCGCGGAGCTCCTCCCTGTTGAGTGCGGGTTCCGCCTGATCCAACTGGTGCTCAGTGTATTCGGTGAACGCTTCCAGTTCCTCGGGAGTGTACCTGTCGGCGTACTTGTAACCGTGGTTCGCCAGGTCGTAGCCCATATAATTGGAATTCCACAGCCTGTAGCCCTCTACCACCCTCCTGTCCACAGCGTGGCGGATGGCCTGGTAGCGGTCGTTCTTGATGTCGCAGTAGGAAGCCGCCTCTATCTCCTCCTCATTCAGCGGCACTCCGATGTTGAGGTGCACGCTGCCCTTCTTCTGGGTAATCCCCACGAGGATGCTGTGGAGGTCTTCATCCTTCCCCTTGACGTATTTCTGAGTCCTTGAAATCAGTATCTCCCTGGCCTTCAGGATGTCGCAGGGTTCATACTCATAGGAAATGCTCAGGGGAACTATATGCAGTTCCATGAAATTCTCGGTGAAGGATTTGGTGCCGCTCATATCAAGCATCTTGAGCAGGCCCTGCTCGGTGATGTCCTCCCCGTTCTTCGTCCTCCCCTGCCTCTGGGCGAGCCAGATGGAGCTCTCCCCTCCCGTGATGGTCTTCCTGATATATTTGGAGAGCATCCCGGAGAAAAGATAGAGTTCCCTGGCGGAAATGCCCCTGATCACCTTTATCATCCTGTTGGACCTGAGGAGGTATTCCACTGTCTTGCTGGAAAGGAGGTTGCTCCCCACCGCGATCTGACTCAGGGCGATGCCGTTCTGGTACAGGACGTATTGGGTGATGGCCGGGTCTAGTATGATGTCCCTGTGGTTGGACATCATAAGGAATTTCGAATCGAGAGCGGTGAGGTTGCTGATGCCGTTGTATGAGAAATTGTGCATTGTGGTGTCAATAGCCCACTTGATTGCCTTTGACATCACGATCAGCTGGAATTCGTCAATGCTCCTGATGCGTTTCAGGGCGTTTTTCAAGAAATCCGGATCCTCATCGGGGAAAAGGTGCCTGGAAATGGCCGGGACCATAGGGTGGTCGGCTACCTTCCCGAGGGCCTGTACGGCCTCTTCGTCGTTATAGGGGCTTATGCTCTCGAATTCCTTCGAATCTTCCAATTCTGCCATATATTTAACAATATAAATAAAAACAATAACGCCTTAACGGGCAAATCCAGCTCTTCTCAAAAGGGAACTGTCCCCATAACTGAGGAAACGGTAACCGGAGGCGAGGGCGTGGTCGTAAATGCTCCTCCAGTCACCTCCGACAAAGGATGAGACCAGTAGGAGAAGAGTGCTCTCCGGCTGATGGAAATTGGTCACGAGGGAATCGACGACTCTCCAGCGGAATCCCGGCAGGATTATAATCCTCGTGCCCAGTTCCAGTTCATCCAGCGAATTTTCCTCCAAATATCTTACCAGAGCGCCCAGGGATTCTTCCAGGGAATGGGGATAATCCCTTTCGTAAGGCTCCCACTGCCCTATGTCCGAAGGTTTCCCCTCCTCGATGCACTTGACACCAGCATAATAGAGGGATTCAAGCGTCCTCACGGACGTCGTGCCCACGGCGACCACGCTCCGTTTTCCTTCGAGAAGTTCCCTGAGCAGGCCTATGGACACGGAAAAAGGCTCCCTGTGCATAGGATGGTCGCTCACGAATTCGCTCTTTACGGGAAGAAAGGTTCCCGCTCCCACGTGAAGGCAGACCTTTCCCATCTCCACCCCCTTGTCTTTAAGCGCGTCAAGCACTTCCTCGGTGAAATGCAGGCCGGCCGTCGGCGCGGCCACCGATCCCCTAATCCTGGCATAAAGAGTCTGATACCTCTCTGCGTCGATTTCTTCCGATTCCCTGTTGAGATACGGTGGAATGGGTATGGTCCCGCAGATTTCCAGCACCCTCGAGAACGGAGCTCCGTCATCCCAGGTAAATTCGACCGTACCGGTCTGCCCTTCCCTGCCGACGAGCCGGGACCTCAGGTTCATTTTGTCGACCACAGGGTCTCCGTCAGGATTGTATAATTTCAGAATATCTGATTTCCAACGCTTTGCATTGCCTATGACGCATTTCCAAAGGCAGGAGGAAGTGGCGGCGAAACTGAGGTTGTATTCGGGAGGACTCACCGGTTCGAGGCAGAATATCTCGATATGGGCCCCGGTCTCCCTCTGGAAATGAAGCCGTGCAGGGACCACACGCGTCTCATTGAAGACCATAAGGGAATTCGCGTCCACCAGGGAGGGAAGATCCCTGAAGACGTAATCCTCTATCGCACCTGCTTTGTAGTGAAGGAGCTTGGATGAATCCCTCTCAGGCAGCGGATATTTGGCTATCCTGCCGTCAGGAAGGGGATAATTGAAATCTTCAATCCTTATCTGGGGAATCATTTACTAATGTCCAGGTTTTAAAATCCGCACAAAAATACACAATGCGACTCAATTTTTGAAATCTCACGAAAACGAACGGAACGGGAGATTTCAGGATACAGGAGCAAGAAAAAATTGGTAACAAATGTGAAAATGTTATAACAGCCATAATCCATTCGCATGACTGCATATATTTGTTAACTTTTGTTATATAAGGAAATTTTATGATTGAATTTCAATCTATTTATCTTATTGGTAATCAGAAAGTTATGCGAATTAATTATAGTATTGACTTAACTTAAAGCAGTAATATAAACTCAAACCGCCGTGTATTGTTGTTTTATATGTTGATTAACTATTATTTATATACAAGAAATCAATTATTTACATTATATTATTTGAAATAAATTTTAAGTCTTGGAACGGCTTGCTTCTCCCTTATTCCGAACGGTCCGACGTACGTTATTCCAAATAATTTTTTAATTTTGTAAAAAATACTTTCACAATATGAACAAGCGTCTACTTCAATTCCTGTCCGCAGAAAACATCTCGCAGACCCAGTTCGCGGACACGATCCACGTCGCCCGTGCAAGCGTCTCACACATTTTGGCCGGAAGGAACAAGCCGGGCTTCGATTTTCTGGAGAGCATGCTCCGTCACTACCCCAACCTTAACCCCGAGTGGCTTATGACAGGCAATGGACGTATGTACAAGACGCGTTTTCAGGAGGATTTTGCCCCCACTCCAGCCCAGGAAATGGCGGAAACGGCGGCCGTGACTGAAATCAATGATTTAAATGAGGCCACACAAGTGACTGAAGAAAAGCCATATATAACTAAAATCCTTGTATTCTACTCTGACGGAACTTTCACGGAAATAAGTTGAACAAACGGATTTTTCCTATATTTGCAGCGATAACCGTACCGAGATGTACAAGCTGTTGATCCGTCCCATACTCTTCAGCCTCAATGCCGAGAGAGCGCACAACCTGACGCTTGCCTTCCTTTCCGGATTCAAGCGTTCAAGGCTGGCGTCCGCTATCCTGCGCCTTTTCTACAAGAGGTCCACTCCCCTTCTCAAAAAGGAGGTCTTCGGGATTCAATTCCCTAATCCTGTGGGACTTGCGGCCGGTATGGACAAGAACGGAGAGCACTACAACGCCTTCTCGGACATGGGCTTCGGCTTCGTGGAGATCGGCTCCCTCACTCCAAAGCCCCAGAAAGGAAATCCAAAGCCCAGGCTCTTCCGCCTTGTAAAGGACAGGGCCCTCGTCAACCGTATGGGAATCAATAACAAAGGAATTTCCAACGCCATATCCCAAATCCAGAAATACCCTACCAGGACCATCCTGGTGGCCAATATCGCCAAGAATACGGTGTCGAAAAGCGACGACGAGGTCAAGTCCGACTATGAGAGGGCTTTCTCGCTGATGTACGATTTCGTGGATATGTTCACGGTCAACGTGTCCTGCCCCAACGTGGCCGGACTCCAGTCCCTCCAGGACGTATCCTTCCTTTCCGACATAATGGACCCCATCCTGGACCTCAGGCTATGTTACGAAAGCTATAAGCCCATCCTTGTCAAAGTCTCTCCGGACATTGATTTTCAACAACTTGACGAAATCGTAGACTGGTGTATGATGTCAGGGATAGACGGAATCGTGGCCGGCAACACCACAAAGGGAAGGGAAGGCCTCTGCGCAGGGGAAAAGGCCCTCGCACACATAGGGGAAGGCGGCCTGTCGGGCGCTCCCCTTTTCCACAGGACCCTGGAGATGGTAAGACACATCAGGGAGCATTCGAAGGGCCGTCTAGGGATAGTCGGCGTCGGAGGCGTCATGACTCCGTCCCAGGCGAAGGAACTCCTGGACGCAGGGGCCGACCTGATAGAGGTGGCCACAGGACTGGTTTATGAAGGTCCCTCGTTCATCAAGAAAATACTCAAATACCTACAAATCAACAAGTCACGTAATGACTAAGGCTTCGGTCTGCACAATCGGGGACGAGATTCTGATAGGCCAGATCCTCGACACCAACTCATACCGCATATCCTCCGCACTCAACGAGGCGGGAATCCGAGTCAACCGTATGGTTTCCATAGGGGACGACGGGGAGGCAATAATCAACAGCCTCAGGAATGAACTGAAAACCAATGATATAGTCATTTCTACAGGAGGATTGGGACCGACAAAGGACGACATTACCAAGGCTGCCCTCGCCACCCTTTCAGGCAGCAAAGGCTATGTAGAGAACGCCGTACAGCTCGAAATAATCCACAGGATTCTGTATTCAAGGGGGCTGGACGTCCTGGATGTCAATCGCGCCCAGGCCCTTGTCCCGGATACATGCGAGGTGATTCCCAATCATCTCGGGACGGCCCCTATCATGGTTTTCCGATTTGACAAGGATGTTTTCGGCCATCCAGCAACCCTCTACGCCCTTCCCGGCGTGCCCTACGAGGCCCTGGGAGCGGTTCCCGCAGTCATAGATGACATCAAGGCCCACTTTCCCGTAGACGACATCTGCCACAGGAGCATAATGGTATATGGAATGGCAGAATCCGCCCTCTCCAAACTCATAGAGCCCTGGGAGGACAGCCTTCCGAAAGACATACACCTTGCATACCTCCCGAACCAGCTGACCGGGGTAAGACTCCGGCTTTCGGTCTACGGAGGGGACAGGGAGAGCGAAGAAAGGCGTATTTCCGCCGAATTAGACAGGCTTTCAGCGATTCTGGGGGACAATATCTACTCCTACACCGACGACAACCTCCAGAACGCAATAGGGCGCCTTTTAAAGGGCACCGGAAAGACACTGAGCGCCGCGGAATCCTGTACCGGAGGCCGGATCGCCTCCCTCATCACCTCGGTCCCCGGAGCATCCGGGTATTTCCTCGGCTCCGTGACCTCCTACGCCGTTTCCGTGAAGGAGAATGTACTTGGAGTCAATCCGGACACGATAAGGGAAAAGGGAGTGGTGAGCCAGGAAGTCGCCGCCGAGATGGCGGAAGGCGTGAGAAGGCTCACTGGCAGCACCTACTCCGTGTCCACCACAGGATTGGCAGGGCCTCAGGGAGACGGGGTCAACAGGGTGGGAACCGTATGCATCGGAGTGTCCGGTCCTACGGGCACGAAGACCTTCACGCGCAATTACCAGAACGACCGGGAGAGGAACATAGAGCGGTTTTCAGCCACCGCGCTCGACTTTTTACGCAGATTTATTGAATCCGAATTAAGTTGCTGATAATGAGATAAAGAAACAAAATAGTTAGGACTAATAACAAAATTGTTTCTTATTTCAATAATACGCAGATATTCAATTAGATAGCCACTATAATCCTCTTTCGGGGACATCCTGCACTTCCGACAGTACACGGAGGAAATTTTTCCCCGCAACCTTCTCGATTTCAGAGTCGGAATAACCCCTCTTTTTCATCTCGTCGAACACCGATCCAATCTTCGAAACGTCCTCCAGTCCGGAGGGGGTCACGTTGATTCCGTCGAAGTCGGACCCTATCCCCACGTGGTCGATTCCGGCCACCTTCACGGCGTGGTCGATGTGGTCGACGACATCCTTGACGGATGGCCGGAAGTCCAGGGCGGCCAGGGAGTCCTGGACCGCATACCATTTAAAGCACTTTTTCGGATTGAGGGGATCCGCCTGCCATTGGTTTTCCACTTTGTCTGCAATGGGATCGAGCCCCGAAGCGTCGAGGGAGGAAGCGAATCTGTCGGAGAGGAAAAGAGGATAGAAGTTTATCTGGCACACTCCCCCTTTGTCGGAAAGGGCCCGCAGCATTTCATCGGAAAGGTTCCTTCGGTGGCGGCACAGGGCCCTGCAGGAGGAGTGGGTGGACACTATGGGCTTTTTGGAAAGGGCGATGCAGTCGAAGAATGTACGGTCGGAAACGTGGGCTATGTCGATCATCATACCTATCCTGTTCATCTCTGCCACAACCTCCTTCCCGAAGGGGCTCAGCCCGCCCCATTTAGCGATCCCCGCTGCAGAGTCCCCTATCTCGTTATACTTATTGTGAGTAAGGGTCATATAACTGACTCCCAATGACTTGAACAGTCTGAGAAGAGACAGGGACTTCTGGATGGGAGAGCCGTTCTCCATACCCAGGAAGATGGAAATCAGCCCCTTCTCCTTGTTCTTCAGCGCCTCCGCCGGGGTCCTGGTCAGGACAGCCTCCCCGGGATTGCTGGCAAGGGCGTCGTTCACAGCCGCGAGCATTTCAAGGGCATATCTCGTGGCCCTGTCTGGAGAAAACCACGCAGGGGTGTACAAGGCGAAGAATGAGGCGTCCACTCCCCCACGCCTGAGCTTAGGGAAATCCACGTGGCCGCGCACGTTGTCTTTCGAAAGGTCACGGCCCCTCAGAAGCTGTGAGGGGACGTCGCAATGGGAATCCAGGACGAACATCTCTTATTTGGCTTCAGGATCTCCGTAATGCATCAGGGTGGAAGACTTCACCTTAACGATCTCTATGTCTGGATCTCCGTCGAAGTAAAGCTTGCTTCCCCCGGAAATGTCCACCCTGAGGCTCTCTGAGGCACTTTCCAAAAGGGTGCTTGACCCGGTAAGGACAACGTCAGCCTCCGTAGTCTCGACATCGAGAAGGTTGATGTCGGACGATCTCTGGCCATGGACGGCGAGAGTCTCCACCTTGCCGGACATCTTGAGGTCGGAATTGCCTTCGCAGTTGACGGCCAGGGAGCCAGTGTCACCGTTTATGACGGAATTGGAAGAACCTTTCGTGTTGACTGTCAGATTCTTGGAGGTCTGAGAGACGCTAATGACGGCGGAGCCGGCGGCATTGATTTCCAGATCATCCGCCGTCAGTTTCATCGTCGAAGTGCTTTTCTTGTCCACCGCCACCTTGATCGAAACGCCCGAGACCTCAAGGTTGCGTATCACGGCGCCGTTCGTGGCGGTTATCTGGATAGAGCCTCCTTCGAATGCGGAGAGGGAACTCAGACGGGCGTCATCCTTGAGTTCCACCCCGTCGAGATTCTGCATATATACGAGGGCTCTCATTGTGGCTTTCAAGCCGTTACGGCCTCCATACAACTTCTTTATCTCCTTCGGGACCGCCTTGGAATCATATTCGAAATACAAAGTCCTGGACTTCACCGTAGCCTTGACATACGGGGCAAGGACCTTGTCCACGGTCAGGACCACCTTATGACGGTCCGACTGGCTGAGCGTGACGTCGAATTCATCGGCAGCGGACACCGCGGTGAAGACGGAGAAATTCTGCTCGATGTCCTGCACCTGGGCGTTCGCCGAGAGCCCCGCAACACATAAAGCAAAAATTCCGATAATAAGACCTAACCTATTCATTATAAACAAATTTTCAAATGGTCATTCTTCTAGTTTCTCTATGAGTCTCCCCCATTCCTCGGTCATCGCGTCAATATTCCTCTTGTCTTCGAGGTAGGTGGTGGTAAGTGCGATAATATCGTCATTCTCACCGGGATTTGCAAGGATTTGCTCTATTTTCTTCATGTCCTCCTCATACCGGGCTATCTCCTTTTCGAGGAATGAAAGCTGGGACCGGAGTTTCCTCTCCTCCCTTGCGGCCTCCTTCATCCTGTAGAAATCCCTCCTTGCGTCCGATTTGGCCGATGCCGGTGCAGATTCAACCGCCGGCGCAACAGGACTGTCCTGCCTCTCAAGGTCCCTCAGACTCGCAATGCGCTTTTTCTGAAGGAATTCCGATACGCTTCCAAGGTATTCCTTCACCTTTCCGCCCTTGAATTCATAAAGCTTGTCAACCAGCCCGTCCAGGAATTCCCTGTCGTGGGAAACGACGATCAGGGTGCCGTCGAACTCCTTCAGTGCCTGTTTCAGGATATCCTTGGACCTGATGTCCATATGGTTCGTAGGCTCGTCGAGGGCCAGTACGTTGTGGCTCCTGAGCATCAGCCTGGCCATCCCCAGCCTTGCCCTCTCACCGCCGCTCAGGACGGAGACCCTCTTGTCTATATCGTCCCCGCGGAAAAGGAAGCGGGCCAGCAAGTCCCTCAGCCTGGGTCTCAGTTCCGCCGGGCACGCCCTTTCGACAGTGCTCTTCACCGTCTCTTTAGGATCGAGGATATCCTCTTGATTCTGAGCATAATAACCCAGATCCACATTATATCCTACCCGGGACTCCCCTTCCATCGGCGGGAGTTCCCCGGTAATCACCCTCATCATCGTGGTCTTGCCCTCACCATTCCTTCCGACAAAGGCGACCTTCTCTCCCCTCCTGATCTCCATTTCCGCACCGGAGAACACGACCTTCCCGGGATACCCGGCCTTCAGGCCTACGGCCTTGTAAACGACATCCCCGCTTCTCGCCGCCGGAGGGAACTTCACGTTCAGGGCGGAATTGTCCGTCTCGTCCACCTCGATCAGCTCCAGTTTCGACAGGGCCTTGATGCGGCTCTGGACCTGGTTGCTCTTGGTGGGCTTGTAGCGGAAGGTCCGGATGAATTCCTCCGTCTTCGCTATCATCTTCTGCTGGTTCTCGTAGGCGGCTGTCTGCTGGGCCATCCTCTCCCTGCGGAGTTCCTCGTAACGGGAGAACGGAACCTTGTAGTCGTATATGCGTCCGAGCATCACCTCGACCGTCCGGGTGGTAACATTGTCCAGGAACCTCCTGTCGTGCGACACCACCAGCACGGCCCCGCGGTAGGACTTCAGATAGTCCTCGAACCACTCGATAGATTCTATGTCAAGATGATTGGTAGGCTCATCAAGAAGAAGGAGGGAGGGCTTCGCAATGAGGATCCTGGCCAGTTCCATCCTCATATTCCATCCCTGGGAGAAGGTCTCGGCGGGACGGGTCAATTCTTCCTGGAGGAAGCCCAGGCCTGTCAGTATCTTCTCGGCCTCGCCCGGGCCGGCGTCGGGACAGGAATCCTTCACCTCGTCCAGGACGGATTTCCCCCTGTGAAGAACCATGATCTGCGGAAGATAGCCTATGGTCTGCTCCCTGGGCATCTCGATTTTACCTTCGTCTGGTTTCTCCAGGCCGGCGATCAACTTCATTATCGTGCTCTTCCCCGCCCCGTTCTTGCCCACGAGGCCGATCTTCTCCCCGTCGGAAATGTGGAAGGAAATGCCGTTCAGCAGGGGTTCCCCGCCAAAAGATACTGTAACGTTGTTGATGCTGACCATCCCCTACCTGTCCGCCTTCTCCATCAGGGAGAGGAACTTTTCCGGACAGCGCATCGGCCTGCCCGTGGCAGAGTCGAGAAAGCCAAGGGTGACGGTCCCTTCACAGCAGAGTTCGTCCCTCTGGTTGAAAATCTTCTGGTTGACGACGAGTTTCGCCATAGGAAGATCGGCGATTTCCGCGGTTATCCTGAGGGTGTCTCCAGAAAGGGCCGGCCTGTGGAACCTGAGTTGGGCGTTAACGAGGGGGAAGGTGAGGCCGTCCGCCTGGCACTGTTCGATGCTGTATCCCCAGGAGGCGATCATCTCGTCCCTGGCGCATTCGAAATATCTGAGATAGTTGCTGTGGTGAACTATCCCCATAGGGTCGCATTCATAGTAGCGGACCTTCAACGTGGTCTCGTAACTGATCATTTCGAGAGGGATGCTATCGTTTTTTCAAGGGCCTCGATGCGGCTGAGGGCGTCGGCTTCCTTCTTCCTCTCCCCGGCGATGACCGCCTCGGGGGCGTGGGCGACGAAACCGGCATTGCCCAGTTTGCGGCGGACTCCCTCGAGGAAAGATTTCTGCCTGGCGAGTTCCGCCTCGAGACGGCCAAGTTCCTCAGATGAGTCGACAAGGCCCGACAGTGGCACGCTGCACTGGACGGTACCGACGATAAAGCTGCTTGCAGGGCCCTCGGGCACCTTTTCAAGCAGTTCCACGTTGGCCAGTTTCTCCAGCACGGGATTGAGTTCGGGAACGGTCTTGCCCTCAAGATGCAGGCCGAGGGTCTGCTTCGGAGGTATCTGCTTCTGGGCCCTGATACCCCTGACGCCGATGACGGCGCCCTGGGTGATGTCGAAACCGGCGAGGAATTTCCTGTCGATCTCTCCTGCCTTGGGAGTGGGTTGGAACATTATGGTCTCCCCTTCCTTGCGGGGAGCCATCGCCTGCCAGAGTTCCTCGGTGATGAAAGGCATCACCGGATGGATGAGCCTGAGAAGTTTGTCGAAGAAAGTGACCGTGGCGTCGAGGGTGGCCCTGTCTATGGATTCGCCCCATACCGGTTTCACAATCTCAAGATACCAGCTGCAGTAGGAGTCCCAGAAGAGCCTGTAAATGGCCATAAGGGCATCGGAAATGCGGAATTTGGAGTAATTGTCCTCGACTTCCGCAATGGTGCGGGAAAGGAGGTTGTCGAACCATTTCACCGCGGACCGGCAGGCCTCGCTCTGTGGAGCGCCCTCATCGACGGACCACCCGGAGACCAGCCTCCACGAATTCCATATCTTGCCGCAGAAATTCCTTCCCTGCTCCACCATGCTTTCGTCGTAGAATATGTCGTTGCCCGCCGACGAGCAAAGGAGCATTCCTATGCGGACCGCGTCTGCACCGTATTTGGCTACGAGGTCGAGGGGATCCGGAGAATTGCCGAGCTGCTTGGACATCTTCCTACCCAGCTTGTCGCGGACGATTCCGGTCAGGTAAACGTTACGGAACGGGACGTCGGACATGAACACGTCTCCGGCCATTATCATCCTCGCCACCCAGAAGAACAGGATGTCCGGTCCGGTCACGAGGTCGTTGGTGGGATAATAGTATGCCAGGTCGGGATTGGATTCCCGCTCGGGATGGCCGGGTTTCTCGGGATCGAATACGGAAATGGGCCAGAGCCAGGAGGAGAACCAGGTGTCGAGGACGTCGGGGTCCTGGCGGAGATCTTCCGCCTTGATGGCGGGATCGAGCTCCCTGGCGGCCTCGAGGGCCTTTTCGGCATCGCTTTCCACGACGAACCTTCCGTCGGGTAGGTACCAGGCGGGAATCTGCTGTCCCCACCAGAGCTGGCGGCTGATGCACCAGTCACGGACGTTCTCCATCCAGTGCCTGTAGGTGTTCCTGTATTTGTCGGGAATGAGCTTCACATTTCCGCTTTCAACGGCTTCAAGGGCATTCTTCGACAGTTCACCCATCTTGAGGAACCACTGGGTGGAAAGCATAGGCTCTATGGCCGCGTTCGTCCTTTCCGAATAGCCCACCGGCGAAGAATAATCCTCGATATGGTCGAGGTTGCCGGCCGCCTCGAGAAGGCCCACGACGTCTTTCTGGGCCTGGAAGCGGTCCTCTCCCACCAGGACGACGGCCTCCTCGGTCAGTTTCCCGCGGTCGTCGATCACGCTGATGATGGGAAGGTTGTGACGGAGTCCGATCTCGTAGTCGTGAGGATCGTGTGCGGGCGTGACCTTGAGGCAGCCCGTACCGAAATCAATGCTCACGTAGTCGTCCTCGATGACTGGGATCTCCCTGCCCACGAGGGGCACGAGGACCTTCTTGCCGCGAAGCCAGAGATAGCGTTCGTCATTCGGATTCACGCTGACCGCGGCGTCGGCCATTATGGTCTCGGGACGTGTGGTTGCGACGGTAAGGTACTTGTCGGTAGGATGACCCTCCCCGTCGGAAACAAAGTAGCGGACATAATACAGATGTCTCTTGGTATCCTTGTAAACCACTTCCTCGTCGCTGACGGCGGTGTGGCCCTCGGGATCCCAGTTAACCATCCTAACTCCCCTGTAAATCAGGCCCTTCTTGTAGAAATACACGAAGGTTTCGGTCACGGCCTTGGAGAGGTCGGGGTCCATCGTGAAGCGGGTGCGGTCCCAGTCGCAGGAAGCCCCGAGCTTGCGGAGCTGGAGCAGGATCTTGTTGCCGTGCTCCTCCTTCCACGCCCAGGCGTGCCTGAGGAATTCCTCACGGCTGATGTCCTCCTTGGATATTCCCATACCCTTGAGTTTCGCCACCACCTTGTTCTCGGTGGCAATCGAGGCGTGGTCGGTGCCGGGCACCCAGCAGGCGTTCTTGCCGTCCATCCTGGCCTTGCGTATCAGGACGTCGTTCAGGGTGTTGTTGAGCACGTGCCCCATATGAAGGATTCCCGTCACGTTGGGCGGGGGTATGACTATCGTATAGGGTTCCCTGCCGTCCGGCTCGGAATGGAAGAATCTGTTCTCCAGCCACCAGGCATACCACTTGTCCTCGACTTTCGAGGGATCGTACTTTATGCTAAGTTCCATAATGTTCACAAATCAGTCGCGGCTTAGGCTCCGCCACGGCTTGCAAATATAGCGATTTTTGCTAATTTTGCCTTATATATTTGCCTTATATAAATATCACCAATATGGAAGAGAATAACAAGAAACAGCTCAACCTGGAGATAAAGCCCGAGATAGCCAAGGGCACATACTCCAACCTTGCCATTATAACCCACTCACGTTCAGAGTTCATCATCGATTTCGCAAGCATTCTCCCCGGACTTTCCAAGCCCGAGATTTCAAGCCGGGTGATAATGACTCCCGAACACGCCAAGAGGCTTCTCAACGCCCTGATGGACAACATAACCAAATTCGAGTCCCAGTTCGGCTTCATAGATATGGGAAATCCTTCCGGCAAGGGAACCTTCAATCTCGGCGACCTTCCCGACTTCAACCCCGGCGGACCGAAATCATAGGTTATGGAGCCTGATCTTTCCAAAATCAAGGCTTTCGCCTTCGACGTCGACGGCGTGATGACGGACGGAGGCATCTTCTGCGACCTCCAGGGCAACCTATACCGCACCTACGATGCAAAGGACGGCTTTGCGATACGGATGGCCGTGATGAACGGCTATCCCGTCGGCGTGATCACCGGAGGGCGTTCGTCCAGCATACGGGAGAGGTTCAAGACCAGCGGCGTGAAGCCCGAAGACGTCTATCTGGGCTCCCGCGACAAAATCAGGGATTTCGACGATTTCTGCTCCAGGCACGGCCTGAAACGCGAGGAGGTGGCGTTCTTCGGTGACGACATCCCCGACGTGGAAGTCCTGCTGGCCGCAGGCATCGGGGTGGCTCCCGCCGATGCCGCCCCCCAGGCGAAGGAGGCCGCAGACTACGTATCCCCTCTTCCCGGAGGGAAGGGCTGCGTCCGGGAATTCTTCGAAAAGGCGATGACGGCGGCCGGAAGGTGGAACTACAAGACGGACGTTTACAAGAAACTTTTCTAGGTATGGTGGACCTGAACGGATGGAAGGTTATACTCGGCAGCGGCTCTCCTAGAAGGAGAGAGTTGATGGAAAGCCTGGACATTGATTTCATGGTAGATACCGACACGGACTTCAAGGAATCCTTCAATGTTCACCATCCTGACGGATTCGTCCCGGAAAGGATGTCGGAAGGCAAGTCCCACGGCTTCCACCGCCCCCTCGCGGACGACGAGATCCTCATCACCGCCGACACGATGGTCTTCTGCGGGGACGAGATGATGGGCAAGCCCCGGGACAGGAAGGATGCCGTGAGGATGCTCAGGGATCTCTCCGGCCGGGAGCACCAGGTCATCACCGCCGTAACCATCCGGACAGCCACAAGGGAAAAGAGTTTTTCCGACCTGACGAGGGTGTGGTTCAAGGAACTGTCCGACAGTGAAATCAACTATTACATAAACAATTACAAACCCTTCGACAAGGCCGGGGCCTACGGCTGCCAGGAATGGATCGGCGCCGTGGGAATCTCCCGGATTGAGGGCTCCTTCTACAACGTGGTGGGCTTTCCGGTCCACCGGGTATGGGAGGAACTGATGGAATTCATAAAACCGGACCATTAAACCAATTACATATGGGCAACACGAAAGAAAGGCTGGCATCGCTCGACGTCCTCAGGGGAATAGACATGTTCTTCCTGGTGTTTCTCGAGCCATTCTGCAGGTCATTGCTGAGAGCGGCCGTCCCGAATCCTGAAACCACCTGGCTGTGGCGCCTCTTCGACCACATTCCCTGGCACGGCTTCTGTTTCTGGGATATGATAATGCCCCTCTTCATGTTCATGTCGGGCATCACCATTCCTTTCGCCCTCGCCAAATACAGGAACCGAGAGGCCCCGATGGGCAAATTCTGGCTCAGGATAGCCAAGAGGTTCGTCCTCCTTTTCATCCTCGGGGCGATGGTGCAGGGCAACCTGCTGGATTTCGACATCCACACCCTCTGCATGTATTCCAACACCCTGCAGGCAATCGCGGTCGGCTACGTCGTGGCGGCGATCCTTTACGTATTCACATCCGTCAGGTTCCAGATCGGGGCCGCGGCCTTCCTCCTGGCTGGCTTCGCTGCCGTCGTGGCTATTTTCGGAGGGAACAGTTACGAGATCGGCAACAACCTGGTCGAGGCCATAGACAACAACCTGCTCGGGCATTTCCGCGATGCCGTCTCCTGGGAGAACGGGCAATACATATTCAGTCCGGATTACCATTACACGTGGATCCTCAGTTCGATGAACTTCGCAGTCACAGCGATGCTGGGCTGCTTCACCGGAATGGTGCTCCGCGGCGAAAAATGGTCTTCCGGCAAGAAGGTGCGCTTCCTGCTCATCTGGGGCGCGGCCATGGTCGTAGCAGCCCTGCTCCTCGACCCGGTGCTCCCCATCATCAAGCACATCTGGAGCAGTTCGATGGTGCTGATTGCCGGCGGTTTCTCCGTCCTGGCGATGGCCGTGACCTATTACCTGGTGGACGTCAAGAAGTTAAACAAGGGGCTCGACTGGCTGAAATACTACGGAATGAACGCCATCGTCGCCTACTGCGTCTTCCATCTCGTGAATTTCTCCTCCATGCCCCAGTCCCTCCTTTACGGTACGGCCCAGTGGCTCGGCAGCTTCTACCCCTTCATCATCACACTCTGTTGTCTGCTCATCCAGTTTCTGATCCTCCGTTACCTCTATAGGAACAAGATCTACATCAGAGTATAATTCAATTAATTACGATATGAAAAGATTCTTCACCATCATCTCGGCGGCCGCCCTGCTGGCACTGATGCTGTCCTCCGGCTGCTGCAAATCCGCAAAATGGCAGACCGGAGATTACAGCTGGCCGTACAAAATCGAGAACGGGACCATCGTCACCCTGGTTCCGGAACGGCCCGCAGGCCAGGAAAGCGCCCTCGGTCTCATCGCCCCGAAGGTACCGGTCGTGCGCGTCGGTTTCGTAGGCATCCGCAACCGCGGAGCTGGGGCGATAGACCGCTGGACTTACATAGAAGGCACGCAGATCGTCGCCCTGTGCGACTATGAGGAGAGCGTAGCGAAAGAGCGTCAGAACATTCTGAAAAGGGCCGACCTCCCCCCTGCCGCCCTCTACTGGGGTCCCGAAGGCTACAAGGAACTCTGCGAAAGGGATGACATAGACCTCGTATATATCGCCACGGACTGGAAGCATCACTTCCCCATCGCGAAATACGCCCTGGAGCACGGCAAGCACGTTGTGAGCGAGGTCCCCGCCGCCCTCACCCTCGACGAGATATGGCAGCTCATCAACCTGGCAGAATCCAAGAGGCTCCACTGCATGATGCTGGAGAACTGCTGCTACGACTTCTTCGAGCTCAACTCCCTCAACATGGCCCAGCAGGGCGTCTTCGGCGAGATCCTGCGCGTGGAAGGAGCATATATCCACAATCTCACAAGTCTCTGGGGAGGATACTGGAAGGAAGATCCCAACAGCGTGATGGACTGGAGGATAGATTATAACCTCAAACACCGGGGCGACATCTACCCTACCCACGGTCTCGGCCCCGTCGCCCAGGTCCTGAACATCCATCGCGGAGACAGGATGAAGACCCTCGTCGCAATGGACACTAAGGCCGTGAACGGTCCCAAATGGGTGTCCGAGCAGACCGGAGAGCCTTGCGAAGGCTTCAGGAACGGAGAGAACACCACCACCCTGATCCGCACCGAGAACGAAAAGGTCATCGAGATCCAGCACGAGGTCACCTCTCCCCGCCCCTACAACCGTCTCTACCAGCTTGACGGAACCAAGGGTTTCGCGAACAAATATCCTGTATCGTTCTATGCCCTGGAAAAGGAGCAGTTCGAATCCCTCGGACTCAAGTCCGACAAATCCTTCGGCCACGACGACTTCCTTCCCGTCGAGGAGAGGGCGGCCCTCGAAGCCAAATACAGGCACCCGATCGTGACCAAGTACGAAGAGGTGGCCAAGAAGGTAGGAGGACACGGCGGAATGGACTTCATAATGGACTGCCGACTGGTTTATTGCCTTCAGCACGGACTTCCCCTGGACATGGACGTCTATGACCTTGCGGAGTGGTGCTGCCTCGCCGAACTCGGAGCGATGTCGATGGACCTTGGCAACCTGCCGGTAGCGGTTCCCGACTTCACCCGTGGAAACTGGGACAGGCAGCAGGGCTTCAGGCACGCCTTCGCCTCACCTGAGGAGGAGGCTGCCGCAGAGAAGGCCTCGGCGGAATTTACGGCAAAATTAAAGGAGGAAGGCCGCGCATACTGGGCCGGACCAGCGAAATAAACCCCTGATTCCGGAAAACACACAGCCTCCCGTCTCCGGACAGGAGGCTGTTTTTATTCATATTGTCAGATCATACCTGCCGGCAGTTTCAATTCATAACAATTAAACTATTTTAATTGATTTGCCTGTTTCGTATTATGGCTCAGAACCGACAAGAGACGGGGCTTGGCGATAGGCTATCATATTATGCAACAACCATTAGTAATTATTTAACTTGTTGATTTAGTGTGGTTTATCTGAAAATCTCTAAAATTTTAGAAAAATTTGTAAAATAAATTTGCTATTTTAAATTTTAGTTGTACCTTTGCATCGGGTTGAGCAAGGAGGTTCTCTCCCCGATCAGCCTATTGGTTATTAGTTTTAGTGTTATTAATTATGTGGTTAGTCAGAGTCGTCTGCCCGTGAGGGTCGATGACTTTTTCTTTATGTGGTCCTTGTTGGGATTCTGCCGTTATCTTTGTATCTTTATGCCGAAAAACATATTTCAAAAGAATTTTTAGCATTATGAGTACAGGTAACGTCCGCCCCGCGGAAATGGAGCGCATAACGACTCCCGAATTGGCCAGGAAATTCATCGATGAACAAATCAAGGAACTGCGTGCACAGATCGGCGACAAAAAGGTGCTGCTGGCACTGTCAGGCGGAGTTGATTCCTCCGTCGTAGCGGCTCTCCTCATCAAGGCCGTGGGCAGGCAACTGGTCTCGGTACACGTCAACCACGGACTGCTGCGCAAAGGTGAGCCGGAGCAGGTGGTGCGTGTTTTCCGCGATGAACTCCACTCAAACCTGGTGTACGTCGACGCCGCGGACCGTTTCCTCGACAAACTTGCGGGAGTGGCGGATCCGGAAAAGAAGAGGAAGATCATCGGCGCCGAGTTTATCCGCGTGTTCGAGGAAGAAGCCCGCAAGCTGGACGGCATCAGTTTCCTGGCTCAGGGGACCATATATCCCGACATCATCGAGTCCGGCCCCGTCAAGTCCCACCACAATGTCGGCGGCCTGCCCGAGGACCTTCAGTTCGAACTCGTCGAGCCCATCAAACTGCTCTTCAAGGACGAGGTCCGCGTGGTCGGAAAGGAGTTGGGGCTGCCCGACAACATGGTTTTCCGCCAGCCGTTCCCCGGCCCGGGCCTGGGTGTCCGCTGCACCGGCGCAATCACCCGCGACCGTCTTGAAGCCCTTCGGGAGAGCGATGCGATCCTCAGGGAGGAGTTTGCGAAGAATGGCCTGGAAGGAAAAGTCTGGCAATACTTTACGATAGTTCCCGACTACAAGTCAACGGGCGTCAAGGACAACAGGCGCAGCTGGGACTGGCCGGTCATCATCCGTGCCGTGAACACCCGCGACGCTATGACCGCGACAATAGAGGAAATCCCTTATGAGGTGCTGCACCACATCACCAAGCGCATCATTACGGAAGTACCCGGGGTGAACCGCGTGCTTTACGACCTCACGCCGAAGCCTACCGGAACGATAGAATGGGAATGATCCTTTCCTTATACTTATGGGACGGCCCTCTTTCAAAGATGAAAAAGAGGCTGTCCCTTTTGTTTCTGGCCTCGGTCCTTGCTGGATGTACGCCCGGGGATGAATCAATCAAGACCTGTATTTTTCCTGGCGATTATCCGGATCCGACGATAATGCGGGACGGGAAGGATTTCTATATTACGCATACGGCCGTCTCGTTTTTGATCTGGCACTCGACGGACCTGGTCCATTGGGAGCCCGTCGCCAGGGCCGTCAAAGGTGGCGATTACTCCATTTACGCCCCAGACCTGTGCAAGGTAGATGGCAAGTTTTACATTTACTACGCCACCGGTGCGGGCGAGAACTATGTCGTGGTGGCAGATAAGCCGGAAGGTCCATGGAGCGAACCGGTCAAGTTGAATGTGAGCGGCATAGACCCGGGCCACGTGGTGGCCGAGGATGGTAACCGCTACCTGTACACGAACAACGGTTTCATCACTCCGCTTGCGGCCGACGGCCTCTCCGCGACAGGGAAACCGAGAAAGGTATACGATGGATGGGCTTTTCCCGAGGAATGGGAGACTGAGGGTATGTGCCTGGAATCGCCAAAACTCTTCAAGCGCGGTGACTGGTATTACCTGGTCAGCGCCGAAGGCGGTACGGCCGGCCCTCCGACCAGCCATATGGTTGTTGTTGCCCGCAGCAAGTCTGCCTTAGGTCCGTGGGAGGACAGCCCGCATAACCCGCTGGTACACACGTATTCCTCCAACGAAGTCTGGTGGTCCAAGGGTCATGGGACACTGATTGATGATGCCGACGGCAACTGGTACGTCGTCTATCACGCCTATCGGAACGGTTACCACACCCTGGGCCGCAGCACGATCATCGAAAGTGTGGATTGGACAAAGGACGGCTGGCCGGTTCCAGTCCAAAAGGACGGTGCAAAATGGGAGCAGGACGGCCTGCAGGGAGATTTCACTTACCTGCGCGACTACAAGAATCCTCTTCTCTGGGTGGAATGGCCTGACGGCATTGAGGGCGGCAGGCTATGGACCACCACGGCAGTGGACGAGTCATACGAAATAACGGCAGAGTTCTCCATCCCCGAGGGAGGCAAAGCCGGCCTGTTCCTTTTCTATAATGCAGAGACGCGTTTCGGCGTCTCGGAAGACGCCCCCGATGAAACCTGTTCCACTCATTTCTTCATCCGTATCCGCAACGAACGAAACATCGCCAGTCTGTGGGTAAGACACGGAGACGGGGACTGGAAATCTGTTATCAGCAAGGATGTTTCAGGTTTCCACCACAATAACTACAAGGGTTTCCAGGCCCTTCGTCCCGCCTATCTGCTGGCAGGCGGTGCGGAATTGGTGGAATTCAACTACAAGCCCATCTGACCGTCAGAAAGAAGCCGGCCGTTAATGCGGACGTTCTTGAATACAAGGGAGTCACATCCACGGACGATCAACGGTTCAGCGGAGTCATTTACCTCAGCGTTGAAATTTTCCAACAGGACAGAGCCTATCTCGTAACCCGGGTTGCCGATGAACCGGAGTGACCCCGCACTTTTGACATCGAAGTTCCTGAACACGATGCCATCGACCCTTCGGGTCTTTATACCCTGCTCGCTGACAATCTGGACCGCGCTTCCGGTGAATGAACCTTTGTAATTGTCAAAAACTATGTTGCTAAGGTCCATATATCCTTCATCACCCGAGTCAAGATACCTTTTCGGGAAATCGGCATAAATCCCGTTGTTCCCCACGGCCTCTATGTCCTTGAACAGGGCATCCCTTATGGTGTCGTCCGAAGGGCATCCCAGGCGGACCGTCTGGCACCGCGAATCCAGCTTACAGTTCTCCACTACGATATCCTCACACACCACTTTCTGCTCAGGATACTCCCTCATCGCCCTCAGGACGATGCAGTCATCACAGGTCTTGAAGCGGGAGTCGCTTACCCGCACGTGGGAACAGCCGTCGAAGTCGATTCCATCGTTGTTTATCATCTTCTGGTCGGCTACGATGCTTATCCCCTTGACTTCTATATCCTTGCACAGCCTGACCAGCATGGTCCAGCAGGGGGAATCCTTGAACGTGACCCCTTCGAAACGAATCCCTTCGCACCTGACGAGCTGCACCATCCTGGGACGTTCCACAGGAGGTTTCGGATAATAACCGTTCACTACGGTCCCGTCGAAGAATGCAGGCCCCTGCCCGTCGATAATACCCTCCCCCGTTACCGCGATATTCTTCTCATCATACGCATATAGGAGGACCTTGCTCGACTTCTCCGGGCGAAGGCTGCAGATTTCCTCGGGGAAACTGAAATAATCCTCGCTCCTGTCGCTTCCGAGCAGGAGAGCGCCTTCCTCAAGGTGCAGTTCAATGTTGCTCCGAAGCCGGATTGAACCTACCCTGTACTCCCCTGCGGGGACGACCACCTTTCCCCCGCCCCTGGCGGAAGCCTTGTCGATGACCGCCTGGATGTCCTCTCCCGTATTGCCACTGACCGAAAAAGAACGTGAGCCACAGGAGGATATGAGCGCAACAGCAGCGGCCACAGCAACGAAGGAGGCCGATCTGAGGAACGAAAGAATGTCCATATTCCTATTTATTTCCTGACCTTCGGCACCCTCTTGGAAATGCCAATCGCATCCGTTGGGCATACCAGACGGCAAAGGTGGCAGCCGACGCATTTGGCACCGTTGATCTTGGGTTTGCGGTCCTCTCCGAGCGAGATGGCCTGATGGCCGCCATCCCAGCAGGAGATGTAGCAGCGGCCGCAGCCAACGCACAGACTCTTGTCTATAACGGGGAAAACCACCGTTTCCCGGTCGAGGGTGGAGGGAGAGACGAATTCCGGGATCTCCTCACCCACGATGTCGGCCAGATGCTTCACTCCCCTGGACACCATATATGACGAAAGTCCCGAGACGAGGTCGTCGATGATACGGTAGCCATATTCCATAACCGCGGTACAGACCTGGACGTTACGGCAGCCCAGACGGATGAAGTCCAGCGCATCCTTCCACGTCGTAATACCTCCGATACCGCTGATATGCGCATTTTTCAACTGCGCGTTCGTGGCAATCTCGAGGATATGGCGCAGGGCGATAGGCTTGACAGCCCTTCCGGAATAACCGGAAACGGCTTTCCGGCCGCTTACGGCGGAAGAGTCGCTGGTGGTGACCGACTTTATGGTGTTGATTGCGGATACCCCTGTTGCTCCTGAGAAGAAAGCGGCCATCGTAGGCGATACGATATGGGTTATGTTCGGCGTCATCTTGGCAATGACGGGAACTTTGGAGTGGTATTTCACCAGTGCGGTGTAAGCAGCCACCAGTTCGGGGTTCTGTCCGACGTCGCTGCCCATACCGGCATATTTCATCTGGGGACAGGAGAAATTGAGTTCGATGGCATCCACTCCGGCCTCCTGCACCTTCTCCGTAAGTTCAATCCATTGCTCCTCGGACTGTCCCATTATGGAAGCGACGATGATCTTCGAAGGAAAATCCTTCTTCAGCCGGGCGAGTATCCTATAATCCTCCTCAGGGGGATTCTCCGAGAGTTGTTCCATGTTACGGAAACCGGTGAATGAGCCCTGGAAATCCCTTACGGCATCGAAACGGGGGGAAACCTCCCTTATAGTCTCAAGGCAGATGGTCTTGTAGAACACGCCTCCCCAGCCCTGACTAAGGGCCCGGGCCACCATTTCATACCCTGTGGACACCGCGGATGATGCCAGGAAGAAAGGATTCTCGCATTTAAGGCCGCAGAACTCGATTGAAAGGTCGGCGGACGGAATCTTTTTCACGGGGTCCAGACGGGAGGCGATCTCGCTTATGAGGACCGGTTTATCGGAAAGGACGCAGGCCGTCTCGCAGGGAGCGGGACAGCCTGCACAGGCCTCACGGTTGAAATAAAGGCCCGCGGCCGATTCGTTGTCGAACCTGATGGCCCTCAATCCCCTGGCGGGATCCAGCCCTTTGGCGCAACTGCCAGTACAAGGGGCGTCGCCGCAAAGCAGGCACAGTCCTGCGGATATATTAATCTCTTTCATATGCAATCATTACGGTTTATGAATGCAAATATAATCAAGTAATGTAATAAAAAGAAGGTGACTGCAGAGCCACCTTCCATTCTCTCGATTCCAACCAGACTAATCGTCTATGTCGACTATCGTGAAAGACTTGTTGAACTCGATTTCTAGTCCGTTGTCGAGCTTGACCTCGTAGCCCCGGCGGTCCCTCTTGAGCTTGATGATCGTCGCTCCCGGATAGGATGCCGTCACCTGTGCCTTGATGGGTCCCGGAACCAGTTCTTCGGGGACGGCAGTGTACCTGCAGTCAAAATCCTTCCACTCCCCTCTCTTGTCGAACTCCACCTTGACGCCATTTTCGTAAATGACTTCATAGTCATCCCAGTCGGCTTTCACAATAAGGGGAGCCTGGTCGACAAAATATTTCTTAAGCAAGACCTTAGCCGGCTGAGGGAGCTTCTCGAAAGGAATTACTCGTCCGTCGTCGGCAAGAACAGGAAGGGTCAGGAGGACCGCAACGAGGAATAAAACTAATTTTTTCATATCGATTTATTTAATGAATTCGCATTATCGAATACTCTGTAAACATAATCATAATGTTTATTTTACACAAAAAGGAATATTGAATTTTTATAGTTATATTTACAATTTTGAGAAACGACTATAAACATAAACATAAAACATATAACCGATCATGAGTAAGAAACTCTACGAAAAACCTGTCGCCGAAGCACTGGAAGTGCTTGTCGGTGAGGGTATTCTTGTCATTTCCGGCGGCGGAAACATAACGAACGCCTCGGAAGAGAATTATGGTCAACTTTAAAATCATGGCAGGTATGAAAAGATTCTACATCATTCCGGCCATCGCGTTGGCCGCGCTTACATCCCTTGTCTCCTGCCACAAGGAGGCTGAGATGAATTCCGTTCCCGCTAAAGACGGGAACACCTTCGAAATGACCGTTTACGCCGGTTCTACCGAAACTAAAACCGCCTTCGGCACGAACACCGGAGACGGTTATCCCATTGTCTGGAGTGAAACGGGAGAGGCCATCAAGCTCGTCGAGGTTCTCACGCCGGGCGAAGGCGACCCCTCCTACACGGATTACACCAGCACCGGATACACCCTTTCCAACTCGAACGCCAAGGCCATCTTCTCGATGGACGTGACGGAACAGACCACGGCCGGAACTTACGACTACAGGGCCCTGTATCCCGCGACGGCTTATAAATCGTCGAACCTGACGCATTCGGATATCTATTTCATCATCCCTGACAACCAGACCGCGACTGAGGACTCCCCCGATCCCGCAGCCACGGTGCTGTATGCCGAATCCCTCGGCCAGACCGAGCAGCCCCACGGAGGAATCGAACTTTCATTCGGCCACCTGACGGCATACGGAAAGATGACTGTCAAGGATGTGCAGAAAGCATTCGCAGACGAGTCTGAAACGGTATCCTCGGTGACCATCAGCGTCCCTGCCGGAGGATACTATTATTATTGGACTGACGGCACCCTCGAGGCTGTCTCCAATATGAAGAAAGACGCCGTGACCGTCAAGACCGACAACCTCGACACCTCAGGAGACTTCGTAGTCTGGTTCGCCTGCGCCCCTTATTCTCTGGAAGTCGAAGATGAACTCACGGTCTCCGTGACGACGGACGCCAACACCTATTCCCGTACGATTTCCCTGACGAAGGCCGTTTCATTCAACTCCGGCAAGGTATCGACGTTCTCCGTCGACATGAGTTCCGCCTCCGCATCTTCCGACCTTTCCGGCGACTACATCATCGTATCCACCGACGGGACGAATCCCTGGCACGTGATGGGAACGTTCAGCTCCTCAATGTATCTCGGCACATCCTCGGGCGTCGCCGCGACGAAGGAGATCGACATCACCGATGCGGCTACTGATTTCGCTTCCTTCTGCACGGACACCTATGTATGGAAACTCGAGAAGATGGCCGGAGGATACTCCCTCAAGAATGCCTCTACCGGCAAATATGTTTCCTGGACTTCGGGTTCCGGCAACAAGGCTGCAGAGGTCACCGAAGCCGCCCTGCTGCAGGTTGAAGATATGGGTAACGGCGTATTTACCGTAAAGTCAGGAATCGATGCCTCCCGCATTTTCCAATACAACTACAACAACGGTTCGAATCCCCGGTTCGTCTTCTACACTTCCAACCAGAAGCCTTTGACCTTCATCCCGGTATCAGCCTCCAAGACACAACTTGCCACTCCTGTCGTCGAAGCCTCGGCAGATGAAGGAACGATAACCGTGACTTGGGAAAAAGTCGAGAACGCCACAGGCTACACCGTATCCTGCACCGGCCAGGAAGACCAGACCGTCGCAACCGGTGTCGGCACCTGCACCTTCTCCGACCTTGCCGACGGGACCTATACAGTGTCCGTAGTCGCCCTTGGAGACGGGGAGACCTATGCCGATTCCGAAGCCGGGAGCGCTACCGTAGTCGTGACCTCGACGGGAGACGATACTGTCGACGTGGAATTCATCGTCGGCACCGACTTTACCACACTGGAGCAAATCAACAGCGGTGTCACCAAGGACGGCATCACCCTCTCCTGCAACACCACCGCATATTACAATCCGCTCCGTGTCTATAACAAGAACACCATCACAGTATCAGCGGCGACTGGCAAGAGCATTGTCAAGGTGGTCCTCACCGGATCTTCCTCAAGTTACATCAAGACCTGGACCGCGTCAGACAACGGGGACTGCACTGTGACCGATAACACGATGACCTGGATGAGTTCAGGGATAGAAACTGTCACGTTCACCCAGACCGCTTCCGCTCAAGCAAGGATTACAAAAGTCACCGTCACATACTCTGACGGCAGTTCTTCCGGCACCACCGTGACCACCGGAGGCACAGATTTCGTGACCACGGGCGGAGCTACCCTGCACGGTTCGTTCTCAGGAGCGACCGGAAAGATACATGACAGCGGTTTCTTATGGGGAGAGTCTGAATCCAGTCTCACCAATGACATCACGATCGGCAGCCAGACCGGAACTTCGGGCGCCATCGAATATGAACTCACCGGCCTCGTAGCCTCAACCACCTACTACTATCAGGTTTACATCGGGGTATTGAACGAAGAGACGAACAACGTAGATTATTATTACGGAGACATCCGTTCGTTCAAGACCCATTCCGCCGATGCGATAGTCCCGACAGGCTGGCTGGAACTCCCCGCATATACCGTTGATGAGAATCACGGCCATATCGGCGTGTTTTATGGCAGCGGTGACAAGGTTGGCACGAACCGAAATTACAGTTACAATTATAGTTACGAGTGGTACGGCTGCCTCTGGGTGGCCTATCCGCTCACGTCAAGCCACACTTCCGGAAGCGCTTCCAGCAATTGGGCTTACAATCCGGACATCTCGGACAAGAACAAACAAGTCAGCGTAACTGCCTCCTCGGATGATACTTCCGAGCCTACCGGCAGCTATACTTCTAACTACGGTAACGGCACATACTCCCGAGGCCATCAGATTCCCAATGCCGACCGCAAGAGCAACAAACAGATGAACGCCCAGACATATTATGTCACGAACCAGACTCCGCAGATACAGAACAAGTTCAACGGCAGCATCTGGGGCACCCTGGAGGGTGATATACGCACGAGCCTGGGCACCGCCGACACGATCTATGTAGTTACAGGAGCCTGCTATCGCAAGAAAGGCGGCAGTGAAACCGTTAAGACCCTTACTGCCGCAAAAGAAGGCGTCCATCCGGCCAGCCTCCCTATCCCCAACTATTACTGGAAAGTACTGCTAAAGGTCAAGCGTGACGGCGACACCATCACCGAAGCATCCGCGATCGGGTTCTGGTTCGACCACAAGGAGTATGACAACAACGTCTATACTAACTATGCGGTCAGCGTGGACAAGATCGAGGAATATACCGGAATCGACCTCTTCGCCAACATCCCTGGAACTCCTGTATTTACCAATTCTTCCGGTGAGGAGATAGAGGCATACAAGAACACCTCCTGGACCGAGTTCAAGAACTTCGACACCAAATATTGATACATTTCTTTATCGAAATGAAAAAATTTATTCTCATCATCACCGCAGTCGCGGCCGCAGGCCTGTGCTCCTGTAAAAATGAAGTTACATTCCCCCAGGACGGCACTTTCTACGTATCCCCTTCGGGGAAGGGCAACGGAGCCGGAACTGTCAATAAGCCCTTCAGGAGCCTTAGCGGGGCCCTCCTGGCGGCCTTGGAAGCCCGTGGGGAAAAAGATGAGCCCCTCACCATAGTGCTGAAAGGAGGGGAATATCCCCTGGAGGAAACCATCTGCCTGAAAGACGTGAAGGGTGTCAGCATAATGGCTGCCGATGGAGAGACGCCGGTTCTCGCAGGAGACAGGTATCTCAAGGGCTGGAAGAAAGTCACCGACAAGGCCGTACTCGACCGCATTCCCGAAGCGTCCAGGGGCAGGGTCTGGCAGGCCAGCCTGGCTAAAGCCGGCATCAAGGACGTAGGTCAGATCATAGGCGACACCAACAGGGTGGATCTCTATTTCAACGGTTCCCGTCAGACCCTTTCCCGCTGGCCCAACGAAGGCAACGCGACGGCCGGGAACGTCATTGGCACCACCCCCACCAAAAGCGACCACTGGCACGGCTTCAACGAGGGCGTCTTCGAATATAAGGAGTCCAACATCGACAGATGGGCCGACGAGCCCGATGCCTACGCTCACGGCTATTGGTTCTGGGACTGGAGGGAGAACTACAAGAAGATTGAGAAGGTCGACACCATATCCAAGACCATCCACCTCCCCGAGGGAGACGACGACGGCTACGGCTACAAGGACGGACTCCGCTATTTCGGAGTCAACCTCCTCTGCGAGATGGATATGGATGGAGAATACTATGTCGATCCCGCTAAGGGCCTGGTCTATTATCTG
>JAFRRW010000006.1 GCA_017427885.1 Bacteroidales bacterium
CGGTGGTCGTGGTGAGCTGGCCCCCCGGCTCCATCCCCTCGTAGAGGACGGGCCTGAGGCCGGCGCGGGAGGCGTATATCGCGGCGGTGTATCCTGCGGGACCTCCGCCAATGACGAGGCAGTCGATACTTTCCATCACATCAGTCTTTGTCGTTGTTCACCAGGGTGACGGTGAATCCGGGATCGTAGGTGATCCTGCGCACCGCGCCGTTAATGAATCCTCCGTCCTTGAATTCGGTGAACCGGTAGTCGGACTGGAGGCCGGACGACTTCGTCCGGGTGGCCATCTTGTACCAGTTGCGGCCGTACTTGGAATACATCTTCACGAAATAGTCCAGCACATCATATCCCTGGAAGGCGAACTGGGAGGGCTCGGTCTTGTAAAGGGCCCTGTACGCCATCAGGAAACTCCTGACCCTGGGGTCGTCGTAATCTATGAAATAGGAGGCGCTCACGTGGAGGTTCAGCTTGTGGAGGCTCTCTACGTCTATGGTGTCGAAGGTCCTGATCTTGGAGGGGCTGTAAAGGGTGACGGAGTATCTCGCGTGGAGGAGGAGGTTGAGGTTCCTCACGACGTCACCCACGAAGGCCTCGCTCTCGGAGGCGAGGATTATCCTGTTGGTAGCATCCTTGGAGAGCATCCCGGCCATCGTCCTGTCGATGTTCCTGCCTTCGAGGATTCCGTATTGAAGGAGCTGGTACTGGATGCCTGAAGAATCCAGGGCCGCCTGGATGACGGTCGAGACGTTGGATTCCCTGGCTTCCTTTTCGGTAATGAGGAGGACCACGTCTTCGGCACCCTTCTCCCTGATCACCCAGTCCACGACGTCCTTGTATTGGGAAGTAACGGGGGTGGGAGCGTGGATGAGATTACCGGTCGTGGGAACCATGGCCGCCACTCCGGGATCGAGGGGAGAGATGATGAACCTGTTGCCGGGGCAGACGGAGAGGGCTGTCTCGATGTCCTTCCTGGAAACGGGACCTATCACGAGGTCGCTCTTATCGTAATTATCCTCGGTGAGGGGGATAATGCCCGAGGCTGTGTCATAGACGTCTATGTCGAGGTTGATGCCATCCTTGGACCCGAGGTCCCTGGCGGCGAGAAGGGCTCCTGCGTAGAAATCCGCGAAGTTCGTGTTAACGGCACCGTCGGCATTGAGGGGAATGAGAAGGGATACGTCGATGTCTTTCTTTCCGGTGAAAATGGTCTTGTACCAGGGAATGTCCCTTTCCCTCACCACTACGCTGTCGGTGACTTCCTCAACCGTGGCTACGGTGTCGGCCGGAGTCGTAGCGGGAGTGACTTCTTTCGCGATTTCGAATGGTTTCGGCACCTCCGCTGTCACGGGAACGGCCTCGTCCGGTTTGTAGGGGATCTTCAGCCTCATCTTTTTCTTGATGCTCGGGGACGTCAGCCCGTTGTATCTCATTATGGCCTCTTCTGTCATCCCGTATTTCTTGGCCACGTCGGAGAGACCCTCGTACCATTTGACTATATGGATGAAATAGTCCTTGTCCCCCTTCTGCTGAGAGGCGGTTTCCGGTTCAGGTTCCGGCTCGGCGGGGGCTTCCTCCTTTACTTCCGCACGGTCTGCCGGAGCGGCCTTGGTCTCCTTCACCTCCTCCTGAGGGGCTGCGGAAGCGGTGTTCACCAGGTCGGCCGGAATGAGGATTATCTGGTTCTTCTTGAGCCCGTTGTTCATCAGGTCAAGGGCCGGATTGGCGTCGATGATGTCCTGCATCGTCACCCCGTAAGCCTTGGCGACCGAGAAGAGGGTCTGTTTCTCGAGTACGACGTGGGAATAGTACACCTTTCCGTTCAGCCTCACCTTTTCCTTGGAGACCGTTACGGGCGGCTGCTTGTAATCCTGGGCGAACGATACCGTTCCCGCGGAAGGGACCGCGAGCAAAATCGTCAGGAGCAGGGTCGTCAATTTGTTCATAATCATTTCTTTAATCGGGGCGGCCTGGTCAAAGGGTCTGTGCGAAGCCCACCAGGTTCCTGGCGAAAGTCCCCCAGGAAAGCCTTTCCTTCTCCTTCCTGATGTTCTCCTTGCAGCGCAGAGCGACGGCAGGGTCGGAGAAGAAACGGTTGATTTCGGCGGCTATCGCACCGCTGTCGGCCTTGTCTGCGACAAGACCCGTGCCAGTATCGCCTACCGCACCCCTGAGTCCGCCCGTGTCGGTGACGATAAGGGGAACCTCAAAGTTGTAGGCAATGGAGGAAATGCCGCTCTGGGTGGCGCTGCGGTAGGGGAGGACGGTGACGTCGGCCGCGGAGAAAAAATCCTTCACTTCCGAGTCCGGAATATAACGGGGAAAGAGCCTGATCCTGTCCCTGGCGGGGGAGGCCTCAACGATCCTTTCATATTTTTCGAAGGATCCATAGGGCTCCCCGGCGACCACGAGGGTGTGGCTGTCGTCCAGGAGGGAGAAGGCGTCGAGCAGTATGTCCAGTCCCTTGTAGTCGCGGATCAGTCCGAAGAAGAGGATGTTGCGCTTCCCGTGGGGAAGTCCGAGCCGGTCTTCGGCCTCTTCGCGGGGGACGGGATCCCCGAAATGGTTGTACAGGGGATGGGGGAGGATCGTATATTTCGCCTCCGGGGAAAGGGACAGGAGGTCGTCGGCGACTTCCCGGCACATCGCGACGTGGCCGGAGCATCCGGAGAGGAAATACTTCGTCAGGGGAGTGTCGAAGAACCTCCTTTCGTGGGGGACGACGTTGTCGAGGATGGAAATCACCCTGCACCCGTCCTTCCTTACGGCACGGGCCACGCTTCCCAGAGAGGGGGCGAAATAGGACATCCAGTATTTCATCACCAGGATGTCCGGCTTCCATTTCCGGACCTTCCTTCCGGCCCTGGGGTAGGAAAGGGGATTGGCCGTGTCGAGCACGGCCTCGCTGTCCACCGGGACGGTATTGTCGTCCGGGGTGACGTACTGGGTTTTTCCGGGAAAAAGAAACTGCGGATACTGCCGGCTGAAGGTAAAGGCCTTCACAGTATGGGATTTGCCCAGTTCGTCATAAAGGTCGGCGTTGAACTGGGCAATCCCTCCTCTCAAAGGGTAGAAACTCGACAGTATCGCAATTCTCAAGAATCAGGTTGGTTTGTCCTCCGTCCCTTATTCGGCCGTGGAGGGCTTGGGAGCGGATTTGCTCTTGATGTATTCGTCGTTGAGGCCGGCGAGGATCTCGTCGGTGATATCAAGGAAGGATTCGGCCTCGACCACGGGGGCGGTGAGGGATCCGGGAGTGCCGTTGACGCTCTGGGTGGCGATCACCATCGAGTATTTCTTGTCGGCGTTGTATTTCTCGACATAGGCCCTGATGGCCTCGAGGATCTGGTTCTGCATCACCGTCTGTTCCTCTTCGATCTCGCGCTGCTTCTGGGCGGCGTAATTGCTGAATTTCTCCTGCCTGGACTGGAGGTCCTGGCTCTGCACCTGCGCGGTGGAGGAGGTCAGGAGGCCCTTGTTGAGCTTGTCCTGGAAGGCATTGTAGTCAGCCTGGAGCTTGTTGCCCCTGCGGTTCACCTCGTCGGTAATGCCCTGGACCTTGGTCTGGACGACCGAACGGAGGTCGTTGGCCATGTCATAGTTTTCAAGCACCTTGTCCATGTTGAAAAAGACGATGGCGCCGGGGGCGAGTGCCGATTCTTCCTGTCCGTCGACGGCTGCGGCCTTCTTGGAGCCTGTTCCTTTGTCGGTGAGGTTGATGATGCCGAGAGCCGCCACTGCTACGAGGGCGATGATGCTCAGGATGAGAGATGTGTTTTTCATTTTATGAATCTTTAAATATTATTCGGTAAAAACGGATAAGTCTGCAAAAATAATCAAAATATCTTTACTTTCGACAGATATGCCCCGATAGTTTTCTCCAGGCCCAGGTAGAGGGCGTCGCAGATGATGGCGTGGCCGATGGAAACCTCGGCCGTCCAGGGGATGGACCTGATGAAGAATTCCAGGTTCTCGAGGTTGAGGTCGTGGCCCGCGTTCACCCCGAGGCCGCAGTCCCTCGCGGCGGCGGCGGTGGCTATGTAGGGGGCTATCGCCTTTTCCCTGCCGGAGGGATATCCGACGGCGTAGCCTGCCGTGTAGAGTTCCACCCTGTCGCAACCGCATTTGGCCGCCCCCTCCGCCATCAGCGGGTCGGGGTTGATGAAGATGGAAGTGCGTATTCCCTTGGATTTGAAGAGTTTACAGACGTCGGTCAGAAATTCGCGGTGTTCGATTGTGTCCCAGCCGTTGTCGGAGGTGAGGGCGTAGTGGGAATCGGGGACCAGGGTGACCTGGTCGGGAATGACTTCACAGACAAGGTCACGGAAAGACTGTATGGGATTGCCCTCGATGTTGAATTCCGTGGTGACCAGTGGCTTGAGGGCCCTGACGTCCGAATACCTTATATGCCTTTCGTCAGGCCTGGGATGCACGGTGATGCCTTCGGCCCCGAAACTTTCGCAGAGGACCGCCGCCTTCTCCACGTCGGGAAGATTGCCTCCGCGTGCATTGCGGAGGGTGGCTATCTTGTTGATATTTACGCTGAGCCTTGTCATTTTTCTGTCCTGCTGGAAAGACAAAATTAGCAATTCCGTTCAAATTTTATAAATAATGTGCTAATTTTGACCCCATGAAACTGGCTTTATACATAAAGGACAAGTCCCTCGCCTCGGATCCCCGTCTTGCGGCAATGAAGGAAGCGCTGGAAAAGGCTTCCTGCGACCTGTTCGAAATAGAGACTCCCGAGGACCTCGCCGGCGGGGCCGACGCCCTTCTTTCAATCGGAGGAGACGGTACCTTCCTGTCTGCGGCGAAGAGGATAGGGGACAGCGGAATCCCGGTCCTCGGCGTGAATCTCGGAAGGCTCGGATTCCTTTCCGAGAACAGGCCCGAAGACGTTCCTGCCTCCCTTCTTGAAGGACGTTATACGTTGGAGGACAGGGCGTTACTGAAAACTGAAATCTCCGGCTTGGACGTGTCTGGTATAGAGGGTTTCTCCCCCTATGCGCTCAACGAGATATCCGTCCACCGCTCCGGCGCGGCGATGCTGGGAGTAAACGTCTCGCTCAACGGCGAGCAGCTTCCCACCGTCTGGGCCGACGGCATGCTCGTGGCCACCTCTTCCGGTTCCACGGCTTATTCCCTTTCCGTGGGCGGCCCCATCTGTTCCCCGGATTCAAGGGTTCTCATCATAGCCCCCATCGCCCCCCACAACCTCAACGTCCGTCCCCTCATAGTTCCCGACACCACGGAAGTGGGCGTTTCGTGGCAGTCCAGGGATGACAAAGTGATGGTGACGATGGACAACAGGACGCTTTCCGCGGGCCGTGACGCCGTCCTCCGGATTTCAATGGCACGTTTTTCGCTGAAACGAATCCGGCTTGAAAAGTCCAATTTCATAAACGCCCTCGAGAGCAAGCTGTTCTGGGGCGAGGATATGAGGAACAAACCCTAAGATTCAGGAATCCAATGGGAGAAATAACGAAAATTCCAACACACGTGTCCATCGTGATGGACGGCAACGGGCGTTGGGCCAAGGAGCGCGGCGAAGAAAGGCTGCGGGGTCATTTTGAGGGAGTGGAGAGCATTCGTGCCTGTGTAGAAGAATGTGTCAGGCTCGGCATACGCTACATTTCCCTCTTCGCATTTTCAGAAGAGAACTGGAACAGGTCGGAGCACGAGGTTACCGGCCTGATGAAATTGATATTCAACTCGATGGAGAAGGAGATGCACCTGTTCATAGGACAGAATGTGCGTTTGAGGGTGCTGGGGAACAGGGACCGCCTTCCTGACGAGCTGAACGGGGAGATTGACAAGATCGAGGCGATGACCAAGAACAACGACGTCCTGGACATGATCCTTTTCATAAGTTACAGCGGACAGTGGGACATCCTCCAGGCCGCAAGGCGGTTTGCCGCCGACGCGGCGGCCGATCCGTCGCTTCTGGAAACAGCAGGTGCCGATACATTCAGCAAGTATCTGGTCACTGCCGGCATTCCCGATCCTGACCTTATCATAAGGACTTCCGGAGAGATGCGTCTCAGCAACTACCTTCTCTGGCAGGCGGCCTATTCGGAGTATTATTTCACGGATACGCTTTGGCCCGATTTCCGCAAGGAAGAATTCCACAAGGCCCTCGAGGAATACTCCCGAAGGGACAGGCGATATGGAAAAGTTTAAAAAATCCGTATATTTGCACCTTTGAACCTTAAGACACAGTCGTACTGAATGAGATTTTTGAGGTATATCGTCCTGCCATTCCTGCCCTTCCTCGCCGTCCCCGCATTGGGACAGGAGGACAGGGAAGCAGTGGAGGTGGATTACGGCAGTCCCAAGGAATATATAGTCGGGGACGTCAGGGTGGAAGGCAACCAGTACCTGAGCAGCAGGCAGATCCTCCAGGTCACCGGCCTGCAGAAAGGGATGAAGGTCACCGTTCCCGGCGACTATTTCTCCTCCCTGGTCGAGAGGCTCTGGCTCCAGAAATACTTCGAGGACGTTTCCATCTACATCGACCGCCTCAGCGAGCAGCAGGACTCCGCCTTCTTCGTCATTTCCATCAAGGAGAGGCCGAGGGTGTCGGGCTGGTCCTACACCGGTGTGAGGAACGGGGAGAAGAAGGACCTCGATGAGAGGATCAAGATCCGCAGGGGAACCAATTTCTCCGAATATACCTCCAGCGCCTCGGTCGACATAATCAAGAGATACCTCAAGGAAAAGGGTTTCCTCAAGGCCGACGTGGACGTGGAGGTCAAGAGGGACTCGATGATTTCCAACGCGATAAGGGTCAACTTCAATATCAATAAGGGCACCAGGGTGAAGATCAAGGAGATAAACTTCATAGGCAATGAGCACGTCTCCAACTTCAAGCTTGCCAAGTCGATGAAGAAGACCAAGTCCGCCAAGATATATAACTTCTTCAAGAGCAAGAAATTCAACGAGAAGGAGTACGACAACGACAAGAAGGGGCTTATCGAGGCCTTCAACGAGGCGGGCTACCGCGATGCAACCCTGCTGAGGGATTCCGTCTATTATATTTCGGACAACCGCCTCGGCATCGACTTCGCCTTCGAGGAGGGGGACAAGTATTACTTCAGGAACGTCACCTGGACCGGAAACTCCGTCCACTCCGCAGACCAGCTGAACCAGATCCTCCAGATCAAGAAGGGCGACGTCTATGACGTGGTCACGATGCAGAAGAGGCTCCAGGGAGGCGGCAAGCAGACCGAATACGACGTGTCCAAGCTCTACAGGGACAACGGTTACCTCTTCTTCCAGGTCACTCCCGTGGAGATGAACATACAGAACGACTCCGTGGACGTGGAGATGAGGATCTCCGAAGGCAAGCAGGCCACCCTAAACAACATCGTCATCAACGGCAACGACCTTACCAGCGAGAAGGTGGTCCGCCGCCAGGTGTTCACCCGTCCGGGCTATCTGTTCAGCCAGACAGATTTCGAGAGGTCCATCAGGGAAATCGCATCCCTGGGCCAGTTCGATCCCGAGTCCATCGCCAAGCCTGACGGATATTCCATAGTTCCCAACGAGCTCAACAGCACGGTGGACGTCGTCTATAACGTCACCGAGAAGCCTTCAAGCCAGCTGGAGGTGTCCGGAGGATGGGGTGGAAGGACCTTCGTGGCCACCGTCGGAGTGAGTTTCAACAACTTCTCCACCAGGAGGATGTTCGAGAAGAGCGCCTGGAGGCCCGTTCCCCTGGGAGACGCCCAGAACCTTTCGTTCCGCTTCCAGACGAACGGCCGCTATTACACCGCTCTCACCGCCAGTTTCGTGGAGCCCTGGCTTACCGGAAAGAAGCCGACGTCCCTCAACCTCAGCGCCTATTATTCCCGTATGACGGATTCATATCTCGCCATCGGAATCCTTTCCACAGACAGGGTGTTCGACGTGTTCGGCTTCTCCGCCGGCATAGGCAACCGCCTGAAATGGCCTGACAACTACTTCGTCCTCTACAACGGGCTCAGCTGGCAGACCTATCATCTGAAGAACTGGATGAGCGACTCATTCATCTTCAATAACGGTACGTCCCACAACATAAGCTACAACATCAACCTTTCGAGGAACTCCACCGACCAGCAGATTTATCCCCGAATGGGTTCGGACATCACGGCCTCCCTGTCCCTTACCCCTCCCTTCTCCCTGTTCAGGAAAAAGGACAAGGGCGTCCTCGACGCGAACGGGAACCCCACCAGGGTGGACAGCTACAAGGACATCAACTACGACAACTGGACCTCGGCGCAGAGATACAAGTGGATCGAGTACCACAAATGGAAAGTCAGCGCGGCCTTCTACACCAAGGTCATCGGAGACCTTGTCGTGATGACACGCGGACAGTTCGGCTACCTGGGCTTCTACAACAGGAACTGGGGCTACTCTCCTTTCGAGGGCTTCCTCGTCGGAGGAGACGGAATGTCGGGATACAACACCTACGGCTCGGAAATCATATCCCTCAGGGGTTACAGCAACTATTCCCTCACCCCTTACACCAAATCTTCCTACAACAATAACGGATATGCTTACGCGGGCAACGTGTACGACAAGTTCACGGTTGAGATGCGTTATCCCCTCATCCTCCAGCCACAGTCCACGATTTTTGCCCTGGCCTTCCTCGAAGGAGGAAACTGCTGGTCTGAGATCAGGGATTTCAACCCCTTCATGATAAAGAGGTCCGCCGGTGTCGGCGCGAGGATCTTCCTCCCGATGATCGGCCTCCTGGGTATCGACTGGGGTTACGGATTTGACGACGATACGAACGGCAAAAGCCAGTTCCACTTCATAATTGGACAACAGTTTTAACTGATATTTCAGAAAGCAAACAATAAAACATCACAGACAAAAATGAAAAAGATCATTCTTTTCGCCGCAGCGGCGCTTTTGACCATCACCGCTTCCGCACAGGGAAAGCTTGCTCACGTCAATTTTTCCGAACTCGTGCAGTTGATGCCCGAGGCCGATGCGGCCAGGGCCCAGATCAACGCTGCCAGCAAGGAGGCTCAGGACACCTACCAGGCAATGGTGGACGAGTATCAGTCCAAGGCCCAGCAGTACGAGCAGAAGAGGGCTACCTGGACCGACGCCATCAGGCAGAACAAGGAAAAGGAGCTGACTGAGATCGGACAGAGGATCCAGGAGTTCCAGCAGACCATCCAGAACGAGCTCGCCCAGCAGCAGCAGCAACTGATGGCCCCCATCCAGGAGAAAGCTTTCCAGGCTGTCGAGAAGCTTGCCAAGGCCGGCGGATACGCCTACGTCTTCGACGCTTCCCAGTATCTCTTCGTGGACAACAACCAGAGCAAGGACCTCACTCCCGAAGCCCGCAAGGCCCTCGGCATTCCCGATGGCAGGACCCTCGAGACCCTCCAGCAGGAACTCCAGGCACAGGCCCAGGCGGAATAAGGTTCCTTTATCATCCCTCCAGAAAGACCGACCCTTTCCAGGGCCGGTTTTTTTCTTATGATTTTATTGTGATTATTAGTATTAATATTTACATTTGCACCCTAATTCAAAGATTTGATTAAAAATTTCAAGAGATAATGCGTCATAGGGTCATTGATGTCAACGATGTGGTGGTGAGGTTCGCGGGGGACTCGGGAGACGGTATGCAGCTTACGGGATCCCTGTTCGCCAACACCTCGGCCATCTATGGAAACGAGCTTTCCACATTCCCGGATTACCCTGCCGAGATCAGGGCGCCCCACGACACCGTCTCAGGCGTGTCGGGATTCCAGGTCCATATCGGGAACTCCGATGTGAACACCCCGGGTGATTACTGCGACCTGCTCGTCGTGATGAACCCTGCGGCGCTGATGGCCAATGCCAGGTGGTGCAAGCGGAATGCGATGATAATCGCCGACGCTGACGCTTTCACCGAAGCCGCCATCAGGAGGGCAGGGTTCAAGACGGACGACCCGTTCACCGAACTCAAGGTGGATGACAGGACCCTGATAGTGGTTCCCATCACGACCCTCACCGAGGAAAGCCTCAAGGAGACGGGAATGGACATCAAGTCCGTACA
Organism: Bacteroidales bacterium; assembly: GCA_017427885.1. Lineage (GTDB taxonomy): Bacteria > Bacteroidota > Bacteroidia > Bacteroidales > UBA932 > Cryptobacteroides. Next base: position 10,034 of record JAFRRW010000006.1, read on the forward strand.
CAAGTGCAAGAACATGTTCACCCTCGGGATGGCCTGTTTCATCTATGACAGGCCCCTGGACTACACCCTGAATTATATCGAGGGCAAGTTCGGGACGAAACATCCCGAGATGGTGGCCCCCAACCAGAAGGTCCTCAGGGACGGCTACAATTATGCCGCCAACCTCCAGATGGTCGCCGACACCTACCACATTGCCCCGGCGAACCTCAAGAAGGGTCTCTACAGGAACATCACCGGCAACCAGGCCACTGCCTGGGGCCTTATGGCCGCCGCGGAGAAAAGCGGCCTACAGCTCTTCTGCGGCTCCTATCCCATAACCCCCGCGACCGCCATCCTCGAGGAACTGGCCATATACAAGAGCCTGGGCGTCAAGACGATGCAGTGCGAGGACGAAATTTCCGGCATTTGCACGGCCATCGGGGCCTCTTATGCCGGCAGCCTGGCCGTGACGACTACTTCCGGCCCCGGCCTCTCCCTCAAGAGCGAGGCCCTCGGCCTTGCCGTGATGACCGAACTTCCCCTCGTAGTGGTCGATGTCCAGAGGGCTGGCCCTTCCACGGGAATACCCACCAAGACGGAGCAGACCGACCTCGACCAGGCCCTGTACGGGCGGAATGGCGAATGCCCCCTCCCCGTCATAGCGGCCCATTCTCCGGCCCACTGCTTCGACGCGGCGTTCAATGCGGCGAAGATAGCCCTCGAGCATATGACCCCGGTCCTCCTCCTTTCCGAGGGCTTCCTCGGGAACGGCAGCGAGCCATGGCTCATACCTTCGATGTCGGAATATCCCGAAATAAAGCCGCCCTTTGCCAAGGCCCTTCCCGCTGACGGGAAATTCAAACCCTTCGAGAGGGATCCCGAGACGCTTGTTCCCCGCTGGGCCCTTCCAGGCCAGAAAGGCTTCGAGCACAGGGTCGGAGGTCTCGAGAAGAACCACGACGGAGTGCTTTCCTCCGATCCCGCCAACCACCAGCTAATGGTGGAGGAAAGGGCGGCGAAGGTTCAGAAGATCGCGGATTTCATCCCTGAACTCCGTGTGGACGGTCCCGAAAGCGGAGACCTTCTCGTAGTCGGCTGGGGCGGAACCCTCGGTCATATCCTTTCCGCCGTGAACGAACTCAGGGCCGAAGGACGTACGGTTTCCCAGGCCCATTTCGACTATATATTCCCGGTACCCCGCAACACAGGCGAGGTCTTCGGGAGGTTCGGGAAAATACTAGTCTGCGAACTCAACTGCGGCCAGTTCGCGAATTATCTCCGAACCCTCTTCCCCCAGGCCGACATAATCAAGTGCAACAAGGTCCAGGGCCAGCCGTTCCTGGTCAGCGAACTCAAGGACGCGATAACGGAGGCTCTTTAACTATGGCAACACTTTCTTTCAAGGATTTCAAGTCGGACCAGGAGGTCCGCTGGTGCCCCGGCTGCGGCGACCACGCCGTCCTCGCGGCCCTGCAGAGGGCCCTTCCAAAGGTAAGCCAGGCCCTTAACTATGAAAAGGAACGCTATGTGGTGGTTTCCGGTATCGGCTGTTCTTCCAGGCTTCCTTATTATATGGACACCTATGGTTTCCACAGCATCCACGGCCGCGCCACGGCGGTCGCCACCGGCATCAAGGTGGCTAACCCCTGGCTTACGGTATGGCAGGCTTGCGGAGACGGGGACGCCCTCGCCATCGGCGGAAACCATTTCATCCACGCCATCAGGCGCAACGTGGACATCAACATAGTCCTTTTCAATAACCAGATCTACGGCCTCACCAAGGGACAGTATTCCCCGACTTCCAAGTTCGGAGCCATCACCAAGACGTCTCCCTACGGGACGGTCGAGCCTCCGTTCAACCCCGGAAGCCTCGTGCTCGGAGCCAAGGGCACCTTCTTCGCCCGCAGCCTCGATGTCACCCTTCCCCTTACCGAGGAGATAATGACTGCGGCGGCCCTCCACGACGGTTGCTCCGTGATGGAGATGCTCACCAACTGCGTCATCTTCAACGACGGGGCCCACAAGTCCATATCCGATCCCTCCTTCAGGGAGGACAGGACCATAGTCCTCCGTCACGGGGAGAAGATGATCTTCGGTAAGAACCATGACAAAGGACTGGTGCTCAACGGAATGGGTCTCAGGGTGGTAACGCTCGGAGAGGGCGGGTTCACCGAAGAGGACGTCCTCGTGCATGACGCCCACTGCAGGAACGCCGGCATCCATATGATGCTCGCCGACATGAAGCAGCCCGATTTCCCGGTCGCCCTCGGAGTCATCAGGGATGTGAAGGAAGCCACATACGACGACGGGGTCCGCGACCAGGTGAAGGAAGTCACCGCAAAGTCTCCGATCCGCTGCATGGACGACCTGCTCCGCAGCGGTTCCACATGGGAAATAAAATAGATCGATAACATATATAATATAACGCTATTATGAAGACAAGCGAAATTATGGCAAGGCTCCAGGCCAAGCACCCTGGAGAGAACGAGTACCTCCAGGCAGTGCAGGAAGTGCTCGAGAGCATCGAGGAAGTCTACAACCAGCATCCCGAGTTCGAGAAGGCCAGGATAGTGGAAAGGATGGTCGAGCCCGACCGCATCTACACTTTCCGTGTGACCTGGGTTGACGACAGGGGAGAGATCCAGACCAACCTCGGCTACCGCGTACAGTTCAACAGCGCCATCGGCCCCTACAAGGGCGGGCTCCGTTTCCACAGGGCGGTCACGCCTTCGATGCTCAAGTTCCTGGGCTTCGAGCAGACCTTCAAGAACGCCCTCACCACCCTTCCTATGGGCGGTGGAAAGGGCGGCTCCGATTTCGACCCGGTAGGAAAGAGCGACGACGAGATCATGCGTTTCTGCCAGGCCTTCATGCTCGAACTCTGGCGCTGCATCGGTCCCGACGAGGACGTGCCTGCAGGTGACGTGGGCGTGGGCGGCCGCGAGATCGGCTACCTCGACGGAATGTACCGCAAACTCGCCCGCCAGTACAACACCGGCGTGCTTACCGGCAAGGGAATGACCTGGGGAGGTTCCATCCTCCGTCCCGAGGCCACCGGCTACGGTGCGATGTATTTCGCCCATCTGGCCCTCGCCAGGGTAGGAAAGGACCTTGCGGGACAGAAGATATCCCTCTCCGGCTTCGGCAACGTGGCCTGGGGTGCGGCTAAGAAGGCCGTCCAGCTCGGCGCCAAGGTAGTCGCCGTTTCAGGTCCCGACGGAGTCTGCGAGATTCCCGACGGCATCACCGAGGAGATGATCGACTATATGCTCGTGATGCGCGCCTCCAACCGCAACAGGGTTGAGGACATGGCCGACAAGTTCCCCGGCAAGGCGTTCTTCACCGCCGGAAAGAAGAGCTGGAGCGTTCCCGTGGACATCGCTTTCCCCAGCGCTTTCCAGAACGAGCTCAGCCTCGAGGACGCTAAGGAACTCAAGAAGAACGGCTGCTGGGCAGTCTTCGAGATCTCCAATATGGGCTGCCAGCCCGATGCCATCCACTGGATGCAGCACAACGGGATCCTCTTCGCTCCCGGCAAGGCCGTGAACGCGGGCGGAGTGGCCACCAGCGGCCTTGAGATGACCCAGAACGCCGAGCACCTCAGCTGGACTGCCGACGAGGTCGACAACAGGCTCCACCACATCATGGCCGCCATCCACGAGCAGTGCGTCAAGTACGGTTCACTTGAAGACGGTACCGTAGATTATGTGAAGGGCGCCAACATCGCCGGCTTCATGAAGGTCGCCCAGGCCATGCTCGAGCAGGGCACGATCTAGTGTCATTCCTGGCTTGACCGGGCATCTTCGACGGAAGTATTTGATTATCAGATAAATATAAAAAGGACTTATGAATTTTTCATAAGTCCTTTTCGTTTAAACTAGACTATAAGCCGATAATGAATTACGCTTCATCAATGACAACATCTCTGATAACCCTGTGACCCCTGTATTCGTTGCGGAATGAAAAGAAAAGGAAAACAAGGCTAATGATTGTCGAGAATACGAAGATGATTTTGAAAGTCAAAATCGAAAAAAGAGAGAATGGGGGGATAGAAGATAATGTAGATGAAGTAATAATTAGTTTTAATGTCCATAGCCCACCGAAACAGAAAACAAAGATAAAGAGAGGGACTGGTAAGGATTTGATGATGGACTTTGGTATTGAAAGGTAAACATCGGCGCAATGCCTTTCAATGATGTGATTGGTTCCGTCAACTTTAAATGTTAAAATATTATATACAGTTAAATCATTGTTTCTTGAATATTCCAATGCCTTTGGGTAGACATTCTCGAATTGGAACCATCCGCACGAAATCTCGATTACATTCCTTGTCAAGCAGTAATCGACACTGGAATCAATAAGTTCATCCTCTTCAGTCCGGTCCCTTCCGTTCATCGCCGGGAATTCATTCAGCATATTAAGATAGCACTTTCGAAGTGGATTGCATAATACATTGCAATCGTCATACAAAGATGGATCCGTAGAATCTATTTCTTTTTTAATCCAGTCATAATACATTGAAATGTCTTTTGGTAAGGCAGGATTCCTTTTGATAATAAATAACTCTCGGCTCATGATGAGTATCTATTTGTAAAACTTCCGGACCAGGTTCAGTTTCTTGCCGTAGGGGGGCTTGAGGAGGTCGAAATTGAGGCAGGAGGATTTGAGGAGGACGGATTTGCGGTGGGAGAAGGTCTCGAAACCGGTGCGGCCGTGATAGGCGCCCATGCCGGAATTGCCGACACCTCCGAAGGGAAGGTTTTCGTTGCCGAGGTGCATCACCGTGTCGTTCACGCATCCGCCCCCGAAGGAAACCTGTGACAGGACGGAACGGACGGTCCGGCGGCTCCTGGAGAATATGTACAGGGAAAGGGGTTTCTCTCCTTCTTTGACCTTGTCAATGACTTCGGTCTGAATGTCTTCGAATGTGATGACGGGCAGGACGGGACCGAAGATTTCATCCTGCATCGCCGGGTCGTCCCAGGAACAGCCGTCCAGGACGGTGGGAGAGATGTAGTTCGTTTCAGGATCGGTGAATCCTCCAGCCGCGACGGAAGGGGAACCGTCCCTGGGGATGAGGGAGGCAACCCTGTCGAAGTGCCGCCTCCCTGCCATGAGCGTCATCTCCGCCGGACGGACGGAAATGTCGCCGAAGAAATCGGCAATGACCTGCCGCATCGTCCGGATGAATTCATCGTGGACCGAGGTGTGGACCAGGACATAGTCCGGGGCGACGCAGGTCTGTCCGGCATTGAGGAACTTGCCCTTTGCGATCCGTTCGCAGGCGAGCCGCACCGGAGCGTCGGCACAGACTATGGCGGGACTCTTTCCGCCGAGTTCGAGAGTCACGGGAGTAAGGTGCTTCGAGGCGGCCGCCATCACGATTTTCCCAACCCGGGGGCTGCCGGTGAAGAAGATGTAGTCGAACCTTCGTGCAAGAAGATCGTCGTTGTTAACCGAGGCGTCCGCCACTTCGACGACATCCGGAGGGAAGGTTTCTTTCAAAAGGGAGGACAGTAGGCCGGACACGGCAGGTGTCTGCCTGGAAGGCTTGATGACGGCGGTGTTGCCGGCCGCAAGGGCTGCGGCAAGGGGAGCTGCGGCAAGGTGCAGGGGATAGTTGAAAGGTCCGATAATCAGGACTTTGCCGTATGGTTCATATAGAATCCTGCTCTTGCCGGGCCATAGGACTAGGGGAGTGGGGACTGCCGTCGGCTCCATCCAGTCACGCAGGTGGCCGATGGTGTGGCGGATACAGTTGTACAGGTAACCGATTTCAGTGGTATATACCTCGAAGGCCCCTTTGCCGAAATCGCTTTCGAAGGCTTTCAGGAATTCCGTTTCCCGCCCCTTCAGCGCATCCTGCAGGGCGTAGAGCCTCCTGGCCCGGACACCGAACTCCATTTTCTCCCATTCATATATCTCTTCGGCCGCAAGGGAAACCGCCACGATGGCCTGTGCGGTGATGTATGTGGACATTACGATGAGGCCGAGCCGGGGGACAGCCTTGTCCGTGAATGCTCCCGTGGCTACGAAATAATCCGAGAATGCGAAGAGGAGGAATCCGAAGGCGGTCAGCAGGTAAAGGGGTTTCTTCCGGTCGATGGCGGCGATCAGGCAGGTGGTGACGAGGACTGCGAACACGGATGCATAGAGGGGGACGCAGACGCCGAGAACCCCGTCAAGACCGAAACTGCCTGCAAGGTAGAGGAAAACAGCAAGAAGGGCTGCCAACAGCAGTATGGATGCGATTTTGCCGGAGATTCCCTTGACTTTCCACGGTGCTGGCAGGGTGCAGAAATATAATATATGTCCCAGGAAGAAGGCCGCCATTCCGGCAAGGAAACAGCCTGGGCCCGGGAGCATCAGGAAAATGTCCCCGACTGCTCCCGCCAGAAGGGCTGCGACCAGGGTGAAGATCCGGTGTCCCCGGACTCCGTGTTCCTTCATCCAAAGGAAGACCGCCAGAGTCAGGAGGGGCATCAGCAGCGGTTTGGACACTATATGGAGCAGGGGTATGCCGGCCAGATGCCCGGCAAGGTTCACCGCCGTCGCGGCTATGAATGGAATGAAAGGATATCTCATATTACCGAACTACCGCCCTCAGCCAAAGGCCAGGTGATGTCAGTCGAAGTTCCTGGAAGCGAAGGGAAGGGCCCAGCGGAGAGCCAGGTGCCAGTATTCCCAGTTGTGGACGCCGTTGCGGACGCGCAGCTCGCTCTTCACCTTGCGGTTCCTCATTTTCTGGTGGAAGGCCACGTTGAGGTCGAACAGGAAGTCGTCGTCACCACAGTCGATGAACCATTTGACAGTCCTGAGGGCTGCGAGTGTCCCTTCGTCGGCATTGTCTATGAAATCCAGGGCGGAGTGGTTGCGTACGGCCTCGCATACATAATAGAGGCAGTCTTTCTCGACACCGCTGCCAACCTCTCCCATCGGGTTGTCCAGCCAGGCGCTCATCGCATAGCAGCTGGAGAACTTGTCGGGATGCCTCTGGGCATAGACAGTGCTGCCTCCTCCTCCCATCGAAAGGCCCATCACGGCCCTGTGTCCCTTGTTGGAGATGATGCGGTACTTCGCTTCCACGGCCGGCATGAACTCGGTGAAGAAGAAATCCTCGTATCTCCATCCCGGCATGTTGAAATATCCGTTCCAGGTATGATGGGTGTCGGGCCCGCCTGCATTCGGCATCACGATGACCATTTCCCCTGCCTCGCCGGTGCCGATGAGCTCGTCCACGACGGTCTGCATGTTGCCTTTCCTCACCCAGGCGGTGTAGTCGTCGCTGAGTCCGTGCAGCAGGTACACTACCGGGTATGATTTCCCGCTCTCGGCGAAGCCGTCGGGAAGATATACGTTGTATTTGACCTGGGCGTCAAGGATATTGCTCCTGAGGCTGTCGGTGACCACTTTGCCTGCCAGTGCGGAGATGGCCGGCACCAGTGTCAGCAGGCAGAAAAGAAACAGGTGTTTTTTCATATCGGATGGTATTGGTGTTCCAAAAATAATGAAAATTCTTATATTTGTTTTACCATGAAAACAGATGTACTGAAATCACTGTTAGGGTTCGACAGGGGCACGATGAAGGTGTCCACGGAAATAGTAGCGGGACTCACGACTTTCTTCGCCGTATCCTACATACTTGCCGTCAACCCTTCCATCCTTTCATCCACCGGGATGGACAAGAACGCCCTTTTCACCGTTACCGCCCTTGCCTCGGCGATTTCCACCCTTCTCGTGGCCGTGATCGCCAGGATGCCCCTGGTGCTCTGTCCGGGGATGGGCCTCAACGCCTTCTTCGCCTTTACCGTGTGCGGGGCTATGGGCTATGACTGGAAGTTCGCCTTGACCGCGGTGCTGATAGAGGGCTTGATATTCGTCCTGCTGGCCGTGAGCGGCTTCTGGAAGGTGCTGGTGGATGCCATCCCGGTTTCCATCAGGAAGGCCATCACTGTGGGCATAGGCCTTTTCATCGCCTTCCTCGGCCTCAAGAGCGGGGGAGTGGTCATCGACAACCCCGACACCTTCATAACCCTCGGAGATATCACCCACGGGGCGGGCCTGCTTTCCATCATCGGACTGATACTCACGGGAATCCTCATCATCCTTGACGTCCCGGGGGCCCTTCTGATAGGTATCATCGCCACCTCTCTCATAGGCATCCCGATGGGACTTACCAGGTTCGACGGGATCGCGAGCCTTCCTCCTTCGATAGATCCGGTCTTCCTGAAATTCGACACGGACCTTTCGCATATCTTCAGCGTTGACATGCTCATCGTGGTGGGAACTTTCCTCTTCGTCGACCTTTTCGACACCATAGGGACCCTTCTGGGAGTGTGTCACAAGGCAAACATGCACGACGAGCACGGGAACGTGCCGGGCCTCAACAGGGCCTTCCTCACCGGAGCCCTCGGCGCCACCCTCGGCGCGGCCCTCGGCACCAGCACCGTCGCCACCTGTGTGGAGAGTTCGGCCGGCGTGGCACAGGGAGGCCGTTCCGGAGTGACCGCGTTGACCACGGCGGTCTGCTTCGCCCTGGCCCTCTTCCTGGCCCCCGTCTTCCTCGCCATCCCTTCCTCGGCCATCTGCGCCGCCCTGGTGATCGTCGGACTTATGATGATGTCTTCCGTGGCCAACATCGATTTCACCGACTATTCCGAGGCCATACCTGCCTTCCTGTGCATTATCCTGATGCCTTTCACATACAGCATTTCCAACGGAATCCTCATCGGTCTGCTCTCCTATGTAGTGCTGAATCTCTTCAGCGGAAAGTACAGGAAGATCACCCCGGTAATGGCCGTCCTGGCCGTGCTCATAATATTGAAATATTTGTTCGTATAAAATAAATATTCTTTAACTTTGCACGTTTTTTCTGAATAGTGTAACAAATTAACAAATAAGGAAATGAAAAAATCATTATTGGCTTTGGCAGTTGCGGCCCTGTTCGCCGTCCCTGCATTTGCTGTTTCCCCTGAAGATTCGGAACAGACGTCTTCGGACGCCGGCAAGGCTCCCGTCCTGACCACCAAGCTCAGCGGTTTCGTGATGGGAGAATACAACTATAACGGCCAGAAAAATGCGTCTCCGACCAACACCTTCTCCCTCCGTATGGCGAGGATGCAGGTGGCAGGAAAGATACTCGGTGACTTCGACTACCGCCTCCAGGTCCAGGTGAGCGGAACCACTACCGGGATCGGCGGACCGCACATCGTGGACGCCTACGTCGAGTGGGTGAAGTACAAGGAGTTCTGCGTCAGGGTCGGCGAGTTCAAGAGGGCTTTCACCTTCGAGAACCCGATGAACCCCATCGACCAGGGCTTCTACGGCTACAGCACCGCGGTTTCCAAGCTCGCCGGTATGAACGACCGCGTGGGAGAGCATCCCTCCAACGGACGTGACCTTGGAATCCAGTTCCAGGGCGACCTCTTCCCCGACGCCGGCGGAAGGCCCTGGGTCCACTACCAGATCGGCCTGTACAACGGCCAGGGTATCAACATCAAGGACGTCAACAGCCAGAAGGACCTCATCGGAGGCCTCTGGGTGATGCCCGTGAAGGGAATGAGGATCGGTTTCTTCGGATGGGACGGACGTTACCAGAGGGGTGACGTGAGGGTGCCCAGGAAGAGGTATGCGATCAGCGGCGAGTACAAGACCGCCAGCGACTGGCAGTTCCGCTCCGAGTATGTCCACAGCTACGGTCCCGCCTTCAATGGCGCCTACGGCAGCGGCGTCACCACCTTCAACGAGGTTCTCGGCGACAAGGCCGACGCCTGGTACGCCCAGGTGATCGCCCCCGTCATCAAGAACGTCTTCCACGTGAAGGCCCGCTACGACGTCTACAGGGACAACGCGGCCTGGGACAGGTGCTATACCGCCTATGACTTCGGCTGCGACTACCAGTTCACGAAGAACCTCGTGATCTCCGCTATCGGCAGCCTGGTCAACGACCGCCGCCTCGAGGAACACGACTACTTCATGGCCGACCTCCAGATCTCCTTCAGGTTCTAACATCAGTTCCGGCTCGCCTCGGTTTCAGATGATGCCGCTTCGCGGCCCCTCCCTAAAGGGCCCCTCCCTCTTATCTTGCCGAGGGTGGCAGAGTCACTGAAACCGAGGCGAGTCGGAACTGGAAAAAGCCTTATACATTTGAGGCTGTGGAGGTTTGAAAAAAGAGCGGTTTTTCCCTAGAAGTTTTGAACATTAGTGTTTCGGAAGTTGTTGAAAACTTTTCTTTGAAAAAATCGCAAAACAGAACAAGGTATTTCATATCTTTGTAAAAGAAATTTCGGGCACGTCTTTCAGGGCGCCCGAAATATTTTTTCAACCCATTCAAGCCGGACGCCGGCCTCTGTCAGATAAATAAAACCAAACCGATATGGACGTAACCGTAAGAAAGACCAATGGATCCTATGAGGAGTTTGACAAAGTCAAATTGATGAACGGTATCAGGGAAGCCTACAAGGGTACCGGGCAGACCTGCCCCGAGGAAGTCGTAGTTTCCATAGTCGAGAACCTTTATATTTATGACAAGATAACGAGCCGTGAGATCCGCCGCCAGGTGGAGGAGAGCCTGATGTCCATAAACAAGAAGGCGGCTGTCGAATATATCGAAAAATTCGACGCCGGTCTCGACCTTCGCAAGAAGAGGGATTTCATCAAGGATTACATCGCCGCGTCCAACGCCGCCACCGGCAGCAAGTTCGATGCTAACGCAAACGTTACGCGCAAGAACATCGTAACCCTCGGCCAGGAACTCTACAAGGAGAACAACATCAAGCAGAACCGCTACATCATGAAGGACAAGATCAAGTCCCTGTACGGCCGCCAGATGGCGAACCAGTACATCAAGGACCTTGAGGACCACGTCCTTTACAAGCACGACGAGAGCGGCACTCCCGGCTACCCCTACTGCGTGGCCATCACGATGTATCCCTTCCTTACGGGAGGCCTGAAGGAACTGGGCGGCGTCTCCATCGCCCCCACCGACCTCAAGAGTTTCTGCGGTGAGTTCATCAACCTGGTCTATTCGGTTTCCTCACAGTTCATGGGTGCAGTCGCCACCCCAGAGTTCCTGATGTACCTGGATTATTTCATCCGCAAGGACTACGGTGACGACTACCTCACCAGGCTCGACGAGGTCGTCGAGAACAACCGCAAGCAGCGTACCCTCGTGAAGGTGATCGACAACTGCTTCCAGCAGGTCGTCCACTCGATGAACATGCCCGCCGGCAACCGCGGCTACCAGACCGTGTTCTGGAACATCAGCTATTTCGACGAGCCTTATTTCAACGGCGTGTTCGGAGACTTCCGTTTCCCCGACGGCACGGCTCCCGGGTGGGACACCCTCTCCTGGCTGCAGAAGCATTTCATGAACTGGTTCAACGAGGAGAGGAACCATTACATCCTTACCTTCCCCGTCGAGACCATGGCCCTCATGACCGACGGAGGCGACGACTTCGCCGACAAGGAATATGCGGATTTCACATCCGAGATGTGGAGCAAGGGACACAGCTTCTTCTGCTACCTGTCCGACAGCGCCGACAGCCTCGCAAGCTGCTGCCGCCTGCGCAACTCCCTCACCGAGCTTGACAGGACCGACACCAGCCACAACCACACCACCCACCAGTATTCGATGGGTACCGCCTCCGTGTCCACCGGAAGCAAGTCCGTGATGACCATCAACCTCAACAGGCTCATCCAGATCGCCGTCCGCAAATACTACATGGAGAAGAAGGGAGCGATGCTCGAGGCTGGAAAGCCCCTTGATCCCGGCAGTTACGACAAGGCTGAAATCTACGAGTGCATCAAGCGCGCCGTCGCCGAGGAGACCGCCAAGGTGCACAAGTACCAGACCGCCTTCAACGAGATCATCAAGGACTTCCTGAAGGCCGACATGCTCGACGTCTACAAGGCCGGCTTCATCGATATGCGCCGCCAGTACCTCACCATCGGTGTGAACGGTCTCACCGACGCCGCGGAGTTCCTGGGCCTCAGGATCAGCCCGAACCCCGAATACAACGAGTTCGTGAATATCATCCTCGAGACCATCAACCAGGAGAACCGTGCCGACAAGACGCCCGACACGATGTTCAACACCGAGTTCGTCCCCGGCGAGAACCTTTCCGGCAAGAACTACAAGTGGGACAGGAAGGACGGTTTCTTCGTGTCGCCCAGGCACAACATGTACTCGTCCTATTTCTACAACCCCGAGGACGACAGCCTGTCGATGATCGACAAGTTCAAGCTCCACGGCAACGACTACGTCAAGCATCTGGACGGCGGAAGCGCCCTCCATATGAACATTTCCGAACATCTCACCAAGGACCAGTACCGCCAGCTGCTGAAGGTGGCCGTCCACTACGGCACCAACTACTTCACCTTCAACTGCCGCAACACAGTCTGCAACGACTGCGGCTACATCAGCAAGGACACCCTCGAGGTCTGCCCCAAGTGCGGCAGCAAGAACCTCGACTACCTCACCAGGGTGATCGGCTACCTCAAGAGGGTTTCCTCCTTCAGTGAGGACCGCCAGATCGAGGCCCGCAAGAGGTACTATACAGAAAGGGAGGCCAGGACCGCTCTCGAGGAGGTCGAGGTTAAGGAGCCCGTGAGATGATAAAATACGTTCCCTCCATGACTTCCGTGGTCCTGGAGGAAATTCCGGATATGGTAACCCTGGCAGTTGACATCAGCAACTGCCAGGGTCATTGTATCGGCTGCCACTCTCCCTTTCTCCAGACTGACGTGGGGGATGAACTGACGCCCGGGATAATCGACAGCCTGATCGACGACAACTATGGGGTCAACTGCTTTGCCTTCATGGGGGAGGGGAACGACCTCGCGGCCCTTCTCGCACTTGCGGCCCACGTGCGTTCCAGGGGCCTTGCCGCCGCCCTCTATTCCGGCCGCAGGGAGGTGGAGGAGGAGATATGGAAGAGTTTCGACTATGTGAAGGTGGGGCCTTACATCGAATCGTTGGGGCCGCTGAATTCGAGGACCACCAACCAGAGGCTCTACCGCGTCCTGCCTGACGGCACCAGGGAAGACATCACGTACCGGTTCTGGCACAGGGGAATCGATCCCAATTCCTGAGAGTCCGTTTTATTAAACAAATAATTTGTTTTTCTCTCAGTTTGCACGTAAATTTGTGAAAATAAACCATAACTGAAAATGCATGCTTCTTTATTCTTAATCATCATTATCGTCCTCGCCGTCCTTCTTGTAATGTGGGGAATAGGCGTTCAGCGTCAGCTCGTAAGCGCAGAAGAAATCTGCAAGAACTCCCTCAGCCAGATCGGCGTTCAGCAAAACAGCCGCTGGGATGCCCTCACCGCCCTTCTCGAGATGGTGAAGTCCTATAATGAACATGAGTACAATACTCTCAAGGATGTCGTAGCGATGCGGAAGCCCATTACGGGATCCAGCACCGTGGCCGAGGCCAACGCCCAGGAAGAGGCTCTCGGAAAACTTGCTTCCGGCCTGAGCGTAGTAGTGGAAAGGTATCCCGAACTGAAGGCTAACGAGAATTATGCTAAGATGATGGACTCCATCAACACCTACGAGAACAATGTCCGTATGTCGCGTATGACCTACAACGACACCGTTACCAAGTTCAACCGCATGGTGCGCCAGTTCCCCGATTCCATCGTCGCCGGCCTTCTCCATTTCGGTACCCGCGAGTATCTTGCGGAGCCCGCCGGAAAGACGGAGATGCCTTCCATGAAGATATAGGGGGAGGATCCGATAAAAAGAAAGGGAGGCCGGCAAATTCTGCCGGCCTCCCTTGTTTGTCGGGATGATCTGACTCGAACAGACGACCCCCACGTCCCTAACGTGGTGCGCTAGCCAACTGCGCCACATCCCGAATCCCCTTCAGGGAGCATGGCTCCGGAAATGGGACTGCAAAGATAAATATTAATTTGTAAAAAAAGAACAAATGTCCCCAAAAAAGAAAACCAGGCGTTTTCAGCCTGATTTTCTGTCGGGATGATCTGACTCGAACAGACGACCCCCACGTCCCGAACGTGGTGCGCTAGCCAACTGCGCTACATCCCGGGAGCTTTATGAAAGCTTGTTGATGTAATGTGCAATGCCGCTCTTGAGATTGGCAGCCTTGTTCTTGTGGATGATTCCCTTCTTCGCAAGCCTGTCGATCATTGAGAAAACCTTGGGAGCGGAAGTCTCTGCTTCCTTCTTGTCTGTCGTGTTGCGGATTGCGCGTATCGCATTCCTCGTTGTTTTTGCATAATACCTGTTATGCAATCTGTGCCTTTCGTTCTGGCGAATGCACTTTTCGGCTGATGATGTGTTTGCCATTGTTCTGATTTTTTAATATTTGTAGTGGGTAGGAGAATCGAACTCCTATTGCGGGAATGAAAATCCCGAGTACTGACCGTTATACGAACCCACCGATCCAGGTCCGAAATGGCGTCGAGCCAAATCGGACTGCAAAGGTATGTAATTATTTTAACTCCGCAAAATAATTTTTAGTCCCATTCGAACGAATAGAGAATGGACTCGACCTGTCTCATGTAGAGCCTCTTGTCAAAGCGGGGGGAATAGACGAAAGCGTCCAGCACGATGACCTCACTGCCGTCCTTGCTGAAGAAGGAATGGGACACGAAGGGACCTCCCATATAGTCGCCGTAAACTTCCCACAGGCCCCTGGTCTCGGCGAAGTCGATGCCTCCGTATTTGAGGAACCTGACCTGGGGGACGATGTAGTCGCTGGTGGTCATATAGGTGTTGTCGAACATCCCCGGGACGTTGGCTTTCAGGATCTCGTTCCTCTTGGCCACGATGTTCTCCAGGGTGAAATTGTCAGCCGGGAGGGCAGGATACTTGTACACGAGGATGTCCTGGTAGGTGTACTGCTTGTCATCGGCGAACCAGAGGAAGCTGTCCGTCTTCATCTTTAGGCGATAGCCGGTGGGGAAGTGGAGTTTCCCTCCCACCATCTCGCTCACTATGGGAGCCAGGGTCTTGTTCTCATAAAGGAGGGTGTTGGCTATCACGCGGTTGCGCTCGGCCTGCTCAAGGGCGGCTATGACGGTTTCCCCCTGGCTGCGGACCAGTTCGGTGGCGCTCTCTGCTGTGGCGGCGTTCACCTGGATCAGGCACTGTGGCCTGGCCCATACGTCGTTCCTGTACACTATGCCTTCTTCCGCGCCCTGGGGGTCTATGTTGAAATAGACGATGTTCCTGTGGATCTTGAACAGGTCGCCGAAGGCGGAGGGGGCCACGTTGACGAGGGAGTACATAGGCTCTTTGTTGGGAAGACCGGGGCAGTCCATTGTCAGGAGTTCGCGGGCGGCGTTGCCCAGGTTCCCCTCCCAGTTGTCCTTGTCCATTATAACAAGCACCTCGCCGGCCTTGCCGCTCACGTTGGGGAGCAGTACCTTGCGGTCGGAGGAGCCGCAGGAAAGGGCCGAAACCGCTGCGGCCAGCAAAATCAGATATGAAGCGATCCTTTTCATTTCTCGTCAGTTTAATGCGATGCGTCCGCTAATATAATCAACGCGGGGAATAATTCAAAATCCCCCGCCCAGGAGGCGTCCTATGTCGTTTCCGAAGGCCAGCATCATCAGGGCCAGCAGGAGCAGCATTCCGATGATCTGGGCCACTTCCAGGAAACGGTAGCCCGGCTTGCGTCCGGTAAGCATCTCGTAGAGGGTGAAAACTATGTGCCCTCCGTCCAGTCCGGGGATGGGAAGAAGGTTCATTACTCCCAGCATTACGCTCAGCAGGGCCATCAGGTTGATGAAACGGAACCAGTCCCAGGTAGAAGGGAAGACCTGGCCGATGGCGATGAAACTGCCAACGCTCTTGTAGGCTTCAGTCTTAGGCGAGGCAACCAGCTTGAGGTCGCCGAGATATCCTCCGATGGTTTCGAATGTATATTTTATTCCGGCAGGGATGGCTTCGAGGATACCGTACTCCTTTCTGACCACACCTTCCACGGGCGGCAGCATCACCCCGATCATCCCGAGGCTGTCAACCTGGAGGAAGACGGTGAGGCTGTCGCTGCCACGGACAATCCCGGCGGGGACGGTCTCTCCCTTGTGGGAGGAGAGCTGGGCCCTGGCATCCTGGAACCATTCCGTGTCCTCCCCGGCGACGGACACCACGCGGTCGCCCCTGGAGAGGCCGGAGTCGGAGTTGGGGCCGGGGAAAATGGAGTCCACTACGAAGGGTACGGCGATGTCGAACATCCCGGGGGAGTTCAGCACCCTGCCGACGAAGCCGTGGTCGATGTAGATCTCCAGGGTGTCGGTACCCCTCAGGAGGGTAACCGTCCTTACGTCCCGCCTTGCGAGGTCGGCCTGTAGCATTCCGAAGTCTTCGGGAACGTAATCGTCCATCCTGAGGATGCGGTCGCCGTTGCGGAAACCCATCTCATAGGCGAGGTCGTTGACGTATATCCTGGCGTCTGAGTTGCTGAGGTAGGACCGTCCCCAGACGGCCATTATCGCGATGTATGCGATGAAAGCGAAGATGAAGTTGTAGAGGACGCCTCCCACCATCACGAGCAGCCTCTGCCAGGCCTTCTTGGAACGGAATTCCCAGGGCTGGGGCTCGTTCTTAAGGTGTTCCAGGTCAAGGGACTCGTCGATCATGCCGGCAATCTTGCAGTAGCCTCCGAGTGGGAGCCAGCCGATGCCGTATTCCGTCTCCTTCTCTTTCAGGGAAGGGAAGAGGCGGGAGAACCACCCTTCCTTGGTGCTCAGGAGCTTGAATCCTCCGGCGTCGAAGAAAAGGAAGAACTTGTCCACCCTGATTCCGAAGATGCGGGCGAAGGTGAAATGGCCGGCCTCGTGGATGATGATGAGGACGGACAGGCACAGGATCACCTGGAGGATCTTCATAAGGACCGCCATCGCCTATCCGTTTTTGCGTTCTATGAGGCTGCAGGCCCTGCGGAAACTCCTCGCATTGGTGTCCAGGATGCAGTCGAGGTCGGGTTCTGCGATGAAATCCTCTTCCTCCATACATCTCTCCACGATGTCGGATATATCGTAGAAGGAAATCCTGTCCTGGAGGTAGGCGGCCACGGCGGCCTCGTTGGCGGCGTTCATCGCGCAGGGGATGTTTCCTCCGCGCCCTATGGCCCTGTAAGCCAGCGCCAGGGCGGGGAACCTGGAGGTGTCCGGCTCCTGGAAGGTCAGGCTTCCGATTTCCGCGAAATCCGGTTTGCGGTTATCTAGAGTGAGCCTTTCCGGGAATGAAAGGGCGAACTGGATAGGTTCCCTCATGTCCGGGTGGCCCATCTGTGCAAGCACCGCGCCGTCGCTGAACTCGATCATCGAGTGGATAATGGATTCCGGGTGGACGACCACCTTGATGTGTCCGGGGTCGATGTCGAACAGCCATCTCGCCTCGATGACCTCGAAGCCCTTGTTCATCATCGTGGCCGAGTCGATGGTGATTTTCGCTCCCATATTCCATCTGGGATGCCTGAGGGCCTCTTCCTTCCGGGCTGCCGCAATCCTTTCCTTCGGCCAGTCGCGGAAGGGACCGCCGGAGGCGGTGAGATGTATCTTTTCTATGGCGTTGCCGGACGCACCGAGAAGGCACTGGAAAATGGCGCTGTGCTCGGAATCCACCGGAAGGATGGGGGCGTTGAATTTTCTGGAAAGGCCCATTACTATGGAACCGGCCGCGACCAGGGTTTCCTTGTTGGCGAGGGCTATGATCTTCCCCGCCTTTATCGCGGAAATGGTTGGAAGCAGGCCGCTGAATCCTACCATCGCGGCCACTACGATGTCCACCTGAGAACTGCCTGCAAGGTCGCAGGCGGAACCGATGCCGCAGAACACCTTGGTGTCGCTTCCGGAAAGGGCTTCTGAAAGGTCGTGGTATCTGTCTTCGTTGCAAATGACCACGTTGTTGACATTGAACTCGCGGGCCTGTGAGGCAAGCAGTTCCCAGCTGTTGTTGGCCGTGAGCAGGTCCACTTCGAACCTGTCGGGATGCTGCCTGACCACGTCGAGGGTCTGTCTCCCTATCGACCCTGTGGAACCCAGGATGGCTATCCTTCTCCTTTCCATCAGAAATGAATGTATTTTGAGGGATCTACCGCCTCTCCCTTGTACCAGAGCTCGAATTTCAGCAGGTTGCCGGCTATGGCCACGGGGGTGCCCGACAGGACCCTGTCCCCGGTGGACTTCAGCAGTTTCCGGTTGAGCCGGTATATGGATATTATGTCGTCGGAGTGCTGGATCTCGATAAGATATCCGTCTCTCTCATCCCATCCGGTAAAGACGACGGTGCCGTCGAGGACGGAGGACACCATCGAGCCCTCCGGCGTGGTGATGTCCAGCCAGGGATGGGATATGCGGTCGAATTTCTCCGAAACCACGCCCTTCGCCGGGACGAAGAAATGCATCCCTTCGATGGGGAGGTTCCTCTCCTGGACCCCTGTAATCTGGAAATGGCTCTCTTCCTGGACCTTGGCCCTGAGGAGGGAATCCCTCCTGGCAAGGTAACTTTCGTTCCCGGGGATGGCCGCTGTCCCTCCGGCCCTGAGGACGCTGTCCATCTTCAGGGGTTCCTTCCCGTCCACCACCCTTGCGAGGTTCTCGGCATAGATGTCCCATCGGTTCAGGACATCCTCGAGGGAATCGATGCGTATGGCGTTCCGTATGGCTTCCTGTCTCGTATTTGCGTCGGGATAACCTCTGAGGAGGGTTTTCAGCGGGGTGAAGGAAATGAAGGATACGATGATGGCGGAAAGCGCGAACAGGATGGTGACGACTGTCACCAGGAAACTCAGCCGCGTGAAGCGGAAGGCCCATAACTGCCTGTGGGTCTTGTCGTCGGTGAGAGAAAGCCTGTAAATTTCAGGCCTTGGTTCCTTATTCTTCCTTGCCATACGCGGTGTGTCAGTCCACAAATATAAGAAATTCGGGATAATTATTTAACTTTGCAAGGATGAACCGCATAATAGGAATTGATTTCGGAAGGAAAAGGACCGGCCTGGCGGTGAGCGACCCCCTCGGGGTGTTTGCCTCCCCGCTTGAAACCGTTCCCGGCACCAAGGTGCTGGAATTCCTTAAGGAGTATTCCATTTCTGAGACCATCACCGATTTCGTGGTGGGATGGCCCAGGAACCTCGACGGGACCCTTTCGGAGGCAGCCGCCGACGTGAAGGCTTTCCTGGGGAGGCTGGAAAAGGCTTTCCCGGACGTTCCCGTCCATCTTGAAGACGAGAGGTTCACCTCCGTCCTCGCCCACAGGGCGATGATAGACGGAGGGATGAAGGCTTCCGACCGAAAGGATAAGGCTTCGGTGGACAGGATTAGTGCGGCCATCATACTGCAGGGCTTCCTGGACCGGACGGCAGGGACCCCCTCAGGCACGGGATTTGCGCCCGAAACCCTGTCCGTCCCACCGGTGCGGACGCGCAGGAATTCCGGAAAAAAGAAATGATTGTACTATGATCCAGCCTATTTATGTCTATGGTTCCGCAGTGTTGCGGGAAGTGGCGGCTGAAGCGGACCTTTCCGACAGGGAAGGCATCGCCACGCTGGTCAAGGATATGAAAGACACCCTGGCCCATGCCGACGGCTGTGGGCTTGCCGCTCCCCAGATCGGGGTGAGCAGGAGGGTCGTCATAGTTGACGGTACCGGGATGGCGGACATGTATCCCTATCTCAAGGATTTCAGGAGGGTCATAATCAATCCTGAGGTACTGGAGGAGAGTGAGAAGACCTGCGAATACAACGAGGGCTGCCTCAGCATTCCCGGAATCTATGCAGACGTCACGCGTCCCGCTTCCATAAAACTCAGGTATTACGACGAGAACCTCGAACAGGTCACCGAAGATTTCGACCGTTTCGCCGCCAGGATGGTCCAGCACGAACTTTCCCACCTGGACGGAGACCTTTTCACCGACCACATCGCCCCCATCCGGCGCAAGATCCTATCCAAGAAACTGCTGAACATAGCCCACGGAAAGACAGCCGCCCGGTATGCCACCAAATTGAAATGACGATGAAAAAGAGCTATCTCATATCGGTTCTGGCCATATTGGCGGCCTGCACCTCCCCGGGCAGGGGAGACTCTTCTCCCGACAAGACCATTTTCCAGGAGGGGGGCTCCTGGAACGAATTCATCGACAACCGGGCCGATGCCGTTATGGTATATGGACTTAGAGGCAACCCGTCCGACAGGAACAAGAACATCAAAGGCCTTGAGGAGAGTATCAACTCCTGGAAGGAGCGGGGATACACGACCTATTTCATGACCGGGATCGCCTGGGGGTCATATGCTGACTATTTCACCGGTAAATGGGACGGGGAATGGCATCTGGACGAGGCCCAGGTGACGATGCAGGGGGATACCCTCTGGCACGGGCGCCTCGTTCCCTACATCGTCCCTTCGAAGAATTACCTGGAATATTTCAAGGAATGCCAGATCAAGCCGGTGATAGACGCCGGCGTGGATGCGATCTTCCTGGAGGAGCCGGAATTCTGGGCGCACAGCGGCTACAGCGACTCCTTCAAGCAGGAATGGATGGACTATTACAGGACTCCCTGGCGTCCCCAGGACGAGTCTCCCGAGGCGACTTACCTTTCGTCCAAACTGAAGTATTATCTGTACTACAGGGCCCTTGACGAGGCTTTCTCCTATGCTAAGGAGTACGGGAAATCCCTCGGCCGCGAGATCCGGTGCTATGTGCCCACCCACTCCCTCCTGAACTATTCCCAGTGGAGGATCGTCTCTCCTGAGGCTTCCCTAGCCTCCCTTCCCTGCGTGGACGGCTACATCGCCCAGGTGTGGACCGGAACCTCGAGGGAACCGGACTATTTCAACGGTGTTTACAAGGAGCGCGTATTCGAGACCGCCTACCTGGAATACGGCTGCATGGCTTCGATGACCAGGCCTACCGGTCGCAGGGTATGGTTCCTTACCGACCCCATCGAGGACAGGTCTCGGGATTGGGTCGATTACAAGCGCAATTACCAGGCGACCTTCACCGCCCAGCTTCTCTATCCCGAAATAGCGGACTACGAGATAATGCCCTGGCCTTCCAGGATATACCGTGGCTACTACAACAAGAGCGGCGACTCCGCCGAGAAGATCCGCATCCCGAAGGATTACTCTTCGATGATGCAGGTGATGATCAATTCCGCCCACGAGGTCCCCGTCTCCAGGAGTCGCGTCAACGGATCCCACGGCATCTCCGTGCTGATGGGCAACTCGCTGATGTTCCAGCGTTTCCCCATACACGAGGGATATGAGGATCCCCAGCTGTCCAATTTCTACGGCTTGGCGATGCCCCTCGTGAAAAGGGGCGTGCCGGTGGAAATCTCCCATATCGAGAACCTCGGCTATCCGAAGGCATTGAAGGACGTCAAGGTCCTCCTTATGACCTATTCCAATATGAAACCCCTCGATCCGGAGGCCCATACCCATATAGCTGACTGGGTCGCCCGGGGCGGTCACCTCATCTACTGCGGCACCGACGCCGATCCCTTCCAGACCGTCAGCGAGTGGTGGAACTCCGGTGACAACCATTATGCGACTCCTTCGGCCCATCTCTTTGAGAAAATGGGTCTGGACGCCGGTGCGGGAGATGGAACCTACAGCTACGGGAAGGGAAGCGTCCGGGTGATCCGCCGCGACCCCAAGGAGTTCGTGATGAACGAGGGAGGGGATTCCGTGCTGCTTGACGCCGTCAGGGAGGCATACGGTCCGCTGGAGGAGAAGAACAATTTCATCCTGGACAGGGGCGCATACAAGTTGGTAGCCGTCCTGGATGAGGGCGTGAGCGACGAACCACTGAAGCTGGAAGGTCGTTTCATAGACCTTTACGATCCCGCCCTGAGCGTCTGCACCGGACTGGAAGTCGCCTCCGGCACCCAGAGGTTCCTGTATGACGTGTCCAAGGCGCCGAAGGCACCCTGCATCCTCGCCGCCGCGAGCCGGGCCTATGACATCAGGAAGGGCCGCCGCTCTTTCTCCTATGTCTGCAAGAGTCCTTCGGAGACGGTCAACGTGACCCGAGTCCTCCTGCCCGCAAGGCCGGAGAAGGTCATTGTCAACGGCTCACCGGCGGAATTCGAATGGGACGGGGAAAGCCGGACCTGCATTTTCCGCCACGACAACGATCCCGACGGGGTGAAAATTGAGATTGAATGGTAAATAATTAACAATGAATATATTATAGTTATGGGAGCATTTCACGCATATGACATCAGGGGAGTCTACAATGTGGACTTTGACAAGGATACCGCCTACAAGGTGGGTTATTTCATCCCTTCGCTCCTTGGAGCGGACAAGGTGCTGGTCGGAAGGGACTGCAGGGTCTCTTCGGAGGAAATCAGGGACAGCCTGGTGGAGGGCTTGACCGACGCCGGAGCCGACGTTTATGACATCGGCCTCAGTTCCACCCCGCTGGTGTATTTCGGGACGGCGAACTACGGGTTCAAGGCTTCTGTGCAGATCACCGCATCGCACAATCCTCCCGAGTACAACGGTATGAAAGTGTCCAGGGAGAACGCCCTCCCGGTGGGCCTTGACGCAGGTCTGGGACAGATCCGTGACTGGATAGACGAGGGTCGTCCCACTCCTCCCGCCCCCCGCAAGGGCGAGGTCCACAAGATGGACATCAAGAAAGAATACCTGGATTTCCTGATGAAATTCAAGGGTGACTACTCCAACCTGAAGATCGCCTTCGACCTTTCCAACGGCATGGCCAACCTCCTTGCCAAGGAACTTTTCAAGGGAGAGGATGCAGGCTTCCTTTTCGACACCCTTGACGGAACCTTCCCCGGCCACGAGCCTAATCCCCTCATCCCGGCGAACGTGAAGCCGCTGAGGGACCTCGTCTCCAAGATGGGAGCCGACGTGGGTGTCATCTATGACGGCGACGCCGACAGGGTCATGTTCGTGGACGACAGGGCCAGGTTCGTACCTCCCGATCTCGTAGTGGCCCTCCTGGCCCAGTATTTCTGCGACGAGAGGGGAGAGAAGAATCCCCGCGTCCTCCAGGAAATCCGTTCGTCGAAGGCGGTCGGAGAGGCCCTTGCGGCATATGGCGCCGAACTCCACACCTGGAGGGTGGGGCGTGCCTTCGCCGCTCCCAAGCTCCGCGAGATCGACGGGCTCTGGGGAGGCGAACTCGCCGGCCACTATTATTTCAAGGATTTCTTCTATTCCGACAGCGGCCTCCTTGCCAGCCTCCTCGTGCTGAGGATAGTGTCCGCCCTGAAGAAGAAGGGGATAACCCTGAGCGGAAAGATAGACGAACTCACGAAATACAAGAATTCGGGCGAGATCAACTTCAGGCTCGAGGACAAGAAGGGAGCGATGGATGCCGTGAAGGATATGTTCATGGCTTCCGAGAAGGCCACCGCCTTCATGGATTTCGACGGATACAGGGTTGAATTCCCGTCCTGGTGGTTCAACATCCGCCCTTCCAATACGGAACCCTACCTTAGGTTTATCTGCGAGGCTTCCACCCAGGAACTACTGGACAGTAAGATAGCCGCCGTGGATGAATTGCTCAAGACCAGGTTCGGAGCGGTGAGATAGGCTCCTTTGCAAGACGTGTAAGATTATGAAACTGAACCTTTTTGCGGGATTGCTGATACTGGCGTCCATTTTCTCGGCCACCGCCCAGGACAAGAAACCGCTCTCCGACCCTCCCATGACTTTGGAGCGGGCAGAACGCCTCGTCCCGAGGCTTGCCCTCAAACCTGCGAAATCCCTGATTCCGGAGGGCAAGGTCGCTTTGGACACCATCGACACCGTCGATCCGGCCGTGCAGATCCTGCTTTTCTCCGACAACACCTGGGCGTACAGGCGCGACCCGTCACAGGCCGCCGGGAACAATGTCTTTACCGAGAATTGGACTGACGAATACCCCGATCCCTACAGGACGACCCTTGAAGGCCTTCCCGACAGGGTGACCATCTGGGTGGTGGATTCCCTCAGCGACTATCACTGTCCGAATCAGGTGGCCGTCTTTTCTCCATATGGCGGCCGTCACGGACGCCGCCATACCGGCGTCGACCTTCCTCTAAAGACCGGTAATCCGGTCTATGCCGCCTTTGCCGGTAAAGTCAGGATGGCGAAATACTACCGTGGTTACGGGAATCTCGTAGTTCTGAGACACCAAAACGGCCTGGAGACGTTCTATGCCCATCTTTCCAAGATCAACGTGAAGGTCGGAGATTGGGTGGAGGCCGGTAAGGTAATCGGCCTTGGCGGCGCCACGGGAAGGGCCACGGGTGCGCATCTGCATTTCGAGACCAGGTATCAGGGCTATGCCTTCGATCCCCAGTGGCTCATAGATTTCAATACGGGTAAACTCCGCCACAGGGTGTTCACGCTGAAGAAGAGGTATCTCACTCCGGGGAGCAAGTACGTGCCTGAATCCGAGGACGAAGAGATAGCGATCAACGAGGCGGACGCCAAGGATATGGAACTGGCGAGGCAGGAGGCCGAGAAGAAGGCAGCCAGGGAGGCTGCCCTGGCTTCGGCCGAGTATTACAAGATCCGTTCAGGAGACACCCTCGGCAAGGTCGCCCAGCGCTATCACACCACCGTGAACCGTATCTGCAGCCTCAATCCCGGCCTTACTCCAAAGACTACTCTCAAGATTGGCCGCCGCATCCGCGTCCGGTAGGTTGTAAAAACTATTGAACCAGGTTGAAACCGGGGGAGGTCCAGGATTCCATGGAGCCTCCGGGGAGGGAGTAGATGAGGCAGGCTTCGATGCCGGGGTCGTCAAGGATGAATTTCCGAGCGGCGTCAAGGCCGAGGACCATGCAGGCCGTGGCGAAGGCGTCGGCGTGAAGTGCGTCTTCTGCTATAATCGTGGCGCTGAGGAGGTTATGTGTGACGGGAAATCCTATGCGAGGGTCTATCGTGTGGGAATATTTCACCCCGTCTTTGATGTAGAACTTGCGGTTGTTGGCGGAGGTTACCACACCGCAAGGATTTCCTGAGGACTGCCAGATGCCGAAAATGTGGGCCCCGGGGACGTCGTTCCCGTCCAGAGGCTTGTCGATGGCTATGGTCCAGGGTTTCCCGTCAGGGTTCACTCCGTCGCAGAATATTTCACCGATGTCCACCAGCATATCCTTGATTCCGAGGCTTCGGAGGTAGGAGGCCACCAGGTCGCTGCTGTATCCCTGGGCGATGGCGTTGTAGTTGAGGTGTGGGGGAGTTCCGGAAAGGGAGACCTTAGCCGGGTCGAGAAGGCCGTCGGAGCCTGTGGCCGAGGAAAGGTCTTCGACAAGAAGTTTCATTCCGCAGGAGGCGGTGAGAGAGGCGACGGTTTCCTTCGAAGGAAGGGAGTCGGTGGTGAAGCCGAAACCCCAGGCGTCGAAAAGCGGGCCGGCGGCGCAGTCCAGTGCGCCTCCGGTCCTCCTGTACAGGTCCCGTGCAGTCCCGTATGTCTCCAGGAACATCCCGTTGGGGCGGATCTTCTCACCACGGTTAAACCTGCTGAGGATGGAACCTTTGTTATATCCCGACAGCGTCGTGTCGACCAGGGTGAGGATGGAGTCTATGCCTTCCTTGATGACCATCGGGGTAGTCTCCACCCCTTCCAGATTGATCTTTACGGTATAAGTTCCGCCCTGCGCCAGCCCGGTGATGGCGACGTATCTCCTTTCCGTGCAGGAGAAAAAGACAAGGACTGAGAGGGCCAGCAGTATGGAATGGGAGGGAAATCCCTTCGGGCGGTCTTTCATATGCGATGTTCGGCAAAGTATTTGTACAAAGATAAGCGAATTTGCGAAGAAATTCGCATATTTGCAGTTTAGACGGAACATTGGAAATAAATGAAGAACGCAAGCTCGATAACCGCCTTGACGGCCGCCATCTTCATGGCGTCCCTGGTCGCGTTCCCTTCCTGCAAGAAGAAGAACAATGACGATGAATACGGCACCCTTAACGGCAGGATGAAATACGACCTGCCGTCGTATGTGCATCCCGGCGAAACATATACCATCACTCCCCACGGAGTGTCGCATCCTGAAGGGAAGAACCTTGGATATTACGTTTACAGGTCCTGGGCCACGTCCTCTTACAGGGATACCCTCAGGTATTGCAATTCCTCGGACACGTCTCCGATAACCTACACCCTCCAGATCCCGGACAAACTCGGTACAGGGTATGATTTCGCTTTCCACGCCTACGCGGACGACTATTACTCCACTTCCATGACCACATCGCTGACGATTGTCGGCGAAAAGATGGAGGAAGTGTTCTCCGGCCTCGACTATTCGGATTCCGACCCCAGTTTCACCGATCCCCGTGACGATATGGAATACCGCACGGTGACCATAGGCTCAGACGAATGGTTCAGACAGAACCTTTCCTATGCCGACTGCGGAGTGCCTTTCTCCAACGCTCCCGCGATGACGAGGATCACCGGCAATTTCTATTCATGGGACGAGGCGGTTTCGTCCTGCCCGGAAGGGTGGCATCTTTCCACCGGGGAGGACTGGCTTGCCCTCGGGAAACTCCTGACCGGCGACGAAGGCCTTTCCGTCCACGACAGTTTCCCCGGAGTGTCCGGCGACCTTATGGTTGATGCGAAGTTCTTCGGTACCAGGATGTGGGAGTACTGGCCAAACGACGTGACCATCACCAACAAGTATTTGTTCAACGCCCTTTCTTTCGGGTATGCGAACACTTATGACGAAGGTGCCCCCAGGTTCGAGCATCCTAACGAATACGCCGCTTTCTGGACCGCCGACGAGGATGAAAACGATTCCTCGAAGGCCTGGCTGAGGTATTTCCATTACAAGCAGTCCGACGTGATGACCACCGTCGCCGACAAGGGCACGTTTCTTGCCAACGTAAGGTGCGTAAGGGACAGGGAATAACCGGAATATCCATAAGATGAATGTCATTGCCGTCATAGCAGCCCTCGCCGCGATGGCCACCCCCAGGGAGACCGTCACCGAATTCCTTTCGATGGCGTCGGCATCCAGGTTGTCTTTCAACTACACCTATTCCACCGAGAACCGCACTCCGGGAATGTCCGGAAGCGGCAGCGTCACCGTACAGGGAAGTGCTTTCATGATGAACGGGGACGGGCTCGAGGTGATCTGCGACGGGACGTCCAGGTGGACCGTCGACCGCAGCGCTGGGGAGGCGATCGTCGAGACCGTTGCGGAAGGAGAGGATTTCTCGGCCAATCCGGCCCTCTTCCTTTCCGGTTCGGGGGAAGGATTCGACCTGAAGGAGGCCTCTTCTCTCAAAAAGGGCGGCAAGGATGTCGTGAAGGCTGTAATGGAGGCCACGGTGAAATCCAACGTCAGGAAGATCGTGCTCTACATCACTCCTGACCTTAAGCTTACGGAGGCGGAGGTGACGGTTTCAGACGGCACCCTTACCAGGTTCGTCGCGGAGGATTTTACCTCCGAACCGGCCAGCGAGGACCTCTCCGTCTTCGCTTTCGACAAGGCCACCCTTCCTCCCGACACCGTCATCACCGACCTGCGGTAGTTTTCCCCTACGTATTTCTTTGAGATGGCCGGTCCTTGCCGGCCATGACCTTTCCTGTCACATCCCCGCTATCACCTTAAGGATGAAGAGGAAAAGCGACAGGGCCTTGTCGGACAGCGTGACCAGCAGCCCGGGGTGGATGCCGAGGCTCGAGAGGAGGATGGTTGCCGTGACGAGGATGATGATCAGGAAAGTGAGGGGGAGTGCCAGGAGATTGGTGATGAGGAAATATGCCGGGAGGGTGTGGAAACGGATCCAGGCGAGGGGGGCGGTGAATGCCTGGCAGGATATGGAGAGCGAGGCGGCCTGCCAGATCTTTCGGGGGAAACGGTCGAGCGGGGCGGCTCCGGTGTCGGGCCAGAGGGCGAGAAGGCGAGGATAGAGTATCGTTATGCCGGCCATCGCGAGATATGAGAGTTGGAAACCGGTGGAAGAGAGGACTGAGGGAGAGGACGCCAGCTGGATCACCATTGCGGCCAGCAGGATCCTGAGCGGATGGCGCGGGCGGTGAAGCAGGATGGCGGTCTCCCTCAGGAGGATGAAAAGAAAGGCCCGGACCAGGGAAGGGGAGGCTCCTGTCATAATGGTGTAGAAAGCGGAAAAAACCAGGATCAGGACGTATCTGGCGATGATGGAAGGTGGGAAGCGGCCGAGAACGGAAAGCACCTTTCCGAGTATGAGGTAGATTACACCGAGATGAAGGCCCGAGAGGGCCAGGATATGGGAGGCCCCGCTGCGTCGGAAGGTGTAGAGGATGTCCCGGGAGAGGTCGGAACGGTCTCCG
Source organism: Bacteroidales bacterium (assembly GCA_017427885.1). Classification (GTDB taxonomy): domain Bacteria; phylum Bacteroidota; class Bacteroidia; order Bacteroidales; family UBA932; genus Cryptobacteroides. The sequence goes on from JAFRRW010000006.1 coordinate 38,268, forward strand.
GTCAGGAGGGCCTTGACGAGGGGAGCCGAGGTCGGTGACGGCCAGGGAATGGAATCGATGGCTTCCCTTAAACTCCTGACTGCCAGGTCCGCAAGAGGAAAGCCCCGGAAGGCGTCGGGGATGCAGCCGGAGGCAAGGGCGCAGAAGGCTCCGGCGCAGGCGAAGGTGGCGGCAAGGGACTGGAAGCAGGCCCGGCCTGAAAGCGAGGTCCTTGCCGTAAGGAAAAGGATCACAAGGAGGAAGGGAACTGCGAGAAAGGGGGAAGATGCAGGATCAAGACCTTCGGCGACGAGGGTTCCTGCGGCGATTCCCGCCAGGAAAAAGGTACACAGCCCCGCAAAAATCCCATCCCTCGTCATACCGAAGTCCTTCAAGCATAAGTTTTGATAAAAATACTGATATTTTTGATAACTTTGCGTATTGTTAAGAATATTGATGATATTCCCCAAGAAACAAGACGTGTAATGATTATCCTGGTAATCAACTGCGGCAGCTCATCCATCAAGTACCAGCTGCTGGACATGAAGAGCGATGACGTCTATGAAGTCATAGCCAAGGGTATAGCCGAAAACATAGGCCTTGAGGCCGCAAACCTGCAATATACGCCCAAGGGAGGGCAGAAGTTGGTGAAGAACCTCCCCATTCCCGACCACACGGCCGGAATGAGGCTGGTCCTGGACGCCATAGTCGATCCTGTCACCGGAGTCCTGAAGTCGTTCAGTGACATTGAGGCCGTCGGCCACCGTATCGTCCAGGGAGCCGATTTCTTCAGCGGGAGCGTCCTGGTCGACGATGACGTGATAGAGAAGATCCGCATCTGCTGCGATTTCGCCCCCCTCCACAATCCAGCCCACCTTCTTGGCATAGAGGCTTGCACCGAAGTCCTTCCCGGCGTACCCCAGGTGGTCACCTTCGATACGGCCTTCCATCAGACCATGCCGGACTACGCCTATATGTACGCCCTGCCCTACAGCTATTACACCAAATACCATATCCGCCGGTACGGAGCCCACGGGACCAGCCACAAGTTCGTGGCCCACAAGGGCGCGGAGTTCTGCGGCCTGGACATCAACGACTCCAAGATCATCACCTGCCACATCGGCAACGGATCTTCCATCACGGCCATAGTGAACGGCAAGGTGGTGGACACTTCGATGGGCCTCACACCCCTTGAGGGTATGATAATGGGCACCAGGTGCGGCAACCTGGATCCCAACGTCGTGACCTACATAATGAAGAAGGAAGGTCTTACCCCCGGCCAGATGGAGACCCTGATGAACAAGAAGAGCGGCTTCCTCGGGCTTTCCGAGAAAACTTCCGACGCCCGCGAGATGAACGAGCTGGCCATAGCCGGCGACCCCAAGGCAAAACTTGTTTACAAGAAACTCAGTTACGACATAGTCAAGCTCATAGGCGCTTACGTGGCCGTGATGAACGGTGTCGACCTCATAGTCTTCACGGGTGGCATCGGGGAGCACAACAGCCGTCTGAGGCGTCGTGTCTGCGAGAGTTTCGCCTATCTGGGACTGAAGTTCGACTACGAGGCCAACGTGGCCTGGGGAGTGGATACGCTGCTTTCCACTCCGGACTCGAAGGTGAAGGTGGTCGTCGTCACCACGGACGAGGAATTGGCCATCGCCCGCGACACGATGCACCTGGTACAGGAAATTGAAGAATAATTAAACAGAAAAAGATATGATTACGAAATTCGCTGATGTTTTCGCCGACCTTAAGGTGAAAGGAGTTTGCAAAAGGCTCATAGTGGCCTGGGGTGTGGATGAACATTCGATAGAGGCGGCCTACAAGGCCGTCGAAGCAGGATTCGTCAATGCTGTCCTGGTGGGCGACTCGGCCCTTGTCAGGGAAGTGTGCTCGAAGTGCGGCTTCGACGTTTCCAAATTTGAAATCGTCGACATCCCCGTTGAGGCCAAGGCGGTGGCCGAGGCTGTCAGGATGGTCCACGACGGAGAAGGCGACGTCCTTATGAAGGGACTCTGCTCCACGGACAAGTTCCTCCGCGCCATCCTCAACAAGGAGACGGGCCTTCTGCCCAACAAGGGGCTCCTGAGCCACGTGGGCGTGATTGAGAATCCCAAGTACCACAAACTCATATTCATGAGCGACATGGCCGTAATTCCCCTTCCTGACTTCCGTCAGAAGGTTAAGATCGCGAATTTCCTGGTGGACGTGGCCCACAGTTTCGGCATCGCGAAGCCCAAGATCGCCTTCCTCGCCGCTTCCGAACAGATGCTCGACAGCATGCCCGCCTGTGTCGAGGCCGCCCAGCTGGCCAAGATGTGCGACCGCGGTCAGATAAAGGGCTGCATCGGAGACGGTCCGCTCGCCCTCGACGTGGCTGTCGATGAGGAATCGGTGCAGATCAAGAAGCTCGTCAGCCCCGTTGCCGGCGATGCCGACTGCCTGCTGTTCCCGAACATCGAGAGCGGCAACGTTTTCTGGAAGACCAATTCGAAACTCGCGGACGGAGTGCGCCAGGCCGGTATGCTGGTAGGCACCACCGCTCCCTGCGTGCTCGCCAGCCGCGCCGACTCCGTCGACACCAAGCTCAATTCCATCGCCGAGGCGGTGATGTTCGTCAACAAGTAGTCCCCCTGTGATTCCCGGCCCGACCGGGCATTTCCTGAGGGCATTTCAGCCCAGGTCTATCTTTTCTGCTGCACCACGACCGTGGTGTCGCTCAGGCGGACTTTGAGCCACTGCTCGAGGCGGTTGGTCTGTTCCTTTGAGACGGGCGGGTCGGCGGTTATGATGGCGAGAGTCCGGAATGAAGTGTCGAGGCTGTCGGTGGTGACGCTGGCTCCGCGCGAGATGAAGATTTCCTTTATGTCCGGCCACTGGATCGAGACTTCCTTCGCGACCTGGGAGTATGGTATTTCCCTTCCGCCAAGAGAATTGACCTGCTGGCGGAGGGAATTGATCAGGGAATCCTTCTTGACCAGCTGGTCCTCCAGTACTTCATAGACTCCCTGAATGACCTGGTCGGATTCGTTTTTGTCCGAGATGAAACTTCTGTGTATCAAGTTGATGCGGTCGTGGGGAATACCGTATTCGGAGGCGGCGTCCATCAGTGCGAGCTGATCTCCTGCGTCCAATCCTTCCCCTGTCACCAGGAAGGTCACGTTTCTTTTCCGGCCCTGGGTGATCTTGTAGTCGTATATGTAGTTCTTTCCGAAGATGCGGTTCTCCGAAATGAAATTCTCGACCGCGGCGGTGAAACTGTTGTTCTTCACTATGACGGTGGCAGACCAGATGCTGGGCACGGTCACCAGGACGACCAGGGCGGTGATCAGGCGGCTGGTGCGCCTTGCCGATGCCTCATTTTCGAACTTGACAGTATTGAAGTGGAAATACTTCGTGGCGATGTAGGTGGCCAGGATAATGAAGATGGTATTGATGAGGAAGAGTCCCATCGCCCCGAAGAAGAAATGGGGGCTTAATTTGGCTATTCCGTAGCCGGCCGTGCAGAGGGGAGGCATCAGGGCCGTGGCAATGGCAACTCCTGACAGTACTACCGTACCCTTTTCCTTGCGCGCCAGTTCGAGAATGCCTGCGAAACCGCCGAAGAGGGCTATGATAATGTCATAGATGCTTGGAGAGGTACGCGCTTCGAGTTCGGTGGGATTCGGCAGGTTCAGCGGAGAGAGAAGGAAATAGAGGGATGAGGCCAGGAGGCTGATAATCACCATTACCAGCAGGTTCCGAATCCCTTCGACAATGAGTTTCGTGTCGTCAATGCCGAGGCCGAGACCGACGCCGATGATGGGACCCATAAGGGGAGAGATGAGCATCGCACCGATGATCACCGCTGTAGAGTTGATGTTCAGTCCGACCGAGGCGATGATGATGGAGAACGCGAGGATCCATACGTTCGGGCCGCGGAAATAGATGTTCCTGCGGATGCTCTCAGCCGCCGCGTTGACGTCTATCTGGTCGGCAATCTTTGCGGTCAGCCTGATGTATGCCTTTATATCCTGTTTAAGACTCATATTCCGGAGATCCTGTTCCAAATCTTTATTGTCTGGGCCGTTTCTGCCACGTCGTGGACCCTCAGGATGTCAGCACCCCTTTCGAGGGCGGCCATATGCAGGGCCTGGGTGGGGGTTAGCGCTTCTTCCGGAGATATTCCTAACAATTTGCATACCATACTCTTACGGCTCACCCCGACGAGGATCTTCTTCCCGAATTGTTTCAGGGAGGGGAGGCCTGCCAGCAGGGAATAGTTCTCCTCAAGCGTCTTTCCGAAACCGAAGCCGGGGTCAAGGATCCAGTCCTTCAGACCTTCTTCTTCCGCCCTGTCGGCGAAGTCCCTGAAAAAGTCCAGCACCCTGGTCACGACGTCGGCGGTGCCTTCCGGAGACGAGTGGGTGCAGACATAGGTCAGGCCCAGGCCGGCCGTGAGGGGAACGACGGAAGGGTCTGAGGCTCCGGAAACGTCATTGACAATGAAAGGTCCGATGAGGTCATAGACACGTGAGACAATGCCGCTGCGGAAGGTGTCTATGGAAAGGGGAATGTCGGGAAAGGAGGACCGGATGAGCCTGAGGGGGGTCTCAAGCCTCTGCCACTCTTCTTCGGAACTCACCGGAAGCGAGCCCGGACGGGTGGAGCAGGCGCCTATGTCTATGATACCGGCCCCGTCGCCTATCATCTTCCCCACCTTTACCACCAGGGCGTCGAGGTCCGGAGTCCCGTCAGGGGCGAGGCTCCTGCTGTGGGAGTAGAATGAATCCGGTGTCAGATTCACGATTCCCATTATCTCTGTCTTCCTTTCCATATCCACAAAATTAACTAAAATAGAGGAAAATTGTTTAAATTTGGAATTAGTTAAAAAACCGGAATATGCTGTTTGTGCTGGAAGGCCTGGACGGGGCGGGGAAGTCCACCCAGGTCGGAAAACTGAGGAAATATCTTGAATCCAGATGCGGGAAGGTGGAATATATCCATTTCCCGAGGTATGAAGCCCCTCTATGGGGAGACCTGATCGGCCGTTTCCTTCGGGGAGATTATGGCACCCTGGATTCCGTCCATCCCCAACTGGTGGCCCTCCTCTATGCCGGAGACCGCCAGGCTGCCGCCCCTTCCATAAGGAAAACCCTGTCTGAAGGGGGTACGGTCCTCCTGGACAGATATGTTTATTCCAACATAGCCTACCAGTGCGCCAAGGTCTCGGACCCGGATGCCAGGGAAGAACTCAGGCAGTGGATCTTTGACACCGAGTACGGTCAGTTCGACCTGCCCAGGCCCGATCTGAACATATTCCTCGACGTTCCCATCGGTTTCGTGGAGAAGAAGCTCACCGCCTCGAGAGTGGGGGAGGACAGGGATTACCTTGAAGGAGGCAGCGACATCCACGAGGCCGACATCGAGTTCCAGAAGAGGGTGAGGGAAGTGTATCTCTCCCAGACCCTCGTCGATCCGGGATTCTCCAGAGTGGACTGTTCCAACCCCAGCGGCGCGATGCTCCCTCCTGATGACATCTTCTTGAAAGTCAAGTCTTTGGTAGATAAGAAACTATAGGGAGATGAGAGAGTTTTCGAGATTGGCAAGACGTGTCTGCGCAGCCCTCATCGGCGTGGTGTTCTTCGTCTCCGGTTCCTTGAAACTTATGGATCCGGCAGGTGCGGGCCTCGTCGTCGCGGAATATTTCAAGTTCTTCCATCTCGGTTTCCTCGTTCCCATTTCGAAGGCGGTCGCCTTTTTACTCGCCTTTGCCGAAGCCATCGTCGGCGTTGCCCTGATTTCGGGAATACTCCGAAAGGCTGCAGCCTGGGCGGCCACTGGCCTTACCGCCTTTTTCACCTTCGTCACCCTCGCCATCCTTATCGGCAACCCGGACATGGACTGCGGCTGCTTCGGGGAGGCCGTCCATCTCACCCACGCCCAGACCTTCGTCAAGAACCTGGTCCTGTGCGCCCTCTGCGCCGTCGCATTCTTCCCTTTGAAGAATCTTGGCGAGCCGCGCAAGCGAAAATACATATCCTTCGCCCTGGTGTCTGCCGCCGTCCTGGCCCTTGCGATATATTCCCTATTCTCCCTGCCCCTCGTGGATTTCACCCCTTACAAGGCCGGTGCGGAACTCCTTTCCTCTTCCGACAATCCCTCCGTGTCAGGGGACGACTGGGTTTCCACCTTCATTTACGAGAAGGACGGGAAAGAGGGGGAATTCACCCTTGACTGCCTTCCTGATTCCACGTGGACCTTCGTCAGGACCGAGACTTACCGCCGCAACGTCCCTTCCGGCGATTCCGGACAGGTTCCCCTTGACATTACCGACGCGGACGGGAACTACCGGGAGGACATTCTTACCGATGGGGAGGTCTTCGCCGTTTCCGTTCCGAACCCCTCATCCCTCAGGCCAAAGGATTGGGAAAGGATATCCGGTTTCCTGTCATCTGTTGACGAGGCCGGTTTCAAGCCATACCTTCTGGTCTCGTCTTCCCCTGATGCCTTCGCCGGCATTGTCGGAAAGACATCCCTTCCTGAGGACATATCGTCCAGGACATTCTTTGCCGACCACAAGGCTCTCCTTACATTCAACAGGTCGAACGGAGGAGCCGTCTGGCTGAACGACGGGATGATCGTGAAGAAATTCACCCGAAGCAGCCTTCCAGGTCCCGATAAGGCTGCCGAACTGCTTGGCAAGGATCCCGTGAACGTGATGCTGAATGAAAAAACAGGAGGGAGGCTCTGTTTCCAGGCCTACCTCCTTTACTCGTTCGCGGTGCTGTTACTCCTATAAGGTTTTCTTGATCTCCACTATGTGGAAGGCTTCAATTGTGTCTCCGACCTTGATGTCGTTGAAGTTCTCGATGCCAACGCCGCATTCCATGCCCGCAGGCACTTCCTTGGCGTCGTCCTTGCCCCTCTTGAGGGAGGCCAGGCTTCCGGTGTAGATTACGATTCCGTCCCTTATGAGGCGTACCTTGGCGTTGCTGGTGAGCTTGCCGTCGCGGACTATGCAGCCGGCGATGGTGCCGACCTTGGAAATCTTGAAGGTCTGCTTGACTTCCGCCGTGGCTGTGACCTCTTCCTTCTTCTCGGGCTCGAGCATACCCTCGATACCGTCCTTGACTTCGTTGATGGCGTCATAGATGACGGAGTAGAGGCGGATTTCGATACCTTCCTTGTCGGCCATCCTGCGGGCGTCCACTGAAGGACGGACCTGGAAGCCGATGATGACTGCGTCGGAGGCCTCTGCGAGAAGGATGTCGGATTCGGAGATGGCGCCCACGGCCTTGTGGATGACATTCACGCGAACCTGCTCGGTCGAGAGTTTGATGAGGGAGTCGGAGAGGGCCTCCACGGAGCCGTCCACGTCCGCCTTGACGATGACGTTCAGTTCCTTGAAGTTGCCGATGGCGATCCTTCTTCCGATTTCCTCGAGGGTCATGTGCTTCTGGGTCTTGATGCCCTGGATGCGGATGAGCTGCTCCCTCTTGTTGGCGATGCTCTTGGCCTCCTTGTCGTCCGACATCACGTTGAACTTGTCGCCTGCGCTGGGGGCTCCGTTGAGTCCGAGCACGGATACCGGAGTCGAAGGACCGGCCTCGGAGACCTTCTGTCCGCGTTCGTTGAACATCGCCTTGACCCTTCCGTAGAAGGTGCCGCTGAGGATGACGTCGCCCACGCGGAGGGTTCCCTCCTGGACGAGGACCGTGGCGAGATAGCCGCGTCCCTTGTCGAGGGAGGATTCGATCACCGTGCCGATGCCCGGCTTGTTGGGATTGGCCTTGAGGTCGAGCAGGTCGGTCTCGAGAAGGACTTTCTCGAGGAGCTTGTCCACGTTGAGGCCCTTCTTGGCGCTGATTTCCTGGCTCTGGAATTTACCACCCCAGGCCTCGGTGAGGATGTTCATCTGGGAGAGCTGCTGGTAAATCTTGTCAGGCATCGCGCCGGGCTTGTCGATCTTGTTGATGGCGAACACCATCGGGACTCCGGCGGCCTGGGCGTGGTTGATGGCCTCCACCGTCTGGGGCATCACGGCATCGTCGGCCGCGATGATGATGATGGCGAGGTCGGTCAGCTGGGCGCCCCTGGCCCTCATGGCCGTAAAGGCTTCGTGGCCCGGGGTGTCGAGGAAGGTGATCCTGCGGCCGTTCGCAAGAACGACGTTGTAGGCACCGATGTGCTGGGTGATACCTCCGGCCTCTCCGGCAATGACGTTGGACTTGCGGATATAGTCGAGCAGTGAGGTCTTACCGTGGTCGACGTGTCCCATAACGGTGATGATGGGAGGCCTGGAAACGAGGTCCTCCTCCCTGTCGGGAGTGTTGTTGCCCTCAATCTCCTGGGTGAGGTTGGCGGTGACGAATTCCACCTTGTAGCCGAATTCCTCGGCAACGAGGACAAGGGCCTCGGCGTCAAGCCTCTGGTTGATGGACACCATCAGTCCGAGGCTCATGCAGGCGCGGATGACGTCGTTGACGGGGGTGTTGTTCATAAGGGTGGCGAGATCGTTGACGGTCACGAATTCGGTGACCTTCAGGATCGTCTTTTCCGCCATCTCCTGCTGGAACTCCTCCTGCGCCTTGTTGGCTGCCGCCTCCCTCTTCTCCTTGCGGTACTTGGCTCCGAAGTTGCTCTTCTTGCTGTCATTCATCCTTGCGTAGGTCTCCTTGACCTGCTTCTGGATCTCCCTCTGCATAGCTTCGGTCTCGGCCTCGGTCATCGCCTGCTTGAAACGCTGGCGGTCGCGCTTGCGTCCGGACTTGGCTGACGCCTCGTCGCGTCCGCCGCCCTTGGCGGCACCCTTGGAGTCCTTGCGTGACTTGGTGTCGGCGATGTTCCCGATTTTGTTGACATCGACCTTCTGAGTGCCCTTCGCTATCCTTTCGCGCTTCTTGCCGGCTTCTTTCTTCTTCTTGTCGAACTGGCTGAGGTCTATCTTCCCGATGATCTTCAGGCCGATGGCGGAATCGTCCTGCTTGCTCTCGGCTTTTTCGGAATCCTCCCTGGGGGCTTCCTTCACCTCTTCGCCTGCCTCCTCAGCCTTAGCGGCGGGAGCGGGTGCCTCTTCGACGGGAGCTTCCTCCTTCGCCGGTTTTTCCTCCACGGCCTTCACGGGCTCGCTCTCGACTGCCGGGGCGGGCTTGGGCTCGGGCTCAGGTTCCGGCTGGGGTTCGGGCTCCGGAGCGGGCTGAGGCTCGGGTTCGGGTTCCGGCTTGGGGGCCGGTTTGGGAGCCGGTTCGCTCTTGGCGGCGCTCCTGGGTGAATCCGAAGGGATGAAGGAGGTGGTACTCTTGATGATGGTCTCCCTGACGGGTTCGTAGTCGTCCTCTTCGGGGGTTTCCCCCTCCTGTTTCTTGCCGGCCTTGTCGAGGATGTCCGTCAGCCTGATGTCGATCTGCTCCGAGGCCAGCTTGGCCTCGAGGTCCTTGCCGAACTGCTTCTCGATGTCCGGAAGCAACTCGTCCGAAATCTTGGCATTGGGGTTGCCTTCGACTTCCACGCCCTTTGTCGACAGGAAGTCGACGAGGGTCTGGAGACCGATGTTGTATTTCTTGATGATCTTGTTAAGTCTGATATCCGCCATATTCCAACTTTATAAGATTAGTCTTCGAATTCGGCCCTGAGTATCCTGAACACTTCCTCCGCCGTATCTTCCTCGAGGTCGGCCCTGCGGGCGATCTCTTCGGGAGTGTAGGCGAGAACTGCCTTCGCGGTGTCGCAGCCGATCTCCTCGAGCTTGTCGATGATCCACTGGTCGATCTCGTTGGAGAACTCGCTGAGCAGCACGTCTTCCTCCTCCTGGGCGGCCTGGTCCTTGGGAAGTTCCCTCCAGACCTCGATCTCCCTGTCCACCAGCATTCCGGCGAGCTTGATGTTCACTCCGCCGCGGCCGATGCCCTTCTTGACTTCCTCGGGCTGCATATAGACCTTCACCTTGTCGCCGGGGCCTGAACCCATGTCGATGGAAGAAACCCTCGCGGGGTTGAGGGCCCTCTGGATGAGGAGCTGGGGATTGGAAGTCCACTGGATCACGTCGATGTTCTCGTTGCGGAGCTCGCGGACGATGCCGATTATCCTGGAACCCTTCACGCCGATGCAGGCGCCGATGGGGTCGATCCTGTCGTCATAGGACTCCACGGCCACCTTGGCCCTCTCTCCGGGGATCCTGACCACCTTCTTGACGGTGATGAGGCCGTCGTAGATTTCAGGAACCTCCATTTCGAAGAGCTTGCGGAGGAAGTCCTCCGATGTCCTGGAAAGAAGGATGTAGGGGGTGGTGTTGTTCTTCATCTCCACGCTCTTGATGATTGCCCTCACGGTGTCGGCCTTCTTGAACCTTTCGCCGGGAATCTGCTCCGCCTTGGGAAGGTGGAGTTCGTTGCCGTCCTCGTCGAGGATGATGACTTCCTTCGACCAGGTCTGGTAGATCTCGCCGGTGAAGATTTCCCCGATCTTGTCGGTGTATTTCTTGAAGACGTTGGCCTTGTCGATGTCCATGATGCGGCCCTGGAGGTTCTGCCTGATGTTGAGGATGCCCCTCCTTCCGAAGGATGCGAGGCTGAGCTTCTTGGAATAAGTGTCGCCGATCTCGTAGTCATCGTCGCCGGAATCCTCGATCACCTGCTCCAGCGTCATCTGGGTGTTGGGGTTGTCGACCTCTTCCACGATGTCGAAGTTCTGGTAAATCTCGCAGTCTCCCTTGTCGACGTTGATGATGACGTCGAAATTGTCGGCCGAGCCGTAGGTCTTGGCGAGCTGGGTCATGAACACGTCCTTCAGGACACCCATCATAACCGGCCTGTCGATGTTCTTTTCTTCCTTGAAGTCCTTGAATGCATCGATCAAGGTTACCACATCTTCTTTTCTCTTTTCCATTTCTTGGTTCTGTATGTTTATGTTTATTTGAAATCTATCCAGGGCGTCACCGAGTTGATTCCCTCGCGGGAGAAACCCTCTTCCCGGACGACGTCCACCTTCTTCTTGCTTCCCTCCGCCTTCTCGCGGGCAGTGTACTCCAGGGTTATCGAGTCCTCGTCGGAGGATACGAGCCTGCCGATGAGCCTCCGTCCGCCCTTGAAAAGTACGTCCACCATCGTGCCGACGGCCTTGCGGAACTGTCTGGGGTCCTTCAGGGGCTGGTCCAGGCCGGCGGAAGTGACAGTGAGGGAATAGTCCTCGACGTCCCTGTCGAAAGCGGCGAGGAAGGCGTCGTTCAGGGCGACGCAGTCATCCATCGTCACCACGCCCTCTTCCTTGTCAATGGTGAGGGTGACGTCGTTGTCCCGTGAAACCTTCACGTCCACGATGAAACAACCGATATTTTCCGCTGCGGAGGTCATAGCCTCCAGTATCATTTTTCCGTCCATCGGCATCAAAAAAATGATAGGAACCATCCGGCTCCTATCTCCAACTCGGGTGCAAATATATAACTTTTCTTCCTAATTGCAAAAATTGCCGGGAAAAATAATGAAATACAAGGAAAAAGATTAAATTTGTATGATTAATGAATGACACGGAATCAATATGGAGTTGACTGCAAAACAACTGGCCCAGATACTGAAAGGAACCGTGGATGGAGACCCCGAGGCCAGGATTACCTCTTTTGCCAAGATAGAGCACGGGAAACCGGGACAGTTGTGTTTCTATGCCAATCCCAAATATGAGAAATACGTCTATACCTGCAAGGCAAGCGTCCTGCTGGTCAACAAGGATTTCGAGCCCAAGGAGGCAGTAACCCCCACTATGGTCAGGGTGGACAACTCCTACGAGGCGATCGCCCAGCTCTTGAAATACGTGTCTGCCAAGAAACGCACTTCCGGTCGCCACCGCGGTTTCCGTTCGTCCTATTTCCTCACCTCCAAGTTCGGCAAGAAGGTCTATCTCGGCAGCCACAGTTATGTGGGGCACCACGCCTATGTGGGTGATTTCACGAGGATATACGAGAACGTGTATGTCGGCGACGACACCAGGATCGGCAAGAACTGCATAATCTACCCCGGAGTGGTGATCTATCCCGGTATGGTCATCGGCGACAACGTCATCATCCACGCCAACGCGGTGATAGGTTCGGACGGTTTCGGCAACGTGCCCCAGCCCGACGGGACCTGGGAGAAGATCGAGCACCTCGGCAACGTGATAATAGGCGATAACTGTGAGATAGGTGCCGGGACCACCATCGACCGCGCCGAGATGGAATCGACCATCATCGGAAAGGGCGTCAAGATTGACAACCTCTGCCAGATAGCACATAACGTCCAGATCGGGGACAACACCGTGATGGCCGCCCAGTGCGGGATCGCGGGTTCCACGAAGATCGGGAAAAACTGCATCCTGGCCGGCCAGGTGGGCATCGTGGGCCACATCACCATAGCTGACAACACCGTCATCGGCGCCCAGGCCGGAGTGATCGGCAATATCAAGAATGGCGGGCAGAAGTTCCTCGGTTCGCCGGCCATTCCCATTACCAACTTCATGAGGAGTTACGCCAAGTTCAGGCAGGCGGGCAAGGAAGGTCCGGAGGAAAGCAGGTAAAACCTTGCAAGTCCCTAAAAATTGTCTATCTTTGCAGTCCCTTCCGGAAGTCGGAGGGGACAGCCTGTTTTTATGAAGTCTAGACAAAGGACACTTTCCATAGGTTGCCGGTTCGAAGGCAAGGGCCTCCATTCAGGAGAGTTCGCCCATATGACCGTATGCCCCTCCCCGGCGGGGACGGGAATACGTTTCCTCAGGAAGGACCTGGGCCCCGAAGCCTTTGTTCCCGCCTGCGCCTCCCTGGTTTCCAACACCGCCCGCAGCACCTCCCTCACCCTTGACGGGGTGACGGTGATGACGATAGAGCACCTGATGTCGGCATTTACCGGCCTGGGAATCGACAACGCCCTCGTGGAACTGGACAACATCGAGGTTCCCATACTCGACGGCAGCGCCAATCCCTATGTCGAGGCTTTCCTCAAGGCCGGAATCGTGGAGCAGGACGCCTCCAGGCAGTACCTGACCCTTCCCCGTACGGTTGAGGTCAACGACTCCGAGACAGGATCCTGGATCAAGGCGGAGCCCGCCGACGCCCCTTCATACGACCTTACCATCGACTTCAATTCCAAGGTCATCGGCGTCCAGTCGGCCCATTGGGACGAAGGCGTGGACTATGCCACCGAGATTGGTCCCTGCCGCACCTTCGTGTTCTTCCACGAACTGGAATTCCTCCTTTCCCAGAACCTCATCAAGGGAGGGGACGTGGACAACGCCCTGGTCGTGGTGGAGCATCCGGTCTCTGACAAACAGGTCAGGAGGGTCGCCTCCGTTTTCAACCGTCCTGTGATGAATGTCAATCCGGACGGCTACCTGGACAATGTCAGAAGGCATTTCCCCAACGAATGCGCCAGGCACAAACTCCTTGACCTTATGGGCGACCTGCGTCTGGCAGGAGGCTTCCTGAACGCCAGGATCACGGGTTTCAAACCGGGACACACGATGAATACAAGGATGGCCGCCGCCCTCGCGGAAGCGATCGGCGCCAAGGCCTGACATTTCCCCTTATATACATTTGAATATGAACAAGATTTCCCCATTGGCAACGGTCTCTCCCTCGGCGGTTCTCGGCGACGGGATAGAGATAGGGCCCTATGTTTTCATAGATGACGACGTAGTCATCGGCGACGGTTGCGTGATCCTTCCCAACGCAGTGATTTTCAAATATGTGCGGATGGGCAAGAACTGCACCGTCTTCCCCGGTGCGGTGGTCGGGGCCATTCCCCAGGACCTCAAGTACTCAGGTGAGGTTTCCTATGTCGAAATAGGAGACAACGTCACCATCCGCGAGTGCGCGACCATCAACCGCGGCACCCAGGCCAGCCACAAGGGCGTGACCAGGATCGGAAGCGACACCCTCATAATGTCCTACGTCCACGTCGCCCACGACTGCACGGTCGGGAACCATTGCATAATGACGAGCCACAGCGCGATCGCCGGCGAGACCGACATCGATGACTACGCCATCCTCGGAGGGGGGGCTATGGCCCACCAGTTCTCACGCATCGGCACCCACGCGATGGTCGGAGGCGCCTCCAAGGTCAACAAGGACATCCCTCCCTACGTGCTCTGCGGCCGCGATCCCATCTGCTACTGCGGCGTTAACATCGTTGGACTGAGGCGCAGGGGCTTCTCCTCGGAAGACATCCGCCTCATCAAGGACATCTACGACACCATCTATTACCAGGGCTACAACATTACCGACGGCTGCTCCAAGGTCGAGGCCGGTTTCCCCCAGTCGGAATACAGGGACACCATCCTGAACTTCATCCGCGCCTCCAAGAGGGGCATCATCCGCGGCATCGAGCTCGGTGAAAGGGGCCAGATAGACTAGGGTGCTTCTCTCCACTGCATATCTGCCTCCGGTGGAGTGGTTCGCCCTTGCAGCAAGGGATATGAAGACAGTGACGCAGCAGGACTCCGGGTTCCGCTGCGTCATTCCGTCTGTGGTCTGGCTGGAAGCCTGCGAGAATTACCGTAAACAGAGCTGGAGGAACAGGTTCAGGTTCTACGCCGCCGACGGTGCGGAAAGCCTGAGCATACCGGTCGTGCACGACGGCGGGGGAGAGGGGATTCCCATCAGGGAAGTGAGGATAGACTGGTCTGGAGGCTGGCCGGTACGTCACAAGAGGGCGATAACCTCGGCATATTCCGGTTCTCCGTTTTTCGAATATTACAGGGACGGCCTGTTCGCGGCGATGGACGAGCGGCCGGAGTTCCTCTTCGATTACAATCTCCGCATAATCAATTATTTACTGGAGAAATTCGGGATTTCCGCCGATATCCGTATTACTGAGGATTATACTCCTGAAGGAGAGCCCGGCCCTTATGGGGAGGACTTCAGGGCTGCGATCCATCCGAAGCGTCCCGACACCGTCCTCCGGGATCTGGATCTGGAAAAGCCATACTTCCAGGTCTTTTCCCGAAAGTATGGCTTCATTCCAAATCTGTCAGCTGTCGACCTTCTTTTCAACGAAGGCCCCGATTCGATTTTCTGGATCTATAAGGTCTAGAACCTGAATCCGATGGTGGCGGTGATGTCCCAGAGTCCCGCCTTGTTGAGGATTTCGGGAGACATCACGTTGTCGATGTAGTCGCCGTAGATGGAGACGTACTCGTCAGCCAGTTTCGTGTAGCGGGTGGCCAGGTCGAAGAAGAACGAACCATTGGAGGAATACCCGAGTCCGAAGGAAGCGGAGTGGGTGAGTGCGTCTACGTTCTTCCTGGTGTTGCCTTCATAGAAGTATTCAGGTGAAGTCATGAGATTGTAACCGGCCCTCAGTGCGAACTGGGGAATGGGTTTGATCTCGACTCCGGCCCTGACGTTGTGCTGGATTCCTGCGTAGTCCTTGATATCGGAGTTGACTGCGTCGAAGGAGCCCGAATTGCCGCCCTTGTCGCGGAACCTCATCGTGCTGTAGTCGCAGAATTCATAGTCCAGGCTGACCAGACCCATATTGGCAAAGGAATATGCCGCTCCGACGTTCATCCTGTAAGGGGAGGTGAACCTGTAGGAGAAGTCTCCCTGGGGACTGACCTCGCTGGCGTCGAACTTGCTGTCGGTGAACCAGGTGTCGCCCGCATACTGCCATTTCTCGTCGATGGTCATCGCGGTGGGGGTCTGGATGGCCGCTCCCAGCCTCAAACTGGGGGTGGGCTTGGCCAGGATGCCCAGCTTGGCATAGATTCCGGTGCCTTCGGCATAGTAGGAATACCTCTGCCTCATATTGTCGAACCAGGCAATTTCTCCATTATCATACTCGATGGGGAAATCGTCGGGATTCACGGCCCACTCCTTGACGAAATCGTCAAACTGGTAGGAGAAAGTGGGGATGCCGAGGTTGAATCCGAAGTAGAGGTTGTCGTTGACGTTGAAGCCCATGTTGAGGACCACGTCGTACTTGGAACCGTAGGACCTGCGGCCGTAGGTCTGGTCGATGGGACCGGCCAGGCCGATGGTGCCGTCGGTGAAGATGGCCTCGGAGGTGCCGATATAGTCGTATTCGGAACCGCCGTAGGTGGCGATCATCCCGCTGCGGTAGGCCATTATGGACTGCCAGGGGGCCTGGCTGTCATAATAGGAATTGGAGTCGTTCAGGATGCCGCTGGAGAAACCGTTCTCGGTGGCGTCCGTGGCGAGGGCGCCCATGAACGTGGTCTGGTCGTTGCGGCCTCCCGTGGTCAAGGTGCTGGTGTAGTTCCTGGTACCGTTGGCCACGATTCCGAAGGTGATGGCCTTGAGTCCCGAACTCTTGCCCGTCTTGTAGTTGAAGGTCATTCCGAAGTTGGGGACGGTAAACCTGGTGTAGTGGTCCTTGTTCTCGTTGGAATAGGGATCGGTGCCGGCCACTGCAGCGAAGGACGCATTGCTCACCGACACGCTGATGTTGGGAGAGAAGGTGATCTGGGAATATCCGTTCACGGCACTGCCCGCAGGGTTGATGGTGACGGAACCGAGGTCGCCTCCGACGGCTGTCATCGCATTGCCCATACCCAGGGACCTGGCGGTGCCGTAGTACTGGTTCTGCGAAAAGGTAAATCCGTCGCTGAGCGTTTGTGCGGAAGCGGCTGCCGCCGCCGCAGCAAACAAGATTATGGCAAATATCCTTTTCATTTCCGGTGTGTGTTGAATGTCGTTTCAGTCAAGTTTTCAATATGGTGGAATGGAATTGCGTCCTATCTCCTGCCGCCTCCCGAGGAGCCGCCGCTGCGTGAGCCGCCGCCACCTCCGAAGGAGCCGCCACCGCCGCCGAATGAACCACCGCCACCGCCGCTGCGGGAGCCGCCGCTATAGCCGCCGCTGCTGCGGGACATGCCGGATGATCCGCTCGAATAGCCGCCGCTGCTGCGGGTAGCACCTCCGTAAGACCTGGAGGAACTGCCGACGGAGGAGCCGGAGCTCCTGGTCGCGCCGCTCCCGGAAGACCTGTATGAAGGACTGGAATAGGTGGAAGGACGGGATGCCGAGGACCTGCTGTAGGTCGATCCGCTCCTGGTGGATGCGGACGGGGTGGAAGAGGATGCCCTGGAGGTGGAGCCGGTGTAACTGCCGCTCCTGCCGGCCGTCCTGGCCGCCGTGGAAGTCGTCCTGGTTGCGGGCCTTGCCGAAGACATGGTCCTCGTTGCGGGCCTTGCGGACGAACTTGCCCTTGTCGCGGTCCCGGTTGCGGAACCAGCCCTCGTGGCCGTCCTGGTGCGGGTGCTCGTGGCAGTCCTTGCGTAACTGCCGGTGCGCGTCCTGCTCATATTGGAAGAATAACTTCCTCCGCGGGTGTGGGCGTTGCCTTCGGTACCGACCCTGGAGCCCCAGTAGCGGTTGCTGTGGTAGCCTCCGCCGTACCAGCCTGCGTGATGCCAGCCGTGGTGGCCCCAACCGTGGCCCCAGCCGCCATACCATCCGCCGTAATACCCTCCGTAATACCAGGGGTCATACCAGCCGTACCAGCTCGAATAATACCAAGGGCTGTACCAGCCGCCATACCATCCGCCGTAATACCAGGGATTGTAACCCCAGTACCAGGTGTCCCAGAACCAGGGGTCGCAGGTGGCCCAGCCACCGTACCAGCCACCGTAATGCCAGGGGCTGCGCCAGCCCCAGCGGGGGCCGTACCAGGTGTCCCAATACCAGGGCCTGTAAGCCCATCCCCAGTCAATGCCGAGGGTGGTGTAGGGGTAGGGGCTGTCGATGAGGGTGACGGAAGTCGTATTGGCATTCTTGTCAAAGTCGATCCTCGCGCTCATATGCTCGGGGATGAACAGGGTGTCGGCTATGCCGTTCTTGAGATAGATGTTGGAACCTCTAGTCCTGGCCGCCAGAGCGGAGGTTTCCTGGTCGAGGACGTTGATGTCGGCTTGCGCCGTAGTCGACGCCGTGTTGATTTCGGTCTCAGGTGTATAGTAGATTCCGTCCTGATACCTCTGCCTGGAGGTATCATTAGAGTACTGCGCCGCTGAACCGCACGCTGTCAGTGCCAGAAGCGCCGAGAGAAGAAGGGGTGAGTGCGTTTTCATTTTCGAATCTCCTATATTTAACATAATTTTCGTAACTTCGCAGGCGTCGTTCAAAGACGCATTGCCAGGTTTGGAAATACCATTGCAATTTCTGTACCTTTTTTGCGTGTGCAATGATAACGATTAATTGACAAATAAACAAAATGACGTTCAAATGGCTAAGGAAGTAACTAAGAGGGCCGAAAATTATTCCCAGTGGTACAGCGATCTGGTCGTGAAGGCGGACCTTGCCGAGCAGTCTGCGGTAAGGGGTTGCATGGTCATAAAACCATATGGTTATGCCATCTGGGAGAAGATGCAGGGCGTGCTGGACGGGATGTTCAAGGAGACCGGCGCGAAGAACGCCTATTTCCCCCTTTTCATTCCCAAGTCTTTCTTCAGCCGTGAGGCCGAACACGTGGCCGGGTTCGCGAAGGAATGCGCCGTCGTGACCCACCACAGGCTGATGAACAATCCCGACGGCCCGGGAATCGTGGTCGATCCCGAAGCCAGGCTCGAGGAGGAACTCATCGTGAGGCCCACTTCCGAGACCATCATCTGGAGCACGTACAAGAACTGGATAAAGTCCTGGCGCGACCTGCCCGTCCTTTGCAACCAGTGGTGCAACGTGGTCAGGTGGGAGATGCGCACAAGGCCCTTCCTCAGGACCACCGAGTTCCTCTGGCAGGAGGGCCACACCGCCCATGCCACCGCGGAAGAGGCCGAGGAGAAGGCCTGGGAGATGGTGAACGTGTATGCGAAGTTCGCCAGGGAGTGCATGTCCCTGCCTGTGATAGTCGGCCACAAGAGCCCCAACGAGAGGTTCGCCGGTGCCCTTGACACCCTCACTATCGAGGCGATGATGCAGGACGGAAAGGCCCTTCAGTCTGGCACTTCCCACTTCCTCGGCCAGAATTTCGCCAAGTCCTTCGACGTGAAGTTCGCCGACAGCGAGGGCAACCTCCAGTATGTATGGGCGACTTCTTGGGGCGTGTCCACCCGCCTTATGGGAGCCCTGATAATGGCCCACGGCGACGACTGCGGCCTCGTGCTTCCTCCCGCCCTGGCCCCCATCCAGGTGGTGATGGTACCCATTTACAAGACTCCGGAGGAGAGGTCGGCGATAATCGAGAAGATGGAGGAGGTGAAGAAAGGCCTCCTGGCCGGAGGTCACAGTGTGGAGATCGACGACCGCGACACCCTCCGTCCCGGCTTCAAGTTCGCGGAGTGGGAGCTCAAGGGTGTTCCCGTCCGCCTGGCCATAGGCCCCCGCGACCTCGAGGGCGGCACCGTTGAGGTGCACAGGAGGGATACGATGGAAAAGCAGACCGTTCCCCTGGAATCCCTCGTGGGGGCCATCGGTTCCCTGCTGGATGACATCCAGAGGAACATCTATGCAAAGGCCCTGGCGTTCAGGGATTCCAACGTGGAGAAGTGCGACGACTGGGAAGAGTTCAAGGAGAAGATCGGCACCGGAAAGTTCCTTCTCTGCCACTGGGACGGCACCGCCGAGACCGAACAGAAGATCAAGGATGAGACAAAGGCTACCATCAGGTGCATACCTGTCGACAGTTATGTCTGCGAGGAGGAAGGCCGGGACATCTATTCCGGGAAGCCTTCTCCGCGCAGGGTGGTCTTCGGAATAGCATATTGACAAATACCGATATATTATGAAGACTCTGAAGATATTGATCGCCATGGCGGCAGCGGCTGCCGTATCCCTTCCCTCCTTCGCCCAGGAGGATGCGCAGAAGGCTGCGGAAGAGGCTGCGAAAGCCATCGCCAGCGCACCCCAGGTGGAGGTTCAGGCCCCGAAACCCATCTATTGGACCAGGACGCTGACCACCAACGTCAATTTCATCCAGACCGGATACAACAACTGGGCTAAGGGAGGATACAACAACGTGGTCCTGAAGGCCTACCTAGACGGCAACGCCAATTATGCCAAGGACAAAATGATCTGGAAGAATCGCCTTCAGATAGACTATGGCTTCCTCTATTCCGAGGACAAGCCCATAATCCAGAAGAACACCGACAGGCTCCTGTTCGAAAGCACCGCCGGTTACAAGGCTACCCAGACCTTGAGCTATTCCGCGAAGTTCACCTTCCAGAACCAGTTCACGAACGGTTTCACCTATCCCACTCCCACCAACATCGCAGGTGAGGAACCTACTAAAAGGGAATGGCAGGATGCCAGGCTGCTGAAATCGGGTTTCCTTTCTCCCGCGATAGTCAACCTGGGACTTGGTATCGACTGGGTGCCTACGAAATGGCTCACGGTCAACTTCGCCCCTCTCACCGGAGGTTTCACGATCGTTTCAAGGGAAGCCCTCCGTCCGACTTACGGTATGAAACTCAGGAAACTCACAGATTCCGAGATGGCTGCCTACGAAGAAGCCGCAGCCGCGACATACGAGAACTATGTGGTCAAGGGCGAGGCCATCGGAGGCTATTTCCGTCCGGGAAGGTTCGAATTCGGTGCCCAGCTGACCCTCGACGCCAAGATGCAGGTGAACGACAACTTCACGGCTTCCACCCATCTGCTCATGTTCTCCGACTATCTCCGCAAGCCCCAGAACGTCAGGGTGAACTGGGATAACAGGCTGTTCTGGAAAGTCGCCAAGTATTTCTCCCTGAACTTCACCACCAACCTCATCTATGACGACACGGTGCGGATAGTCCAGGAGAAGGACAAGGACCTGTATCCCGACGGCCGCCGCAGGGTGCAGTTCATGGAGAACTTCTCCTTCGGCTTCCTTTACACGTTTGCGAGCAAGCCCAACTGATGCAGCGGCGCTTCGACGCTATCTTGAGGGAGGTTTTTTCCTCCCTCGGCAAGTCCTCGCCCAGGTTCCTCCTGGCCGTGAGCGGAGGCGTGGACTCGATGGTGATGGCCCATCTTTTCGCATCATCGTCCCTCCGCCCGTATTTCGCAGTCGCCCATTGCAATTTCCGCCTCAGGGGAGATGAGAGCGACTCCGACGAAAACCTGGTGTCGGATTGGTGCGAGGCGAACGGCGTCAGGATGTTCGTCAGGGGATTCGACACGGAGAAATACGCCAGGGAAAAGGGATTGAGCGTGGAGATGGCGGCGAGGGAACTCCGGTATTCGTTCTTCGACGGGATATGTACCGGGGAGGGCTACGACGCAACGGTCGTCGCCCATAATGCCAACGATAACGCCGAGACGTTGGTACTCAACCTTCTGAGGGGCACCGGGTCAAAGGGACTGGCGGGAATCAAGGCCGTTTCGACCATCCCGGCCGGCAGCGGGAATATTCCGCTCGTCAGGCCTCTGCTTTCCTTTACCCGCCAGGAAATCTCCCGGTTCGCAAGTGAAAACGGGATCCGTTACCACGAGGACAGCACCAATGCCGAATCCCGGTTCAAAAGGAACAGGATCAGGAACGAGGTTTTTCCCATATTTGCCGGCATAAATCCTTCCTTCATAGAGACTTTTTCCGAAGAAACCGCCCGTTTCGCACAGGTCAACTCGGTGGCTGACAGCTATTTCGAGGCTGTAAGGCCCAGGGTCGTCGAAGAGGCCGGAGCCGGTGAACTGCTGAGGATCCCCCTCGCTGCCCTTACTGCCGATCCAAACTGGGAGTATGTCCTTTACAGGCTCCTCGAACCCTATGGCTTCCCTTCCGACACCATTTCTTCCCTGACCCGTTCGGTCGGCGACCCCTTGAAATACGGCGGCCGGGTATTCTGCAGCCCCGCTGCAAAGGCCGTGCTTTCACCGGACCGTATTACCGTGGTGGATGCGGGAGTGGTCCTTAGGGAAGAAAGGCCGGTGACCGTCGTGGACGGTCCTGGAGAATACAGGTTCGGGGACGTCTCGTTCAGGGTCTCCGTCCGTCCCTGGTTGATGGGGGAGGACAGGAAACAGCCTGCAGGCACCTTGGTTTTCGATTCGAGGGTGTTCCCTTTTCCCTTCGTCGTCCGTTCCTGGAACGACGGGGACTGGATGGTGCCCCTCGGGATGAAGGGCCGCCGCAAGCTGAGCGACATTTTTTCCGATGAGAAGAAGGGGATTCTGGCCAAAGGAAAAGCCGGAGTGATAGTCCACTCCGGCTCCCGTGTCGATGCCATCCTGGGTGAGAGGATCGACGATTCCCTTAAAGTGACCGGCACCACCGTGATGGTGACCGAGGTCAAGGTTATCTGATATTTATCTCATAGGGCAGCCTGGCGAAGAACATATTGCCGTCTCCGTTCTTCTCCCAGGACTCAGCCCATTTTTCAATGACCTTTACCGTATTCTTAAGGTCTTTTCCTGCAAACACATAGGGTTCTTCCCTGAAATTTCCAAAGGAGGCCACGAGCATCTGCCCGAAGGTCATCGGGGCGGGATACTCCACGATGTGCCAGCCGTCGAGGGAGGGATCGGCAGTCGGGCTGGCCACTGAAGCGGCATAGTGGAGCGCGGTCTCCAGGGTTCCGATTTCGTCCACGAGGCCCAGCCTGAGGGCGTCGTCTCCGGTCCAGACCCTTCCCTGGGCTATGGAATCCACATATTCCTTCCTCAGGTTCCTTCCTTCGGCGACGAGGCTGACGAACCTGTCATAGATGTCCTCGATGGAGGCCTGCATCGCTGCGGTCTCGTCCTTGTCGAAGGGGCGGGTCAGGGAGTATGCGTCCCCGTGCTTGTTGGAGGTGACTGAGGTGATGTTCACGTGGGCGATGTTCTTGAGGGTCTTGCTCAGGTCGGGGACCATTCCGAAGACGCCTATGGACCCGGTGAGGGTGGTGGAGTTGCTGAAGATCTTGTCGCAGGCGCTGGAGATCCAGTATCCTCCGGATGCCGCATAGTCGCCGTAGGATGCGATGACGGGCTTGCATTTCCTGGTCAGGGCAATTTCGTCACGGATCTTGTCGGATCCGATGACGCTGCCTCCGGGAGAGTTTACCCTCAGGACGACTGCCTTGACGGTGGAGTCGGCCCTTGCGGCTGCAATCATGCGGGAGAACCTGTCCCCGGCGACGTCCTTGGAATCATTGCCGTCCACTATCTCCCCTTCGGCATAGATGATGGCGATCTTGTTCTTCGGACGGAAATTCTCGGTCACCTTGGCCTTGACGTAGTCGTTGAAGCCGATGAGGGTGACCTTCGAGAAATCTTCGGCCATATAATAGGTCGCAAGCTTGGATTTGAGCTCGTCCTTGGTAAGGAGGCCGTCCACGAGGGAGTGGGACAGGAGATCCTCGGGGAAGATGAGTTCGATGTTGTCGATGGCGGCGTCGAGAGCCTCGGGAGTTATGTCCCTGCTCTTGCAGATTTCGGTGGATATGCTTTTCCACATCGAGTTGACCATCACCTGGTTCTGCTCAAGGTTCTCGGCCGAGGCCTCGCTGCGCGTGAACATCTCGCCGGCGCTCTTGTACTTGCCGTGGCGGATGAGTTGGACGTTCACCTGGAGCTTGTCCAGGAGGTCTCCGAGGAAGATCATCTGTCCGGCCACGCCGGTAATCATGTTGTTTCCGCCGGGATGAGAGGTCATGAACACCTTGTCGGCGACGGAGGCCAGGTAATAGCTACCGGTGGAGGGATTCTCGACATATGAAATCACCGGCTTTCCGCTGGAGCGGAAATTCGCCAGGGCGCTCCTCAGTTCCTGAAGCTGGGCGATACTGGCAGAGCCTCCGTCGGGCTTGAGGTAGATGAGTTTCACTCCGGGGTCCGCGGCGGCTATGTTGATGGCCTGGACCGCGCTCCGCAGGGTGATGGTCTCGTCGAGGCTTCCGCTGCGGATGACGGACATCGGGTCGCCGGGCTGTCCCTGGTCCGAGACGGAAACAGTGGACATGTCGATTACAAGGGCCCCTTCGCGGGGAATCAGAGGCTTGGCGCTGCCGGCGACGGCCATGCTGCCGATGAAGCCTATGAAAAGGAAGAATCCGAGGATTCCCATAAGAAAGATGCCGGTCATTACGGCCAGCACCATTTTGACAAAACTCTTCATATCGTTGTCGTTGTTATCATTCAATTCAAGGCAGGGGTTTCAGGACGAAGGTGAGTTCCCCCTTGCAGCAGAGTTTCCCGTCCACTTCCAACTTGGCGCTGCAGAAGTACATTGTGGCAGCTCCGGTTCCCCTGCGGTCATTGAGGGTTGCCGTGACTTCGCACACGTCCCCTGGCATCACGGAATTCTTGAAGCGCACCTTGTCGAGGCCCGCATAAAGTGTCATGTTTCCGGGAATCTCGTCCTTTACCAAAATGGAGCAGCTCTGTGCCATTATCTCGCAGAGGATCACGCCGGGAACGATGGGATTCCCCGGGAAATGTCCCCTCGTGAAGAATTCGTCCTCCTTGACGGTGTATTTCGCGTGGGCGGTGCCTTCAGGGTCTATCGTGGCCTCTTCGATGAGGAGCATCGGTTCCCTGTGGGGAAGGAATCTCTTTATCTCGTCCTTGTCCATAACGGAGGATTATTGTTCAATACGGCGAAAGGCGACGCAGGCGTTGTGGCCTCCGAAACCGAGGGAATCGGAAATACCGAGGGTGAGGTCGCTCCTGACGGCCGTGTTGGGGGTGTAGTCAAGGTCGCATTCGGGGTCCGGGCAGTCCAGGTTGATGGTGGGAGGGATGATTCCGTCGCGGAGGGCGAGGATGGTGGCAATGGCCTCAGCCGCGCCTGCCGCTCCGAACATATGTCCGGTCATCGACTTTATGGAACTGATGTGGGCCTTGTAGGCGAAGTCTCCGAGGGCGGCCTTGTAGGCGATCGTCTCGGCTATGTCGTTGAGGTGGGTTCCCGTGCCGTGAGCGTTGATGTAGAGGTTGTCCTTCTTCTCGTCGAACCCGGCCTCTTCGAGGGCGAGGGAGATGCTCTTCGCCTGGGTGGATCCGTCCGGCCTGGGGGCCGTGGGATGATAGGCGTCGCAGGTGTTGCCGTAGCCGACGATCTCACCGTAGATTTTCGCTCCCCTGGCTATGGCGTGGCCATATTCCTCGAGAATAAGGATGCCGGATCCGTCTCCCATCACGAAGCCCTTGCGGTTGAGATTGAAGGGGAGGGAGGCGTATTTGGGATCCTCGGCCCTGGAAAGGGCCTTCGCGTTGGCGAAACCGGCGATTCCCAGGGGAATGGTGGCGTTCTCGCAGCCTCCTGCTATGATCGCGTCGGCATACCCGTGGCGGATGGCCCTGAAGGCCTCGCCGATACAGTGG
Organism: Bacteroidales bacterium; assembly: GCA_017427885.1. Classification (GTDB taxonomy): domain Bacteria; phylum Bacteroidota; class Bacteroidia; order Bacteroidales; family UBA932; genus Cryptobacteroides. The sequence goes on from JAFRRW010000006.1 coordinate 63,430, forward strand.
GAGGAGGTGGCGCAGGCGGTGACGATGTCAAGGCATGGGCCTTCGGCGTGGTGCTTGATGGCTATGTGCCCTGCGGCGATGTTGGAAATCATCGTGGGGATGAACAGGGGGGAGATCCACTGGCCTGAGGGGTCGTCTATCATCTTGGCGGTTTCGCGGTACTGGACCTCAAAGCCACCTATGCCCGAACCTACGTACACTCCGAAGCGGAAGGGATCGATGTTTGCGTTTTCCCCTTCGCTGACCAGTCCGGAGTCTTTCACGGCCTGCCAGGCGGCGGCCATTCCGTACTGGGTGAAGAGGTCCTGCTTGCGGATGAAGGGCTTGTCCATCTCGTATTCTTCGGCGTGGAAGTCCTTGATCTTGCCCGCAATCCTCACGGGAAGGTTCTCCGTGGGGAATTCTTCGATATAGTCGATTCCGCAATATCCGTTTATGAGGTTGTTCCAGAAGGTGGGCACGTCGTTCCCCACGGGGGAGATGACGCCCATTCCGGTTATTACCACTCTTTTGCTATCCATAAGAAATCAGATGTATGTCAAGTTTGCAAAAATAATATAATTCCTTGAATTACCACTGACTTGCGCTAACAATTACCATTCCAGGACGGCGGCTGCCGAGAGAAGGCCTGCGCCGAAGGCGCTGAACACGAGGATGTCCCCCTTCTTCAGGAGGCCCTTACGGTTGGTCTCGTCGAGGAGGATGGTGCAGGAGGCCGACGAGGAGTTCCCGTGGTCGGCTATGTTGGAGGGGAATTTTTCTTCCGGTTCGGCAAGATACTGCTTGATGGAGTCAATGATCCTGGCATTGGCCTGGTGGACCATATAATATGTCACGTCATCCTTGGTCATTCCGCATTCAGAGAGGAGGGCCTCCACCTGGGTGGTCGAGGCGTTCACCGCAAAGCGGAACACGTCCCGTCCCTTCATCTGAAGGGGCACGGAGACCTCTTCCTTCGTAATGTAGGGAGTGGGCTCGAGGATGCGTTTCTGCCAGATCTTGTCAGGGGAGGGCTCTGCGTGGAGATTGATGCCCCTGATGTTGTCCCCGTCGGTGAGGACAACGGCTCCGGCCCCGTCTCCGAAGAGGACGCAGGTGGAGCGGTCCTGCCAGCTGGTCATCCTGGAGGGCTCCTCGGCGCACACTATGAGTGCGTTGTGCAGTTTGCCCGCCTTCCATCTGGCCTCCACTATGTCGAGGGCGTAGATGAATCCGGGGCAGGCGCAGTTGATGTCCACGCAGGGGCAGGTGAGGCCCAGCTTATAGCCGATGATGCAGCTCAGCCCGGGGGTGAGGTATTCGTTGACGACGTTCGAGCAGATGAAATAATCTATGTCTGAGGTCTTCAGGCCTGAAGCGGCCAGAGCCTTAGCGGCGGCATCGGCGGCCAGGTCTTCAAGTTCTTCGTCGGAAATGACGTGGCGGCTCCTGATGCCGGTGCGGGGGACAATCCATTCGTCACTTGTGTCGAGGAATTCTGACAGCATGTCGTTGGTGACGACCTTCTTTGGAAGCGAGCTTCCCGTTCCGATAATTCTCATATCTGTAAATGATTTGGATTCTTTAATGTTTGCTGTGCAAAATTAAATCACCCCCGAGGGGTTTCAAAATAAATGTGGTGAAAACCGCCCCGGTGTCCGTGGTTTCCGAAAAACCCGGGGTTTGTGGGGTGAATCGGCCGGATATGTGGCGAAATTTGCTTATCTTTGCAAAGATTCGCCAGAGAATCTGAATCCGTGTTATGGAAGAAGGGAAGAAGAAAAGGAAAATGATGCCGGAGTATCTCCGCGCAAAGAACCAGCTGATAGGGACCGTGACCTTCGCGGCCCTCTTCTCCATCGTGTTCCTGCTCGTGAGCATACCATTCTCCCACAACGTCTGGTTCCAGCTTGGCAACTCCGTCTTCTTCCTCTTCACCGTCCTCTTCGCGGTAACCTCGCTGCTCATCGTCATCGCCAGCAAGGTGGTGATGTACAAGACGCGCGGCATCCTTCCCCTTACGATGGCCGGATATGTGGCCTGGAACGTGTGCGAGGTCATATTCATCTGCCTGCTTTACACCATCCTCACCATTAGCATCACCTCCCAGGGATGGGGCGCCTTCATCCCCATTTTCTTCAATTCCCTCGTTTACGGGACCATTTCCCTTGCCATCCCGTACATCATCGCCGGTATGTACTGTTCCATTGAGGACAAGAAAAGCACCATAAGGATGATGAACTACGGGAGCGTCGTCACGGACGAGGTGCTGCCTCCCGGAGGGGACAAGAAGATCAACCTCTATGACAACGGGGGCGCGATGAAACTCAGCGTCCGTTCCTCCAGCCTCCTCTATATGGAGGCGGACGACAACTACATCAAGGTGTGGTACGAGGACAGCGGCGGGGATCTCAGGGTGTATATGCTCCGCTGTCCGTTGAAGACGGTGGAGGAAAGTTTCCTCGGCAGCAGCCTGATGCGGTGCCACAGGAAATACATAGTGAACCTGGACAAGGTGAAGGTCCTCCGCAGGGGCAGGGACGGCTATGAGCTTTACCTCGGAAACGACTCCATCGACCCCATCCCCGTCACCAAGACCTACGAGTCGAACGTCCTTGCATATTTCAACAGGGAGAAGTAGTTTTTCAGTCAATGAGACATATCCTTATCCTCCTCGCCGCTCTGGCCGCACTTTCCGCCCCTGGGGCCGCCGGCCAGGGCATTACCGTCCGGACGGACCGTCCTGGTCACGCGATCAGTCCCACCCTCTACAACGGGATGCTGTTCGAAGAGATCAACCACGGAGTGGATGGCGGTTTCTACGCCGAACTGCTCCGCAACGGCTCTTTCGAGGACAACAACCCGATCGACGGCTGGGTGCTCGTCGCCCCGCATTTATCCAAGGTCGTTAACCGTGGATACCTCTCACGGGCTATGAACTCCCAGTCGCACTACGAGGCTTCGATGGTAAACGGCGCCCAGCGCTACTGCGCCAGGTGGGAGGTCGGGTGGAACGGAGATCCCGAGACGGGGATGGCCAACACCGGCTACTGGGGTATCAGGCTGGAAGACAACACCACGTACCGGGCGTCGTTCTATGCCCGTCGCGACCCCATCCTGGAGAAGCAGAAAAGCAGGTTCGACGGCACCCTCACGGTGTGCCTCGAGAGCAACGACGGAGAGGTCTGGGCCGAATCGGAGCCGGTGAGCCTGACTGACGAATGGAAGAAATACTCCTTCGACCTTACGACGAAAGGGATCAGCGAACCCTCCGGGAACAACCGTTTCGTCATATACGGACACGGGAGGGGAATAATCCAGATAGACCTGGTGAGCCTTATGCCTCCGACCTTTAAGGACAGGCCCAACGGGCTGCGTAAGGATCTTGGGGAACTGATAGATTCGCTTCGCCCCAGGCTGATCCGCTTCCCGGGCGGTTGCGATGTGGAATCTTGTACGGTAGAAAACGGGTGGAACTGGAAGAAGGCCATCGGTCCCGTTGACGAGAGGCCGGGGAAGAACATCCAGCACTGGCACTACCGCAACAGCCAGCGCTTCGGCCTTGACGAGATGCTGCGTATGTGCGAGGATTTCGGGGCCGAACCGGTTTATTGCGTCAGCGCGGGGATAGACGACGGTTACCTCGGCACCCCCATCGACGGGATGCAGCCCCTGATCGACGACCTTCTCGACCTGGTCGAATATTGCAACGGTGGCCTGGAGACATACTGGGGAGCCCGTCGTGCTGCCAACGGCCATCCTGCCCCGTACGACCTGAAATATATCGAGGTGGGCAACGAGAACGGATTCGGCGAGACGGACGGGGAAGGATATGATGAGAGATACGCCCTTTTCTATGATGCGATCAAGGAGAGATATCCTGAGATGAACGTCATCATCAACGACCGGCTTAACGGCCTCAAGGCCGATTATATCGACGAACATTTCTTCAAATCGTTCGATTCCTTCTTCGCCGAGGCCGACAGGTACGACTCCTATGACAGGAAAGGCCCGAAGATAATGGTAGGGGAGTACTGCTGCAAGAACAACCAGACCAACCTCGGCTGCCTGGCCTACGCCATCGCAGAGGCGGCCTTCCTGACCGGCTGCGAACGCAATTCTGACATAGTCGTTTCAACGACATACGCTACTCTCAGCGCCAATCTGAACGCCACCAACTACGTTCCGGACCTCATTTACAACAACAGCGAAGGTTTCTTCGCCATACCGTCGTATTATGTCCAGAGGATGTTCGTCGAGAATACCGGAGACTTCGTGCTGCCCTACACTGTAGACGGCTCCGGTCTTTATGTGGCTCCGTCGAAAGTGTCAGGAACCGGTGATATCATCATCAAAGTGGTGAATCCGTCCGGGGAGGCCGTAAGCACCGACATCTCGCTGGAAGGATTCCGGCGCTCCAAGGTTCGCGGTAAGGCGCTTGTCCTCACGTCGGACGACCTGATGGACGGCAACTCCATAGAAGAGCCCCGAAAAGTAGTGCCTCGCTCTTCTGATTTTACCGCCGGGAAGAAGTTCAATTACACTTTCTCACCGATTTCCGTTACCGTGTTGCGGATTCCTGCAAGGTAGATCCGGCCGCCTGGCAACAGGCAGGGCCTGCAGTGACTCTGCCACCCTCGGCAAGATAACCGACAACAAGGTGAGAGCAGTCGAACTTGTTCGGACTGCCGAACCGCGACGGAGGAAAAGCCCGAAGGGATTAACAGGGAGGGGCCCCTTGGGAGGGGCCGCGAAGCGGCGTCATCTGCAGGCCCTGCCTGTTGTCAGGCCGTCAGTTTTTCCAAAGCGAGTTTGACAAGCTCGCGGACGCGGGGCTTGTAGTCGGTGTTGCTGCTCTTGAGGTGGCGGTTTGCGATGGCGCAGCAGACGGTGCCGGCCTCGTGACCGAGGTGGCGGGCCATTCCGGCCACTGCGGAACTCTCCATCTCGAAATTGGTGATGCGGTAATCGCCGTAGCGGAAAGATTCGAATTTCTCGACCATGTCAGGCATCGCGAGGGGGATGCGGATCACCCGGCCCTGAGGGCCGTAGAAGCCGCAGGCGGAAATAGTAACACCCTTTACGGTGCAGTCCTCGAATTTGTCGATGAGGGTTTTCCCTGCCTTTACGAAATAGGGACGGGTAAGGTACTTGTTCCAGCCGACGTGTTTTACGAAAGCATCCTCCATAGCGTTGTTGGATATCTTGTCCCTGTCGGCATACCAGTTGAGCAGGCCGTCGCAGCCCACCGAATAGTGGGAGAATATGAATGAACCGAGGGGAATGTCAGGCTGTACAGCTCCGGTGGTGCCGATGCGGAGGATGGAAAGGGTCCTGTGCTCGGGTTTGACTTCGCGGGTATTGAAATCGATATTGGCCAGGGCGTCGAGCTCCGTCATCACTATGTCGATGTTGTCCGTGCCGATGCCGGTGGACAGGACGGTGATCCTCTTGCCGTTGAATTTTCCCGTGGTGGATACGAATTCGCGGCTCTGGTGGCGGAATTCGATGTCGGTCAGGAATTCAGCGACCATGTCGACCCTGCCGGGGTCTCCTACAAGGATGACGTTGTCGGCGAGTTCTTCGGGACGGAGGTGGATGTGGAAAGCGGATCCGTCGCCGTTGATTATGAGTTCAGATTCAGGTATTCTCATGTCTTCTTGATTTTAGTGTTCATAATGCAGTCAGCCTCAAATTTAGTTTTTTCTTTTCATTTTTCCTATTTTTGTGTCAAACCTTATATCATATGTGGCAAAGAGTACAGACATTATATCTCGCCGTGGCGACGGCACTGGTCGCAGTCCTGTTTTTCGGCGTCAAGGCATTCACCGTCGGTCCTGACGGCGCCCGGGCCGAGGAATACACCTACATCGCATATTGGCCCTATCTCATCCTTCTGATAATCATAGCCCTGCTTCAGGTGCTGGCCCTCATTTCCTACAAGGTCAGGGTTTTCCAGATGCGTACCGCCGTCCTGGCGGCCCTTCTCCTCATCGCCCTGCAGGCCTGGCTGGTCGTGGATTTTCTCCATACCCGCGACCTGGTGGTGTTCAGGTTCACGGCCGTTTTCCCCATAGTGGCCGCCATACTTGATTTCCTTGCAGCCCGCAACATACTCGCCGACCAGCTTATGGTCGAAAGCGCATCCCACCTCCGCGGTTCGCGCCGCAAACGTTAACCCGCGATGAGACGGCTCCTCTTAACCGTTGCCGCGTTGCTCGTGGCAGCAGTCCTGTCCGCCCAGGTACATATCGACAATTATCCCCTGCCGAACCATCCGGATACCCTGCGGATACTTGCCGTAGGCAACAGCTTCTCCGACGACGGGACCGAATACCTGCCCGGCCTTCTGGAAGCCGCCGGAATCCATAACGTCATCGTCGCTCGTCTGTACATAGGCGGATGCACTCTTGAAAGGCACTGCCGGGAGTATGCCGACGGGACGGCCAACTATATTTATTACAAGTCCACTGGCAATGTGTGGAGGACGGTCAGCAGGAACGCCCGCTTGATTGACGGACTTAAGGATGAGCCCTGGGACATTATTACCATCCAGCAGGCTTCGAACCTTTCCGGCATATATGATTCCTATGAAAAATGGATTCCTGAATTGGTCGGTATCATCCGGAAGGAGGCGCCGAATCCCAGTGCGGCGATAGTGTGGCATATGACTTGGGCCTATGCATCCAATTCCGACCATGGGGCTTTTCCCAACTACGGTTGCGACCAGAGGAAGATGTACGAGGCTATTCGCTCCTGCGTGGACCGGGCAGAAAAGCAGTTCAACCTCCCGGTCGTCATCCCCTCGGGGGAAGCCGTTCAAATCGCCAGGGGCACCCGTCTGAACAATGACGGCAGGGTCCCGGCGACCTCCAGGGTCTATCAGCTTACCCGCGACGGCTTTCACCTGACCCGCCAGCACGGACGCTACCTCGCCGCCTGTACTTGGTTCGAAGCGCTCATAAAACCGACGCTGGGCAAATCTGTTCTGGGCAATCCCTATTTGCTTCTTGATACGGAGTATTCCATCACTCCCAAAGACGCCCGTCTGTGTCAGAAGTGTGCCGTCAAGGCCGTTAAGTCGTACAGGCCCTCCGTAAAATGACTATATTTGAATAAATGCTTAACTGACTTTTTGATATGCATATCCGACTGATAATCATTCTTTCCCTTGTAACCGCATTTACAGCCCGTTCCCAGGACTATCCCGACCCGGCCGTGCCCGACGCCACCTATAAATTCGCCGAGAAAGACGGTCAGGAACTCTTTTTTGACGACTATCTTCCCGTCTCGGGCAGCGAGAACGTCCGGGACGCTGCCGGCAAATCCACCGTCATCTTCGTGTTCGGAGGAGGCTTCAAGGGCGGTTCCAGGGACGGGGAACTCTATCGCAGGTGGTTCAGGATGCTCCTGGACAGGGGATACAGGGTCATTTCCATTGACTACAGGCTTGGTCTCAAGGATGCCGACAAGGTGGGCATCGCACAGACCAAACTGATATATAATGCCGTAGAGATGGCCGTGGACGACCTCGTGAGTGCCACCGAATACATCCTGGCCCACGCTGAAGAGTTGAGGCTCGATCCCGACAACCTTGTGATCAGCGGTTCCTCGGCCGGGGCCATGACGGTGCTTCAGACGGACTGGGAACTCTGCAACAGGAAAGGAAGTCCCGCCAGGCTGCCTGAGGGTTTCCGTTACGCCGGGGTGATCTCCTTCGCCGGTGCCGTCTTCTCCGATTCCGGAATGATCAGCTACGCCCGGGAACCGGACCCCACCCTCCTGCTCCACGGCACGGTTGACAAGATCGTGAACTATGATCAGATCCGCGTCCCCCTCGTCCGCTTCGCCTTCATCGGTTCCTCCCGGATAGCCAAGGTCTTCTCCGACAACGGGTACAACTACAACATCCTCCGTTACAAGAACCACGGCCACGACATCGCCAACTCAATGGTCGAGACCTTCCCGGAGCAGATGAGGTTCCTTGAGACCAACGTGATAAGGAAACAGAAAAGAGTCGTCGACGCTATGTTCGACGACCCTGAAGTTCCGGTGAGGGGCGGGGCCCAGAACCGCAAGCAGCTTTACGCCGACTAGAGCGACTCCTGAATCTCCTTCAGCCTCTTCTGTCCCTCTTCCACGAGAGGACCGTAATATGCCTTGAAATCAGCCCATCTGTAGAACCCTTCCGATACTTCGGGCAGGGGCAGTGAGGCCTCGTCACCGTTGTAGAGGAGCCTGAAGATTATGTCCGGACTGCGGCGGCTGCGGTAGAAGACAAACTGGAAGTTCGAGCCCATCGCCACCTTGTAGTCCTGGAAATAATTCTTTATCTCCGAGGGATCGTCGATCACCGCTCCCATCCCGTTGACCTTGAGGAAGGCAAGCAGGGGGGCGACTCCCGTGTCGTGGGAGAATTTCAGCCTCAGGTTCACCCTGTCGGGAGAGTCGATGGCGGCAAGATCGGCGTCGGTGTCGATGATGGCCTGCTGGACGATGTCGACGGCGCCCAGGGTCCCCCTGTGCTCGGTGACGGGACTGTGACCCCAATAATAGTAGAATCCGATGTTGTCCGCCTCCCATTTGGCGAAATACTCCTCAGGGGGCCAGATGGTAGTGAAATAAGCCATACCGACCTTGTCCTCGAGGCACTGGGCGGCGGCGCAGACCTTCCACAGTCCGTTTTCTACATTCCTGCGGGAGATTTCCTGGCCGTCGAGCCAGGAAACGTCCTTGAACAGCCTGGCCATCGGGGCGTCCCTGTCCACCTTCTCGTAGAAAGCCTCCTGTGCCGCGTCGGCTTCGGGAGTCCGTCCGCTCTTCCTGATGATCTGCCTGCGGTTGCCGTCATAAGGAATGAGCCAGTCCACGTATTTCTCGGAGGCGTTCATGTCGACGTCGAGGTCGGGGTCGCAGGATTTGAGCTCGTCCATGAAGGAATTCATCGTGAGCATGACCCTCGGGACGCAGGTGGCGAGGGCCCTGGCCCTCGTCTTTCCCTTGAATACCCCGGGGAATCTCCTGTACATCGTCCTCGCTATGCCCCTTACGTGTTTGAATCCCAGGCCGGAAAGGTCGCCGTCCTTCCCGGAGGCGTCTTCGAAGACTCCGGTGAAATACGAGCGGAATTCCTCGCCCAGGGCCGTCAACTGTCCTTCGGAGTGGGCTTTCTCCAGGATAGCATTGACCGTTTCATACGGATCGCTTCCCGAGGCATACCTTGCGCCGTGACGGGCATAGTAGCTGATGTACACGGGCTTGTATCCCTTCGGGGCCGGGGTGAGGGGGCCGTCGCCGAATTTCCTGACATAATATCCTCCTCCGGCCTTCATCGGATTGGCCATTATTTCAACGTAGGCGTCTTCCCTGTACCTTGCCTCCCTCGCATCCTGGGAGTGGACGGAAATCGCCGCGACCGTCAGGGCCGCAGCGATCAGCGATAATTTCAAATATCCCATATCAAAGATGTTATGCATCTGAACTCTCGGAATCCTTCAGGGAGACCAGGGTGCTCTGCTTGTCGGGGGAGAGGCCGACCTTTACAGTCCTGGGTTCTGAATTCGCGGCTTTCTTGCCGTTGAGTATCCTGTCGGAGATGATGAACTCGGAAACAGGATCTTCGATGTACCTCATAACCGCCCTCTTGAGAGGCCTGGCCCCGAAGTTGGGGTCGTATCCGGCATCTGCCACGAACCTCTTGGCGGAAGGGGTTATGGTCAGCTTGTATCCGGACTCCAAGGCGCGCTCTTTCAGACCCTTGAGTTCAATGTCGATGATCTTTTCGATGTCTTCCTTGGAAAGCTGGTTGAAGAACACCTGCTCGTCCACCCTGTTAATGAATTCGGGAGGGAAGGCCTTCTTGACGGCCTTCTCGAGCACGGACTTGCGGTTGACGTTCACGTTCTTCCCCGCGGTGGCGAAGCCCACGCCGGAGCCGTATTCCTCCAGGTCGCGGCTGCCCACGTTGGAGGTCATTATCACTATGGTGTTCTTGAAACTCACGAACCTTCCGTTGCTGTCGGTGAGCCTGCCTTCGTCAAGCACCTGGAGGAGGATGTTGAAGATGTCCGGATGGGCCTTTTCTATCTCGTCCAGGAGGACGACGCAGTATGGCTTGCGGCGCACCCTCTCGCTGAGCTGGCCTCCTTCTTCGTATCCCACGTATCCCGGAGGGGCTCCGATGAGCCTCGACACGTTGAACTTCTCCATATACTCGCTCATATCGATCCTCACCATATTCTCCTCGGAGTCGAAGAGGTATTCGGCGAGGCATTTCGCGAGCTGGGTCTTTCCCACCCCCGTGGGGCCGAAGAAGAGGAAGGTGCCGATCGGGCGGTTGGGGTCCTTCAGCCCGGCGCGGTTGCGTTGTATGGCCCTCACGACCTTGTCGATGGCTTCGTCCTGGCCGATTATGCGGCTTTCCAACCTTCCTTTCATCTTCATTATCCTGTTGCCCTCCGATTCGGCGACCTTGCTAACGGGTATGCCCGTCATCTTTGACACCACGGCGGCGATGTCCTCGCTGTCTACGATGCCGGCCTTCTTCTTGCCTCCGGCCAGGTTCAGCCTGACCATCGAGCCCGCCTCGTCCAGGGCGTCTATCGCCTTGTCCGGCAGGAACCTGTCGGAAACGTAGCGGTCGGTGAGCTTGGCGCAGGCCTCGAGGGCCCCGTCGGTGTATTTCACCTGGTGGAAGTCCTCGTAATTCGCCCGGATGTTCTTGAGTATGGTGATGGACTGGGGTATGTCGGTGGGTTCTACGACTATCTTCTGGAACCTGCGGTCCAGGGCCCCGTCCTTCTCCACCACCTTGGCGAATTCGTCCATCGTGGTGGCTCCGATGCACTGGAGTTCGCCCCTTGCGAGGGCCGGCTTCAGCATATTGGCCGCATCGAGGCTGCCCTGGGCGCCGCCGGCTCCCACTATGGTGTGGAATTCGTCGATGAACAGGATGATGTCCGGATTGTTGCTGGCGGTCTTGATGATGTTCTTGAGTCTCTTTTCGAAGTCGCCCCTGTACTTGGTCCCGGCCACCACGGAGGCGATGTCCAGGGAGATTATCCTCTTTTTGGCAAGGGCGTCGGAAATTTCGCCTCCGGCTATCCTGAGGGCTATCCCCTCGACGATGGCGGATTTGCCTACTCCGGGTTCGCCGATCAGCATCGGGTTGTTTTTCTTCCTCCTGCCCAAAATCTCTATGACCCTGGCTATTTCAGCCTCCCTGCCGATGACGGGATCCAGCTTGCCTTCCGCCGCGGCCTTGGTGAGGTCGTAACCGAAATCTTCGAGATCGGCCGGCTTGCTCTCCTGGGGCGTCCCGGCTTCCTCCTCTTCCCGACCTTCTTCATCATCCTGGCGGGGCTGCCCGGTCTGCAGGTTCTGGTTGAGGAACCCCTTGTCCCTCATATAGGCGAGGATGCGTCCGTAGTCCACCCCTTTCTGTCGCAGGTAGGCCTGGCCGTAGTTTTCAGTGGTGCGGCAGAGCGCGAGGAGAAGGTGGTGGGAAGAAGCCTCCGCGCTTCTCATCTTAGAGGCCTCCATCACCGTGATGCTCAGGACATTCTGGGCATATCGCGTGAAGGTTACCTTCTCCAGTTCGGAATAGGGGATGTTCTCGTTGGTGAAAATGTGTCCGTCGATGAACCTTTTGAAATCATCCGTCTCCACGCCGAGGCCCTGCAGTGTCTTGCAGGCATTGTTGTCGCCGTGGCGGATGATTCCCAGGAAGAGGTGGTCGGGGCCGATGCCGTAACTGCCGGTCCTCATCGCTTCTTCCCGGGCGTATTTTATGATGTCGTTGAGTTCTTGAGAAATCTTTATTTCCATAAGGTGCGTATATGTGCAAAAATAATGATTTTTTCCCTTTGTTCAGACAATAACCGTGCTAATGTGGGCAATATGTCATTTTGACGAAAAACTGGTTGTAGGAATCAATTATTTTGATTAACTTTGTATGTTTATAAGTATGCTTAATCATATATGGATATTGACGACAAGAACATAGAGGGACAGGAAGGTATTCCTGCAGGTGTGATCGAGCCCGTGGAGATTGACCAGGAAATGCGGTCGGCATACATCGACTACTCGATGTCTGTTATTGTGTCAAGGGCCCTTCCCGACGTCAGGGACGGTCTCAAACCGGTCCAGAGGAGGGTGCTTTTCGGAATGGAAGGACTCGGCCTGGGTTATACGGGGCAGACGAAGAAATCGGCGAGGATCGTCGGTGAGGTGCTGGGAAAGTTCCACCCTCACGGAGACTCCAGCGTATATGACGCAATGGCCCGGCTGGCCCAGAACTGGAACCAGAGGTATCCTCTCGTGTACGGCCAGGGCAACTTCGGTTCGATGGACGGCGACCCGGTGGCGGCCATGCGATACACCGAGGCCAAACTCGAGAAACTCTCGGATGACGTGCTCGGAGACCTGGACAAGGACACTGTGGACTTCACCCTCAATTTCGACGATACCATCGAGGAACCTACGGTCCTTCCGACCAGGGCCCCCCTTCTCCTCCTCAACGGATCTTCCGGCATCGCCGTGGGTATGGCCACCAACATGGCCCCCCACAACCTCGGCGAGGTCTGCGACGCCATCTGTGCCTTCATCGACAACCCCGACATAGACACCGACGGCCTGATGGAACACATCAAGGGCCCCGATTTCCCCACCGGAGGCATCATCCAGGGAGTCAGCGGCATCAAGGAGGCTTACGAAACCGGAAGGGGACGCGTGGTGGTACGCGCCAAGACCGAGATTGAGGTGGCGGACAACGGCCGTGAGACCATCGTCGTGACCGAGATTCCCTATATGGTGAACAAGAAGGACATGATCGAGAAGATCGGCCAGATGGTGGAGGACAAGAAGATAGAGGGTATCACCTACATCAACGACGAGACCTCCCGCGAGGGCGTCAGGGTGGTGATAAGGGTGAAGCAGGGAAGCAACTCCAGCGTCGTGCTGAACACCCTGTTCAAATACACCCAGCTCCAGTCCAGTTTCGCCATCAACAACGTAGCCCTGGTGAACGGTCGTCCTAGGACCCTCTCCCTCAAGGAGATGATCGCCAATTTCGTGGATTTCAGGCACGAGGTGGTGGTCCGCAGGACCAGGTTCGAACTTGCCAAGGCCCAGGCCAGGGCCCATATCCTCGAAGGTCTGCTCAAGGCCATAGACATCATCGACGAGGTCATTGCCACCATCCGGGCTTCCAAGAGTCCCGACGAGGCCAAGGCCTCCCTCGTCGAGAAGTTCGGCTTCTCCGAGCTTCAGGCCGCGGCCATCGTGGAGATGAGGCTCCGCCAGCTCACCGGCCTCGAGAGGACCAAACTCCAGGCCGAGTACGACGACCTCGAGAAATTCATCGCCCGCTGCAACGAGATCCTCGGCAGCGTCGAGGAGCAGATGGGAATCATCAAGAAGGAGACCCTCGAGCTCAAGGCTAAGTACGGCGACCCCCGCAGGACCGAGATCACCCTTTCCGAAGAGGAATTCAATCCCGAGGACTTCTACGCCGACGAGGACGTGGTGATCACCATATCCCATCTCGGATATATAAAGAGGACCCCTCTGACCGAGTTCCGCATCCAGAACAGGGGTGGCGTCGGAATGAAGGGGAGCACCACGAGGGACGAGGATTTCATCGACCACATCTATGTGGCCAACATGCACAGCACGATGCTCTTCTTCACCAGGTCTGGCCGCTGCTACTGGCTCAAGGTCTGGCAGATCCCGGAGGGCTCGAGGGCTTCGAAGGGAAGGGCCATCCAGAATGTGCTGAGCATTCCGGACGACAAGATTCTCGCCTATCTCAATGTCCATTCCCTGAAGGACAAGGATTTCACCAACAGCCACTACATCATCCTGGTCACCAGGAGGGGAGTGGTGAAGAAGACCCTGCTCGAGGCATATTCCAGGCCGAAGCAGGGCGGAATCAACGCCGTGAAGCTGCGCGAGGGCGACGCCCTTATCGACGTCCTCCTCACGAACGGGAACGAACAGGTGATCATCGCCGCCCGAAACGGCAGGTGCGTGAGGTTCGAGGAGGTGAAGACCAGGCCTATGGGCAGGGTTTCCACCGGTGTGCGTGGCATCAATATTGAAGAAGATGACGAAGTGATCGGTGCAGTGAACTACGATCCCGCCGCTCCGGACGCATCGGCCCACAGCGTTCTTGTGGTCAGCGAGCACGGATTCGGAAAGAGGACGGACTTCGACGAGTACCGCATCACGAACAGGGGCGGTAAGGGTGTGAAGACCATCAACATAACCGACAAGACCGGCAAGCTCATAGCCATCAAGAACGTGACGGAGCTGAATGATTTGATGATCATTACGAAGGCCGGACTTACGATAAGGATGAAGGTCTCCGACATCCGCCTCGCCGGAAGGGCCACCCAGGGAGTGAAGCTCATCAACATCAAGGAAGGGGATTCCATCGCCGCCATATCCTGCGTGGAGCCCGATGAAGATGAAGAAGCATCACAGGAAGGAGCCCCTGAGGCACAGGAAAACGTAACTGAATAGCAAATAGTATAAACCACTCAATTTTATTTGAAATGAAAAAGATTCTTTTGGCGCTCGCAGTGCTGGCTTCCGTCCAGTTCGCAAACGCGCAGGTCAAGAACGCCGCCGAGGCCGCCGCTCTCATCGCTAAGGCCCAGGCCGGAGTTGAAAACCCCAAGAAGGCGCTCAAGGCCGCATCTTGGATAGCTCTCGGGAAAGCCTATGTGGATGCGTACAACGGCCCTTCGGGCAATGCATACGTCGGTGCCTCCAGGGCTGAGCTCAAGTTGTTGATGTCGGGAATGAAGCCGTTGGCCTCTTCCCTCGTCACCGTCATGGGACAGCAGTACGAGAAGGAACAGTATGAGAACATGAACCTTTATTTCGAGGGTGACAGGGTTGCCTTCATAGAGGTCACGAAACCTTTCCTCGAGAATCCTCTCGAGAAGGCCGTCGAGGCTTATGCCAAGGCCGCTGAGGTCGAGCCCAAGGGACCCAAGACCAGGGAGATCGGCCTTGCCCTTGCCGACATCAACACCAAGTACATCAACGACGCTTATGGCAAGTTCAGCCTTGGTGATCTCGCAGGATCGAAGGCCGATTTCGCCGCTGCGGTGAAGGCTCTCGCCACCCCTCCTCTCAACCAGATCGACACCAGTTCCCTCTACAACGTAGGTTTCACCGCCCACGCCCTCGGTCAGTACGAAGAGGCGAAGGCTGTTTTCGACGAGTGCATCGGCTACGGTTATCTCGGAAATGACGGAGACGTCTTCGCCAAGGCTGCTGACTGCGCCTCCAAGCTCGGCGACCCCGCCGGTGCCAAGGATTATCTTGAGAAAGGTTTCCAGGCATATCCCCAGAGCCAGAGCATCCTCATCGGACTCATCAACTACTATATCTCCAACAATGAGAATCCCGAAAAGCTCTTCACCCTCCTGGACGAGGCCAAGAAGAACGAGCCGGACAACGCTTCCCTCTACTATGTCGAAGGAAACATTTATTCCCAGCTCGGAGATACCGACAAGGCAGTAGCATCCTACAGGAAGTGCGCCGAGGTCGATCCCAGTTATGAATATGGTTACATCGGCGAAGCCGTGATGCGTTACAGCAATGCCGTGAAGATTCAGGAGGAGGCCTCCAAGGAACTCGACGACGCCAAGTACGCCGAACTCGTCAAGCAGTTCGAGAAGGAACTCAAGAGCTGCATCGAGCCTTTCGAAAAGAGTTACGAGATCACCAAGGACGAGGAACTCAAGCTTAACATCGCCGAGTACCTGAAGAACGCCTTCTATCGTTTCCGCGAGGAGAGCGACTTCTACAAGGATGGCTACGACAAGTACGACAAGATCGTCGCCGCAGGCCGTACCGACTAAGTTTCAGTTAGTTGGAAAATACAGATATGATCAATGGCCTTCCTTACCGAAGGCCTTGATTATTTTTGTCACCAGGGGGTGACGGACTATGTCGTTCTCCGTGAAGATGACGGTCCCGATGCCCTTGATGCCTTTCAGCATGTTCATTCCGCTGATGAAGCCGGAGTCTCCCTTGTTGGGGAGGTCCACCTGGGTGGAGTCGCCGGTGACGATGAACTTGGCGTTGTTTCCCATCCTGGTGAGGAACATCTTGAGCTGGCCGATGTTGGTGTTTTGGGCCTCGTCGAGGATGACGCAGGCGCGGTCGAGGGTGCGGCCCCTCATATATGCGAGGGGAGCTATCTCGATGGTCCCGTCGTTCATGAACTCCTGAAGCCTCTTCACGGGAATCATATCGCCGAGGGCGTCGTAGAGGGGGAGGAGGTAGGGATCGAGTTTCTCCTTGAGGTCTCCCGGGAGGAATCCGAGGCGTTCTCCCGCCTCCACCGCCGGACGGGTGAGGATGATCTTCCTGACTTCCCTGTTTTTCAGGGCCCTTACGGCCAGGGCGATGGCTATGTAGGTCTTGCCTGTGCCGGCCGGACCGGAGGCGAACACGAGGTCGTTGTTGAAGTAGGCCCTCACCATCTCCTGCTGACGGGCGTTCCTGGCCCTTATGGGCTTCCCGTCGGTGCCGTGAACTATGACCGCGTCTCCGTGAAGGGCGAAATCCCGGGCGGGGGAGTCCTCGTCGAAGAGGGATTCCACGTCGTATGGCGTGAGGCTTCCCTTGCGGCGGGCCATCGCGACGAGTTCCCCGAGCTTCTTCTCGAATTCCCCTGTCTTTTCCCTGGTGCCTTCCACCAGGATCTCATCTCCCCTGGCCACTACCTTGACATCCGGAAAATATGTGAGGAATTCCTCGAGTATCCTGTTTCCCGCCCCATAAACGGCTATGGGGTCGATTCCTTCCAATCTGACGGTTTTCTTCATCGTCTGTTGTGATTATCCGGTACAAATATAATCTTTTTCTTCCGGTAGGCGTCCCTTCTTGCTTAACTTGAGTTAAATAAGTATTTTTGCAGATTATTGGAGAACCGTACGATGAAAACGAAGTTATTTTCCGCAGCCGCTTTGCTCGGCATCCTTCTCGCCGCAGGGGGATGCGATTTCCTCAGGTCCGTTTCCGGCCGTCCCACCTCCAGGGACATCCTGAAGAAGGCCGAACTGATCCAGAGGGAACTCGACCGCAAGCAGGCCTCGCTCGATTCGATGAAAATGATCGAGAAGCAGCTGAAGGATTCCCTCGCCTATATGGATTCCCTCAGGCAGCTGAAAGGAACCATCCTGAACCCTTCCAAACTCGGAGGACTCTATACGACGAAACTTGAGAGCAAGTTCTACATAGTCATCGGCGCTTTCCGTGAAAGGGCTAACGCCGAGTCCCTCGTCAGGAAGGTTTCGGCCCAGGGATATCCCGGCACCCTCATTAGTTTCCGCAACGGATACAACGTGGTGGGGGTCTGCCCCTCCAACAACCCTCAGGACATCTACGACAACCTCAAGGAGGTCCGCAAGAAGGATTTCTGTCCGGATGACGTATGGATTCTGATAAATGAATGAAAATGAAACGTCTGCGCATTTCTTTCCTGGCCGTTCTCGCAGCCCTTTCCCTCGTCCCGCCGGTTTCGGCCCAGTATCGGGACGGGCGGTCCTATTCGGACCTTAACGACGGGGAGACCGTGTCGGCCCTGAAGAAACACATCCGCATCCTCTCTTCCGATGCCTTCGAAGGCCGCAAGGCCGGTTCCGAGGGTGAGGAGGCCACCGCCGATTACCTTTCCCTGGCTTTCAGGGACTGCGGAGTAGACCTCCTGAGCGGGGAGCACGGCGACGTGTTCGGTATGCGCCTTCCGGGTGGAGACACCCTGACTTCCAGGAATGTGATAGGTTTCATTCCGGGCTATGACGAACGTCTCAGGGGCGAATACATCGTTATCGGGGCCCGTATGGACAATCTCGGGACCGACACCCTCACGGTGGACGGGGTCCCGCAGGAGAGGATTTACAACGGGGCCAACGGCAACGCCTCAGGTCTCGCCCTCCTCATCGAACTGGGAAAGAAACTGAAGACGAATTCCATCCTGCTCCGCCGTTCCGTGATCATAATGGGATTCGGCAATTCCAGGAACATGAACGCCGGTTCGTGGTATTTCCTGAACAGGGCCTTCACCGGGGCGGACAAGATAGTCTCGATGGTGAACCTGGATATGCTTGGCACGGGGAACAGGGGCTTCTACGCCTACACCGCGTCCAACCCGGGGATGAACACCATCATCGCCTCCGTGAGTTCCAACCTCCAGCCCATAGTGCCCGAGATTACGACGGCAGAGCCCTATCCCTCAGACCACAGGTCTTTCTATGACAAGAGGATACCTTCGGTTTTTTTCACCACCGGAAGATATGCGGAACACGACACCCCGAAGGATGTTGAAAGCATTATCGACTACGCCGACATGGAGAGGGAGCTTGAATACATCTACAACTTCTGCATCACCCTCGCCGGCGTGGACAGGTGTCCGGCCTTCGACTCTTCCCAGCCGTCCGACCGTCATGACCGCGGGGCGGTGCCCTATTACGAATGCGACCGCAGGCCGACCTTCCTCGGCAGCGCCGATCCTGCTAAATTCCTTGAAAAATGGGTGTACCATTATCTGAGATACCCTGAGGAAGCGGTCAGGGATGGTATCCAGGGCCGCGTGCTCGTGGATTTCGTGATAGACGAGAGGGGAAAGGTGACCGACGTCAAGGTCCTCAGGGGAGTGGATCCCCTGCTCGACGAGGAGGCGGTTAGGGTCATAAGCGCATCCCCCGACTGGAAGCCGGGGATCCAGAGGGGGCAGAAAGTGAGGTCCCGTATGTCGCTCTACGTGGAGTTCAGGCTGAAGGACAGGAAGAACAAGAAATAAAGGAAACAGAGATACAATGGATTACGATTTCACCTCGATCGAGAGAAAATGGCAGGCCTGGTGGGCTGAAAACAAGACCTACAAGGCCGTGGAGGATCCGTCCAGGCCGAAATACTATGTTCTGGACATGTTCCCGTACCCTTCGGGGGCGGGACTCCACGTGGGGCATCCCCTCGGGTACATTGCCAGCGACATTTACTCCCGCTACAAACGGCTGAAGGGGTTCAACGTCCTTCATCCGATGGGATACGATGCGTTCGGACTTCCCGCGGAGCAGTATGCCATCCAGACGGGACAGCATCCGGAGAAGACCACGAACGAGAATATCGCCCGCTACCGCAGGCAGCTGGACAGGATAGGTTTCTCCTTTGACTGGGACAGGGAGGTGAGGACGTGCGATCCGGCTTATTACAAATGGACCCAGTGGGCCTTCCTCAAGATGTTCGACAGCTGGTTCGACAATGCCCTCGGCAAGGCCAGGCCCATATCGGAGCTTGAAGATGCCTTCGAAAGGGGAGGCTCCGGGGCGGTTGACGCGGCCTGCGGCGAGGTGGAGCCGTTCTCCGCGGATGAATGGAAGGCTAAGGGCCCGAAAGAGAAGTCCGATACCCTTATGCAGTACAGGATAGCCTACCAGGGAGAAACGTCGGTGAACTGGTGTGAGGGCCTGGGTACTGTCCTTGCCAACGACGAGGTGAAGGACGGCCTTTCCGTACGCGGCGGTTTCCCCGTTATCCAGAAGAAGATGACGCAGTGGCAGCTCCGTGTTTCGGCCTATGCCCAGAGGCTCCTGGACAGCCTGGACGGCCTGGACTGGAGCGACTCCCTTAAGGAGATGCAGAGAAACTGGATAGGGAAGTCCGAGGGATGCGAGGTCGTGTTCAAGGTCACGGACGGTGTCGATACTTATGACATGACCATCTTCACCACCAGGGTGGACACCATTTTCGGAGTCACCTTCATGGTGCTGGCCCCTGAAAGCGAGTGGGTTGAGAAACTGACCACTCCTGACAGGAAGGAAGAGGTTGAATCTTACCTGTCCTATGTCAAGAAAAAGACCGAGCGCGAAAGGATGGCCGAAACCCGCACGGTGACGGGCGTATTCTCCGGCTCCTATGCCGAGAATCCGCTTACAGGCGAGAAAGTGCCCGTGTGGATTTCCGAATATGTCCTTTCCGGTTATGGTACCGGAGCCATAATGGCCGTGCCGGCCCACGACAGCCGCGACTATGCCTTCGCCCGCAGGTTCGACCTGCCCGTCGTGTCCATCATCGAGGGTTGCGACGTGAGCGAACACAGTTTCGACGCCAAGGAAGGCAGGATGTGCAATTCCGGCTTCCTCGACGGGATGGACGTCAAGCAGGCCATCGAGGCCGCCAAGGATTATGTGGAGGAGAAGGGCCTGGGCCGCAGGAAGGTCAATTACCGTCTCCGCGACGCCATATTCTCCCGTCAGAGGTATTGGGGAGAGCCTTTCCCCATCTATTACAAGGACGGGACTGCCACTCCCCTTCCTTTCGAGGAACTTCCTCTCGAGCTGCCTGAAATAGGGGAGTTCAAGCCTTCTGAGAAAGGCGAGCCGCCCCTTGCCAGGGCGAAGGACTGGACATACGACGGCTGGCCCCTCGAGAAGAGCACGATGCCTGGATTCGCCGGTTCCAGCGCCTATTACCTCAGGTATATGGACCCCCATAACGACAATGCCCTCGTGAGCCCGGAGGCCAATGCCTACTGGCGCAGCGTGGACCTTTATGTCGGAGGGACGGAACACGCCACCGGCCACCTCATCTATTCCCGTTTCTGGAACAAGTTCCTCTTCGACCTGGGTTACGTGTGCGAGGAAGAGCCTTTCCGCAAACTCGTCAACCAGGGAATGATACAGGGCCGGTCCAACTTCGTCTACCGGATCGTCGGTACGAACACGTTCGTGTCCCTGGGCCTGAAGGATGCCTATGATACCACCGAGATCCACGTTGACATAAACCTCGTTTACAACGACCGGCTGGACATCGCGGCCTTCAAGGCCTGGAGGCCGGAATACGCCGATGCTGAATTCATCCTCGAGAACGGGGAATATGTCTGCGGATGGGCCGTCGAGAAGATGAGCAAGTCGATGTTCAACGTCGTGAATCCGGACAATGTCTGCGACACCTACGGGGCCGACACCCTCAGGCTCTATGAGATGTTCCTCGGACCCGTCGAGCAGAGCAAGCCCTGGGACACCAAGGGGATCGACGGCATCAGCCGTTTCCTCAGGAAGTTCTGGAGACTGTTCTACGACCGCGACAACCTTATCGTCGAGGACGCCGCCCCTTCTCCGGCGGAACTGAAGAGCCTCCACAAACTGATAGCGAAGGAGCAGGAGGACATCGAGAACTTCTCCTTCAACACCACGGTCAGCGCCTTTATGATAGCGATAGGGGAACTCACCGACCTTGGCTGCCACAAGAAGGCGGTCCTCGAGCCCCTGACGATACTCATTTCCCCCTTCGCACCCCACATCGCCGAGGAACTCTGGCACGTCCTGGGAAACACTGAAAGCGTCACCTGCGCCCGGTTCCCCGAATATGACGGTAGGTTCACGGCCGAGGACAGCTGCACCTACGCAGTCTCCTTCAACGGGAAGACCCGTTTTACCGTCGACCTTCCCAAGTCCATGGGCAGGGAAGAGGCGGCTTCCCATGTTCTCTCGCTCGACAAGGCGAAGAAATATACCGACGGCCACGAAGTACTGAAGGTCATCGTGGTGCCCGGAAAGATAGTCAACATAGTGATCAGATAGGATGAGCGTCAAGGTCAGGAATTTGATAAACGATTATATCCTGCTCACCGTGGCATGTTTCTTCTTTGCCGTGGCGTGGGAGTGTTTCATGATACCCAACGGGATGTCGTCCGGAGGAATGATGGGCCTTTGCACCATCATCCAGTATGCCACGATGGGATTGATACCCGCCCAGTATACCTATATAGTCATCAACGCCGTTCTCATCGTTATAGCGATGCTGGCTATGGGTATAGGGTTCGGTTTCAAGACCATCTACTGCATCGTGATATCTTCGCTCGCAATGCACATAATCAGCGGACTGACGGCCATCCACAGTATTCCCGGAGGGTTCTTCTTCGTACAGGAGACCGTGCTGATACCCGTAATCGCCGGAGTTTTCGAGGCCATCGGAATCGGGATGGTCCTGCGCTACGGAGGCAGCACCGGCGGCACCGACATCATCGCCCTGATGGTCAACAAGTATTACCCGGTTTCCCTGAGCATGATTTTCCTGGTCACCGACCTGGTCATCTGCTCCCTGCTCCTATTACTACCGGGGAAGACTTTCTCCGATATGTGCTACGGACTCGAGGAACTGGTGATATTCTCCCTCCTCATAGACCTTGTGGCCGGTGGAGGAAAGCGGACGTCCTGCCAGCTCCTGGTCTTTTCGGAGAAGTTCGAGGCGATTGCTGACCACATCATCAATGACATGAACCGGGGAGTGACCGTCCTTTCGGCCAAGGGATGGTTCACGAAGAAGGAAAGGGATGTCCTGCTGATCATAATAAGCCAGAACCAGCTGAACGAGGTTTCCAGGGCGGTTAAGGAGATCGATCCTAAGGCGTTCATGTCCGTTTCCCCTACCAGCAGCGTGTATGGGGAGGGATTTGAAGAGATAAAGACCGGAGTGAAACTTAAAAAGAAAGCCGATGCCGATTCTTAAGTCAAACGCCTGGACTCAGATCCGGGAATATTTCCTCATTGCGGCCGGAATCCTCATCTATGTGCTCGGCTGGACCATTTTCCTCGTCCCCAACAATATGGTCGGAGGAGGGGTGACCGGTATAAGCTCCATCGTCCAGTACGCCACCGGCGGGGCGGTGAAGATGGGTTACACCTATTTCATCATCAACGTCGCCCTCATCGTCGCCGGAATCCTGTCCCTCGGCAAGTCCTTCGGCGGCAAGACCGTTTTCGCCATCGTCCTGGCATCCGTCGGGCTCAACCTCTTCCAGGAACTTATCCCGGTGGATTCTCCTTTCATCCAGACCTTCGTGCTCCAGGACAACAACAAGCTGATGTGCACCATCATGGGTGGCATTATGGTGGGCTTCGGCATAGGCCTGACGATGTCGGCCGGAGGCAGTACCGGCGGCACCGACATCATCGCCCTCATCGTCAACAAGCACAGGAACGTCTCTCCCGGCAGGATGATTCTGATAATGGATGTGATCATCATCTGTTCATCCCTTATCGTTCCCTCATACACTGCGGACGGTGGACTGGTCCCTTTCGTTGACAAGATCCTCACCGTCGTGTACGGCTTGATACTGATCACCATCTCCAGCAACGTCCTGGACATCTACCTCTCGGGTTCGCGCCAGTCCCTTCAGTTGTTCATCCTTTCCAGGAAATATGAGGAGATAGCCGATGCGATAACCCACGACCTGCGTCACGGCGTGACGGTGCTGGACGGGGAGGGTTGGTACACCAAGCAGCCCTGTAAGGTCCTTATGGTGATGATCAGGAAGTCGGACCTGAAACTCTGCCTCAGGTACATCAAGACGATAGATCCGGACGTGTTCATGTCCGTCACCTCCGCGGCGGGAGTTTACGGCCGGGGATTCGAGTCCATCAAGGTCCAGGTCCCCAAACAGGAGCCAAAACAATAAAATAAATTTTCCGACCGGAAAAATTTTGGATTTTACCCCCGCCAGACCATAGTCAGGCGGGTTTTTTTGTATTATATTTCGGCCGTATGCCGGACTTGAAAGAATAAACTAATGGTTAAGGTTTAAAAAAACTAATTATGGCAGAGGCGTCGGGTATTACGAGGAAGCTACCTTATCTGTGCGGGCTCCTCCTGTTTATCCTGGATTCGGTTTTTTTCAGATGTGAACTTGCGGCGATGGCCGCCTGTGACCTGTTTACGATGAACGTAATGCTGGCGATGATGCCGTATCCGCCTGAGGGGGGATACGGAAGGGCCAGGAAATACGTCCTGCTCCTGTTTTCCGCCTGCGCTTTGTCGACGGTGGCGTTCGCCGTCTTCTTCCACGGCAGTTCCGGGGAAAAGATGGTGCTGACAGTGGCCCTTTCGGTGCTTTCGCTTACCATTTTCCTGGTCAGGGAGAGGTCCTTCGGAAAGAAGCCGGCAATGCTGGAATACTCTTTCCGGGCCATCCTGGTGCTGACTGTGCTGATTATAATGGTGGCATTTATGGAGACTGGGGTGTATGGGATACGGGCATCCGGCCTCAAGACGGTCCTCCTTCTCGCCGTTATGGCGGCATCGTCCGTCTGCCTCGCGTTCAGGATGAAGGGGGCGAGGGCTCTGAGGACGCCTTTGGAGGAAAGGGAGATGCCGTCCCGGCCCGCATCGGCTCCCGACTACGACGCAATGGACGAGAAAGCCAGGATGGACACCCTTTTCGGGAGGGTGGACGCCTTGATGTCGGAGAAGAAACTGTTCCTGGACGAGGAACTTACCCTCGGCGACGTGGCCGGCCAGCTGTCCTGCAACAAAGTTTATGTGTCCCGTGCGATTCTCGACAAGACCGGATACAATTTCAGGCAGTATATCAACAAATACAGGATATCATACGCCCTGGAGATACTCGGGAAGGACCCTGACATCAAGGTGTCGGAACTATCCGGTCTCTGCGGCTTCCATTCCCAGCCCACGTTCAACCTGGCTTTCAGGATGAACCTGCATATGACCCCGAGCGAGTGGAAACGGGAATTTAGGGAAGGGAGGGGATGACGCCCTCTTCTCCTACCCCTTTCCAGGACGGAGGGACCGGGGCGGTGAGGTCAAGGGGAGTCTTCTTCACCGGATGAATGAAACTGATCCTGCGTGCGTGCAGGCAGATTCCCCCGTCTGGATTCGACCTCGGGGCTCCGTATTTGAGGTCTCCCTTTATGTGGCATCCCTCGTGGGCGAGCTGGCAGCGGATCTGGTGGTGGCGTCCGGTCAGGAGGTCGACTTCCAGCAGGAAATACCTTCCGGTGGCTCCCAGCAGTCGGTATTTCAGCCTGGCGGGCTTCGCTCCCGGGGCCCCTTCCTTCGTCACGAAACTCTTGTTCAGCCTTTCGTTCCGGGAGAGCCAGTCGCACAGCTCGGTTTCCTCCGACGGAGGGGCCTCGCAGCACAGGGCCCAGTAGGTTTTATGGACTGAACCGTCCCTGAACATCGCCGCAAGCCTTTCGAGTGCTTTCGACGTCTTGGCCAGTATCACCGCCCCGCTTACCGGACGGTCGAGCCTGTGGGGGACGCCGAGGAAGACCTTCCCGGGTTTGGAGTCCCTGGCGGCGATGAAAGCCTTGTATTTGTCCGCAAGGGTTTCGTCTCTGGTCTTGTCCCCTTGGACGATGTCGCCCACGGCCTTGTTTACCACGAGGATGTGGTTGTCCTCGTAGAGTATCCGGGCTTCAAGGTCTTTCCTCTCCCCGGGCTGGAGATTCCTGTATTCACTGCCTGCCATATCGGAATCGATGATGATGCAAAAATAGCAATAAAAGGCGGATTCTCTGCCATTTTGTCAGAAAAAGAGAATGGCATAAAGTTGGCTGGATTCCTGTCGGCCCGGAGGGATGGTCCGGGAGAAAAAGACAAATAAAAAAGGAGATTTAAGATATGGGTAAAATTATTGGAATCGACTTAGGCACGACCAATTCGTGCGTAGCCGTGATGGAAGGCAACCAGCCAACCGTCATAATCAACAATGAAGGAGAGAGGACGACCCCTTCCGTGGTGGCTTTCACCGACGGCGGAGAAAGGAAGATCGGCAACCCGGCTAAGCGCCAGGCCATCACCAATCCCCAGAAGACCGTCTTCTCCATCAAGAGGTTCATGGGAGAGACCTATGACCAGGTTGGCAAGGAAGTCAGCCGCGTCCCCTACAAGGTTACCAGGGGCGAAAACAATACTCCCAGGGTGGATATCGACGGACGTCTTTACACTCCCCAGGAGATATCTGCGATGATTCTCCAGAAGATGAAGAAAACTGCGGAGGACTATCTCAGGCAGCCCGTCACGGAGGCCGTCATCACCGTCCCCGCATATTTCTCCGATTCCCAGAGGCAGGCCACGAAGGAGGCCGGAAAGATCGCCGGACTGGATGTGAAGAGGATTATAAACGAGCCTACGGCCGCTGCCCTCGCTTATGGCCTTGACAAGAAGAACAAGGATATGAAGGTGGCCGTGTATGACCTTGGAGGCGGCACCTTCGATATTTCCATCCTTGAATTGGGCGGAGGCGTGTTCGAGGTGAAATCCACCAACGGCGATACCCATCTGGGAGGAGACGACTTCGACCAGGTGATTATCGACTGGCTCGCCGGCGAATTCGCCGCCGAGAACGGAGGGATAGACCTCAAGAAGGACCCTATGGCCCTCCAGAGGCTCAAGGAAGCGGCCGAGAAGGCGAAGATCGAGCTTTCCAGCCAGACTTCTTCCGAGATCAACCTTCCTTACATCATGCCTGTAGACGGTATTCCCAAGCACCTTGTGAAGACCCTCACCAGGGCCAAGTTCGAGCAGCTCTGCGACAGCCTTTTCCAGAAGACCGTCGAACCTTGCCGCCAGGCCCTTGCAGACGCCCATCTGAGCGCTTCCGACATTGACGAGGTCCTTCTCGTGGGAGGATCCACCCGAATCCCCAAGATCCAGGAAATCGTTAAGAATTTCTTCGGAAAGGAGCCCAACAAGAGCGTCAATCCCGACGAGGTGGTCGCCATAGGCGCATCCATCCAGGGCGGAGTCCTCGCAGGCGACGTGAAGGATGTCCTCCTGCTCGACGTCACCCCTCTTTCCCTTGGAATCGAGACCCTCGGCGGAGTGATGACCAAGCTCATCGAGTCCAACACCACCATTCCCGCCCGCAAGTCCCAGGTGTTCTCCACCGCGGCGGACAACCAGCCTTCGGTCGAGATCAGGGTTCTGCAAGGCGAGCGTCCGATGGCTAAGGACAACAAGCAGATAGGCGTGTTCCATCTCGACGGCATCGCCCCTGCACCGAGGGGCATCCCCCAGATAGAGGTTACTTTCGACATCGATGCCAACGGTATCCTGAATGTTTCCGCGAAGGACAAGGCTACCGGCAAGGAGCAGAACATCCGTATCGAAGCCTCTTCCGGTCTGTCCGACGACGAGATCCAGAGGATGCGCGACGAGGCCAAGGCCAACGAGGCCGCCGACAGGGCCGAGAAGGAGCGCGTTGACAAGATCAACAATGCCGACGCCCTCTGCTTCCAGACCGAGAAGTTCCTCAGGGAGAACGGAGACAAGGTGCCTTCCGATTTGAGAGGCCCCGTGGACACCGCCCTGGCAGGTCTCAAGGATGCCGTTAAGAACCAGAACATCGCCGACATCGACCGCTATACCGCCGACCTGAACAATGCGATGCAGACGGCTTATCAGTCGATGGCAGGCCAGGCCGGTCCTCAGGGAGGCCCCCAGCCGGGTCCCCAGGACGGTCCCCAGGGTCCTGACGAGCAGTAGGTCACTTTCAATTCTGAATGGCGGAGACTTTAACGGTCTCCGCCTTTTTTTTATTCTCGTCTGCAGGTGAAAGTCCCGGCTCGCTGATGAAACACAGGCTTCGCCGAAATGCTCACCGGATCCTTTCACCTGCAGACTTGAAATAGACAGGAGTCGCTGATACAAACGAGGGTTCGCAGAAATGCCCGCCGGATCCTTTCACCTGCAGACAAAAATGATTATATTTGAAAAAAGTCAGGAAATGTCTGTAAGAAGAAGCAATTTCCCTGTAAGGGGGATGGGATGCGCAGCTTGTGTCGCCAGGGTGCAGAATACGTTGAAGGAGCAGAAGGGCGTGATAGATGCCAGCGTGAGCCTGGCTTCCAATTCTGCAAGGGTGGACTATGATCCTCAGGTCGTTACTCCCGAAGGGCTGAAGAAAGCCGTGCAGGATGCAGGTTACGACCTGCTGGTGGACGGGGGCGAAGGGGATGAAGCCGATTCCGCCGAGGCGGAGGCCGAACGGCTCAGGCAGGATGAATTCCTGAGCCTGCGGAAGGATGCCCTACTTTCCGCTGTTCTGGCGGCTCTCATTATGATTGTCGGCATGGGTTTCAAGCCTTTCCCCAGCAAGGGATGGGTTCTGTGCCTGCTTGCAGTGCCGGCGGTGTTTTGGTGTGGTAGAAGATTTATCCGAAATGCCTGGAATCAAGCCCGGCACTGGAGTTCCAATATGGACACCCTCGTGGCCCTTTCCACCGTGATATCATTCCTTTTCAGCCTGTTCAACCTCATTTTTCCTTCCGTCTGGACCTCAAGGGGACTGGAGCCCAGGCTCTATTTCGAGTCGTCGGCGATGATCGTCGCGTTCATCCTCATCGGAAGGGTGTTGGAGGAGAGGGCCAAGTTCAGCACCACCGCTTCCATCAGGGGGCTTATGGGACTCCGGCCACGGGCGATCGACATCGCCGTCGGAGAGTCCGTGACCGTCAATCCGGGAGACCGGATTCCCGTGGACGGGGAGGTGGTTTCCGGGGAGGCCCGGGTGGATGAAAGCATGCTTACGGGAGAGTCCGATGCGGCGTTGAAAGTGGCTGGAACAAAGGTATATACCGGTACGATCAATCTCGGGGGAACCATCCTGGTAAGGGCTGAAAAGACGGGGAAGGATACTATGCTGTCTTCGATGATTCGGATGGTGAAGGACGCCCAGGGAAGCAAGGCGCGCATCCAGAATCTCGTGGACAGGATCGCCGCCGTATTCGTGCCTGCAATCATCGTCATATCCCTCGTCGCGCTTGCCTGCTGGGTAGTGTTTTCGCCTGAGGACGGTCTCACCAGGGGCCTGCTTGCGATGGTCACGGTTCTCGTTGTCGCCTGCCCCTGCTCCCTCGGGCTCGCCACTCCCACCGCGTTGATCGCAGGGATAGGGAAGGGTGCCGAAAAGGGAATCCTGATCAAGGATGCCGACAGCCTGCAGGTAGCCGGAAAGACGGATTGTGTCGTACTGGACAAGACCGGAACGTTGACCGTGACCGACGGAGTCGGAGAGAGCATAAGGCCGGGTTCCGCGGAGGCGGTGGCGGCTCTGAAGAAGATGGGAATGGAAGTATATATGGAGAGCGGAGACAAGGAAGAAAAGGCTGCCAGGGTGGCCCTGGAGGTGGGCATATCAAAGTTCAAGTCAGGCTGCCTACCTGCAGACAAGGCTCTGCTCGTGAAGGATTTGCAGGCGGAAGGGAAGAAAGTTGCGATGGCCGGGGACGGAATAAACGACAGCGCGGCCCTCGCCCTGGCCGACCTCTCCGTCGCGATGGGCAGCGGCACGGACATAGCGATGAACACCGCGATGGTCACGATAGTGTCTTCCGACCTGCGGAAACTTCCTGAACTGATAAAACTGTCCCGGCGCACGATAGCAATAATCAGGGAAAACCTGGTATGGGCCTTCCTCTACAACATCATTGCGGTTCCTGTCGCTGCCGGAATCTTCTATCCCATAAGCGGTTTCGTCCTCAATCCGATGGTCGCGGCAGCCTGCATGGCCGCCAGTTCCGTCCTGGTCGTCTGCAACTCCCTCCGCCTCCGGTATCTTTAGCCGGGCAAAGCCGTAAGGCGTCTGCACCGGCGAACCTCTCCCAAAATCTTAACGTGAGCCGGTGCAGGCGCCTTGCGGCGGAAGCTGTCGGAAAACAAAAAGGATGGCCCGTGTGAGCCATCCTTTATCAGAGCGTACGTCTTCGTGCCTTATTCGGCCTTGCCGTTGGATCCGAGGACGTCGATGATCTTGTGCATATAGAGCTTCTTCATTTCGTCGCGGGCGGGACCCAGATACTTGCGCGGGTCGAACTCGCCGGGCTTGTCGTTAAAGACCTTGCGGACGGCGGCGGTCATCGCGAGACGGCTGTCGGAGTCGATGTTGATCTTGCAGACGGCGCTGCGGGCCGCTTCGCGGAGCTGCTCTTCGGGAATTCCGACCGCGTCGGGAAGGTTTCCGCCGTTGGAGTTGATGATGTCAACGTATTCCTGGGGAACGCTGGATGAGCCGTGGAGGACGATGGGGAAGCCGGGGAGCTTCTTCTCGATCTCGTGAAGTACGTCGAATGCGAGCGGGGGAGGGATGAGGCGGCCGGTCTTGGGGTCGCGGGTGCACTGCTCGGGACGGAACTTGTATGCGCCGTGGCTGGTGCCGATGGAGATGGCGAGGCTGTCGCAGCCGGTGCGGGTCGCGA
>JAFRRW010000007.1 GCA_017427885.1 Bacteroidales bacterium
AGATAAGCAGTTGACCTATGCTGCGTTCAGCCCCAGATATATGCTCTGCCTGGACGGATGCGAGAATGTCACCATCGACGGGATTACCTTCCGCGGCGGCCGCAACGGCGCCGTCAGGATTGAAAACAGCCGCAACATCAAGCTGAAGGACAGCCGCCTGGCCCAGTTCGGGAACGACGCTCTCTACATTTCCGGCAGCAAGGATTTCAGGATCGAAGGCTGTCTCTTCCAGGAACTAGGCCACGGCGGAATCGAGGCCCACGGCGGAGACCGCAAGACGCTTGAGCCTTCAGGCTATGTCGTCGACAACACCATTTTCACCGATTTCTCACTTTACCAACCTACCTACGAACCGGCAATCCTCTTCTACGGCTGCGGACTGGAAGTCACCCACAACCAGTTCCAGAACTGCGCCTCATCGGCGATGAGGCTGGAATGCAACGATGCCCTGGTTGAGAAGAACAGGTTCGTGAACCTCGTCACCGAGAGTGACGACCAAGGAGGCATAGACGTCTACTGGAACTTCACCTACCGCGGAAACGTGGTCCGCTGGAACTGGTGGCAGGACATCGTCAGCGGAGAGGAGAGCGGGGCTGCAGGCATCAGGCTGGATGACATCATCTCAGGCTACAAGATGACGGGCAACGTGTTCAACAACTGCGGAGGCGGCATATTCGGAGCCATACAGATCCACGGTGGCAAGGACAACCTGGTTGAGAACAACCTGATGTACGGCTGCCACAGCATGATCCACGCATCGAGATGGGGGCAGGAACGCTTCGAGGAAGACCTCTATTGTGACGACTCGATGGCGAAACTCAAGGAAGTAGACTTTCCATCCCCTCTTTACAAGAGCCGCTATCCAGAACTCGCCAACGAAAAGGAGATTCCCCTGCACGCCAACCGCAACTTCGTCCTGAAGAACCTTGCCGTCAATTCCAAGCACAAGGTCGGAAAGATAGAAGACTATGTGATGGTTGGCAACACGGAAATGGACAGCGACAAGCCGCTCGAGTATTTCCTCGATCCTGAAGTGCTCAAGGGATATGGACTCGAGCCCATCCCCTATCAGGAAATGGGTCTGAGGGACAATAAATACAAGGATCTGGTTGAATTGAAATAAATCCATATGAAACATCCGTTCCGTACTTTCGCGGCCATTATGATCATCCTGGCCGTGTCGTCTTGTGTAAAAGAAAACGCCTGGTACGTCTCCCCCGATGGGGACGATGCCAACCCTGGGACCATTTCCCAGCCCTGGAAAACCCTGAATTACGCCGTCAAAACAGCGGCGGAGGCCCGCGGGGATGCTGATGGGACAATAAAGATAGTGCTCAAGGGAGGAGAATATCCTATGGTCGAGACCGTAGTCATAGACGGCATCGACAACCTCAGCATAGCGGCGGCCAAGGGAGAGACTCCCGTCCTCTTGGGAGAAGTTCCCCTGACAGGCTGGGTCAAGGCCGTCGATGCGGACCTTCCCGAAGATGTCAGGGCCCTCCTGACCGACGGGGACTGCATCTGGCTGACCGACCTTTCCAAGTCCGGCATTACGGATTTCGGCAACGTCGTCGGGAATGACAACAGGATGGACATATACTACAACGGGAAGCGTTTCCATCCCGCACGCTGGCCCAACGAGGGGAACACTATATCCGGAAAGGCCCTCGGCAAGACTCCCACAGGACCTAACTATGCGAACTATCTCGGGTCCCTGGAAGGCATCTTCGAATACAAGGACGAGAGGATGGACAGGTGGGCCGCCGAGAAGGACGCCTATATGCACGGATACTGGTTCTGGGACTGGTCCGAAGACTACAACAAGGTGGAATCGATCGATCCGGTAAAGCGCAGCATCACCCTCGCCGCTCCCTATCACTATTACGGCTATAGGGACGGCTTCCGTTTTTACGGCCTCAACCTCCTCTGCGAACTCGACATGGAGGGAGAGTACTATATCGACCGTGAAAAAGGCCTTCTATATGTCTACGCCCCCTCCGGTTTCGATCCCGAAGGCAGCCAGTTCACCGCCTCGGTCTTCAACAAGGAGAATATGCTTTCGGTAAGCAATTCCAAGGACTTCTCGGTCACCGGACTTACATTCCGCGGCGGACGAGAAGGCGCGATAGCTGTCACCGGATGCAGGAACATACTCATCAAGGACTGCGTCATAGAGCAATTCGGGAGAAACCTGATAATCTGGAAGGACGGGAAGGATTACCTGATGGACGGCTGCCTGCTCAGGGAAATGGGCCACGGTGGTCTCTTAGCCATCGGCGGAGACCGCAAGACCCTGGAGCCCTCAGGTTACCGCATTACCAACACCATTTTCAAGGACATATCCCTTTATAAACCCACGTATCAGCCTGCCATCGCCTGTTCGGGAGTCGGTGTCCTGATAGACCACAACTGGTTCGGGAACTGCGCCTCCTCCGCCCTCAGGTTTGACGGGAACGACATGGTCGTGGAATACAACCATTTCGAGAACCTTGTCACGGAAAGCGACGACCAGGGAGGAATCGACACCTGGTTTGACATAACCTACCGCGGAAACATCGTGCGTTACAACTGGTGGCAGGACATCACCGGAGCCACCAGGGAAGGTGCCGCGGGCGTCCGTCTGGACGACATCATTTCCGGTTACAAGATTTACGGCAACGTCTTCGTCAACTGCGGCGGCGGCCACTTCGGAGCGGTGCAGATTCACGGGGGCAAGGACAATTACGTTGAGAACAACCTGATGTACGGCTGCCTCAAGACATTGAACGCATCTACCTGGAGTGACAAGACTTTCGAAAATAAATACAACGAGGATTTCCATTTAAAGAAGATGGAAGACGTGGATTTCCCCTCCGAACTTTACAAGCAGCGCTATCCGGAACTTGCCAACGGGGAAAGTCCCTTCGATAACCACAACCGCAACTTTGTGAGGAACAACCTCGCCGTCAACCCTGAAGTCAGACTGGAAGAGGCCGAAGGATATGTCCTGGAGAACAATACCGAACTCGACAGCTCCAAACCCCTTAAGTACTTCCTCAATCCAAAGGTACTGAAAGGATATGGCCTCTCCCCCATCCCCTGGAAGGAAATGGGCCTGAAGGACAACAAATACAAGGATGCAATAAACAATTAAATAATAAACAGATACTATGAAATCAACCATTAAGTTATCCTTTGCGGTCCTGGCCGCATCCCTCATTGCCGCCTTGATGACGATGTGCGGTCCGAAGAATTCCAAAGTCTCGGACCTCGAGCACACCCTGCTCCAATCTTCCCGTGAATGGGATTCCCTCGTCGACATCCGCTGCGACATAGCGATGGTCTACGGAGGTTATGGAATAAACGGCGACGGCACCGGCGTGACCCATAACCCGGTCACCGACTCCTGGAGGGACAAAGGATACAAGATCTTCTGGATGAAGGGAATATCCTGGGGACATGAGGACTATTATCGTGGAAGATGGGACGGCCAGAAGCATATGGACGAATACCAGATCACGGCCACCGGAGACACCGTGACCTACCACCAGGTACCTACCCAGAACTACATCGAATACCTGAAGGACATGCTCAAGAGGGTCATCGACGACGGAGTCGACGTCCTGTTCTTCGAGGAACCGGAATTCACTTCCCGCGCCGGCTACAGCGAGGCCTTCAAGAAGGCCTGGAAGGAGTACTACGGAGAGGAGTGGCAGCCCCAGAACTCTTCCCCGGCGAACTACTACAAGTCCCAGAAACTCAAGTACTGGCTGAACTACGACGCCATCAACCAGGCGTTCACCTTCGCCAAGGAATACGGCAGGAGCCTCGGCCGCGACATCCGTTGCATGGAGGCCACCCATACCCTCATCAACTATGCCCAGTGGCACGTAGTCAGCCCTGAGTGCAGCCTCGCTTCACTCCCCTGCCTGGACGGCTACGTATCCCAGACCTGGACCGGTACTTCCCGCGAGTTCAACTATTTCGACGGCGACTACAAGGAGCGCTGCTTCGAGACCGCCTACCTCGAGTTCGGCTGCATGGAGTCGATGACGGCACCCACCGGACGACGCGTCTATTTCCTCTCCGACCCCATCGAGGACAACATCAAAGACTGGGACGACTACAAAAACAACTATGAGGCCCTCATAGCAGCCCAGCTCTTCTATCCCAGGAACAACTACTACCAGGTAATCCCCTGGCCCCAGAGAGTTTACGAAGTAAAATACCCCGTCGGCCCAGACAGTGACGATATGGACTACATCGCCCGTTCCTATTCGACCGAGGTGGGCATAATGTACCACGTACTCCAGAACATGCCCCTTTCCGACAACAAGGTAAGCGGTTCCAACGGCCTGAGCGTTGTGATGGCCAACTCCATAATGTTCCAGGGCGTCGCGAGGGACGTCCCCCACAAGGCCGAGAACATCACCAACGTCAGCGAGTTCATCGACTACGACAGGACCTACGAGGAGATGACCGAGACCAACGACCCGCAGATATCCAACTTCTTCGGCCTGGTCAATCCCTTCATAAAGAGGGGCGTACCCGTGCACTTCGTCCATATGGAGAACATGCAGTATCCCGACACCTGGAAGGACGTCAAGGTGCTGCTCATGAGCTACTCCAACCAGAAACCTATGGAGGAGGCACAGCACACCTACCTTGCCAACTGGGTGAAGGAAGGAGGAATCCTGGTCTATGCCAGCAAGGACAACGACCTGTTCCAGGACGTGCCCGAATGGTGGAACACCGGCGACAACCACTATGACAAGCCAGTAAACCACCTTTTCGAGCTTCTGGGAGTGCCCAAGGACGCCGAGGAAGGAGTATATGAGTGCGGCAAGGGAAAGGTCTGCGTGATACGCCAGAACCCCAAGGAGATGGTATTCTACAAGGGCGGCGACAAGAAGATCGTCGAGACGGTCAAGGAACTTTACGACTCCACCGGCGAACCCCTCGAGTTCAAGAATTCCTTCTATCTCGAGCGCGGTCCCTACACCATCATCTCCGTCATCGACGAGAACGCCGACACCTCACCTTACGTCGCCGAAGGCCTCTATGTCGATCTCTTCAGCCACAAGCTCCCCGTGATCACGAAGAAAGAAGTCCATCCCGGCGAAAGGGCCCTGCTCTTCGACCTCTCCAAGATCGACCACAAGCGCAGGCCCCAGATCATTGCGGCTTCCTCCAGGGCTTATGACGAGACGGTGAAGGCGAAGACCTACACCTTCAATGTCAAGGGCCCCTTCAACACCACGAACGCGATGAGGATCTACCTCCCCGCCGAGCCGAAGGAGATTTCCGTCATCCTGGACGGCTCCCCCCTTGAGTTCACCTCAGAATGGGACGCCGCCAGCAAGACCCTGTTCATGGAATTCGAGAACAGCCATCACGGCGTGGACGTCAGCATCAAGTACTGATTTCCTCTATCATAATGAACAAGAAGCGGGCGCCCTGATCGGGACGCCCGCTTTCATATCTCCTTCCAACAGTCAGTTCAGTCGGCGTTGACCGCCGCGACGATTTTCTTGAGCTGTGACTGCATGGCAGGCGACATCGTACCCACGGGGCGCACATCAGGGTTGAAATTCGACCCCACGTCGAGGGAGAGGACGCCTCCGTTGGCCACGATAGGCTTTATCCACTCAATGATGTCCTCGTCCTTATAATAGCAAATGTCCCCGTTGGATAGAGGCACCCAGAAATGGACCTGGCAGCCATCCTTCCACCGCCCGGTGACCTGCACGGGATAGTCGAAGGGCCAGGGATACTCGCCTGCGGTGTAGTCCGCGGCGCAGGTCCATCTCCTGAAGCCCCATCCCGGATTGAAGGTGACCACCGCTCCGGGATTATGGTCCTTGACCGCGTGGGCGTACACCTTGGCCTTCTCGTCGTTGAAGCCGCACCACTCATAACCGCCGTCGAGCCACCAGCCGCTCACCAGGTCGCCGTAATGCTCGGACCACCAGGCGATCACCTTCGCCCAGTTGGCAAGTCCCTCATCGCTGATGAAACGGTCGTAATCCCCTTCAACGGTTATCTCGCGGTCGGGGCCCTTGTCATCCTCGAATCCGAAACTCCGCACAGCCTGCTCGTCGCGGTTCGGGGTCTGGCAAGGAAGGTACAGCATAAGGCGGATACCCTTCTCACGCAGTTTGAGCGCGAGTTCCTTCGGCAGGTCCCTGAGGGCCGTCCGCTCCCCTGCCTTGTAGCCAGAGATGCTGTCATACACGGGGTTTGGAGCGCAGAACGCTCCTGTGTTCTGCCCAAGTGTAATCACGAAATACCCCACGCCCGCATCGCTCAGCTGGCCAACCAGCGCATCGACGTCGAACTTATTCACGAGGTCCCTGTCTTCAGGCCAGAACAGGAAATGCATGAAAGCGCCTATCTTGGCGTCCCTCATCCAGTCCGTGGCGTGATTGTACATCACGGAATCGATCTGCGTCTCCAGCGGGGTGTCCTTGGGGAGCACTTCCTCGAACGGGTCGGGCGTTTTCCCGGTCCAGCGCATCAGATGGATCTTAGCCGTATTGAGGCCGGACTTGTTCCCGGACTCGGCCATATAGAAATACCCGTCGCCGAGGGCCGCCGTTCCCTTGTCCCCGAGCCGGCTCTCCCAGTAATGGATTCCGCTGGGAGCGTGATACTCACCCTTTTTCAACAGGGGGACGCGGTATGCGCCTTCCATCCCTTCCGCAGGAACGGGGGCCTTGCGGCCATCCGCGATATAAAGGGTTCCGTTGGGATACTGCGGCTTCGTACCGCGATAGACGAACATCAGCCAGTTGCCGGAAGAAGGATCCCAGCACAGGTTCTGTACGCCGTGGTGGGTGTTCCCGGTACGGATGAAATACTCCCTGTCGGGCAGCGGTCCCTCCTGGGGCATATCGTCCTGTGAGAAGATCTTTTTATACTTCCTGACGCTGTCCATCGAGTACTGGTGCAGAATCTGGTCGTCGTTGTCAGTTCGGGTGGTGTCCCTGTATATCCCGTAAGCTACCGTCAGGAATTTCTCTCCGTCGGTCTTGCCGAACTCCGGACCGAAAGTCACCCCGTCGATGCCGCTGCAGCCCCATCTGTGCCGTTTCCCGTCGACTTCGGCCGTGTAGTCGTCCACGACCTTCGGAAGCAGGACTGCCTCCATAACCCCGGACTCAGTAACGTCCATCCCTACCGTGTCGATCTTGTCCCCGTCAAATATCGCCACGAAGAACGCAACGTCGAACTTCCTGTCGGACTTCATTATACGCATTATTCCCGCGTGGATGTCGTCGTCGGAGTATTCCAGCGAGGCGTACACCTTCCCGTCTCCCTCGTTGAAGGCCAGGCAGCCGAGATGGCCGAGGATGCCTGTCACGGAACCGAGCACCTCGCCCTCGAGGTTCGTCTTAACCAACTGTGTGGCGTAGGACCAGTAGATGAAGCCGTTCTTCTTGTCCACGGCGATTCCCTGGACGTGGCTGGAGGAAGGCCAGGCTCCACCGTCTATGGTGACGGGCCAGACGTCGCGGACGTCCGCCTTACGGCCGCAACCGGAAGACATAATGACAGTCAGCGCGGCAACCAGGACGGCGAAGAAAGAAGCAAGATTGTTTTTATTCATATGGAATATTAAATGATTCAGTTGCCTTTTATGGCGGAAACTATCCTCTTGAGCTGTGCCTTCTGATCTTCCGACATCGTCCCTATCGGTCCTTCGGCAGGATTGAAGTTCGGCCCAACGTCGAAGGTCACGGCCCCGCCGTTGGCGACTATCGACTGGACCCAAGGGATGATATAATCATCATTGAAACGGCAGTTCCTCACACCCCAGTTGTCCCCCAGATATGTCAGGATCTGGGCCTGGGACCCGTTCACCCAGCGGCCTGTGACCTGGACGGGATATTCGACCGGCCAGGGGTACTCCCCGGCCGTATAATCCTCGGCGCAAGTCCACCTCCTGAAACCCCAGCCAGGATTGAAGGTGACGATCGCAGAAGGATTGTGATCCTTGACGGCGTGGGCGTATACCTGTGCCTTCGCATCATTGAATCCGCACCACTCGTATCCTCCGTCGAACCACCATCCGCTCACCAGGTCACCGTAATGCTCCGACCACCAGGCGATCACCTTCGCCCAGTTGGCGAGGCCTTCTTCACTGATGAAGCGATCGTGATCCCCTTCGACGGTAATCTTCCTTCCAGGGCCCTTGTCATCTTCGAACCCGAAATTAGTCAGGGCCTTGATGTCCTGGTTGGGAGTCTGGCAAGGCAGATACAGCATCAGGCGGATTCCCTTTTCCTTCAGTTTCAGTCCAAGCTCCATCGGAAGGTCCCTGAGGGCCGTCCTCTCCCCTGCCTTGTAGCGGGAAATGCTGTCATACACTGGATTCGGAGCACAGAATGCCCCCGTATTCTGGCCGAGGGTAAGCACATAATACTTCACTCCGGCATCGCTCAGCTGACCGGCCAGGGCATCGACGTCAAACTTATCCACCAAGTCAATGTTTGCAGGCCAGAAAAGGAAATGCATGAAGGCGCCGACTCCGGCTTCCTTCATCCAGTCTGTGGCAGGGTTGTACAGGACTGTGTCGATCTGGACGGGGACGGCCACGGGAGCCTTGGGAGCGACTTCCTCGAAAGGCTCGGGAGTCTTTCCGGTCCAACGCATCAGATGGATGACGGAGGTCCTCAGGCCATATCTCCTGCCGTCCCGGGCCATATAGAAATACCCGTCACCCAAAGCGGCGGTACCAGTATCCCCGAGGCCTGATTCCCAGTAATGGATGCCGCTGGCTTTGTCGAAGGATCCCTTCTTCAGCAGGGGCACTTCCATCACTCCTTCAACGCCTTCCACGGGGACCGGGGCCTTCCCGCCGTCTGCTATGTACAGGCTTCCGTTGGGATACTGCGACTTTTTTCCGCGATAGACGAACATCAGCCAGTTCTTCGTAGAAGGATCCCAGCAGAGGTTCTGGACACCATATACGGTATTGCCGGTATGAACGAAATATTCCCCGTCAGGCACAGGGCCTTCCTGGGGCATGTTGTCCTGGTTGAAAGTCTCCTTGTATTTCCTGACGCTGTCCATCGAATACTGGTGCAGCACCTGGTTGTCATTGTCGGTACGGGTGGTGTCTCCATATATCCCATAGGCCACGGTAAGGTATTTCTCGCCGTCGGTCTTGCCGAAGGCCGGTCCGAAGGTAACCCCGTCGATGCCGCTGCAGCCCCATCTGTGCCGGATTCCGTCAACCTCCGCCTTGTAGTCCTCGACGACCTTGGGCAGGAGGACGGCCTCCATCACTCCGGACTCCGAAGCGTCCATTCCGATACGGTCTATCCTGTCCCCGTCGAGGATCGCCACGAAGAAGGCGATGTCGAACTTGCGGTCCGAATTCATTATGTTAAGGATTCCGGTCTGGATCTCGTCGTCGGAATACTCCAGAGAACCGTACACCTTGCAGTCCTCCTCGTTGAAGGTAAGGCAGCCCAAGTGGCCCAGGATGCCCGTGACTGTGCCCAGGACCTCTCCGTGGAGGTCGGTCTTCACGAGCATGGTGGCATAAGACCAGTAGATGAAACCGTTCTTCTTGTCCACGGCTATTCCCTGGACGTGGCTGGTGCCGCTCCAGGCCCCGCCGTCAACCGTGACAGGCCAGGACTCGCGGATGTCCGCCTTGCGGGAACACCCCGCCGCTAAATATAAAAGGGAGACTGCCGTGATGATGACAATGCATTTTTTCATAGTACCTAGATTTTCTTCAAAATTACCACTAATCGGAAAAAATCGCAAATATTCATTATATTTGACTAAATACATCCTTCATTGACAAAAAAACTCATAAATATGAAAATCACCCGATTCCTTTCACTCCTTGTGGCGGCGGCCCTCGTCACTTCCTGCGCGGACCATTTCGTCACGGACCGTACATATCGGAAAGAAATGAAGAAAGACCTGCAAACCAGGCTGGACGGCCCGGGGAGGCTTTCACAATTCTTCGACCTGTCCATTACCGACGATGAGAAGGAGAAGGAGGCACTGGAATTCCTGTATGCATATATGCCCCTGGCGGACATAACCGACTATCCCACGGAATTCCATATGACAAATGTCAGGGCGGCTTTCAAGGCCAGGGAGGAGATGCCTTGGGGCAAGACGGTTCCGGAACTCCTGTTCCGCCATTTCGTGCTCCCGCTGAGGACCAACAACGAGAACCTGGACTCTTTCAGGGTGGTTTATTACGAAGAACTTAAGGACAGGGTGAAAGGCCTCTCGATGGAGGACGCCATCCTTGAGGTGAACCACTGGTGCCACGAGAAGGTGATATACCTGCCGTCAGACGGCAGGACCAGTTCTCCGTTGAATACGATCAAGAGCGCCCGGGGCCGCTGCGGGGAGGAATCCACCTTTACAGTCGCCGCGCTCAGGACACTGGGAATCCCAGCCAGGCAGGTCTATACACCCAGATGGGCGCATACCGACGACAACCACGCCTGGGTGGAGGCCTGGGCAGGCGGGAAATGGCATTTCCTCGGTGCCTGCGAGCCCGAACCCATACTCGACCTCGGATGGTTCAACTCCTCGGCCAGCCGGGTGATGCTCACCCACACGAAGGCCTTCGGAAAATACCCCGGACCGGAGGAGGTGGTGATGCAGAGCCCGAATTACACAGAAATCAACCTCACCGGCAATTACGCCAAGACCGCCAAGGTTGACCTGAAGGTCACGGACGGTGACGGAAACCCAGTCGACAGCGCCAGGGTGGATTTCATGATATACAACTACTCCGAATTCTATCCCGCCATATCCAAATACACTGACACAGAGGGCCGTACCTTCCTCTCCGCCGGTCTTGGAGACATGCTCGCCTGGGCCTCGAAAGACGGGAAATACGGCTTCGCGAAGATCAGTTTCGGCAAGGACTCCTCCGTCGGGATAATCCTGTCCGACACCCATTCCTACGACCCTGTGGAGATGGACATCGTCCCTCCGGCGGAAGACTTCACCCTTCCCGAGGTAACCTTCAACCAACGGGCTGAAAACGACCGCAGGATGGCAGTGGAAGATTCCATCAGGACGGTATATACCTCCACTTTCCCCCAGGCCCCGGCCGACCCTCTCCTGGTCAAGTCGATGGGCAACCACGAGACAATTGAAGCCTTCCTTTCCGCCCATCCCGACCCCAGGGCCAGGACACTTCTCGAAAGCCTGAGCGACAAGGATTTGAGGGATGCCACCTTAACCAACTTGCTGGACAGTTACGACTCCCCTTCATCGATCCTGTGCCCCAGGGTGGAGAACGAATTCCTCTCCCCCTACAAGTCCTTCCTGAAGGGGGTTCTACAGGGACGCCTATCCTCGGCGCAGGACATCCTCCGCTGGACAAGGGACAGCATCGCCGTAATCGACGATCCCAAGGCCTGGAACATCCCCATGTCCCCCGAAGGGGTGTACAAGGGACGTGTCGCCACACCCAGGAGCAGGGACCTCTTCTTCGTCTCACTCTGCCGGGCCCTCGGCATCGAAGCGCGGGAAGACCCGGTCACCGGCAAGGTGCAGTACAAGACTTACGACAAGGATGAGGGATGGACCGGAGTGGATTTCTCTTCAGGAGAGACCGCACCAGCCCCCAAGGGCACCCTTGTGATCGATTATTCCAACAACGGGAGCATAGCCGACCCCAAATACTATAACCATTTCACTGTGAGTAAGATATCCGGTGGCAGAACCCGCCTGATGACCTTCGACGAGGGCCAGGTCGACATGGGAGGCGGTGTCAGCTGGGCGAATTCCTTCAGGAAAGGGGTTAGCCTGGATGCCGGGACATATGTCATCACCTCGGGACTGAGGCTCGCCGACGGTTCGGTCCCCGTGACTATGCGCCTGTTCGACATCAGGGAGAATGAGACCACCAGGCTCGACCTCACGCTAAGGGCTCCGGAGGATGCCGTCTCGGTGATCGGCACTTTCGATGCCGACGCGGTGATGCCGCTGACAGGAAGAGGCTCGTTCATAATGGGCGTGCTCGGAGTCGGTCAGGAACCTACCAACCACACTCTCAGGGACATAGCGGCCGTCAAAGAGAAACTTGAGGCTTGGGGAAGGCCAATCCTTCTGCTCACCGCCACCGAGGTTGAACTGGAGAAACTCAAAGAGGAAATAGCCAGGGGGAACTTCGGGACATTGCCTTCGAACGTACTGTTTTCCACCAACCCGGGATACCAGATCCTCAAGTCCATTTCTACGGACGAAGAGATTTCCTCACGCCGTCTGCCTGTCTTCATCGTGGCCAATTCCTTCGGAAGGGTGTTCTACCTCTCCCAGGGATATACGATAGGCCTCGGTGAGAGACTCTCCGGCATAGTCGACAAACTGTAAGGGTTTGATTATTTGATAATTCCGAGCCTCTTGGCGCACTTGCCAAGCTTGTCCAGGGCGAAGTCGACCTGGTCCTTGGTGTGGCTTGCCATAAGGGAGAAGCGCACGAGGGTGTCCTCGGGAGGAACTGCCGGACTCACGACGGGGTTGATGAAAACCCCTTCGTCGAAGGCCATCCTGGTGAACAGGAAGGTCTTGTCGTTGTCCCTGATGAACAGGGGGATGATGGGGGTTTCGGTCCTCCCGATCTCGAACCCAAGTTTCCTGAAACCGTCGATCGCATAGTAGGTAAGGTCCCAAAGTTTTTTCTGCCTCTGGGGTTCCGCCTTGATGATGTCGATGGCGGTGAGGGCGGCGGCCGCCGCGGCAGGGGTCATGCTGGCGCTGAAGATATAGGGATATGAGGTATGCCTGAGCCAGTTGATGACGCTGCTGTCAGCTGCACAGAAACCTCCGATCGAAGCCATTGATTTCGAGAAGGTTCCCATAATAACATCAACGTCCTTGGTAACCCCCATCGCATCGCAGACTCCCCTTCCTTCCTTGCCGAAGACTCCGATGCCGTGGGCCTCGTCAACATACACGGAAGCCCCGTATTTCTTGGCCAGCAGTACGATCTCCGGAAGTTTCGCCACGTCGCCTTCCATGCTGTACACCGAGTCGACCACGATGAGCTTGATGGCCTTGGAATCGCACTGCCTGAGCCTGCGCTCCAGGGAGTTCATGTCATTGTGCTTGAATTTCAGCTTCTTGGCAAATGAAAGCTGGATACCTGTGAAGATGGAGGCGTGGTCGAGTTCGTCGTAGATTATGAAGTCGTGGGGACCTGTGAGCTTGGAAATGACTCCCATGTTCACGTTGAATCCGGCGGAGAAGCACATCGCCTCCTCCTTTCCGACGTAGTCCGCCAAAGTCTTTTCAAGCTTGACATGCAGGTCGAGCGTACCGTTCAGGAAACGCGAACCGGCGCATCCGGTTCCATATTTCTTGGTGGCCTCGATGGCCGCTTTCTTTATCTTGGGATGGTTCGTCAGGCCCATGTAGCTGTTCGAGCCGAACATGAGGACCTTCTTGCCGTCCAGGATCACCTCAGTGTCCTGGGCGCTCTCTATTTCCTTGAAATAAGGATAGAGGTGCAGGCCCTGGAGCCTCTGGGGCTCGGTATATTTTGACAGTTTATCCTGTAACAGTCCCATTTTGAGATTCAGTTTATTATGGTTCAGTACCGCCTTTCGTCGAATTGGGTTGCAAGTTACTAATTATTTCTGAAAATAATCATACTTTTGTCTTGTACAACAATAAAATATATCAAATATCAATAAAAATATTATGAAATTCATCAAAACTATCTTCGTCGCCGTCTCTGCCGCCATGCTTCTCGCATCAGGCTGCTCAAGGTACGAGACGGTGAAAAAGGATCCCCTTTCCGCAAAGATCTACACCCTCGACAACGGGCTCAAGGTGTATATGTCAGTAAATAAGGAGAAGCCCAGGATCCAGACCTACATCGCCGTGCGTTCCGGAGGCAAGAACGACCCCTCCGACAACACCGGACTCGCCCACTATCTCGAACACCTGATGTTCAAGGGCACTACCAATTACGGCACCTCCGACTACGAAGCTGAGAAACCCCTCCTTGACACCATCCAGGCCCTTT
The DNA here is from genome assembly GCA_017427885.1 of Bacteroidales bacterium. GTDB lineage: Bacteria > Bacteroidota > Bacteroidia > Bacteroidales > UBA932 > Cryptobacteroides. The sequence goes on from JAFRRW010000007.1 coordinate 14,003, forward strand.
TCGACATCTACCGGACCAAGACCGACCGCAAGGAGAGGCTCGACCTCTACCACGTCATAGACTCAATCAGCTACGAGGCCTCCAAACTGGCCATCCCCAACGAGTACGACAAGCTGATGAGCATGATTGGGGCCGAGGGCACCAACGCCTTCACCTCCAACGACGTCACCTGCTATACCGAAGACATCCCTTCCAATCAGGTGGAGAACTGGGCGAAGGTCCAGTCCGACAGGTTCAAGAACATGGTCATCAGGGGTTTCCACACCGAACTGGAAGCCGTCTATGAGGAGAAGAACATGGGCCTCACCGACGACGGGGAGAAGGTCTTCGACGCCCTCGACAGCATGCTCTTCCGCAACCATCCCTACGGCACTCAGACAGTGATAGGTACGCAGGATCACCTCAAGAATCCCTCCATCACCGCGATCAAGAAGCAGAAAGCCACCTATTACGTGCCGAACAACTGCGCCATCTGCCTTTCCGGAGACTTCGATCCCGACACGGTGGTGGGCATCATCAAGAAATATTTCGGCGACTGGGAGCCCAACCCCGACCTTCCCGCATTCGAGTTCAAGCCCGAGGAACCCATCCTCTCCCCCGCAGTCAAGGACGTCTTGGGGCAGGAAGCCGAGTTCGTGTCCATAGCCTGGAGGTACCCCGGGATGAACAGCTTCGAAAGCGAGATTGCCGACATAGCCAGTTCCATCCTCTACAACGGGATGGCCGGTCTGGTCGACCTCGACCTCAACAAGCGTCAGAAAACCTTGGAGAGTTCGGCATACGCCTATGGAAGGACTGATTACGGAATGCTTGTACTTGAAGGATATCCCCTTGAGGGCCAGAGTCTTGAAGAAGTCCGCGACCTCCTCCTCTCCGAAGTGGACAAACTCCGCAAGGGAGAATTCAGCGACACTCTCGTGACGGCCACCTACAACAACTGGAAACTCCGCCAGATGCGCTCCCTGGAGAACAACGGGAGGAGGGCGATGGCCTTCGTGAACTCATTCATCAACGGGACCACCTGGAAGACCGAGGTCGGCAGGATGGACCGCCTGGCCAAGGTGACCAAGGACGACGTCGTCGCCTGGGCGGACAAATGGCTGGGAGAGAACGGCTATGCCATAGTCTACAAGCGTATGGGCACCGATACCAGCGTCAAGAAGATAGAAGCTCCGAAGATCACCCCCATAGTGACCAACAGGGACAAGCAGAGCGCCTTCCTCAATGAAATCCAGAACAGCGTCCCCGAGGAAATCGAACCGGTGTTCACCGATTTCTCGAAAGACATGTCCAAATTCGACTGCAAAGGCCTTGAAGTGCTGTACAAGCACAATGACAACAACGACATCACCACCCTCAACCTCAGGTTCGACACCGGACTCCTGCAGGATCCTGCTCTCGGGTTCGCCCTCGACTATGTCTCTTTCCTCGGCACCCCGAGCCTTTCTTCCGAGCAGATAGCATCCCTGATGTACACCCTGGCCTGCCGTTTCTATACGACCACCGACGCCAGTGTCACCACAGTGGCCGTCAACGGCCTGGACGAGAATATCGGGAAGGCGGTTGCCATCGTGGACGACCTTCTGGCCAACGCGGTGGGCGACGAGGAGATCCTCGCCAACCTCAAGGCCCAGACCATCAAGGACAGGGCTGACAGCAAGCTCAACCAGAGGGCCTGCTTCAACGCCCTCACCGGCTACGTCATCTACGGCCCCGAATACATTTCCCGCACCACCCTCACCAATGACGCCCTCCTTGCACTCACCTCCGAAGAACTGCTCGCCAAGGTGCGCAACCTTGCCGGTAAGATGCACAGGGTGCTCTACTACGGTCCTTCGACCGAGGCTGCCCTCAGGGCCACCCTTGAGGAGAACCACACCGTCAGCGACTCCCCTGAGCCTCTCACCCTCGAAATGCCCGTCCCCAGGCAGACCTCTTCCTCCGTAGTTGTGTTCGCTAACTACCCTTCCCGCCAGTTCTACTACTGGCAGTACTCCAACCGCGGTGAGAAATACGATGCCTCCCAGGAGCCTTCAATCAGCCTTTTCAACGACTATTTCGGAGGAGGGATGAACACCGTCGTATTCCAGGAGATGAGGGAAGCGAGGGCCCTTGCCTATTCCGCAAGCGCTTACCTCGACAATCCTTCATTCAAAGACGATTCCTATTCCTTCTGGGCCTTCATAGCCTCCCAGAACGACAAGCTCACCCAGGCAGTCGAGGCTTTCGACCAGATAATCAACGACATGCCCAAGTCGGACAATGCCTTCGAGATAGCGAAGTCCAGCCTGATCTCCCGCCTGCGCACCGAGAGGCGCACCGGAATCGACGTCCTGGGCTCATACCTCTCCTGTGAGAGACTGGGCATCAGCGAACCTGCCTCAAAGGCCATATTCGAAGCGGCTCCTGGCCTTACCCTGGACGACCTCGCGGCCACCCAGGAAAAATGGGTGAAAGACCGCACCTACGTCTATGGAATCCTTGGTGACAGGAGCGACATGGACATGAAGTTCCTCTCCACCCTGGGACCCGTGAAGACAGTCTCCCCTGAGGATATCTTCGGATACTAAAGAGTCTGTTTTGAAATGTTTTTTATCTTTAGATATAGGTTGTTTTTGAGGAGATTTTTCTGTTTGATGAGGGATAATAGTTGATACTATTTGACCGAAGAAAACTGGAAAATCCACCAAAAAGAACCATATATAATTTAAACTTAATCATTTCAAAACAAACTCTTCATTCAAGTACATATTCGGTGACATTCTTGAGGCCGGGAATACCGTAATAGGCCTCGACGACGTCCCCCTTCAGCCAGACCATCCTGCCTATCAAGTCAGGGTGGTCTGCGAGGTTTATGGCCGACCTGACCGATTCCTTGGACAACTGGACGGAGAAACAGGAGGACTTGGATGTCACCGAGGTACGTGAAGCGATGGCGATGTTGGTCCTGGAAGAGAACGGAGGCCTGAAGGAGATGCCCTCCGCGGCCCTCGTGAGGTCTCCTCCTACTATGTATCCATACACCCAGACTCCGCTCTCCCCTATGGCGGAAGCGGCTTCTCCGACGCTGAGGGCGTTGTCAATGGTGACGCCGCTGCCTCCCTGGGGACCATCGGTGGAGGCGGCGTCGTAGATCCAGGTCATCGTGGTGTCCACTAATATGTCGAATTCCATTCCGGTGCCCCCGCTTCCCTCTCCAGGAGGAGGGGTGGAAACCCCCACCGTAAGGATCTCTTTCGGAGAAAGGTCCCTTGAGTATATTTTCTTCGCAAGTCCCTGGTTCTTAAGGACTATGGACACTTCTCCAGGACGGAAGTAGGCTATCCTCTTCTCGTTGTCGGTATATTCCAGGCTGCCGTCGGCGGATTCCACGAAAAGGGAGCCGTCGGGATAGGAGTCCCTGAACGCGCTGCCTATCCTCAGGCGGATGCCGCAGTTGATCAGGCCGCAGTTCAAGGTGCATCTGGTGGTCTTCCCCGCCTCGACGACGACAGCCTGCTCGTCACCGTACTGGGGCATCGAGAACTGGGGAGCCGTGAAATCCATCGACCTTGCTTTCACCACATACTCCCCGGCCTTGACCTCTACGGCTTCCGGGGAGGATTTGTAGGGTCCGCTGAAAATCTCCTCTCCGGAGACCGAACGCACGTCGAGGATGAAATCGTTGGTGTCCACCGGAGCGTCGACTGCCCTTGTGGAGAAAAGTGCGGAGGTCGGGGAAAAACGCCAGCTCAGGCTGCCCCGGGAGCCTTCGTCTGATTTGAGGAAATCACAGGAGGAGATGATGGAAACGGCCGCGACGGCGGCGACGAGCTGTTTGAGGGACAGCCGGCCCTGTCTGTAATTTTTCATAGTTTTAGTTTTATTTCTGCCGAAAGATATGAAAGGGACGGCGGAAAAACGAAAAGAAAAACAAAAAAACGTATTCCGTAAAAAAATTCACGGGACGGTTGCATCACTGCGACCGTCCCGCTACTTAACCTAAACTTAAACTATGAAAAACTTCACGTCAAATATAATCATTAATTTTTATAAAACAAGCACTTATGCGATTTTTTAAACAAACCGGAGCTTGGCGTATTTGAGGAGGAGGAGCTTCTCGCCGTATTCGTCAAAAGCGATCCTGGCCTTGAGATCCGGGATGGTACCGGAGATGTCCAGGATCTTTCCCCGGCCGAAACGGTTGTGCTCTATTATCTGGCCGACACGGAACTTGTCCATCGTTTCGGGGATGAACTCGGAATCGGGAATCTTGGGAGGAAGGGGGCGGGACAGGCCTGCGGCCGGACGGGTGACGGGACGTGATGCCGGACGGGAAGGCTGGCCGGCTGAAGGACGGAAAGTCGTCGGCGCAGTGCCCCTGCCGAAGCGGCCGAATCCGCCTTTCCAGGCATTACCCTCGCTGGAGGATGCTATCATCGAGGCCTTTACAAGGGGATTCGATATATATTTGGGATCGATTTCCCGGATGAATCTGCTTGGGGAATTCTCTCCCGTCTTGCCGTTCCTCATCCTGGTGTCGGCATAAGTCAGGACGACTGCCTTCTTCGCCCTCGTGACAGCCACGTAGAAGAGTCTCCTCTCTTCCTCGACGTTCTCCCGAGTGGAAAGCATATTGAGAGAAGGGAAAAGGTTCTCCTCCATTCCGGCGACATAGACATAGGGGAATTCCAGGCCTTTCGCAGAATGGACCGTCATCAGGGCGATCTTGTTCCTGGAATCCTCCTCATCAGTCGAATCCACTGCGGTAAGGAGGGAGACATTCTCGAGGAAGCGGTCCAGGGTTGGTGTAGGGATCAGAGATTCGTCGATGTCGTCTTCATCCGACTCGCCCAGGAGTTCCTCGCGCCGTTCGTTCCTCCACTCCTCCCCGAACGAAGCGATGCTGCTCATCAGTTCCTCAATGTTGGCCGTCCTCGACAGCCCTTCGATGGAAGTGTCGCCCTTATAGAAAAGGTAGAGGCCGGATTCATCCGCAAGCGAGACGGCGAGATCCCGGGCCCCGGTCTCCGGAACCCTTGCAGAAGCCCTGCCGATCATGTCGCAGAAGGCCCTCAGGCGCGCTACGGCCCCCTTTTTAAGCCCGTACTTTTCCAGATCCTCCATATACGCCGCCCCGAACAGGGAGACTCCCGAGACTCGGGCGGCCTCAGCGAGGGCCTTCATCGTGGTGTCGCCAATTCCCCTGGGAGGTTTGCCTACGGCCCTGATAAAGGACTCGTCGTCATTCACGTTGACGGCCAGCTTGAAATATGCCATCATATCCTTCACCTCAGCCCTCTCGAAGAAGGAGTTGCCGGACCATATCATATAAGGGAGGTTCCTCCTCCGGAGGGCCTCCTCAATGGCCCGGGACTGGGAATTCGTCCTGTATAGAATCGCAAAGTCCTGATACTGCGCCCCTTCCTCCTGCATCTTCGAAATGATGGACGAGGCTATCATTATCCCCTCCTCCTTTTCGGTGTAGGACCGCATCAGGCGGATCTTCTCCCCCTCGCTCCCTACAGAATAGCAGTTTTTCGGAATCCTTCCCTCGTTCTTGGCTATCACCGAATTGGCCGCCTCTACGATGACCTTGGTGGATCGGTAGTTCCTCTCCAGGCGGAAAATCCGGCAGGACGGGAAATCGCTGCGGAAATCCAGGATATTCTGGATCTTGGCGCCCCTGAAGGCATATATGGACTGGGAGTCGTCACCCACCACGCAGATATTCCCGTGAACCTGGCTCAATCTCCTGATTATCAGGTATTGGGCATAATTCGTGTCCTGGAACTCGTCCACCAGGATATAACAGAACCTCGTGGATATGGCTTCGCAGGCCTCGGGGTTCCCCCTCAGAAGGAAGTACATGTTAACCAGGATGTCGTCGAAATCCATCACCCCCGCCTGGCGGCACTTGCGTTCATAAAGCTGGAACACCTTGTACAGCTCCGGTCTCCCTCCCCTCCTGTCCGTTTCGATAACGGACTTGTTGGCGGCGTATGCATTGGAAGTGACGAGATTGTTCTTCGCAAGGGATATCCTTGCCAGCACTTCCTTGGGCTTGTAGGTCTTTTCGTCAAGGCCAAGTTCCTTCAGGCAGGTCTTTATGGCACTTACCGAATCTCCGGCGTCATATATCGTGAATGACTCCGGATAGCCGATGGATGGGGCATAGTCCCTCAGGAATCTCACGAATACCGAATGGAAAGTGCCCATCACCAACCTCCTGGAGCGCCTCTCCCCCACCATCGAAGCAATCCTTTCCTTCATCTCGCCCGCCGCCTTTTTCGTAAAGGTCAGCGCCATTATGCTATCCGACGGCACGCCCTTCTCCAGCAGGAGGGCTATCCTGCTGGTAAGCACCCTGGTCTTCCCCGATCCGGCACCAGCCACGATCAGGACCGGACCGTCCAGACACTCCGCCGCGGAGCGCTGCTCCGCATTCAAGCCTCTCAATGCTTCAAGATCTTCCATCACACCTTCAAATTGCAGAAACGGAACATTTTTAATGTTCACCTGCATTTTATGTAAGCAAATTTACGAATTTTTAAGTATCTTCGCACCATATATTGAAACATATAATAAATCACCATTCATAATGTCAAACAGCATCGTTTTGAAGAAGGGCCTCGACATCCCCATCAAGGGGGCTGCGGCCCTGAAGACCACGAAGAAGATTCTTCCCGATGTTGTCGCCATCAAGCCCGATGATTTCAAGGGATTCCTTCCGAGAGTGCTCGTGAAGGAGGGCGACCGCGTTCTCGCAGGATCTCCCGTGCTCTCCGACAAGAGGCTCCCCGACATCCTGGTGTGCTCGCCCGTAAGCGGAACCGTCCAGGAAGTGGCGAGGGGAGACAAGAGAAAATTGCTCGCAGTGCTGGTTAAGGCGGATGAAAAGCAGGAAAGCGTCGACCTGGGCGCAAAGGACATCGAAGGTCTGAGCCCCGAGCAGGTACGTGACACGATCCTCGCTTCCGGTCTGTGGCCCTCGATCATCCAGAGGCCCTACGGCATCGTAGCCGATCCCGCCCTGCGCCCTAAGGCCATCTTCGTTTCGGCGTTCGACACCGCCCCCCTTGCCCCCGACACCGACTACGTCCTCGGATCCAGGATCCAGGACATCCAGGCCGGAGTCCAGGCCCTGTCGAAGCTCACCGACGGCGGCGTTCACATCGGACTCGATTCCGCCACCGAGGCCAGCACCCCCTTCCACAAGATCGAAGGTGCAGCCATCCACACTTTCACCGGGAAACACCCCGCAGGTAACGTTGGAGTACAGATCAGCCACATCTCCCCCATAGCCAAGGGCGAGACCGTGTGGACCGTCTCTCCCCTGCTCCTCGCGGCGATAGGACACGTCTTCGCCACGGGCAAGGTGGACCTTTCCAGGAAGGTGGCCGTCACCGGCCCCCGCGCCATCGAACCCGCCTACGTGGACGCCTTCCCCGGAATGCCGGTCAAGGCCCTCGAAGGGTTCTATGACAATGCCGCGGGAGACATCAGGTTCGTAAGCGGCGACGTCCTCACCGGCAAGAATGTCGGTCCCGACGGTTACCTCGGATGGTTCGACAACCAGGTGACCCTGCTCCACGAAGGCACCGAAAGGGAGATTCTCGGCTGGGCGAAGATTTTCCGCCCGAAGGTATTCTCCTCCAGCAAGGCCTTCTTCAGCTGGCTCTGCCCCAGGAAGAAATACGACATGGACACCAACCTCCACGGAGGAAAGAGGGCCTTCGTACTTTCCGACCAGGCCTATTCCAAGGTGCTGCCCATGGACATCTTCCCCCTGTACCTTGTGAAAGCCTGCCTCGCCGGCAACATCGAGGACATGGAGAAATACGGCATCTATGAAGTTCTGCCCGAGGATCTGGCCCTCTGCGAGTACGCCGATCCCTCCAAGAACGACATCCAGGCCATCATCGAGGACGGCATCGACTTGATGCTCAAGGAAATGGCTTAAAGACTAGAGAATTATGGCAGAAAACAACAATACTCCCAAGCCGGGCCTCTTCGAGAGAGGCGGCAGATTCGGATGGCTCCACTCCACCGTGGACGCCTTCGACACCTTCCTCAGGGTGCCTGCCACCGTCACCTCACGCGGTTCCCACGTGCGTGACGGAATAGACATCAAGAGAGTGATGATCATCGCCGTGTTGGCGGCCGTTCCCGCAGCCCTCTTCGGTATGTGGAATGTAGGTTACCAGCACGACCTCGCCAACCCTGCGGTGAGCTGGGACCTGTGGCAGAGGTTCTGGTTCGGTTTCCTCAAGGTTCTCCCCCTGTTGGTAGTATCCTACGCAGTCGGACTCTTCATTGAGTTCGCCTTCGCGCAGATCAAGAACGAGGAACTTAACGAAGGATACCTCGTAACCGGATTTTTCATTCCCCTCATCGTTCCGGTCGACACCCCCCTGTGGATGCTGGCCCTCGCGGTGGCCTTCGCCGTCATCTTCGGCAAGGAGGTCTTCGGAGGCACCGGAATGAACTTCCTGAACCCCGCCCTCCTCGCACGAGCCTTCCTGTTCTTCTCCTATCCCGCCAAGATGTCGGGATCCGAGGTCTGGATAGCCAACCAGCTGAAGATAGGCAGCCTCGCCGACGGAATCACCGGAGCGACTCCCCTTTCCTTCACGGCCGACTGCAAGCAGGGCATAGACGCCCTCACCTCCCACTTCTCCTTCTGGGACATGTTCGCAGGTACGATTCCCGGCTGCGTCGGTGAGACTTCAGTAATCGCCATCCTGCTCGGCGCCATCGTCCTCATCTGGACCGGAGTCGCCAGCTGGAAGGTGATGTTCTCCTCCGTCCTCGGAGCCCTCTTCACCGGCTGGCTTGCCGGTGTCCTCGGAGCCACGGCCGTTCCCGCCTACTACCATCTCGTGATGGGCGGCTTCGCCTTCGGTACCGTATTCATGGCCACCGACCCCGTGACCTCCGCCCAAACCGAAAAGGGCAAGTGGATCTACGGCTTCCTCATCGGTGTCCTCTGCGTGATCGTAAGGCTCTTCAACCCCGGATACGCGGAAGGAATGATGCTCGCCATCCTGCTTATGAACACGTTCGCTCCTCTCGTGGACTGGTGCGTCACCAGCTCCGCGGTCAGGAAAAGGGCGAAGAAGATGAAACTCGCTTAAACACTGTCAGGATATGAATACCAACGGCAATCTGTATACAATCATATATACCTCGGTCATCGTCGTCCTGGTCGCCGCCCTGCTCGCCTTTGTCTCCCAGTCGCTCAAAGCGAAACAGGAGGCCAACGAGAAGGCGGACATCATGTCCCAGATGATGACGGCCGACGGGATTGGTTCCAAGGCCTCCTTCCAGGAGATTGGCAACGCCGCCGTCCTGGAGAAATACGCCGGAGAGATCTCCGAGGCCTTCCTCGTGAACGCCAAGGGAGAGAAAACGGCGGACATCGACCTCTCGGACGTCTGGTCTCCCAGTTTACTCAAGGCACAGAACAACCAAATAAAGAAAGGTGAGCTCGACGCCGTCGAGGTTCCCGTGTTCAAGTTCAAGAACGGCACCACCGTGGTTCCCATCTACGGTGCCGGGCTCTGGGGCCCCGTCTGGGGTTACATAGCCTTCGAAGCCGACGGCAAGACGATGATCGGGTCCTATTTCGACCACGAGAGCGAAACCGCCGGCCTCGGCGCCAGGATCAAGGACGACACAGCCTTCCAGGATGAATTCACCGGCGAGATGGCCGACTTCACCCAGGGACGCATCTTCGAGATCGTGAAGGGCGGAGCCCCCAAGGAGGGCGGCAAGAGCGTCCTCGACAACAAGATCGACGCCATCACCGGAGCGACTATGACCTCCCAGGGTCTCAACGAAGCCATCAACAACTGGCTCGCCGTCTATAAGGCATACCTTACCAACGTTAAAACGGAGGAGGAATAGACTATGGATGCAAAAATCAAAGAAACCATACTGAACCCGATCTTCAAGGGCAATCCGATAACCGTCCTTGTCCTCGGTATCTGCTCGGCCCTGGCGGTCACCGTGACCCTGAAGGGAGCCCTCGTGATGGCCCTTTCAGTCATAGTGGTCACGGGAGTGTCCTGCCTGGTCCTCTCCCTCCTGAGGAACACGATTCCCAGCCGCGTACGAATCATCATCCAACTAGTCGTAGTCTCGATGATGGTGATCCTGGTGGACCAGGTGCTCAAGTCGTTCGAAGCGACCTATGCCATCGACAGGCAGCTGTCGGTGTACATCGGCCTCATCATCACCAACTGCATCGTGATGGGCCGCATCGAGGCCTTCGCCCTCGGCAACAAACCCTGGCCTTCCTTCCTTGACGGCCTCGCCAACGGAGTCGGCTACGGACTCATACTCATCATCGTGGCCTTCTTCCGCGAGCTCTTCGGAAGCGGAACCCTCTTCGGGATCCAGGTGATGCCTGCCGGCTACGTTCCCAACAACCTTATAATCCTGCCTCCCGCAGCCCTGATACTCCTCGGATGCATAGTCTGGGTCCAGAGGGGTATCCAGAAGGACCTGCAGGAGAAATAACCCTTTAGCCGAAACGATATGGAATATTTAAGTTTGTTCGTAAAGTCGATATTCGTCGACAACATGGTCTTCGCCTACTTCCTGGGTATGTGCTCATACCTGGCGGTATCGAAGAACGTCAAGACGGCTGCAGGACTCGGGGTCGCGGTAATCTTCGTGCTTTGCTGCACCCTTCCCATCAACTACCTGCTCAACAAGTTCGTCCTCGCCCCCGACGCCATCATCGAAGGGGTGGACCTGAGCTTCCTGAGCTTCATCATCTTCATCGCCGTCATCGCGGCCTTCACCCAGATCGTCGAGATGGTCGTTGAGAAATTCGCCCCGTCCCTTTATTCGGCGCTCGGAATCTATCTGCCCCTCATCGCCGTGAACTGCGCCATCCTCGGCGGCTCCCTGTTCATGCAGCAGAAGGATTTCGCATCCTGCGGTGAAGCGACGGTCTACGCCCTCGGCTCCGGAATCGGTTGGTTCCTCGCCATCGTGGCCCTCGCCGCCCTCCGCGAGAAGATGGCCTACGCCAACGTACCCCCCGCACTCAAGGGCATCGGCATCACCTTCATAACCGTCGGCCTTATGGCCATCGCGTTCATGACTTTCATGGGTATTTCACTTTAAGGAAGGAGGACTGAGATATGTTGAATACTATCATAGGAGCTGCTGCAACCATTTTCGCGGTAACTCTCATACTTGTGGCCCTTCTTCTTTTCATTAAGGCCAAACTCACCCCCTCGGGCTCTGTCTCCATTGACATCAACAACGGTTCGAAAGTCCTCGAGGCCCCTATGGGCAGCGACGTGATGCACACTCTCGCAGACCTGGGGATATTCCTTCCCTCCGCCTGCGGCGGAAAGGCCAACTGCGGCCAGTGCAAGCTCCGCGTCCTCGACGGAGGCGGAACCATCCTTCCCACGGAGACGGGCTTCTTCTCCCGCCGCCAGATCAAGGAAGGCTGGAGGCTCGCCTGCCAGGTCAAAGTGAAGGACAACCTCAAGCTCGCCGTTCCCGAATCCGTACTCGACGTCCAGAAACTCGAGTGCGAGGTTATCAGCAACCACAACGTGGCCTCCTTCATCAAGGAATTCACAGTGAAGCTCCCCGAGGGCAAACACCTGAAATACCACAGCGGCCAGTACATCCAGATCGACATCCCCAAGGGGACCTTCGATTACAAGGACATCGACGTGGATCCCGAGTACAAGGCTACCTGGGACATGTACAAGTTCTTTGACCTCAAGTGCGTGAACCCCGAGGACACGGTCCGTGCCTATTCCATGGCCACGTATCCTGCCGAAGGGGACATCATCAAGCTGAACGTCAGGATTGCCACCCCTCCTTTCGACAGGAACGCCCCGAAGGGAAGCAACAAGCTACTGCCAGTCAATCCGGGTATCGCCTCGTCCTACGTGTTCACCCGCCATCCCGGCGACATCGTGAACATTTCCGGACCTTTCGGCGACTTCCTGCTGCCTGAGAACGAACCTGCCGGGACCGAGTACATCTTCGTCGGAGGAGGAGCCGGAATGGCGCCCCTGCGCAGCCATATAATGCATCTGTTCCGCACGGAGCACACATCGCGCAAGGTGTCCTTCTTCTACGGCGCCCGCAGCCTCTCCGAGGCCTTCTATCTCGAAGACTACTGGGCCATCGAGAAGGACTTCCCCAACTTCAAGTTCTACCTCACACTCGACCGTCCCGACCCCGCAGCGGACGCCGCAGGCGTGAAATACAGCGCCGGTTTCGTGGCCCCCGAGATGGGAAGGCTCTATCTCAACGACCACGACGCCCCGGAGGACATCCAGTACTTCATGTGCGGACCTCCGATGCTCGTGAAGACGGTGGAAGACCTCCTGACCTCCCTCGGAGTCAACCTGGAGACCAACCTCCACTTCGACAACTTCGGTTAGAAGATACCATCCGGAAGAACCGGAACCCTGCTGACAAGCCTTACCTGGAATCCAGGAAAGAATCAGGCTCAGTCAGTAAGGTTCCGGTTCTTCGTATCAGTAACCAGTTACGTCACCGAAAAATGATCATTTCTGCGCTATGTAGGCAATGAGGATGCGGCGGACGGTGTCGGAAACGGCCTTGGCGCAGTCCGTGGCCGACTCGAGGACTTCCGCAAGGTTCTTGTACTTGATGAGTTCCTTGGTATTGTCCTCGTTCTCGAATATAAATCCTATATAGTCCTCGTAAGCGTCGTCGGCCGCGTGCTCCAATTCGGTGACCCTGTCGCACTGGTGGCAGATGTCGGAAAAATTATTCCTCATATCCTCCATCAGGGACATCAGTTTCTTCAGGGCTTCAGCCTGGGAGGAAATAAGCTGGGCGAGTTCTTTGAGCTGGCGGTCAATCTTTTTCGGACGATAGATCAGGATGGCCTTCGCACAGTCTTTCACGACGTCGAGGCAATCGTCCAGGGCCATCGAAAGCGCTTGAAGATCAATACGGTTGATGACCACCAGATATTTCCCGGACAACTCCTCGTTGTATTCGGCAAGCAGGGCGTCCCCCTGGACTTCGAGAGACTTGATATCCTTCTCGGCCTTGGTCCAGACCGCATAATCCGAGGATTCCATCATATCCAGAAGTTCCCTGGACGCTATCCTGAGGAATTCAGCCTGACGGGGAAAAACAGGAGAGAACCCGGAGTGGACACCGAACAGGAGGCCCCTGACCTTTCTGAAAAAATGCATAAGAAAAACTTTACTGACGCTAATATAAGGCCATTTTTTATCAATTACAACCACTAAAACATTAAAAAAAGCAAAAAAACGTTCCTACAATTCTTATGGTCCGCATCCTCGGGGGGAATATGGTTTAGTTTTGCATTGGCGGCGGGGATTCCAGAACCTCTCCGCCATACAGGATATGAATAAGGACAAAGGCCGGAAAACCCGCGGGGAGGTCTCCCCGGACCCATCGCAGAGCAGCACCAAGCCCTGCACTCATCTGTTTCCAGTCGGCAGTTTTCTTGCCGCATGCTTGCTTTCTTTCCCTCCGGCCTTTTTCCTGTCCTCGTGTAACGGAGAAGACCCCCCCGCCATCTCCCCTCCCGCCGACGCCACGACGGAGATCCTCACCCGTGCCCCTCTTTCCGAAGAACTCTCCTCACTTCACGTATTCGTATATAACGACGATTCCCTGCGCCGGCTGGATTCCTATCACGAGTTCAACCCAGGGGACGACAAACTCCTGCGCTGCACCTCCCGTTCCGGGAAGAAGATATTCGCGGCAGTCGCCAACCTGGACGTATCGGGGATGGACTGGAGGGAGATCAGTTCCTTCGAGGCCCTGGAGAAACTGATGGCGGACTTCAGGGAGGAAGATCCGGACTATCCTGTGATGACCGGAATAGTCAAGGCGGAGGCGGGAAATCCCGTTCCTCTCACGATGGAACTCAAGAGGCTGATGTCAACCATCAGGATCACCTCCGTAAGCGCCGATTTCAAGGGAAGGGAATATGACGGAGCGGTCATCGAGGATGCGAAGGCCTACCTTATAAACATAAACGGCAGGTGCGAGGTATTCCGGGAGGGAGGCTTCACCCAGACCGAAATGGTGAATTTCCATTCCGGTGAGGACTCTGAATCCCTCCCCCATCCCGAAATGGTATCCTGTCCCATAGGAGACATCGGGGACTCGCCCTTCTCTCCGGGAATCAGTTTCTACTGCTATCCCAACGACACGGGCGACGATACGGTTTCCGCCCCGATGACGAGGCTCGTCATCGAAGGGAAGGTGCGGGGAGTAAGGTATTTCTGGCCGGTCAACATCACGGTGGGGAGAAATCTGAGGTATGACGTCAAAATCAGCATAACGAGGACAGGAACGGATTCCCCCGACCTGCCTGCGGACCCGGCATCCCTGGAAGCCGTCTGCTCGGTCGCCCCCTGGATTGAAAGGGACGAACAGGTGGTCAGTTTCCGGATCCGGCGAAGCACGATGGGTGAAAGGACGAAATCCACCGACCCCGACGAGAACCTGATCACCGATCTCCACCTTTACATATTCAACTCGGACGACCTCCTCGAGGAAATGAGATACCTGAAAGGATCGGCCCTGAAGCAGGACGGCAACGGAGTCTCCACGAACGTCACCCTGCTCAGGAATGCAAGGTATTCCGTCTATGCGGTGGCCAATGCGGGCTATTACCTTAAGGGAATCAAGGACAAGGAGGATCTGCTGGCTTTCAGGTACCACCTGGTCTATCCGGACGAATTCCGGACGGGAATCCCGATGAGCGGTTACGTAGAGGATTTCAGATGCGGGGACAAGGAAACTCTTAACCTGGACCTCGTGAGGATGATGGCGAAAGTGTCGCTGAAAATGGACAGGACAGGCCTCGACCAGGGGGTGAAAGTCATCGTGAGGAGTGTTCAGGTCGGGGGCTGTCCGAATTCAGCGAAACTGTTCGGAAAGAGCAAGGCGGAGACCGTCAGGGACGTGTTCTCCTCGGGTTTTGACAAGACCTGGAAGCAGCTTGACCCGCTGAACGCCGACAAGTCCCTCGGAATCAGCGGAGAGGTGGGAGTGTATATGCTCGAGAACATGCAGGGGGACCTGCTGGAAGGGAATACGTCCCAGGAAGACAAGGTCTTTCCGGACGGCGACCTGCACGCCAAGGTCTGTTCATACCTGGAACTGAAGATGGAGTATTACTCCCCTTCCAAGAATACCGCCGCAGGAAAATACCTGATTTACAGGTTCTTTCTCGGAGAGGGACCGGGAAATTTCGACGTGGTCAGGAACTGCCACTACCATTATACCGTCAAAGTCTCAGGCGACGGCCTTTCAGGGACCGGATGGCGCGTAGACAAGAGTGCATTGGAGTAGTTTCTCGGTTCCCGGCAGGGACCGGGCTCGCTCACTGAAAATTTATGGAAAAAGTTCGCTCGCACCCGGTCCCAGCCGGGAACGAAGCCGGCTGACAGAAAATGATCAGATTACTCCCAACCTCTGCCGGGAACGACAAGTATTATTTCCTGAGGAATTCGGCGGTGAAAGAGGTGCCATCAGAGGCTAGGTCCTCGGGAGTGCCTTCAAAGACGAGTTCACCACCCCTGTCGCCGGCATCCGGACCGAGGTCGATCACCCAGTCGGCATTGCGGATGACGTCGAGGTTGTGTTCGACGACGACGATGGAATGGCCGTTGGCCAGGAGGGTGTCGAACGCCCTGAGGAGTTTCTCTACGTCATAGAAATGCAGGCCGGTGGTGGGCTCGTCGAAGATGAACATAATCTTCTCCCTTCCGGGCCTGTAGGAGTTCCTGCTGACCGAAAGGAAATACGCGAGCTTGATCCGCTGGCTCTCCCCTCCGGAAAGGGTGCTGCTGCTCTGCCCGAGTTTGATGTATGAGAGTCCGACATCCACGAGAGGCTGCAGCCTGGAGGCGATCTCCTTCGCGGTCTCATCTTCCTGGGAACCGAAAAACTCCATCGCGTCGGCCACGCTCATGTTCAGTACGTCGTCGATGTTCTTTCCCTTATATCTCACCTCGAGGATCTCGGGCTTGAACCTCTTGCCCCCGCAGGATTCGCATACCATAGTGACATCTGCCATAAACTGCATCCCTATCTTCACGAAACCGTCTCCCTGGCATTCCGGACAGCGGCCGCCTTCCTGGTTGAAAGAGAAGAACGAGGGGGAGAATCCGTTGATCCTGGCGTACTGCTGTTCGGAGAAGAGTTTCCTGATGAGGTCGTAAACCTTGAGATAGGTCACGGCGTTCGACCTGGAACTCTTCCCTATCGGGCTCTGGTCCACATATTCCACCCTCGTTATCCTGTCTATGTTGCCGCTGAGTTTCCTGAACACTCCCGGGGCGTTCCCGGTTTCGTTCAGACGGCGGAAAAGGGCAGGATAGAGGATGTCGCCGACAAGTGAGGACTTTCCCGATCCGCTCACGCCCGACACCACGGTGAGCACACCCAGGGGGAATCTCACGGTAATGTCCTTCAGGTTGTGCTCCATCGCGCCTTCCACGGTTATGGAATAGTTCCAGGTCCTCTTGTTCCTCGAATATCCCTTCCTCTCCCCGGAAAGATACTGCAGCGTCAGGGACTTTGGAACGGCCTCTGCTGGAATCCCTTCCGTGATGGACCCGGTGAAGACCACCTCCCCTCCTGCGTCTCCGGCCTTCGGCCCCATGTCTATGAGCAGGTCGGCGGAACGTATTATCTCTTCATCGTGCTCGACCACTACGACGGTGTTCCCGATGTCGCGGAGCCTTTTCAGCACGTCTATCAGCCTGGCCGTGTCCCTGGGATGGAGGCCTATGGAAGGTTCGTCGAGGATATACATCGAACCTACAAGGGAGGATCCGAGGGCCGTTACGAGGTTCACCCTCTGGCTCTCGCCGCCCGACAGGGTGTTACAGGTACGGGAAAGCGTGAGGTAGGAAAGGCCCACGTCGGAGAGGCACCTGAGCCTGGAGAGTATCTCCTCTATGGTCTTCCCCGCTATTTCCCTGTCATATTCGGATAGTTCCACGTTTTCAAGGAAGGCCGTCAGTTCCTCAACCGTCATATCCAGCAGTTCCCCGATGTCCTTTCCCCCGAACTTGACGTACAGGGCCTCCCTGCGGAGCCTGGTCCCGTGGCAGTGGGGACAGACGGTCCGACCGGAAAAACGGTTCAGCATGAACTTGTACTGTATCTTGTACCGGTTGGACCTCACCCAGTCGAAGAACTCGTCGATGCCGACGAAGGAGGCGTCGTCACTCTCATCCATCCGTGTTCTCCATATCTTTTCCTTCTCGTCCGCAGAGAGATTGCACCAGGGCTCGAAAATCCTTATCCCATTATATTCAGAGGAAGACACCAGCCTGTCCCGGAACCATCCCATCTTGTCTCCCCTCCAACAGGCCACGGCCCCGTCGTAGATGCTCTTGGACTTGTCCGGAATCACCAGGTCTTCGCTGATGCCGATTATCTTCCCGAGGCCACCGCATTCAGGACAGGCCCCGAGGGGACTGTTGAAACTGAACAGGTATTCATCCGGCGGACGGAAAGTGATCCCGTCCATTTCCAAACGGTCGGTGAAGCGCCTCTCTTCTCCCGTGTCTTCCCTCAGGACATACATGGTCCCTTCCCCTTTGGAGAATGCGGAGGCGATGGAGGAATGCAGCCTGGTCCTGAGGTCGTCCATTTCCATATCCGAGGCCGCTGCAGGTATCCTCACGCGGTCAACCAGGAGCCTCAGCCCCTTCGGGAAATCCCCGCTTTCCGAGAGTTTCATCACATCCTCGATCCTCAAGGGAGAATCCCCGTAGAACCTGGAGAAGCCCTGTTCCTTCAGGGAAAGCATCAGTTCCACCTTGTCGTCACGGGTGTCCCAATGGATATCGGAGAGAATGTACACCGTGCCCTCCCCTCCCTTCAGGATATGGGACAAGACGTCGGAGGGAGTGTCGCATTTGACCTCACGGCCGCTGACGGGAGAGAAGGTATGTCCAACCCTGGCATAAAGGAGCCTTATGAAGTCATATATCTCCGTGGTGGTGGCGACGGTGGAACGGGGGTTGCGGATGTTCACCTTCTGCTCGATCGCAATAGCCGGAGGGATGCCCTCGATTATGTCCACGTCGGGTTTGCTCATCCTGCCGAGGAACTGCCGGGCATAAGAGGAAAGGCTCTGGGCGAAACGCCGCTGGCCTTCGGCGAAAAGGGTGTCGAAAGCAAGGGAGGACTTGCCGGAGCCGGAGATACCGGTCACTACGACCAGCTTTCCCCTGGGAATCTCGACGGTGATGTCTTTCAGGTTGTTGACCCTGGCACCTCGGATGATTATGTTACCCTCTTCGGACATTCGGCGGAAATTTTACAAATATACCTCATTTCCACGAAAAAAGTAAAGCCTGCCAAGACCTAATGTCCGGGGGATAATGGCAGGTCCGGATTATTCCGCGGGAACTGACTGCATCACATAACGTATCTCCCTGGCCGATACCAGTTCGTCCCAGGAGATGGACGTACCCTCGTGGAGCTTCGAATCGACATAGATCTCACGGACATACTTATTCTCCTCGGACAGATTCTCCGCCACGAAACGGAGCGTATGGTTCCCCACCTTCATCTTGACCAGAGGCAGTTGGGGAGCCCCGAACTCGAACTTCCCGGAAGCAGGCGCCATCTGGTATATTCCCATACTGGAAAGCAGATACCAGGCGGACATCTGTCCGCAGTCGTCATTCCCGACCATTCCGTCCGGGGCGTCGTAGTATGCATTCCTGACATCTTCCCGGACCTTTTCCTGGGTTTTCCAGGGCATGCCGACATAATTGTACAGATAGTCATAATGATGCGCAGGCTCGTTCGCATGGTTGTATTTATCCAGGTCATACACCTGGTCGAGACGCTCGACGAACAGATCCCTGCCCATCAGTTCGACCATCCCCTCCGGATCGTGCATGGCGCCGAACAGGTAGTTCCAGGGATTGGCCTCGCAGAAACTGCCGTCAGCATCGTACCACCTCTTGTTGAAAGTCTGGTCCACGTCGAAAGGGGCCCACGAGCCGTCGCTCAGGCGGGGAACTATGAAACCGATCTCTTTGTTATAGAGATTCTTCCAGTTCTCCGACTGATGCATGAGCATCTGATAGTCATCCTCTTTCCCAAGATCCTCCGCGACCTGCGCAATCGCCCAGTCGTCGACGCCGAACTCTATGGTCCTCGATACCGATTCCGCCGTCTTGTCGGAAGGAACGTAACCGAGAGAACGGTAATATGTCAGTCCTCCCCTAGCCTCGTACAGGCGGGTTTTCTCCCGGTCGTACCAGGTATGAAGGGTGTCGTCGTCAGGAGGTACGGTGGCGTCCTTGAGCATAGCCTCATAGGCCGAACCCACATCAAAGTTCCTGATTCCCTTCACATAGGCATCGGAGATTATCGCGTCCGCGTGTGTGCCTATCATCACATTCGTATATGTAGGATTGGGCCATTTGGGAAGCCATCCCCCTTCCTTGTACATCTGGACGAGGGCCTGCACCCACTCTCCAGTCAGGTCCCTCTCGAGCAAAGTCATCAGCGGATGCAGCGAACGGAAGGTGTCCCACGTCGCGAAGTCGTTGTAACTCTTACCTTCGTGGACGGAATCATCGAAAGCGCTGTAATAACGGCCGTCCTCATACATCTCCCTCGGGAGCATATATGCGTGATAGACAGCAGTATAGAAAATGTGCTTGGTGCTGTCCGGAACATTCTCCACGGTAAGTTTGGAGAGTTTCCCGTCCCATTCCTTTCTGACCCTGGCGGCAAGGCGGTCAACATCGAACCCCTTGAGTTCCACGCGGATGTTCTTCCTGGCCTGGTCAAGCGAGATGAAGGATGTACCGACCTGGACACGGACCCTCCTGGTGCCTTCCGGGAATTCCACCCAGGCGCCTGAACGGGTTCCCGACCCTTCGGTGGAACCCTCGGAGACGAAATCGCCGTCGTATGTGCCTCCGACCGTGAAAGGAGTGTCGAAACGCACCGAGAACCAACCCTTGAAACCGGGCAGTTCCGGACCCCAGGTATGGCTCTGGCGGTCAGGATTATAGCCGGAGATTTCCCTTTCGGAAGCATCTATGCGGATCTTTCCGGAAAGGGAGAGCCTGCGTACTTCCACGTCATTGATGAAATCATCGGTTTCAGGGTCCAGTTCGATACCCTGTACGATCACCCTTGGAGTCGAACCTTCGGGGAAGGTGAATTCCAGGATTCCCGCCCGGCTCGCCGAACTCATCCTCACGCCTATGGTCCCCTGCTCGTCACGCAGACTAACCCCATATATGTAAGGTTTGGAGTATTCGGCGGACTTGTCCATTTCAAGCCGCCTCTCGAAGGCTCCGGTACGCAGGCTCCCGGCCTGGGGCATCACCGAGACATACCCGTAATCCCCCATGCACCCGACCAGGGGCTGATGGGAGGCAAGAAAGCCCGTGATACCGGTGTCCTCGTAGAAATACGCGGACACGCAGACGCCGTTCTGGTGGGTCTGGGGCGTGAATTTGGTCATCGCGTACGGTACTCCTGTAAAAGGGGCGACAGCACCGTCATTCTTCTGCGCGGTCCCGATGAAAGGGTTCACATAATCGCTGAGCGACTCTCCGGAAGTACCGGCGCAGCCGAATAACAGAAGCATCGAGGCGACGGCGGCCAAGCCGGCGGTCAACCGACGGAGGATTAATCTTTTGGCTAACATGATTGCAGTGTCATTATCCGATCTTAAAGCAAAGATAATGAAAAAGGTAAAAGGATAAAAAAAGAGCCTGACTCGTGTGAGTCAGGCTCTTGCAGTGCGGAAGGGACTCGAACCCGCGCTACGCACGGCTATTGTTTATCGTAGACCCCCTGCCGCCTCCGGCGGCCTCCCCCTCGGGGGGAGGAGGTCGAGGGTTCGAGGGGAAAGGATAAAAAAAGAGCCTGACTCGTGTGAGTCAGGCTCTTGCAGTGCGGAAGGGA
>JAFRRW010000008.1 GCA_017427885.1 Bacteroidales bacterium
ATTATCATTCCTACCGTTTATCGCATTGACTACATTGATGCCTTGAAACGTCTCACTCAGAATGGAGAACCGGCAACCATTATAAGAGCTATGGAAAGAGTCCGTTTGTTCAGCAGTGGTCTGGATGGTTCCGATTATGACTCTTTGAGGACTTATCTGGAGCAATGCAATGCTTTCCGGGACGAACAAGAATATATTCTCCGTTTTTAGTTTTCGACAGTTTTACCCGAATCTGGCTTTGAATTTCGACAAAATTACCGCAAAAAATACAGCTTGCGTTTCGGCTTGGAATTTTAATAATACGCTGATTATAAGCATACAAAAGTGCTCCCGCCCGGGGCACCCTAAATAGAGCTAACTGCTTGATATAGCGGTTAGCTCTTTTGTTTGTCAATTGTAGGCGGTTGTTTCCGACGTATCTGGGTTTTTGGGCTATTAGAAGAGTAAACCTCAAAACCCTAACGGACACTGACCAATTCCGTTGCCACTGCGTGGGCGACGCATTTAATGATGGTGTCAAGGCCGAACTTCCCTTTGATCCGTTCTTTGTAGCTGTCCACCGTGGTGGTGGCTACGCCCAGGGCCGAGGCTATCTGTGCATTGCTGTAGCCGGCCGTTACAAGTTGAAGGACTTCCAGTTCTTTGGGAGAAAGGGTCTGGGGCTTCCGGGCATCCAGCTGGGCCTTACCGCCGAACAGTTTCACAATCTCCCTTTCAGGCAGGGTTTCGCCGAAGAAGATGCAGTCTCCCTGTGAACACCTCAGGATGGCGTCGGCTATTTCTGCAGGAGAAGAATCCTTGGCAAGATAGCCGCGTGCCCCGTATGTTATGGCCTGTATGATATAGGCGGGTATTTTGTAATGGGAAAGGACAAGTGCCGCGACGTGCGGGAAAGCCGCCCGGAGGATCCCCAACAGCGTAAGGCCGTCAGTCTGTTGTTCCAAAGAGATATCCACGATGGCTACATCAATGTCGGGATGGGCATTGAGATACGCTACGGCAGCTCCCGAAGTGGTTACGTGAGCGCTCAGCGCTATGTCGGGGTGGTCTTCCAGGGCAATTTTCAGTCCCAGGGCGAAAACAGTGGAATCTTCTACAAGCAGTACGTTTATCATATCAGAGATGTATGGTAACTTCGCAGCCTCCTTCCGGGAGGTTCCGGGCCGAAAGGCTGGCGCCGATCTTTTCAAGAAGCGCCGTGGTTATTACAAGTCCCAGGTGACCGGGCTTTGAAAGAGAGCGGAGGGTCTTTTCGTCCATTCCGGGACCGCTGTCAATAATGGATATGTGGTCTTCTCCTGCGTCCAGAAGGACTTTTCCACCCGGCGGAGAGAACTTTACGGCATTGTCTATCAGGTTCCTGAGGCAGGTGGTGAGCATATTGCGGTCGGTAATGACGGTGAGCCCTTCGGGGATTCGGGTGACGACGGGCTTGTCTTCGATGATGTTCTGTACGATTTCAGCAAGGTCTTCCTCCCTCATAACAGGCTTGAGTACATCCTTCTGGCTTACTGACCACATAAGAATGTTCTCCAGAAGCGCGGATGTGCGCTCAGCCGCGGAACCGATGGCTTTGATACCTTCCTTGAGATGCTCTTCGGAAGCGTCGCTAAGCGATTCGGATAAGGTCTTGATTCCGGAAACAGGGTTGCGCAAATCGTGGGAAACAATATCGAAGAATTGGTTGCGTGTGTCCAGTTCTTCCTGTAACACCAGAGTCCGCTGGAGGTTTTCCCGGTACTTGACGAACAACCACAAGGCCCCGGCAAAAACCAGGAGGTAGAGCAACAGGAAGGGCCAGCGAAGCAGAAGCGCGGGACGGACCCGGAACGACTTTGCAAATGGAGCCTCCTGCCACCGGCCGAAAATGTCCGTGCATTGGATCTCCAGCGTGTACCGTCTTGGGAACAGGCTGTTGTACCGGCCTTCCAACCTTGGATAATCGACATTGATCCAATCTTTGTCCACTCCCGAAAGCTTGTACCGATACCTGAGAAGAGATGCCAGGGGAATGTCTTTTACGGAAAAAGCGAACGACAGTCCGGTATCTGACAGGAGAAAGTCTGAAAGGAGGATCTCCTGCTTGTCAGCCAGGGCAAGAAGGCTGTCAGGGTGGAAAACAACTGCGCCGGAGGCCCCTCCGAAGGCCAGGGAACCGTCTGCCAGGGCGCAGGAGACCTTCTCTCCGTAGATGTCCGAGGGGAAACCAAGGCCTTTCCCGGCCCGGCCGGTATGGCCGTCGGTGTCTATGAAATACAACCCTTCTTCCGTTCCGGCCCAGAGGCGGCCTGCCGCATCGGCCTCGATGGACTGGACCAGCGTGCCGTCCAGGAAATGCTTTCCGGAAGGGCTCCAGATACCGCCTCGGGTGGATGCCCAGACGATACCGTCTTCCGTCAGGCAGAGGTCCGTGACATAATCGTCCGGTATGGATGAATTGCCGCGGTAGTATTTGGTTACGAGGCCGGTATCCTTGTCAATGATATTCATCCCCGCCTGCGTCGTGGCAAAGACAAGGTTCCCTTTGGCATCTTCAATCAGCCGGCTGCCAAGTCGGGAACTTAAATAAATATTGGAATCTACCTGAGGCGAAGGGTAGCGGAAAGGGCTTAGCCAGCAGTCCGGCAGCGTCCTGCCGATCTTGCGGTCCCAATGGTTAAGTCCCACACCCTCCCAGGTAACCACCCAGAAGCGCCCCTTTGAATCTTCCAGGAAATCGGCAATCCAGTTGGAGGTGCTCTTGTCACCCCACGCCGCCGGATCCTGTTCTTTCGGCAGCGGGCCGGAAACCTTGCCGTGGCTGCGCCTGTCCCCTTTCCAAATATCGAATCCGGTATTGTTCCACAGTCCGACGTACACGGTCCCTTCGCTGTCTTCATATAAGCAGGACACACGCTCCTCCGCGGTTCCTATCCACAACTTTCCCCGGCTGTCCTCCATTATGGCCTTTACATTGTCCCGGGAAACGTCGTGTACTTGCTGGAACTCCGGACACAGTACTGACAGACCGTTGTCTCCTCCCACCCACAGGTTGCCCCGACTGTCCTCGAAGATGCAGTAAAGTTCGTCGGAAGCAGGATGATAAACGGGCGAGTCTGCAGGGGCGTCCATATCTACCAGGGCGAGTCCGTATGAACCCGCAGCCCATAGCCTGCCCAGATGATCGGTAAGGAGACGGGCGTGGGAAACCGGAAGGCGCTCGCCCGGGATGAAGGTTCCGTCCACGTAGGTATATAGTATCGACTGAGGGTCATCGAAGACATACAGGATGCCGTGAACTTCGGCATAATGTCCGTAACCAAGTACGTAATCGCCAGAAGGATACTCAACAGAAGGATGTTCCTTGTCTTTAATATACTGGGTACGGACAAGGCGGCCACCCGGCCAAAGCTTTCCGGCCGAGTCCTCAAATATCTGAAAATACGGATAATCCCCTTCGTGGTCCCGTTTGTCATAGCGGCAACGGGCTTTCTCGCAGATACCGGCGTCATATGTGAGTTTGAGGAGCGTCGTGTCTCCGACCATAGCCCAGACATAGCCGTCGGAATCTGTCATAAGGGCCCTCATGTTACCCCTGGGCCCTTCCAAGAAGCCGTCTTTCTGTTTTACGTACAGGCCTTCCCCGGTGCCCACCCACAGTCTGTTGTCCCTGTCAACCGTGATCGCATTAACCCATCCTGTCTCTTTCCAGACCTTGAAGCGGGCCCCGTCGAAGCGGCAGAGGCCGCCACGGGTTCCCACCCACAGGAAGCCGTCGGCATCCTGCGCAATGGCGTAAACGGAATTGGAAGGCAGGCCGTCGGCGCTGGAGTAATTCACGAAACGGCCTTCAATGGCACCAAGGCTATATGAAAGCAGCAGGCACAGTATGACGGCAATACGTTTCATTAAAAGCAAAGATAGATTATTCGGGAAAGAAAACGGATATAAAACAACGCCTTGTGGTGGATTTCACCACAAAAGGGACAGTGCACAGGGCTATCTTTGCAGAAAATAGGTTGCTTTATGAAACGTATCCTGCCTTTTATGATTCTTCTTCTGGCGTCGCCGTGCATATGGGCGCAGGCCGGATTGAGTCAGGGAGAGGCCGTGGTTCAGACCACCCCCAATCCTACCGCCGCCAAGAAACACTGTCCGCACTGCGGCATTACCATGGGGAATATCACCTATCCCTGGCAGCATGAAACCTGGTGTCCGTATTATCGCAGCCAAGGTTCTTCGGGCGGAGGGGGTTCATCCTCCGTCTCCTCTTCCGTAACCGGGACCGCATTGGGCGTAGGTGCAGCCGTGCTCGGCAGCGCTCTGTCAAGCCTGATAACGGGAGCAATGGATCATAGCAGCGGGGATAACAATTATTACAGCAACGACAGTTTCGGCGGACAACTATCGTTCAAGACCGATTATTACAGTGACGACGACCACACCTGCGTCGTTCTTCGGGATCCCAAGACCGGCAAGAAAGGTATCTGGCACAACGCCTATGTCTTCGATCACAAAGGCAAGAATCCCCAGCCGACATCGGGTTTCTGGATCCTGCAACCGGAGTATGAGCAGATTTATATGGGAGAGCATATGAGCAAGCCTTACGCCGTCACCGTCAAGGAAACCTCCAAGAAAGGAAGTACCCGGGGAGAATGGAACGTGTATGAATTCGGTCTGGGCAACATGTGCTATAAAGGGCATTACTCTCTCATATCGCCTTTCCCTGCCACGGATGTGGAGTTTTCCCTGAAAAACGGGAAAATAATGCTTCAAAAGCAGGATGCCGCAGGGAAGCCCGTCTGGGGTCTTTACAAAGTCGCACGCGCAGGGGCCGACGAGATAAAGAAGCACCCAATCACTCTCAAGGAACTTGCATCTCCCCAGTTCGACAGCATTCAGTTCTATGGCACGCAGAACATTGTGTGGAAGGGTGGCCGCGCAGGCGTAATGGATGATGACGGGAAGGAATTGATTCCCGTGAAATACAAAGATGTAGGAACTGTCACCGGGAAGAAGAAATGGACCTGGGCGGCTGCCGACGACGGCTCGGCCGGTCTCATAAACACCCGGGGCGAAACCCTCCTGCCTTTCGTCCATTCCAGCATACACGTTGATGAGTATGGCGTATCTGCCCGCAGGAATGGGGAGGAGAAATACTTTGTCCTGCTTGAGGACGGTTCCGCGAGCGAAGCCGTGTATGACGAGGTCACGTTCACGAAAGACGGCTACGTATTCTCCAGGGACGGCTTATACGGCTTCGCTACGCCGCAGGGAAAGACCGTGCTGGAGCCGAAGTTCGAGGGGATCCAGATAGTGGACCACGACCCCGAACTGGTGGACTTCTCCCCGCTCAACAACGAATATGTGGGGAAGAAGATGTTCTTTGTGAAGAAAGACGGCAGGTGGGGAGTGAAGCATTTCACCGACGGGACATATATCCTCGAGCCCCTGATCCTTGACAGGAGCAAGGTCCTTTACTATCTGGGCACTCTGAAGACTACGGATTATTATATGATGGCGCGGAACCAGCGCAAGGGCTACAGCGAAAAGAAGGACGAGTTTGAAACCCAGGCTCAGTTTGATGCCAGAAAGGCCGATCCGGCCGCCGACAAGGCTTACGTGGACAAGAAGATGGAGGGCTTCCCCCTGCAGTTCCTTCAATCCCAGATCGCCAAGGCTGTCGGGTACAATACCGGGATGACCATAAACTGGCACGACTACGATGCCGACAGGGGCGCATTCCCCTTCACCAGCAATCTCTCTGCGATTCCGGTTTATTATCTTACCGTTCCCATCGAAGAGGGCCCTGCATTCAGGCAGGCGCTGTCTTCCGTACGCACCAAGGACCTGCTACAGACTGTCAAGGTGTTCATATACCAACATTTCGCACAAATTGCCGAGATGGATGTCACGCTTCCTTCCGGCAAGACTTACCATTACGTCAATCCGGGCCTCCAAGGTTATTCCGGCCCCATTGTTAATTATTCAGACTTATATTAAAACTTTTGATTATGAAACGTTTGTCTATTATTGCGCTGACAGCGCTCCTTTCCGTGGCCCTGTATGCCCAAGACGGGTGCCTTGGGATGAAATTCGGCAATTATGAAATTAAACAGGATAAAGGGAAATGGGGCGGAGTCCCGGTCCTGAACATCTGGGACAACGCAACCGGCACCTGGGTCACGTCCGGAAAGATAGATAAGAAGGGAGGGCTCTTCCTCTTCCCTAAAACAGATGTCACGTATATTCAGGGAGACCGGTATGTACCGGAGGCCCAGGGCCTGTTGGAAATCAGCAACGCCTGCCGGCACGGCAAGGGAGTGGACGCCCCGAAGAACAACTGGATCTGCTGGCATCACGGCGTCTACCGGATAGAAAACGACCAACTTGTCCCCGTCGTGGAGTCCGGAGATTTATTGGAGTATGCCTATCGCTGGGAAGCCCGGTATGCCGCCTTCTCCGTCGTCCCCAACCATGCCTTGATTCTAGGCGTCTACAAGAAATCGGAAAAAGAAGGCTATTCCATTTTCAATCTTGACGGCGAGCGTATCTATGACAACGTGAAGGATTTCAATTATAAGGATGAACCCAGCCTGTACGTCCAACTTGAAGACGGCACCTGGCATCACCTTGATCCTGCCGACGGCAGTCTGGTCGATTAGCCCGGAGATCAGTTCCCTGCGGCGACGATGCAGGCAAGGCCTGCGATGAAGAGGCAGAACATCAGGGCGAGAAGACCGTAGACGCCCTTCCGGGCTCCCTTGAATTCCTTCCAGATGAAGACGCCCCAGATGGCGGCGATCATCGGCGCGCCCTGTCCGAGCGCGTAGGATACGGCCGGGCCTGCCTTTTCCGCAGTGATGTAGCTGAGGGCAGTACCGAGACACCAGATGGCGCCTCCAAGTATGCCTACGAGGTGGGCCTTGAAGCCTCCCTTGAAATACTGTCCGTAGGAGACGGGTTCCCCGACGAAGGGCTTCTGCATCACCAGGGTGTTGAACAGGAAGTTGCTCAGGAGCACTCCCAGGGTGAAGATCACTATCGCAGTGTACGGCGTGACCTTGCCCGCAGCCGGGGTGACGAAATTCGCCGTGTCCATCGCCCGCATCACGAAGGATGAGAAGAAGGACATCACGATTCCCGCGATCAGGGCCAGTACGATACCCTTTTTCTGGTCAGCCTTTGATATCCCGCTCTCGCCTTTTCGGCTGGCCGCGACGCCGTTGCAGACGATGGCCAGCACCACAAGGGCGACTCCTATTGCAAGCAGGACCAGGTTCCCTGTCTTTGATCCCTGCTGGAGGGCCACCCTGTAGTTGTTGACCACGCCAAGGACCAGCGCCAGTCCGACTCCCAGGGGGAAGGCCACCGAGAGGCCGGCGATCGAGGTGGATGCGGACAGGAGGATGTTGGAGGCGTTGAAGATGATTCCGCCGAGCAGGAGCCACAGGATGCTGGAGGAGGATGCCTGTTTCAGGTCGGCCAGGAAGGGCCTTCCGGCATCGCCGATGCTTCCGGCAGTGAAAGCTAGAAGCAGGGCGAACAGGACCATTCCTATGACATAATCCCAATAGAACAATTCATATCTCCAACTCTTGGCTGCCAGTTTCTGGGTGTTTCCCCAGGAGCCCCAGCACAGCATCGTGACGAAGCAGAGGATGACTGCAAGCGTGTAACCGTTGACTATAAACATATAGGTAAGGATTTAACTGTTCAGGATTTCGTCCACCTCATAGCGGCTGGGGACTCCGGACTGGGCGCCCGGACGGGTTACGGCGATGGAGGAAGCGACCGTGGCGAAACGGGCCGCGTCGATAAGGGACTTCCCTTCGGAAAGTGCGGTTACCAGGGCCCCGTTGTATACGTCTCCCGCCCCAACCGTATCGACGGCTGTCACCGGGCGGGCCGGGACGAGGTCGCAGGAATCTCTCCTGCAGACAAGAGACCCGGCGCTTCCCAGGGTGATGATCACATTCTCGACTCCTTGTGCGATAAGCGTTTCCGCTGCCCTGCGGGCGTCTTCGGCATAGTTGATCCTGATGCCCGTCAGTTTCTCCGCCTCCGTTTCGTTGGGAGTGATGAGCCAGAGCTTGCTGAGCACTTCGGAGGGGATCGGCTCTGAAATCGGTGCGGGGTTGAGGATTATGCGTACTCCCGCCCTGTACGCCACGTTGACGGCGTGGAAGACGGTCTCCAGGGGAATCTCAAGTTGGAGAAGAAGGTATTGGGCCAGGGCTATCTCCCATCCCGCCGCGTCTATGTCCTGGGGGAGGAATTCCCCGTTGGCGCCGGGTGCGACCGCGATGCAGTTCTCCCCGTCGTCGGCTACGAAAATGAGCGCGGTTCCCGTGGGTGAAGTGCCGCTGAATTTCATCAGGGAAGTGTCGATCCCGTCGGCGGCGAAGGTTTCCTTTAGCATATGACCCTGCAGGTCGTCTCCCACGCAGGTCAGGAAGAGGACGTCTCCTCCCAGCCGCCCGGCGGCCACTGCCTGGTTCGCACCCTTCCCTCCGTTGGTCTGGCGGAAACGGCCTCCTCCTACGGTCTCTCCCGGCCGTGGAAGGCTCCTTACATAGGCGGTCATGTCAATGTTGGAACTGCCCGCAACTATTATCTTGCCCATATGATCAGTTTTCTTCAAATATAGGCAATAATTGGATATGCCGTATCCGAAAAAATGACTATCTTCGCACTTTCAATAGAACGAAACTTAACAATCTGGAAAATGGGAGGTCTTTGCGGAATCATTTCTGAACAGCCCTGCGCCGTAGATTTATTTTACGGAACCGACTACAACAGCCATCTTGGGACCAGGCGCGCCGGTCTCGCCACCTATGAAAAGGACTGCGGGTTCTTCCGCGGCATCCACAACCTTGAAAACGCATATTTCCGGAGCCGTTTCGAGGACGAGCTCGGAAAGTTCGTCGGAAAGTCCGGGATAGGTGTCATCAGCGACACGGACGCCCAGCCGATGCTGGTCAATTCACATCTGGGAAGGTTCGCCCTTGCAACCGTGGCCAAGGTGAACAACGCGGAAGCCCTGGCCAAGAAGTTCCTCGAGGACGGGATGTACCTCACGGAGTTCAGCAGCGGGAAAATCAACATCACCGAACTGATAAGCCTGCTCATAGTGAGGGGTAAAACCTTCGTGGAGGGCATTGAGAACGTCTTCCGGGAGGTGAAGGGCTCCTGTTCGATGCTGATCCTGACGGAAGACGGCATCATCGCCGCCCGCGACTCGTGGGGACGCACCCCGCTCGTCATAGGGAAGAAGGAAGGCGCTATGGCGGTATCGAGCGAGAGCACGGCGTTCGCCAACCTGGGATATAAGACGGAAGCCTACATCGGCCCGGGAGAGATAGTCCGTCTCCGTGCGGACGGGATAGAAAGGATGCGCAAGCCCAATCCCCGCAAGCAGGTGTGTTCATTCCTCTGGGTATATTATGGCTTCCCCACTTCCTGCTATGAAGGAAAGAACGTTGAGGAATCCCGTTTCCGCTGCGGAAAGGCGATGGGCGAGACGGAGAAGGCCTGCGCCGACTGCGCCTGCGGAATCCCCGACAGCGGCATAGGGATGGCTGTCGGCTATGCGGCCGGCAGCGGAATACCGTATATGCGCACCGTGGCGAAATATACCCCGACCTGGGCAAGGTCGTTCATGCCCTCGAACCAGGATACCAGGGACCTCGTCGCCAAGATGAAACTGATTCCCAACAGGGATATGCTGGAGGGCAGGAAGGTGCTGATGTGCGACGACAGCATCGTCCGCGGCACCCAGCTCCGCAACAACGCCAAGTCGCTCAGGGATCTGGGGGCCACCGAGGTACATATGAGGATATCCTGTCCGCCCCTCGTGTTCGCCTGCCCGTTCGTGAATTTCTCAGCCAGCAAGAACGAACTGGAACTCATCACCCGCCGTATCATCAGCGATTGGAACGACGAGGAGCATATTGACGAATATGCGACCGCCGGTACGGAGAGGTATGAAAAACTGGTCGAGGAAATCCGCAGGCGCCTGAACCTCGATTCCCTCAGGTTCACCCCGAAGGACGTGCTCGTAAAAAGCATAGGCCTCCCGGAGGAAGACCTATGCCTGCATTGCTTCAACGGTTCCTCAGCCTTCACCCTCGAAGAGGAGAACGACTGAATTTCCCCGTAACTATTTCTTGATGAATTCGACGCGGCGGTTCTTGGCCCTGCCTTCGTCGGTGGAGTTGTCGGCCACGGGCTCGTGCGAACCCTTTCCGACGGCCCTCAGGTTGAAAGGATCGACACCCAGTCCTTCAAGGGCGTTGACGATGGCCTCGGCTCGCTGCTGGGACAGGGGGTCGTTGATCTTGTCAGAACCCTGGTTGTCGGTGTGACCCTGGACCTCGAAG
Source organism: Bacteroidales bacterium (assembly GCA_017427885.1). Classification (GTDB taxonomy): domain Bacteria; phylum Bacteroidota; class Bacteroidia; order Bacteroidales; family UBA932; genus Cryptobacteroides. Next base: position 10,362 of record JAFRRW010000008.1, read on the forward strand.
CGGGCCGAAGGATTCTTCTTCATATATTCGGCAACCCTCATTATCTCTATCATCGACTCCTGCTTCAGCGTGGCCTTTCCGGTGTCGAACAGGATGTTGTTGGTCACGAACTTGCCGGTCTCGGCGATGGCCTTCTCGACGGCTGAAACCTCGGCGGGAGCAGGTTTCGCTTCGGCGGAGAGATCGGTGGTCTGACGCTCATACAAGTCGACGGCGCCTGCGGCAAGAACAACATTGGTAAATCCACTGAATTTGTAGTCACCGGTGCAGATAAACAATATTCGCTCAGGGGCTGTCGCATTCGGCAGATTGATGACCCGATTATCATTGATATAGAACTTGAACGCACGCTTGTTAAAAGACACTGCAAAGTGATTCCATTGACCTATTTTGATGAATTTTTTAATTTGGTTCCAGTCCAAACTGCCATTTACATCGCCTGTAGAGCCAGAACCTTTCTCAAATCTATATCCTCCATAAGAATCAGGGCCCCATGGACGGTACGTTATTTCAACATTACCTGCCTGGTCATTCCAAGAGCCCTTTTTCATGAATTGCACATCTAAATTTAACTGGCCATAATCGCCAGTCTTGCTATAGAAGACATCCCACTCAAGCGTAAACACATCGGGCAGGTATGAATCCATATTCGTCATCAATGGGGCAACCGAATTCCAGTCCCCTGTAAAGTTCAGATACTTCTTGCCGTTGATAGCGGCAATTTCAGCACCGCCATCATTGATATCCCACTTTGAAGGGAACTCGCCCATCTGCTCATTGGCGAAATCGTCCTCAAACAGGATTACGCTGCCGCGGACGAAGTCGCTCTTGACGTTCTCGGCGTCGGCGTCGGGCATGTCTGTTTCATAGGAATCCGCCTCTTCGACCTTTGCATTGCTGTCCCGGCTGTCATTGTTCTTGTCGCCCTTGCCGTTGAGGACGTTGTCCACACCCTTCTCTATCTTGTCTCCAATGTTCCGTTCCACGGCGTCCTTGGCCTTGTCCTTCAGGCGGCCCAGCACGCCCTGTGCATTGGCGCTGGCGCACGCGAGGATGATGATTACGATGACAGATAAGATCCTTTTCATATTATCCTGATATTAATTGGTTCGTTTCCGCGTTGTGTGTGCAGAAGCAAATATATGCAGAATAATATTGAAAATCAAATGGGAATCCGTCAGATTTTCTCCAGCAGACCGTGGACGAGGTCCGAGGCCGCGTTGTCCCTGGCCTCGACGTGACGTTTCTTCCCGGTGGCGGTGTAGGGCAGGGAGTCCGTGAACCGGTAGTACCTCGGCCTCTTGAAGTTGGCCAGATACGGGCTCTGCTTGCAGTATCCGTCAAGCTCCGCGGCCGTCAGGGATTCGTCGCTGCGTACCACGTAGGCCGTGACCAGCTGTCCCCTGACCTTGTCCGGGACCGAGGTCACTATGCTGTCCTTCACCTTCGGATTCATCGCGAGCACGGCCTCAATTTCGGTGGGATAGATGTTCTCGCCGGAAGAGATTATCATGTCGTCCCTGCGGCCGACGATGGTGATGAAGCCCTTGTCGTCCCAGGTGGCCAGGTCGTTGGTGTACAGAAAACCTTTGTAATATTTTCTGTCGGTCTCCGGCCCGTTGTTGAAATAGAGGTAGGGCGACTTGGCGGGGGAACAGATTATCACCTCGCCGATTTCCTTCCCGTCCTGTGCCGCGAGGTCGTCGGGTTCGGTCCTGCTGCCTTCGTGCAGCCTTACCACCCTCACGTCGTCGTCGATGCAGGAGGCTCCTGCGGTACCGGCGTTCTCCGGAAGGTCGAAGGGGCGAAGGAAGGTGTTCCAGAATGTCTCGGTGGTACCGTAGCCGTTGAATATGTTGGGGGTGAGGACGTTCTGGTAACGGATGCAGGCTGCCTTCTCCAGGGGGCTTCCCATCGTGACTATTCCCTTGAGGGATGAGAGGTCATATCCGTTCTTCTCCTGTTCGTCCGCCAGGCCGCCGAGGACCGTCGGTACGCCCACCACGAAGGTGATGCCGTATCTTGCAACGTATTCCAGCGCCGTCGCTGCGTCGAATTTAGGCAAGATCACCATCGCGGCCCCGGCATATAGGGCAGGGCACGGTCCGGCGCAATGAAGGCCTCCGCGGTGGAACCAGGGAGTTGTGTTCATCGTCACGTCCCTGTAACTCATCGGGAAATGGATCATTACATCGTGGGCCGAGAGCACTTCGTTGATGCTGGCTAGGGGTACAGCTTTCGGATGTCCCGTGGTGCCGGAAGTATAGAGCCTGGAGGTCTCGTCATAAATGTTGTGTTCCACTTCCGGTTCTTCCGACGAGGCCCCTTCCGTGAAGTCTTGGTAGGACATCTCCCCGTAGCCGGCTTTTCCGTCCACCACCACAAGGGTGGTAGGCCTGTAGTTCGCGAGGTTCAGTGCCGTCTTTACAGTTTCCCTGCACGATGAGTTGTACATCAGGACCGTAGGTTTGGAATCGTCCAAGCCCCAGGCGAGTTCTCCAGGACTGAAACGGTAGCTCATAGGGCAGCATACGGCTCCCATCTTGTGGCAGGCAACGTATGCGAAAACGAATTCCGGACAGTTCAGAAGCTGCATCATCAACACGTCGCCTTTTTTCAATCCGGCTTCGGAGAGTGCGGAGACCAGGCGGTTGCTTTCCGTGTCAAGTTCCCTGTATGTCCAGCTGAGCCCGTCCTGGGGATAGACCATGGCCGTCCTCCCTCCGTATCTCCTAACATTCCTCATAAACCCTTCGACCCAGGTATAGCGGGATTCGAAAATATTCTTGAAATTATCCATTATTCTACTTTTTTTTCAACCCAAAAGTAGTCCCGGGATTTCGCCGGAGCAAATTCCTGAAGAAAAAAGGCATTAATTATGGGAAAACTGGACAGAATCATAGTCTTTTTTCTCATATTTGCACCAATGGAGAGAAATAATGAAAATACCCTACACCTGGATATGGTGCCCCGGAAAGCCAGGACGATTTACGTGAAGGACGAATTCGTCATCTCCGAGAATCTGGGAATCAGGATACCGGAGACAATGTCTGCACTGCTTGAAAAGGGAGAGCCGACGTGGACGCTCCGGCCCAACTGGCTTATATTTCCGTACAGAATCGGATTCAACGCCATACTGTTCGTCGCTTCGGGGACCGTGGACTGCGTCCTCAATATGGATTCTTTCCACGTGAGAGGCAGTTCTGTTTTGTTTATCCCTTCTGCCGTGCCGCTCAGGGACCTTAGCTGGCAGGCGGGCACCAGGTATGTCCTTTTCGCCTATAACGACGGCCGACTGTTTTCCTCAATGACCTCCCGTTCAGCCAAGATACTCAAGGCCGCGATGATTTCCCCCTTCGTGATATCTATTAACAAGGACAGGATGGACAGGTATCTCCAGCTACTGAAAGTCCTGCTCCACGTTGCCGAAGGTGGTCCGGAATACTATTTCCAGGATGACATCATCAACGGGTCGGCCGAGATGATCTGCGGGGGACTGGCGAAGATGATAGTGGAAAGGGAGGTCCCCAGGGGAAGGATTCCGAGGGAGATGGCTATAATGCAGGACTTCGTCCGCCTGGTTCAGTTGGACTGCCGGGAGCACAGGGACCTCGACTATTATGCGAGGGATCTCTGCATCACACCGAAATACCTTTCCAGGATAGTCAGCAAGGTTTCCGGACGCAAGGCCTTGAAGATAATCCAGGAGAACGTAATCTCGGAGGCTGAGGCCCTTCTGAAGGACGGGAAATACAACGTGCAGCAGATTAGCGACCTGCTGCACTTTCCGAACCCGTCTTATTTCGGACGGTATTTCCGCAAGGCCTCAGGGAGGACTCCCCGTTCATATATGATGGGACAGTCCGGGGAAGACAGGGGCTAAAACGTGCAGGGAAGAGTGAGAAGTTGGTAGCAGAGGGTGAGGGCCATCCGCCTGTGACCTTCCCTGTTGGGATGGAGCTGGTCCCACTCCTTGTTCTTGAAGTACTGCAGGTGCTCTTCCATCAGGGGGAAGATGCCGGAAAGGTTGCTCCAGTCGATCACCGGCACGGCCCAGACGGAACCCGCCTCCTTCACCGACTCGATATAGGCGTCGATGTATTCCCCGCATTTGTTCTGATAACATTCCTCCGGCTGGAGGTTGGTCTCGCTGTATTCGAAGTAACCGCGGTGGAGAGGGGTGAGAAGGACTATCTGCTTGGTCGGGAACCGTCTCTTGAGCTTGTCCAGGGCTATGTTGATGCAGCCCCGGTAGGTGTCGGGATCCATCAGGGGGTAGCGGCGCAGCCTCTTGTATTCCGTCAACGGCTCTCCCGTCGAGGCCATAACCCCTTCGGCTCTTTCTTTGTACCATTCCCCTATCGGTACTCCCATATTGAAATCATTGGTCCCCATGAAGATGATGATGGCGTCGAAATCGTCTCCGTGTTCGTTTATCAGTCTTTCCATCTGTGTGGGGATGTTGTCCCACCTGGTCCCGCTCACTCCGTACACATAGGGGGTAATGTGCAGCCACTCCTCGAGGCAGCGGTAGAACTCGCCGCCGTTGAGGGTGCCGGGGTCCGTTATCGAATCACCGAAATAGGCCACCCGTTTTCCGTACCAGGGGTGGACTAAGGTCGGGGCGGACCCTTTTTCGCAGGCCTCTCCGCAGGTTTTGTCCTGTGCCGGTACGGGAATGAAGGCGATTGACGCCAGAAATATCAGAATAATCCTTTTCATAACAGGTCTTTCATCGGAAGGATTTCAACTATGTTGTAAGCGCCGGAGAAGTTGGCCTTCAGGGTGAACTGGGGCCAGCCGTCCACGACGCTGGAGGACTGGGAATGCACGTGGCCGGCGAAGGTGGCCAGGAGGTTGTGCCTGGCGTGGCTCCGGATTACCTCCTTCCAGAACTCGAAAGTGGTCTCTGAATGCCCTCCTTCCGGCCAGCGGGGACGGCGTTCGAGTTCGAAATTCCGGTCGGACTCCGCATTCCAGTCCGGATGGCCGCAACCGTATCCGACGGAGAAGCCGGGGGCGTAGAGCGGTATGTGCGACATCATCAGGGACGGCTTCCCCTCTTTCATTTCCTTGCGGAAAAGGCTCAGCTGTTCGGGCAGGATCTCATAGACGGAATCGTCCAGCATCACCACCTTCAGACCCTTGATGTCAACCGAGTAGAGAAGGGGGTTGTTCCCGTGGTACAGGAGGGCGAGCCTTTTGGCGGCCCACTCGTTGCGCAGTTCGATTTCCGTCCCTTCCATCCCTTCATAGTGCCAGTCGTGGTTACCGCTGATGTAATACCAGGGAATCCCGGTGGCGTCGAACTGTTCCTTAGCCCATTCCACGCCTGCTTCCGAAGGGTAGCTTACCAGGTCGCCGAGATGGAAGATGGCGTCCACACCCATCTTCTTTGCAAGTTCCAGTGTTTTCTGAAGGGCCTCGTTGGGATTGGTTTCTTCCTGTGTCTGGAAATGCCTCGTCTTGTTGTAGGCCTTGGACATCCGTTCGCTGTACTGCCTGAAGGGCTCTTCCCTGTCGTCGCTCATCCAGAGATGGGTGTCGGAAATCACCATCAGTCTCACCGGAGTATCGACCTTCTCCGAGTATATTCTTATGCCGATGTCGCCCCTGGTGGTAATTGAACTTTTTCCGGAGCAGACCGTGTCAAGGATGCCGTCGCGGTCGGCAGGGTTGGTGCAGGACAGGGCGGATACGCCGGTGATGCCCCCGGCGGCCAGGGCCATCGAGCCGGTCAGGGAGGTTTTCAGGAATTGTCTCCTGGATTGGAGTTTCTGTGCCATGGTATTGTATTAAAGGTTATCAAAATCGATGGGTTCTCCCATCCCTTCGTGCGGAGGAAGCTGGAAGCCGAGCCAGTTCGCCAGGGTAGGAGCGATCTGGTTGGTATGGAATTCCCCGGAAGAAAGGGAACCCTTTGCGGGAATGCCCTTGCCGAAGGCCATCAGCCAGGTATCTCCGGAGCCGGGGACTCCGTTGAAGCCGTGGTCAGGCCACTGTTCGGCCTTTTCTCCGCGGCCGTGGTCGGTGGTGACGATGAACACGGTCTTGTCTTTATAGAAGGGGTCGCTCTGGGTATATTCCCAGATCTCTTTCAGATATCTGTCAAAATGATGGCAGCAGAAAATGGAAAGGTCGTATCTGCGCTCGTGGGCCCAGTCGTCGCATTCCCCGTAACCTGCGAAGAGAACCTTGGGATGGCGGTGGCGGAGGGCCTCCATCACGTATTCGTGGGTGATGGCGTCCGGCCGTACGCGGCCCAGGAAGTCGGGGGTGCCTTCAAGGATATCGTTCGTAACGGTTTCTCCCGGAGTCAGGGTAAGTTCTTCCGGCAGGGTGACGAATCCGGCGTTTACCGGGAAGCCCGCCCTCCTATAATTGATGATGTCGTAGAAGCAAAGCCAGCTCCCGTATGCGAGGACGCTCCCCTTGTATTTTTCGGTCATGTTGGCAAACTCCAGGAAAGAGAAGTTGCGGTTGGGGCCTGCGCCGTTTGACGTGATGAATTCGTCATCCGGGTAGCCGCAGATCATCTCGCTCCATCCCGGGTACGAGAACCACATCTTGTTGGTCACGCTTACGAAGGAACCATTTTCACGGTCGCCCGCGATGACGCCGTTATTGGCAATGAAGTCCCAGGTGAAAGGCATCAGGGCCTTCCGGCGCGCCTCGCGGCTTTCTTCCCAATAATCCTTCCTGACATCGCCGGAGATGATGCTTCCGCAGTCCAGTACGGCCTGGTCGACGCCGCCGAACACTTCCTGCCAGCGGAGGCCGTCCATTCCGATCAGGATTACCCTGAGGTCGTCGTCTTTTTCCCTGCACCCGAAGGATGGAAGCAATACCGCCAGAATCACGGCGAACAAAATGATCCTTTTCATATCGGTTTGTCTTGACATTTATGCATCGAGAATAATGGTCAGGCCGTCGTAGGCAGCCTTGAGGGGAGGGGGAAGGGTGGCGTCGAGCTCGGCCTGGGTGCCGTGGAGGGTGCGGGCAAGATGGGTGAGCCAGACGGGCTGACCCTCGGTCGGAGTGTAGCGGCCTGTCTGTGAGAGGACTTTCCAGGTCCTCAGGACGGTACTGACGCTGGAGTGTGTGAAAAGACGGTAGTCTTCGTCATAGCCAAGGCCCATCGTCGCCTCCATTATCAGGGCCGTGATGGGCTTGCCCTGGATGTGGGCGTCGATTCCGGAGAGCCGGGCCGCGATTGAGGGAATACCCCCGGTGTCCGTGGCATACAGAAGCCGGTTATTCCGTTTTTCCACAAGGTAGAGAAGCGTCTGCTCTCCAAGGTCTTCCGTGGCGTGATTCGCCGGCAGGGCGGTGAAACGGATGCCATTTTCCACCACGGAATCGCCGACGGCAAGGGGGATGATTTCCGGCAACGGCATCCCGAGGGCAGAGGCCGCTTCCCTGAAATCTTTCCGGCCCCGTTCAACCCAGGTTTCTCCGAGATATACCCTCCTTACACCGACTTTCAAGGCGGCCCCGGGATTATAGTGGTCAGGATGGGAATGAGTGTAGAAGATCGCTTCGGGAACGACCCCTTCCGGGACCATGTCGAAGGCTGTCCTGGTGAAGTCGATCAGGACGCTGTCGTCCAGAAGGACGCTGCTGAGCCTTCGTAGTTCACCCCTTTCGTCCATTCCGCTCCAATCCGCGGCCCCCGTGCCGAGGAAACGCAACTTGAGAGGGCCCTCTTTTTCCGGAGACAGGTCCTTGCTGGATCTTTTCGTGGTGGCCGAGGCAAAAACCCCTAAATCAGGGAGTTGGCTGGCCGCTACAATGGCCAGGCCTTTCTGGATGAAGTTTCTTCTGTCCATAATCCGGCTGCAGTAATGGTTGAAAGGCTCAAACAGCGTATAAAGTTACCCAATAATAATATGAAAAGCAAAGCCGGGAATTGCTTCAAAATGGCTATATTGCAGGGGAGTAGGCCCGGGATGGGCCGATGAATTCAAAAGGAGCCATTTTATGAAAAGGATATCTGCCTTTGCAATCGGAGTGATTCTTTCTTTGCCCTGCTTGGCCCAGGACTGGCCGGAAACGCCGCCCGAGGCAAGGCCTGGGTCCCGCTGGTATGTCCCGGGGTCGGCATTCACCAGGGAGGATGTGATCTGGAATCTGGACGAATATGCGAAGGCGGGCCTTGGATATCTGGAACTGACGCCCATATACGGAGTGGAGGGGTACGAAAAGAACGAGATACCGTTTCTCTCGAAGGAGTGGATGGATATGTACAGGTTCATCGTGGAGGAAGCCGGCAGGAGGGGGATGGTGATAGATATGTCGATGGGTTCGGGCTGGGTGTTCGGAGGGCCGACGACTCCTCTGGAAGAGGCTGCCTGCAAGCTGTCATACATCGATACCACCGTCGCGGGGAGGGACTGCAAGCAACTGGACGTCAGCCTGAAAGACAAGAAGGAAATGGGGTATGCCCGCCTTGCCTGCGTGATGGCGTTCGGCTCCGACGGCAGCGTCACCGATGTCAGCCGTTTCATAGAAGGGACGGTCCTGAAATGGCCGGAGGCCCGCAGGAGGACAGATTATCGTATCATCGCCCTTTACGACTCCCACACCCTGCAGAGGGTCAAGCGGGCGGCGCCGGGAGGTGAAGGCTGGGCGATCGACCATTTCGACAGGACCGCCGTGAAGCATTATCTTGAACATATCGATTCGGCCTTCGTATCCTCGGGAGCCCCGTATCCCCGCTGCTTCTTCGCCGATTCCTACGAAGTCTTCGATGCCGACTGGACCCCTTCCCTCCTCGTAGAGTTCGAGAAGAGAAGAGGATACCGCCTGCAGGACCGTCTCCCCGAATTCCTCGGACGCAATCCGGAAACGATAAGGGATTTCCGGCAGACCCTCGGCGAACTCCTTTATGAGAATTTCACCCTCCAATGGAACGACTGGGCCCACAAAAGGGGCATACTCACCAGGAACCAGGCCCACGGTTCCCCGGGCAACCTCATAGATAATTACGCAGCTTCCGACATCCCTGAAATCGAAGGATTCGGCATCACTGACTTCGGAATCAAGGGCCTGCGGAGCGACCAGGAGCACACACGCGCCAACGACAGCGACGTGTCGATGCTCAAATACGCCGCCTCGGCAGCCCACGTGGCCGGCAAGAAGCTCGTTTCCTGCGAGACCTTCACCTGGCTTACCGAGCATTTCCGCACCTCCCTGAGCCAGATGAAGCCGGAACTCGACCTGGCGTTCACCTGCGGAGTGAACCATATGTTCTTCATGAACACCACCTATACGCCCAAGGACGATCCCTGGCCGGGATGGCAGTTCTATGCCACGGTGAACATGAGTCCCGAGAACAGCATCTGGAAGGACGCCCCGTACCTGATGAAATATATCGAAAGGGTACAGGCCTTCCTGCAGATGGGATCTCCCGACGCGGATTTTCTCATATACCTTCCGATGAAGGACCTGTACGGCGTCCGGTACACCGACAGGGATCCTTTTTCCGTGATGTATTCCATCCATCAGATGAAACTGCTCGCCCCGGACTTCATCAAGAGCGTACTTTTCATCGACGGTGCCGGCTACGACGGGGACTACATCAGCGACTCCCTACTTCTCGGCACTGATTACAGGGACGGCAGGCTGGTTACTCCGGGCGGAACAGCCTACAGGGCCCTGATCCTTCCCAACCGCAACCCCCTGCCCGCAGAGGTACAAAAACATATCGGAGACCTTGAAAAGAAAGGGGCGGTGATCCTGAGGGACACCGACGCCGTCGGTATGGCCCTGGCCGCCCGTCCCGAGGAAATGAAGAGCCTTCACGGGCTAAGGTACATCCGCCGCCGGAACGACAGCGGCTGGCACTATTTCATAGCCAACCTGACGCCGGAGGATTTCAGCGGTCCTGTCTCGCTTTCCGTGCCTTTCCGTGCCGTGGCCTATTACGATCCAATGACGGGAAAGGTCTCGAAAGCGGCCGTCCGCGACGGAAAGGTCCTGTTGAGCCTGCGTTCCGGAGAATCCTTGATAATCAGGACCTTCGATTCATCTATACCCTTCTCTTTGGAGGAGGCCTCTTCCGGGCTGTCAGGGATAAGGAAGGAACTCTCCGGCCCTTGGACGCTTTCTTTCACGGAATCGGCACCCGAGGTAAGCGGGACGTTCGTCCTTGACCGCCCCCGGACCTGGGAAACCCTGGACGGGGAGAACGTAGCCGTAACGATGGGAACCGGCGTCTATTCCACGGAGGTGGTACTGTCCGAAGAGGAGGCAGCGGAAAGATGGAGGATCGAGCTCGGAGATGTCCGCGAGAGCGCGAGGGTATATATAAACGGAGAATACATCGGCTGCGCCTGGGCCGTGCCCTTCAGCCTGGACTGCGGCAACGCCCTCCGTCCGGGCCGGAACGGAATCCGGATAGAAGTCACGAACCTCCCGGCCAACCGTATAGCCGATATGGACCGCAAGGGTATCCGCTGGCGCAAGTTTAAGGATATCAATATGGTGGATATCAACTACAAGCCCTCCGATTACTCGTCGTGGGAGCCTGTGCCCAGCGGTCTGAACTCCTCTGTCTTCCTGGTCAGGTAAAACCCCGTTATTTCCGAAATACAGGTCCCGGGGCGGTATCGGGAAGGACACCGCCTTCGAAATAAGGCCATCCGTCCCTGGTCCAGCGGACCCGGACAAGGTTGAGCAGGCGGCCGGCATAGCCGTTCCCCTGCCAGTAGGAATGCATCAGCATCCAGTCTGCTCCGGCGTCGTCCCTGACCAGTCCGGAGCAGTGTCCAGGGCCACGGAACATCCCCCCTTCGTCTCCTTTCAGGATTGTTCCGTCGTATATTCCGTCATCTCCTGCCGTCATCGGCATCCCGCTCCTGCTCACGAAAGGCCCTTTCGGTGAAGAGCTCCTGCCAACGACGATATGATAGGTGCTCTTCTCCTTTTCACAGCAGCTTCCTTCCGAGGCGAACAGGTAATAATACCTTCCCTTTTTATGTACGGTGGTCCCTTCCATATGGTCTCCGGCCACCTTGACGGGGACGGTACCCGGCAGGAGGGAAAGGCCGTCGGCCGAAAGTTCCACTACGTGGATTCCGCTTTTTCTTCCGGCTGCTTCGTCATCCCCCTTCGCCAGGCTTCCCCAATACAGGTACTTCTTTCCGTCCGTATCCTCGAAGAAATCGGCGTCGATTGAATTCCCTACGCCGGTGTTGTCGCGGCGGACGATCATTCCAAGGTCAGTGAAAGGCCCTGTCGGACTGTCGGAAACGGCCACTCCGCTTGCGCTTCGGTCGTGGTCTCCCCATACGCCCATTGAATAGAAAAGGATATACTTTCCTCCGGAATAGTTTATGTCAGGGGCCCAGAGGGAGCCTTTGGGTTCCCATCCGGGACGGTTTCCTGTGGTGAAGGCGCTTCCGGCGACTTCCCAGTCGGTGAGGTTGCGGCTCCTGAGAATCGGTATACGGAGCAGGCTGTCTCTGAAGACACTTTGGGTGGAATAGGCATAGAACCAGCCGTCCCGGGCCCTGTTGTCTAGAAGGGTGGGGTCTGGGAAATTCCTGTCCAGGACGGGATTTATATAAAGGTCTCCTTCTTCCTTGCAGGAGAGGAGAAGCGGAATTGACAGCAATGCCGGGAGCAAGAACCTGATGCGCATTGGAAACGGCTTGGGACGGGCGTACTTTTCGGTATAATCCTTATTTCAACGAAACGGCCTTGCCGGATTTGCCGCTGCGGACTGCTGCGTCGAGGATTTCCACCACGATCATATTCGTCTCGAGGGAACTCAAGTCATATTCGGGAACCGTTATCTCCCCGCGGACTGCGGCCCTGAGGAACCGGAACGAGTTGTCAAATGGTGCTTTGAGCGGTTCGAGTTCCATAGGCTCCAGACGATTCCTGCCGATAAGTCCGCTCATCTTTCTGGGGGTTTCCTGGTACAGGTAACCGTCCATACCATAGACGTACATATCCTTGCGGTTGTAGGGCCAGCACCAGGAACCCATTATCTGGACAGTGACGCCAGGATAGTCCAGGGTGATGGTCGCATCGTCGTCCACTTTGGGGTAGATGTCCGGCTTGTTGTGCTGGAGGACGGCATAGACCTTCTCCGGCCTTTTCCCCCCTAGAATCCAGGTCGCCAGGTCGGCCCCGTAGCATCCGAAATCCATCACCGCTCCGCCTCCGTTGAGTATGGGATCGGTGAGCCAGTCGGTGAACTTCTTCGAGCAGCGGATCTCGAACGGCCCCTGGTGCCCGTCATAGACGAGAATCCTGCGGACAGGTCCGATGTCTCCGGCATCAACCATTTCCTTCACCTTCCAGTTGGTCGAATACCAGGTGGTTTCATAGTTGGTAAGGAGCAGGATGCCGTATTTCCTGGCAAGGCTCTCCATCTTCCTGGCGTCCTTGAGGTTTGCCGCCAGGGGTTTCTCCACCATCACGTGGATGCCCCGGGGGGCGCAGGCTTCCACCACGGTAAGATGGTCCTTGATGGAACCATAGGCGACGACGGCTTCGGGTTTCGTTTCGTCGAGCATCTTGCCGAGGTCGGAATAGAAAAGTGTTTCGGGGAGCCTCCTGGAAAGGGCGTTCTGGTGGATGTAGCGCGCGTCGGCTTCCCAGACGCCGACCACCTGGACATCCTCACCGGTAAGGGCGGAAACGACTCCGGAGATATGGTCGTGGGTTACTCCCGCCACGGCCACCCTGAGGGGTTCTTCGGCCAGGATCGGGGAAGAGATGAGGGAGAGCAGGGCAACAGCCCAGAGGATTAAGTTCGTTTTCATTATGTTTTACTCTGTGTATTTAATGCCGGTCTTTTCGAGCCAGCGGCGGTATTGGTCGAGGTTGAAAGGATTCTTGCCGTAAAGGTAATGGTTCCTGAGGTTTTCTCCGTTCTCTCCGGTATATGATATGAGGAACATTCCCTGGCCGGACCTTTCGGGAATATGGGTGATGACGGTTCGACCGTTGGGTTCGACCTCGTATTTTCCTTTATATAAAGTCTTTCCGGAATCAAGATCCTTCACTTCCACCTTCCCGGAAACGGCCTTCCGGGTGTCATTCACCACAGTCAGCGGATATCCTCCGGCCTCGGCGTCGTTGATCATCACGCACACGTTGTGCTGGACGTTTTTGATGAACCAGAAAGCCATTTTGGGATTGTTGTACCAGTCCACCACGGCGTCCGAGATAAGGGGCCATCCGTCTCGGATATTCCACCACAGTAGGCCTGTACGAGGGGCGAACTTGTAGCCGCGGAACCTTTCCACAAAGTATTTCATCGCTTCAGCCTGTACGGTCTGGGAGGCGAAAATGAATCGGTTCAGGTCAGTGGGCTCTTCTCCGAAAAGCAGGCGAACCTGATTCATCATCAGGTTGTTCCTGTCGGGAGTGTAACCTTCTTCCCTGAAAACGCGCACGGCCTTAGTTAGCCAGTCTTCATTCCAGGTGTGCTTTTCGGGATCTGTCCAGGGATAGACGCTGCCCGGAGAGAACATTTTTTCAAGGCTTTCCCTGGAAGGCATTCCGTGGTAGCCGGTCTCGCTGGCGAAAAGACAGGAGGCCTTGGAATAAAATGGATCCTTGTAATATCCGCGTGGCCCCCAGAGGTGGTTTTCCGGCAGATATTCCTGTTTGTACCCTGTGGCAACGAATTCCGGACTGTAATAGGGAGAGGAGGGAAGGTAGCTCCGGTACGGATCCGAATCGTTCAGGGCAGAGGGAATCGTGATTCTTGAAATCCTGTCGCTGCCCGGGTCGAAACAGAATTTTTCCGAGGCCCATCTGCAGCTCGCGTCGTTCTCGTTATTACCGGACCACAGGGCGATGCTTGCGTGTCCGCGAAGTTTCGTTACCACGCTGAGAATCTCTTCCCTTACGGCTTTCTGGTATTCATCGTCCTGCGGATAGAGGGCGCAGGCGAAAGAGAAATCCTGCCAGACCAGGATACCGTTCTCGTCGCAGAGGTCATAGAAGGGGTGGTCTTCATAGACGTTCCCTCCCCAGCAGCGGAGCATGTTGCAGTTGAGATCCGTCGCAATCTTGAAGGCTGACTCAAGATGCTGCGGGTCCCTGCTGTGGAAGGCGTCCATGGGGGTCCAGTTGCTGCCTCGGGCAAATATGGGTTCCCCGTTTACGATGAATCTGAAATCTCCTTTCCCGTCTTTTGTGAGGACCGGAGTCATCTTCAGGGAGACCGTGCGGATTCCGAAACGGACGGTCTTGCTGTCCAGTATGTTGCCATTCCTGTCGACAAGCCGGAGCGAAGCGTCATACAGGGTGGGGTCCCCGTAACCCCTGGGCCACCAGAGGCGGGCGTCTTTGACATTCATCCGGACCCGGCGGTAGTGGTCGTTTACGAACGTCCTTCCGGAGGCTTTTTCTTCTCCGTCCAGGGAGAGCGAATACTCTGCGTAGACTTTCCCGTCAGCCCAGCGAGCAGGGAGGGTGACCATGAAGTCCAGGCAGACGTCAGCAGAGTTGTCGTCTTTTATGGTTTCGGTAATCCAATAAAGGTTTTCTATATGGACGGGATGTTTTACCTCGAGCGTCACGCTTCTCCAGAGTCCCGCGCTGACCAGGCGGGGCAGGATGTCCCAACCGTAGGTGTGAGGGGCCCTTCGGGCGCGGATGGATTCCGGCCTTGCGAAATTGCGGTGGCTGAACGGGTTCAAGATGGCCTTCCTCCCTTCGGCTACGGATGAGCGCAGATACACTTCCAGGGTGTTGTCCCCTCCGGCCGGAGCCAGCAGTGAAGAAACCTCGTAACGGTGTTCGATGAGCATGTTTTCGGGACTGCCGATGAGTTTGCCGTTGAGGTAGATGTCGGCGTAGCAGTCTACTCCGCCGAAGGTGAGATAGACGTCGTCTCCGTCCTCATGGGCGGGAGTGGCAAAGTGCCTTGAATACCTCCACTGATAACCTTCATATTCCCTCAGGAGATAGACGTTGCTGTCGGTTTCCGGTTTGAAGCCGATGACTCCGGCGGCAATCAGGTCCAGTTCCACGTTCCCCGGAACCGTCGCGGTGACTGTCTTGTAGCTGATACCTTCCATCTGCCGGGGTCCGCGGACAGGCTGTTTGCCCTGCTCCCAGTAATCCAGGGTCCACTTCCCGTCGAGGCTTGTGGTCTGTGCGGAGAGGGAGACGGAGAGGGATAGAGCAGCCAGGGTGACTATTGCTCTGAATGTATTCATTATAAAGTGTTTGTCGTTTGCTCTAATCGAGACATTCGTCCATTGCGGCCGTGATTGCGTCCTTGTCCATGTTCTGGCCTATGAAGACGATCTTGATCATCCTGTCACCGTATTCGGGATCCCAGTCGCGGGCGAGGTTCCTGTCCCGGCGCATCATTTCCTGCAGCTGGTCTTCTGGCATGGTGGCGAACCAGGCTCCCGCATCCTTCAGGGACTTCTGGACTCCGCTCTGCTCGAAGAGGTAGCACTTGTCGGTGTCGTCGCTGAAATAGCAGAGGCCTTTCGAGCGTATGACCGTCGTAGGCCACCTCTTTGATACGAACCAGTCGAATTTGTTGATATCCAAGGGCTGGCGGCGGTAATACACGAAGGTGCCCACCCCATACTCGTCGGCTTCTCCTTCTTCCTCATTCTCAAGACCTTCCCCCTCTATCTCGCTGATCCATGCAGCCGAGGTCGCGACCTTGTCGAAGTCGAAGAGTCCGGTGTTCAGGAGTTGGTCCAGGTCCACGTCGCAGAAATCGCAGGGGATGACCTTCACTCCGGGATTGAGGTTTTCGATTACGCTGCAGACCTTACCGAGTTCTTCCGGCCTCACTTCCGAGGCCTTGTTGAGGAGGACGGTGTTGCAGAACTCTATCTGCTCTATGACCAGGCTCTCCAGGTCCTGCTCGTCGAAGTTGCGAAGGGGCAGTGTGTCGCCGCAGCTGAATTCCGTGGCCATCCTGAGGGCGTCCACTACCGTGACGATGCAATCCAGCGTAGGAACGGGACTGCCGTCGTTGTACTGCGGGCCGAGGGCCGGGATGGAGCAGATGGTCTGTGCTATCGGGGCTGGCTCGCAGATGCCGCTGGCCTCGATTACGATGTAGTCGAACTTTTTCTGCCTGGCTATTCCGCAGAGTTGGTCCACCAGGTCCATCTTGAGGGTGCAGCAGATGCATCCGTTCTGCAGGGCCACCAGCGAATCGTCACTCTGGTTCACCATACCTCCCCTTTCTATCAGCGAGGCGTCTATGTTCACTTCTCCCAGGTCGTTCACTATCACCGCGAACCTTATCCCCCTCCTGTTCGAGAGGATCCTGTTCACAAGCGTCGTCTTCCCGCTTCCGAGATATCCCGTCAGCAGCAGTACAGGTATTTTGTTCTTATCCATAATCGTTTGTTTTTCCGGTCCGGCAACATATCCTAAAAATATTTCTTTTCCTGCCTGTCCAGGGCTATGAATATGAAGAGCATTATGGTGAACGCCCAGAGGGAGGAGCCCCCATAGCTGAGGAAGGGCAGCGGTATGCCGATGACCGGCATCAGGCCGATGGTCATTCCGATGTTGATGAAAAGGTGCATGAAGATGCACGCGGCCACGCAGTAGCCGTATATCCGAGTGAACGGCTCCCGGCTCCTTTCCGCATCGTGGATGATCCTCCATATCATCATCACGTACAGCAGGATGACCAGGGCGCACCCCAGGAAGCCCCACTCCTCTCCCACGGTGCAGAATATGAAGTCGGTGCTCTGCTCCGGTACGAAGCCGTAGGTCGTCTGGGTGCCATTCAGGAACCCTTTCCCTGCAAACCCTCCGGAACCTATCGCAATCATGCTCTGGTTCACGTTATACCCCACTCCGGACGGGTCGTCTTTCATTCCCAGGAGAACTTCTATCCTCTTTCTCTGGTGGTCCTGGAGCACGTTGTTGAAAATGAAATCCGTGGAGAACACCATAAGCACTCCGGCGATGAATCCCAGGCAGGACAGCTGGAGGAAACGGTCCTTGACCCTCCAGGCCTTCACCATCAGGAAGGGCATGCATAACAGAGAAACCCCAACGATGACCCAGAGGGGTTTGATACCCTTGACAATTTCGGGAATCGAAGGATTGTCTGCCAGGGCTGCGAAGATCTTCGGCAGGAAGGCCATCAGTATGATGAGGGGGACGAAGGTCAGGAGCCAGCGGCCGGGCCTTCCGGAATCGAAGGCGTTGAACAGGGATATGAGGCCGATAAGGGTTATGACCGACACCAATGGTGAACAGGTGAGGGTGAGGATGAAGATAAGGATGGTCATGCCTATGGCCACGAGAGTCCATCCTGAAAGGCCCTCCCTGTAAAGGACCAGGATGAATCCCACATACACGAGGGCCGAACCGGTCTCGCTTTCGGCCAGGATGACCAGCATCGGAAGGCCGATGACGAGGGCCGTGATGAAGAAGTCCCTGGTCCTGGACAGCTTGAACGAAGGCCGGGACATTATGAGGGCCAGCAGCAGAGAGGTAGTGATTTTGGACACCTCTGCAGGCTGGAAACTCACGACTCCGAAATTGAACCAGGACCTGGAACCCTTGACTTCGGTTCCCAGGAATATCACGGCCACCAGCAGGCCCAGCACAAGTATGTATGCCGGCAATGATACGGTAGGCCAGAATTTGGGATTGAGGGCAAAAAGGATGAAAAGGGCCAGGCCGATGGAGGTGAGGATCCACACGAACTGTTTTCCGCTCCTGAACTCGAAGTCGAAGATGGTGGATGGTTCGGAGGAGTGGACGGAGGCATAGATATTAATCCACCCGATGAGGATGAGGGCGAGGTACGTCAGCACCAGGTTCCAGTCAAGGGATTTCCTCAGTGTCCTTTCGTAAGTACCCATCTCAGTCCGTCTTTACCCTGGACATCAGGTTGCCCTCAAGCACCCTGTCCTCCAGGTACTTGCGGTCTTCGCTTATCTCCCTGCGGAGATATTTTTCCACCATCAGCGAGGCGATGGGGCAGGCCCAGGTGGCCCCGAATCCGGCGTTTTCTATATAGGCGGCGATGGCGATCTTCGGGTCGTCCTTCGGGGCGAAGCAGATGAACACCGAGTTGTCGGCACCGCGGGGATTCTGGGCAGTCCCCGTCTTTCCGCAGATATCCAGTCCGGGCACTGCCGCTATGCTGGCCGTTCCGCCGGACCCGAAACCCGAGTTAACCGCCCGCCACATTCCCTGGATTACCTTCCGGTACTGCAGGGTGTCCACCATCGTGTATTGCCTTTCCTTAAACTGGTCGTCGAGCACCACACCCTCCGATTCCTTGACTATATGGGGGATGACGTAATACCCGCGGTTCGCCACTGTGGCGCTGAGGTTCGCGATCTGAAGTGGCGTCACTCCGATTTCTCCCTGGCCGATTGAAAG
Source organism: Bacteroidales bacterium (assembly GCA_017427885.1). Taxonomy (GTDB): domain Bacteria; phylum Bacteroidota; class Bacteroidia; order Bacteroidales; family UBA932; genus Cryptobacteroides. Next base: position 28,719 of record JAFRRW010000008.1, read on the forward strand.
GGAGATGATGGTCGTGAACTTCCATCCGCCCTTTCCGTACACCCTGTTGTAATACTTTGACGTGGGGATGTTTCCTCCCAGTTCGGAGGGGAAGTCACTGCCCAGTTTCCGGCCGAAGCCCATGCTGAGCACGTATTCCCTCCATTTGTCGAAAGCGTCCGCGGTAGTTGCGTATTTCTTCCTGTTCTCCAGGATGCTTTTGAGCACGTAGCAGAAATAACCGTTGCAGGACATCATAACGGCCTGTTCCAGGTCGAGGGGGGAAGGATGCCCGTGGCAGCCCAGCTTGTGGCTCCCGTAGGGATAGCCGTGGTTGCAGGGATATCTCATGTCGGGAGTCAGTACCCCTTCCTCCAGGCCGATAAGGCCGTTCACCAGCTTGAATACGGATCCCGGAGGATAGGAAGCCTGGACCGTGCGGTTGAACATCGGCCGGTAGGGGTTGGCCGCGATTTCCTTGTAGTGCTTGCTGATGTCCGCGAGCTGGTCCACGCTGATACCGGGGCTGGACACCATCGCCAGGATCTCCCCCGTCTTGGGCTCTATCGCCACGACGCTCCCTACCTTGTTCCTCATAAGTTCCTGGCCGTACTGCTGGAGTTCGGCGTCGATGGTGGTAATGATGTCGTGGCCGGGGATGGCTTCCTTGTCCATCTCCCCGTCGAGATATCTCGTCTGGATCTGGTTGTGGGAGTTCCTCAGATAGATATGGTAGCCTTTCTCTCCCCTGAGGTCTTCTTCCCGCGCGGCCTCGATGCCCGTCTTGCCGGCATAGTCGCCGCTGCGGTAGTGTTCCGGATGTTTCTTGATGTAGTCGGCGTCCACTTCGGACACATAGCCAAGGAGGTTGCCTCCGGCGTTGATGGGATAGTCGCGGATGGACCTCACCTGTCCCTTGAAGCCGGGGAACTTGTACTGGATCTCGGCGAACTTCATATAGGTCTCAGGCGGCACCTGCTTGAGCAGGGTCATCGTCTGGAAGCCTATCTTCTTGCGGTTGCGCTGGTATTCATCCATCTTGGCCCGGATGAAGTCCGGGTCCTGGCCGAGGGCGCTGGCCAGCAGCAGGGTGTCGAACTTCTCGGTCTCGCGCGGGGTGACGAGGATGTCGTAGGCCACCTTGTTCCCCACGATGATCTTTCCGAAACGGTCGTAGATCACCCCCCTCGTGGGGTAGATGATGTCATAGACCATCGAGTTGTTCTTCGCGTCGGTCTTGTACTTATCGTCCAGGATCTGGATCATGAAAAGTTTCACCAGGAGGATGCCAGCGGCAACCGCCAAACCGATGACGAGATTCCTCGATCTTAAGTTGGACTCCTGCAAGGTGAATGAAGTTTTTATGTACCGCGCAAACCTGCCCTATCTGTTGTCGGGGGCAAGGAAACCGACTACGAACAAAGATAGCAAATATCCGGCAATCAGGGAAACGGCAAAACGGAGGGCGTTGAAGGTGAGAGGCCGCGTCCCCGCCCCGTCGGCGAGGATGTAGATCACGAGGAAGAGGGCCTGGACCATCAGGATGGCCGTCGAGACCTTTCCGAAACCGGCTTTCGCCATTGAGAACCCCTCTTTCTTCTCCAGCATTTCATTCCCCATCACAAGCCCCAGGATGGGATTCCTGAGCAGGGCCACGGGCACCAGTGCGAGGGCGTTAAGGCCGAGTACGCCGTCGGAGAAGAAGTCCACGGCGAGGCCGGTCGCGAAGGCGATGATCATCGTCAGCGACGTGGGAACTTTCACGGGGATGCATAGCACCATCACCGGCAGTATCGTGAGGGTGACGTAGGGGGAGATGCGCACGAAATCGCTGAGGAGCATCTGCACTGCCAGCAGCATTATGTAAACGAATACGAAACTGCGTCTCATCATCAGCCCTCCCCGAACGCTACTGATTCCAGCGACATTATCTCCTCCCTGCCGATGTTCTCGACGACGATGACGTACTTGAGGGTGGAGAAATCCTGGAACAAATTGACTTTGATCTCATTGGTGGCTCCGTTCACAACCCTCGCATCGCCGGTGGTCCCGATGGGGATGTCGGGAGGGAAGATGGCGGAGTAGCCGCTGGTATAGACGGTGTCCCCTGGCTGGAACTTGAACTGGAGGGGAATTTCCTTCAGGACGCCGCCGCTGCGGGATTTCCCGTCCCAGGAGAGGGGCCCCACGGCACCGTCCGTTCCGAGCCGGGCGCTGATGCTGATTTCCGGGTTCATGAAGGAGATGGCGTAGGAGTAGTGCTTGTCCACCGCGTCCACGATGCCGACTATCCCGGAAGGGGTGACGAGGCCGTCCTGGAGATGGATCCCGTCTTCGCTTCCCTTGTCGATGATGAGGTAGTTGTGCTGCCTGTTTCGGCTAACCTTCACTATGGTGGCGCTGATATAGCGGAAGTCGGCGTGGCTGCCCAGCTTGGCGGCGAGTGAATCGGCCCCGATGTCCCTGAGCTCAGCCATCCTGTCACCGAGGGCCATCGTGAGCTGGTAGTTCTCCTCGGCGAGGGCCTGGTTCTGCTTCTTGAGGGAGAAATACTGCATTATCCCCTGTGTGCCTCCCCAGACCTTGGCCTGGAACCTGTGGCCCTGGCGGGCGATCCAGATTTTCTGGAGGCTCCCGTTGGAAGAGACGAGGCAGAGAGAGGCGACCTCCAGGATGATGAAGACCGCCAGTATGAAAATGACAGGGACTATGCTTCTCTCTTTGGCCATTCTATCTCATGAGGAAGGAATAGTGGGCCGTGTTCTTGAGCGCGATGCAGGTTCCCCTGGCCACTGCCCTAAGAGGGTCTTCGGCCACGTGGAACTGGATGTTTACCTTGTCGGTGAAGCGTTTGTCTATGCCCCTGAGGAGGGCGCCGCCTCCGGAGAGGAAGATGCCGTTCTCCACAATGTCGGAGTAGAGTTCAGGAGGGGTGTTCTCCAGGCAGTGGAGGATGGCGGTCTCTATCTTGGCGACGGATTTGTCGATGCAGTGGGCGATCTCCTGATAGGAGATGGTGGCTTCCACGGGAAGTGCGGTCATCACGTTTTGGCCGCGGACCACGAAGGGTTCGGGCTCGTCGTCGAGTTCGCTGATGACGGAACCCACGGCGATCTTTATCTTCTCGGCGGTGATTTCTCCCACCTTGATGTTGTGCTGCTGCCTGAGGTACTGCTGGATGTCGTCGGTGAAGACGTCGCCGGCGGTGCGGATGCTCTCCTGGACCACGATGCCTCCGAGGGAGATTACGGCGATCTCAGCCGTTCCTCCTCCGATGTCCACCACCATGTTGCCCTTGGGCGCCTCCACGTCGAGGCCGATTCCCAGGGCTGCCGCCATAGGCTCGAAGATGAGGAAGACGTCCCTTCCCCCCGCGTGTTCGGAGGAGTCGCGGACGGCCCTGATCTCGACCTCGGTACTGCCCGAAGGTATGCCGACGACTATCTTGAGGTTGGGGGAGAAGAGGCTCCTGTGCTTGCTGTTCACCTGGCGGATGAAGCCCTTGATCATCATTTCGGCGGCCTCGAAGTTCGCGATGACTCCGTCCCTGAGGGGCCTGATGGTCTTAATGCCGGGATTCACCTTCTCGTGCATCAGTTTCGCCTTCTGGCCGAAGGCTATGCATTTGCCGGTGTTGTTGTCTATGGCGACGATGCTGGGTTCGTCCAGGGCAATCTGGTCGTTCTGGAAAATGACGGTGTTGGCCGTTCCCAGGTCGATCGCCAGCTCTTGGTTCAGAAAAGAAAATGCCATTATGGTTTGTTCTCTATATAAGTTTCACTTGAAATCGAGTTTGTAAAAATACGAAAAAACTTATATTTGTTAAAATTTATTTATTCCTCTATGGCGGAAGAAAGGGAAAAATATCTCATAGTGGTGGCAGGGGGGCACGGCACCCGTATGGGAAGCGACCTTCCCAAGCAGTTCCTCTCCCTTGGAGGAAAACCCGTGCTGAGCGTAACCATCGACCGTTTCATCCGCGCCGTTCCGGGCCTGAAGGTGGTCACCGTCCTCCCGGGAGACTGGTTCGACTATTGGAAGGACTGGTGCCTGGCGAACAATTTCCATTATCCCCAGATTTTCGCTCCGGGAGGAGTCACCCGTTTCCACTCGGTCCGCAACGCCCTTTCCAAGGTTCCCGACGGAGCCATAGCCGCCATCCACGACGGGGTGCGTCCCCTCATTTCCCAGGACCTTATCCGCAGCCTCTTCGCCCGCGCCGAAAAATGTCCCGGCGTGATTCCCGTCGTCCCGGTCACCGACACCCTTAAGGTCCTCGGCAGGGAGGAAACCGCATCGGGGGAGACCGTCCTCCGCGAGATTGAGGGGGAGGTTATGGACAGGTCCGTCGCCTACGGGGCACAGACCCCCCAGCTCTTCTGGTCCGAACTCATCAGGGACGCCTATTCGGTCCCCTACGACACGGCCTTCACCGACGACGCTTCCATAGCCCGTGTGAAAAAAATACCCCTCACCTTCGTAGAAGGCGAGAGGTATAATCTGAAAATCACCTGCAGGGAGGACCTTGCCGTGGCCGAAGCCATACTCAAGATGTCCCTATAGGGTTCAGTCCTTCTTTCCGGAAAAACTGGTGTTCTTGTAGTCCTTCACCCAGACCTGACGCTCGATAGCCTGGTCCAGCGATATCATCGTGTCGGTGGACTGGATATACTTGATCTTCTGGATGGTGTTCAGGAGAACCTCCATCAGGTGGTCGTTGTCGAAGCAGTAGACCTTGAGGAGGAGGGCCGCCACGCCGGTGACGAAGTGGCACTCAACGATTTCCTGCACGTGCTTCAGCGCTTCCACGACCTCGGGATACTTGTTGGCCTCTGAAAGCGATACGCTTATGAAAGCGCAGACGTTGAGGCCAAGGGCCTGGGGCTTGACGAGAAGGCGGGATCCGGTGATGACGCCGTTCGCCTCCAGCCTCTTCACCCTCTGATGGATGGCGGCGCCGGACACCCCGCATTCCCTTGCGATTTCAAGGAAGGGCATCCTGGCGTTCTTGACAAGCGACGACAGGATTTTCTGGTCAATGCTGTCCAAGTGGTATGTTGACATTCTCTTTCAGATTATAAGGTTGTTCGGCACAAATATAATAATAATTCAAAAGTTATTAACATTTTGTGCCGAAATAATTCAAGAAAGAAAGCAACTTTTTCGGAAATCAGCCTTTTTTAAACCTCCTGAAGGTTTTTCGAGTAGGTTTTGAATTGTCAATGATATTCTTGCAGGCGGCTTCGTCGAGGGTCTGGACGTCGGTGCCCTTCGGGATCCTGAAATTGGATGTTCCCTGCTTGATGTAGGGGCCGTACCTGCCGTCGATCACCTGTATTCCGGAATCCTTGAATTCCTTGAGGACCGCGTTCTCGGCGGCTCCCTCCTTCCTCTTTTCCAACAGGCCGATGCACTCCTCGAGGGTGATGGTCATAGGGTCCTTGCCTTTCGGAATGGAAGCGTTGAGGTCCCTGCATCTGACATAGGGTCCGAACTTGCCCTTGGTGGCGATGACGTCGTTCCCTTCCCACTGTCCCACCGTCCTGGGCAGGCGGAAAAGTTCAAGCGCGTCCGCGAGGGTGATGCTTTCGATCAGCTGTCCCTTGCCGAGGGAGGCGTACATCCTGTTCTCCCCATCCCCTTTCTGGACGAAGGGCCCAAACTGGCCGAATTTGGCAATCACCACGTTCCCTTCAGGATCGGTTCCGAGAACCCTCTCTACGTGATTGTAGTTCTTGTCCGAAAGGGTGTCCTCTATGACGTTATGGAATTCCCTGTAGAAATCTGACAGCAGTGAGGTCCATTCCTTCTTGCCGGCGGCGATGCGGTCGAAGTCGCTTTCCACCTTCGCGGTGAAGTCGTAGTCCACGATGCTCGGGAAATTCTTCACGAGAAAGTCGGTCACGATGATACCTATCTCCTGCGGGAGGAACTTTCCTTTCTCCGCTCCCACTGTCTCCTTGCCGTCGGTTTCCACAACCGCTCCGTCCTTCACCTTCAGGTTCCTCACGGGTATCGCCCTTCCTTCCTTGTCCCCTTTCACGATGTAACCCCTTCCTGTGGTCAGGGTGGTTATGGTGGGGGAATAGGTGGAGGGCCTGCCGATGCCGAGTTCCTCGAGCTTGTGCACGAGGGTGGCTTCAGAATAGCGGGCAGGGGCCTGGGTGAACTTGCAGTCGGACTGCATCCCGGCCACCTCCATCACGTCGCCTACCCGGAGTTCGGGCAGGATGGCGTTCCCGTTTTCCTCCTCCGGGTCGTCCTGGCTTTCCATATACACTTTCAGGAAACCGTCGAAGAGGACCTGGGCGGCCTGGACGTTGAACTTTTCGCTCCTGCCGGCGGAGGCTACCTTTATGGAGGTGTTCATCATCCTGGCGTCGGCCATCTGGGACGCCACGGTTCTCTTCCAGATCAGGGAATAAAGTTTCTTCTCCTGTGCCGTGCCTTCGACGTCGGTGTTGCCGATGAAGGTGGGGCGGATGGCTTCGTGGGCCTCCTGGGCCCCCTTGGACCTGGTGTGGAACTGCCTGGGATGGGAATAATCCTCTCCGAAATTCTCCGTGATATATTTCTTCGCGGACCCGAGGGCCAGGGAGGAGAGGTTGGTGGAATCGGTCCTCATATAAGTGATGAGACCCCTTTCGTAAAGTTGCTGGGCGATCCTCATCGTGGTGCTCACCGAGAAATGGAGTTTCCTGGAGGCTTCCTGCTGGAGGGTGGAGGTGGTGAAGGGGGGAGCCGGAGCCCTCAGCCCTTCCTTCTTTTCGAGGGAATTCACCTTGAATTCCGCCCCTATGCTGTCTTCCAGATATTTCCGGGCCTCGGCGATGTCCTTGAACCTGGTGTCCAGGGTGGCGTTCACCTTAACCCTGGCGGCCGCTCCTGCGGGATGGAAGACGGCGGTGGTGCTGTAGTAAGGTTCGTTTTGGAAGGAAAGGATCTCCCTTTCCCTATCCACTACGAGCCTGAGGGCCACGCTCTGCACCCTTCCCGCGCTGAGTTTGGGCTGGATCTTCCTCCAAAGGACGGGTGAGAGCTCGAACCCCACCAGGCGGTCCAGGACCCTGCGGGCCTTCTGGGCGTTGACGAGGTTCATGTCTATCGTCCTGGGGTTCTGGATGGCGTTGCGGATGGCCTGTTCGGTTATTTCGTGGAAGACGATCCTCCTGGTGTCCTCCACTCCGAGGTCGAGGGCCTGGGCCAGGTGCCAGGAAATGGCCTCTCCCTCGCGGTCTTCATCGGATGCCAGCCATACGGTGGCTCCGGCGGAAAGTTTCTTCAGGTCGGCGACGACCTTCCTCTTGTCTGCAGGTATGACGTACTGAGGCGCGAAACCGTGTTCCACGTCCACGCTCAACTTGTTGTCCTGCAAATCCCTGATGTGTCCGAAACTGGACTTCACGGTAAATTCTTCTCCAAGGAACCTCTGGATGGTCCGCGCCTTGGTCGGTGACTCCACGATCACAAGGTTCCTGCTTTTCCCCTCATTCATATGAATTAATTTTTTTAGTCCATAACCCGGCGTTCCGGGCTTTCAAACTGCAAAGTAAAGAACAAACCGGGCAATTTTCCAAATTTTGTTGTTAAATTTGTCTTTCCATAGTATAGGTAAAACATCGGGTTATGACCCAGGAAAAAAGAAAGAATATAATCAAGTGGTTCTGGAGGATTCTCGCGCTTCCGTTCCTCCTGCTGCTGTTCATGGTCCTCCTCGTGTGGATCTTCGCCGACATCCCTTCCTTCGAGGAACTGGAGAACCCCGACAGCAAACTCGCCACCCAGCTCATAGCGGAAGGAGGGGAGATTCTCACCACCTACCATATAGAGAACAGGACTTACGTTTCCTACGACGAGATATCCCCCAACGTCATCCACGCGGCCATAGCCACGGAGGACAAGCGTTTCTACAAGCACTCGGGCATCGACTTCAAGGGCCTCGGCAGGGTTCTCGTCAAGACCCTGATGATGAACAGGTCCAACCAGGGAGGAGGCAGCACCATCACCCAGCAGCTGGCGAAGAGCCTGTACCCCCGTACGAACCTCTCGTCGAAGGTGCCGGGATGGTCGAAGGTGAAGATGGTGTGGATAAAACTCAAGGAATGGATAACGGCGGTCAAGCTGGAGAGGGACTACACCAAGGAGGAGATCATAGACATGTATCTCAACTCCATCTTCTTCGGCAGCAGCGCCTACGGTATCCGTTCGGCTTCGGAAACCTTCTTCGCGAAACTCCCGGGCGACCTCACCGTCGAGGAGAGCGCGATGCTCGTCGGTATGGCGAACAAGCCCACCCGCTACAACCCGGTCCTCAATCCCGACAAGGCCCTGGTCCGCAGGAACTTCGTCATCGGACAGATGTGCAAGGCCGGTTTCATAACCAAGACCGAAAGGGATTCCATACAGCAGATCCCCATCACCCTCTCCTATCAGGTTCAGGACCACAACGCCGGCCTTGCCCCCTATTTCAGGGATATGCTCAAGCGCCTGATGAGCAAGGAGAAGCCCCGCCGTTCCGACTACGACTACCCCGAGGATTTCACGGCCGATTCCCTCAGCTGGCGCAACGACGAGCTCTACGGCTGGCTCAACAAGAACAAGAAGCCGGGCGGGGAGAAATACGACCTCGACAAGGACGGGCTCAGGATTTACACCACCATAAACTACAAGATGCAGAAATATGCCGAGGAGGCTGTCGCCGAGCATCTTGGAAAGGAACTCCAGAAAGATTTCTTCAAGGACCTCAAATACAAGAAGAACGCTCCCTTCTCCAACGACATCGACCAGGAGACCAGGGACCGCGTGATGAACCAGGCCAGGCGCTGGAGCGACCGATGGCGTATGATGGCCAAGGCCGGAAAACCTACCGCCGAGATACTTGCCAGTTTCTCCGAGCCACAGAACATGAGGGTATTCTCCTGGGAAAGGCAGGGTTACATAGACACCACGATGACCCCTGACGATTCCATCAGGTACTACAAGGGCATCCTCAGGGCCGCCTTCCTCGGGATGGAACCCGTCACCGGCCATGTCAAATTCTATGTCGGCGGCCCCAACTACCGTTATTTCAAGTTCGACAACATATCCCAGGGCAAGCGTCAGGTGGGATCCACGGTAAAACCTTACCTCTATACCCTTGCGATGCAGGAGGGAATGAGTCCCTGCACCCAGGTGGTGAACCTCCCCCAGACGATCATCGTAGGGCCGAACACCTGGACTCCCAGAAGTACCGACAAGTCTTCCTGGATAGGCCAGACAGTCACCCTGAAATGGGGCCTCACCAACAGTTCCAACAACATCTCCGCCTATCTTATGAAACAGTTCGGTCCGCACGCCATGGTAGAGATGATGCACAAGATGGGCATCAAGAGCCATGTCGAGGAGGTGCCCTCGATCTGTGTCGGTTCCTGCGACCTGTCGCTTCTGGAGATGGTGTCGGCCTACAACACCCTTCCCTCCAGGGGAGTATATGTGAGTCCATTGTTCGTGACCAGGATAGAAGACAACCAGGGCAACGTACTGTCCGAGTTCACCAGCATACAGCGGGAAGCCATCGGCGACCGCACCGCTTTCACAATGGTATCCATGATGAGGGGCGTCGTAGACGGCGGTACGGGTTCGCGCCTGCGCTTCCGCTACCAGCTCAAGGGTGAGATTGCCGGAAAGACCGGTACCACCAACGACAACTCCGACGGCTGGTTCATCGGCTACACTCCCACTCTCACTGCCGGAGTCTGGGCGGGAGGCGAGGACCGCCAGGTCCATTTCCAGTCGGGTGCACTGGGGCAGGGAGCGAACATGGCCCTGCCGATTTGGGGTATCTTCATGAGGAAGGTCCTTACCGACGGGACCCTCGGCGTTTCCGAGGAGGACAGGTTCATCGCCCCGGCGGGCGGAGGGGCGAGCATGGACTGCGCCTCCGTGGCCAGGAGTTCGGGTGATGACAGCGTGAAGACACAGGAAGAATATTATTTTGAATAAGATATGGCCGGATACGAGACCATCGCGGTAATTTATGGAAGTGATTCCTCCGAATGGGAGGTTTCTTGCCGCAGCGGAGAATACACCGCTTCCAGGATAGACGACACCAAATATGATGTCTATGAGATATTCGCCCGTTTCGGACGCTGGCAGCTCGTGGCATTCAGGAAGCGGAATTCGATGAGGGTTCCCCTTCCCGAGGGTTCCCGTCCCGAGATCGACAAGACCGATTTCTCGGTCAATCTCTATGGAGGAAAGGTGAAATTCGACTTCGCCTATATAATGCAGCACGGGAAACCCGGGGAGACGGGCCAGCTCCAGGGCTATTTCGAGATGCTCGGCATCCCCTTCAGCACCTGCTCTTCCTTCGTATCTTCCCTTGCCTTTGACAAATATGCCTGCAAGGGCTATCTGAAGGGCGAGGGCATCGTCAAACTCGCTCCCGACTATTTCGTCCGGAAGGGCTGCAACGTCGAGGAGGAAGCCGGAAAGGCGGTCGCCGCCCTCGGCCTGCCCATTTTCGTAAAGCCCACGGGAGGCGGGTCCAGTTTCGGCATGTCCAAGGTTGACAGGGCGGAAGACCTTCCCGAGGCCATCCGGTTCGCGTTCAGCGAGTGGCCCACGGTCATCATAGAGAAGGCGATTCCGGGAGGGGAGTTCACCTGTGCGGCCTACACCGATGCCGGGGAAGTGAAAACCCTTCCTGTCATCCAGATCGTTTCCGACAACGATTATTTCGACTACGACGCCAAATACAACGGAAGGAGCAACGAGATCTGTCCCGCCCCCATCCCTGACGAGGTGTCCGACTCCATCTGCGGGACCACGGCGAAGATTTACGCCCATCTCGGCTGCTCCGGCCTCGTCCGTATGGATTACATCCTGGCTCCCGAAGGACTCTATTTCCTGGAAGTCAACATCATTCCTGGTATGACCAGCGCTTCCCTCGTGCCCAAGATGGTGAGGGCCGCCGGCATCGACATCACCGAATTCCTGAGCACAATCATAGAGAACGGCTGAGGATGCTCCTGACTGAAATGCTTAAGGAGGGGATTTCCTCCCTTGAAAGGCTCTACACCACTGCGGAGTCCCGTTCAATAATGCTGATGCTCTGCGAAGCGAAGACCGGGACGAAGAGTTACACCCACATAGTGGAGCCGGAGTATGAGATTTCCGACGCCCAGGTTTCCATTCTCAGGGAGAACCTGGAAAGGCTTTCTAAAGGGGAACCCATCCAGTATGTCATAGGGAAGGCCGAGTTCTGCGGCTTCGAGTTCAATGTCGGACCGGACGTCCTGATTCCCCGTCCTGAGACCGAACTTATGTGCCGCGAGGCCGTGAGCGTATGTTCCAGGCTCCAGAGGATGAGGGGGGCATATGGCAGGAAGGCCTCTCCCGTCAGGGTCCTCGACCTGTGTACCGGTTCCGGATGCATTGCCTGGACCGTCGCCCTTTCCGTCCCGGGCATTTCAGTGACGGGGGTTGATATCTCCGAGGGGGCCCTGAAAGTTGCTTCGGGTCAGAAGTTTACGTCCGTCCTCAAGGAGAGGGGGGCGATTGCTCCCACGTTCATCAAGGCGGACATCCTGGATTTCGACACGATGTTCACGGAGGGGAAGTTCGACGTGATCGTCAGCAACCCTCCTTATATAATGGAGTCCGAGAAACCCCTGTTGAGGTCGAACGTCCTCCTGTACGAGCCCGCCCTGGCCCTTTTCGTTCCAGACGAGGATCCCCTGGTCTTCCACAGGGCCATAGCGCACTGGTCCCATATCCTCCTGCCTCCCGAAGGAAAGGGTCTCACCGAGATCAACGAGGTGCTGGGCAAGGAGACCGCCGCTCTCTTCAAGGAGGCCGGGTTCACTGGGGTTGACACCGTGAAGGACTTTTACGACAGGAACAGGTTCATTTTCTACTCGAAACCCAAGGCCCAGTAGGTTGGAAGGCCTGTTTTGACATTTATCCGTGTGGAGTTTTCCCACACGGATATTTCTTTTCAACTTTGTTCCTGACATAAAATTAAAACTATGAAAAACTTCTTTTCTTACATTGAAGGAACGGCCGCCGCATTGACGGCCCTCCTTTTCTTTCCATCCTGCGAAAGGGTGGATATCAAGGGCCCTACGCACGAGGAGGCCGTTTCCTCCTGCATTTCCCTTCCCAGGGTGGCGCAGATGCTGTCCTCCCTCCCCCTGGAAACGAGCCATCTCGAAGAAGTCCACGATGCCGTTTCTTCCTCTTCCTCCAACGGCTACGACGAGGAATACACGATGGCCCATCTGTTTTCCTCCCCCGGTTCTGGAGTTGGTGACGACGGGGATACCCGTTCCCCGGACCGCTATTCCAGGCCCCTTCGCGACCTTGTCGCTGAATACTACAGGAGCCATCAGTTTACGAAATCATCCTCTTCCCCTTCCTCCGAGGCCGTCGAGGTACAGTCGATCCTGGATTCCCTCTCCGCATCCGACGTACAGATCTATTGGCCCTGGTCGGCGGACTGGGACGGAAAAACGGCACCCATAGTGACCTTCGATCCGGGTGACGAGTCCACAAGGAACATCGGATACGAAAGGGAGGTGGACGCCGACGGCAACGTGATGCTCAAGGAGGTTTTAGTGGACGAGGAAATGGCCAGGGAGAGGCCGGTGTGGGTGGTGAACCGCAATTCGGACGCCGGCTACAAGACCCTGGAGATGCTGCTTAAGGAGAATCCGTCCTGGGGAGAGGGCGGCGTGGTGACTGTCGTCGGGAAGACGAAGGGCGCTTCTTCCGGCAACCGTTCCCTGATGATAAGCGACCTGAAGGCCTACAGGAACTATGACCCCTGGTTCACCGGGGCTTCGGAATTCTTCTTCAAGATGGGCAGCGTGGAGGATTTCAAGGCCACCACCGAGGAGGAGATGCTCAAATATTCCCCTTCGATAACCGATTTCATGGTAGTGGTCAGGAGGAGCCAGCTTGGGGAAACCATTCCTTTCAAGGTTATCCTGGTGTCCGACTGGACCCCCCAGCTGGAAGCCTGCGCCCTTATGATCACCGAAGACGACGGAGGCACCAGGACCACCTGGAACTGTTCGGCCACGGTGAAGGTCCAGTCCAAATCTTACGGGTTCGACATCTCCCTCCCGTTCAATTCCCGAGACGACATCGTCTGGCGGGGCCGGCTTTCCCGTTCCTACCTTGAAGCCTACAGCGACTCTCCCGCCCGTTTCGGCGACATCGAGATCACCTTCAGCATCGTCGAAAAATAAAAGGCTTTCGAGTTCCCTGCAGGGTAGGGGTTAGGAGGACCTTGTCCACCCATGGTCAACCGACATCAAGGTGAGAGGAGTTGAACTTGTTCGAACTTCCGAACCGCGAAGGAGGAAACGAACTATGTTCGTAAAATGGGAGGGGCCCGCCGCTTTGCAGTGGGAGGGACGAAGCGAGCGTAGCGAGCGAAGGGTCCGACGACCCCTACCCTGCAGGGAACTTAGGAGACGGTCATTTCGCAGTTGGAACAGTCGAAACCGAGGGAGAAGCGGCGGCCGTTGTTGACGAGGAAGAGGGGACCGGTGGGGGCGGCTCCCTGCCGGACGGGGCAGAGGCCGAGTTCGTACTTGATGCAGTATTTCGTGCGCATCAGTTCCGCACCGGGACGGTGGGAGAGTTCGTAGGCCTCCTCTGCGGAAGAGGTTCCGCCAGAAAGGTATATGTCGCGAGATATTCTGTTGGAAACGTTTGATTTATAGGAAATGACCTTCCCGGAGGGCTGCCTTTCCGAAGAGTGGGAAGACATCGGTACGGCCTTGCAGGGAAGGGAGTCAAGGGCAGAGGCGATGTCCCGGCGGATGCCGTTGAGTTCCGAGGCCTTCATCAAGGGAAGGCCGTTTTCACAGGAGAGTCCCTCAAGGGTGAAAGAATAATGCCCGGAGGTTTTCTCCAACTGGTTTTTGACCAGTTCCCGCATCCTCTCCTGATTCTCCGCCCTTTCCTCCGGTACGGCCGGATCAAGCGTAACCATCCTCCCGTCTTCGCTTTCCGCGACGACGGAGAGCGTGTCCCTGAAATCCATCCGGACCTTCACTCCGACGAGCCTGCGCGGCCGGTTGCCTTCCATCTCTCTCTCGAAGGCGGCGTCGATGTTCCGGTAAAGCGTCATTCCCTTTGTCAGGCCGGGGACTTCCCTGCAGCGGATCTCCTTCCCCGAGCAGACGTCCCCCCTGAACCCGAGTATCCCGTTTCGGGTGATGTAGGAGAAACCGTCCCCGTTGTGGAGGGATGAGTCCCTGTCCAGGGTTACCACGGTCCCCTTTTCCGGGATGGAGCGGACGGAGACCACCTTTCCCACCGGCGCCCCCATCGACTTGGGTGCGTCCAGGGAGGCCCAGTGCCCCCTTTCCCCGTCGATGAAGAGACAGGTGTATCCCCTGTTGAAGGTCTTGTCCGGCATCGGGGAGAAGCCCCCGCATACTCTTCCGAAGGAAGCCCTGCGGTAGAGGTCGGGCCGAGAGGCCACCAGGGCGTCCAGGGCCAGGGAGTATTCCCTCGTTATGTTACTGACGTAGGAAACGTTCTTCAGCCTTCCTTCTATCTTGAAGGAGGAGATCCCCGCTTCCGCCAGGTCGGAAAGACGGCTGCTGAGGTTCAGGTCCTTCAGGGAAAGAAGGGCCTTGTTCCTCACGAGAACTTTTCCATCGGAGTCCTCCAGGTCGTAGAGGGACCTGCAGGCCTGGACGCACTCACCCCTGTTGGCGCTTCTTCCCGCCACGGCCTCCGACATATAGCACTGGCCGCTGTAGCAGACGCAGAGGGCGCCGTGGACGAAGAATTCAAGTTCCGCCCCGGTGGCCTCCCTTATCCGTCGGATGTCGTCCAGCGAAAGCTGCCTTTCCAGTATCAGCCGCCTGAATCCGAGTCCGGAATAGAAGGCGGCGTCCTGAGGTGTCTTTATCGAACACTGCGTGGAAGCGTGCAGGGGAACTTTCGCACCGAAGGTGGTCAGGGCAAGGTCCTGGACGATGAAGGCGTCGGCCCCGGCATCCTCTAGTCCGCGCATCAGTTCCCTTACGACCGGGATTTCGCTGTCGTATACAATCGTGTTGAGGGTGACGAAGATCCTCACCCCGAACCTGTGGGCATATTCGCAGAGCCGGCGGACCTCCTCCACGGAATTGCCCGCAGAATGCCTCGCCCCGAACCCCGGGCCGGCGATATAAACCGCATCGGCACCGCAGTCGATGGCTGCGATGCCGATATCAGCGTTCCTTGCGGGGGCAAGGAGTTCGAGGGCTTGAAGCATTACTTCTTGAGCGCGTCGATCATCTGTTTGGCCTGGGCTCCGAACTTGGCGTCGGAAGCGACTTTCTGATAGTACTCGAGGGCCTTGGCCTTGTTGCCTGCCTGTTGGTAGAGGGCGGCGACGGTGAAGGTGATGGCGTTGGCGTTGCTGGCGTTGGGGGAGGCGCTCAGGTATTTGGTGAAATACTTGATGGCGTCGTTGGTCTTGTTGAGCTTCTGGGAAGCCTGACCGGCTACCAGATAGGCCTGAGGATTGTTGCCATACTCCTCGCTCTTCTCGACTGCCTCGATGGCGGCTGCATACTTCTGGCTCTTCAGGGCTGCTGCGGCCTCCTTGAGGTAGAGGGTGGAAATCTGCTTGCCTGCGGCCTCGGCCTCACCTGCTCCGGCTGCGGACTTGAAGGCGTCGAGAGCCTCGTCAGCGTAACCGGCCATCGAGAGGGCCTGTCCTAGATGCAGAGCGGCCTTTCCGTTGGTGGGGTCAGCCTCGAAAGCCTCCTTGTAGGCGGCGCCTGCTGCGAGCAGGCCGTTTTTCTTGGCTTCGGCATCAGGAGTCTTCTGTGCCTCTTTGAGAAGGTCGTTTCCCTTCTGCATGAGAACCTGCGGTATGAGAGTCTTGATTTCCTCAACTACTCCTTCGTTCGCAAACTTCTCGGCGAGGGCCTTCGCCTCCTGGAACTTGGCCATCGAGTCGTCATATTTGGCTTCTTTCACCAGATCCTTGGCGACTGCGAGAGCCACGTTAGGAATGACGTTCTTGCAGTTGGCCACGAGGTCTGCAGCCTCCTCTCCGAGGGCCTCACCGGCGGTGAGTGCCTGCTGGAAGAGCTGCAGGGCGGCGGTATTGTTGCTGGCCTGGAGGGTCTCCACGCCCTGGTTGTAGGTTTCAGTCGCTTCGGCCAGGGTCTGTGCTGACAGGATGCCTGCGGACAGGGCGATGGCGGCAAATACAAGAATAAATTTTTTCATAATGTTGACCTAATTATTCCTTTAACACTAATAATCAAAAATAAATTACAGGAGAGGTTTTTGCATACAGGTTGCAATTATAGCAAATTTGTTTTTAATTTTGTACAAATACATACCATAAAAAATGGGTAAATCTGGCAAATACGTGGTTTTTGTTATCCTGTCGGCGTTATTTTCAATAATGATGCCAGCACAGAATCTGCCCCCTCTCCCCCAGGCTCCGAACATCACTGTAGGCTCCCTGCCGAACGGCATTTCATACTATCTCGCCGTCAATACTGCATCCAAGGGCCTCGCTGATTTCTCCCTCGTCCAGAAAGGCGCGACCGACGTGGAGAGCGCCCGGACCGCCCTTGCCTCCTCCCCTCACTACACCACGAAGACTCCCTGCGAGTATCTCGCTTCCAAAGGGATAGGATATTCCGAAAACGGATATGTGACCGTAACCCCCGACGCCACAACCTTCAATTTCCGTGACATTCCGGTGTTCGACGAGGCTGCCGTGGACAGCACGTTCATGCTCGTTTTCGACCTCGCCCGCACTTGGAAGGCCGAACAGGCCATCGTGGTGGCCGGAGACATCGTGCCGGCGAAGATACTCGAGAAGATAAAGGTGCTTTCGATGACGGTTGGCTCAAGGGAAAAGGGAGCGGATCCCGTACCTTACAAATGGGAGCCATCGGATACGGCCTCGTTCAGGTTCATCCCCACCCCCAACTCGTCCTCCGGCCTCGTAACGGCGATGTACGAGTTCCCCAGGACGCCGGCCGCCAATATGAACACGGCCCAGCCGGTGGTGTCGGAGATGTTCGCACGCGTGTTCGGGACCATCCTCCAGAACCGCCTTGGCAAGAGACTGAAGGAGGGAAAGATACCTGTGTCCGGAATCAACTATGTCTATAACAGCAGTTCCGTGAGTTCGGGAAACGAGCATTACACCATCACCCTCCACACCTTGGGCGACAGCCTGAAGTCCGCGGTCAGGGTGCTGGCCGCCACCCTCTCCGACCTCGACAGCACGGGGGCCAGTTTCCCCGAATACAAGGACGCCAAGGACGAACTCCTCTCCAACGTGGTGAAGACGAAGGTCCTGTCCAACGGTTTCTACACCGACCAGTGCTCCTCTGCCTTCCTTTACGGGTCTTCCCTCGCCTCCCTTTCCACCAAGGCTTCCATCTTCCTTTCGAAGAATATGGAGGATTCCAAGGAACTTTCCCTGTATAACAATTTCGTGTCGGCCCTCCTGGACCGCAGCAGGAACCTTACCCTCCAATGCGTGGGTTCCAACCTGGGGGCGGAGGACGGCCGGGATCTGAAGGAGGCTTTCGACGAGGCCTGGACGGCCCAGTGGGACAAGCCCTGGCCTGAGACCTACAGGGTGAATTACAGCGACACCCTCGGCCTCGCCCAGGGGTCGAACAAGGTCAAGATAAAGAGGACGGACGCCGATCCCGTGTCCGGAGGGGAAGTGCTCACCTTCTCCAACGGGGTGAAGGTCGTCCTGAAGAAGAGCGACGTCAAGGGTGAACTCAGCTATGCCCTGATGGTCAGGGGAGGTTATTCCACCGTGGCTTCCCTGGGACGGGGCGAAGGCGCTTTCGTCTCCGATATGCTCCTCCTCGACAAGGTGGCGGGGATGACCGGAGACGACTTCCGGAAGATGCTCGTGGCCAACGGTATAACGATGACGCCGTCCGTATCCCTTTCCGACATCAGGATCTGCGGCGGAGCCCCTTCATCCAAGATAACCCTCCTGCTCAAGGCCCTGGTCTCCCTGGCGAACAGCCGTGAGACCGACCCCGAGGCCTTCCGCTATTACAAGCGCAACGAGGCCCTTGCGGAAATCCTAAAGAACGAGGGCGTGGGCGGCATATCCAACGTCGTCGACAGCCTGATGTTCCCCGGCTACAACTATTCTTCCCAGAAGGACATCAATTCACTGAAGGACGACTTGCCGGAGAGGGCCGAGGCCTATTTCGAGAGCAGGTTCTCGAGGGTTAACGACGGAGTGATAGTCCTCATCGGGGATTTCGACCCGGTATATGTAAAGAAACTCCTTTGCCGCTTCGTGGGGGATTTCCGGACGATGGGGGACAGTTTCGCCGCCAGGCCCAAGATAGAATACCGCCCGGTAAGCGGCACCGTCACCAGGGTCGTGGATATGGAGGACCTTCCAAACGTATATGAGAGAAGCGTAACGATGGCGATGTCGGCGCCCGTTCCTTTCAGCACCGACAAGTATATCGCAGGCCAGATTGCCGGGATCGTCTTACGAAAAGCCATAATAAAGAATCTTGCCGATGCCGGGATGTATGTCACCGATTCCTTCTCCTACGACACCTACCCCCAGGAGAGCCTCAGCCTTTCCTACACCTGCCGCCCGGCAGATACGTACGGACTGCCCGCCGGAATTGTTCCAGCCTCCTCGGCCGAAGTGCTCGATAAGGTCAGGGCGGCCGTCAGCGCCGTTTCGTCAAAGCCCGTGTCTCCCGCTGAGCTCCAGGCCTACAAGTCCCTGTGCTCCAATTCGATGGAGTCCATGCTCTCCTCTTCCGAAAATCTTGTCCAAATGGTCCTGATGCGTTATTCCGAGGGCAAGGATCTGATTGGGAAATACAAGGAGAGGATAGCCGGGATCACGGCCGCCCAGGTTGGTGAGGTCATCAGTTCATTCGCCGACGGAAGGAGGGTGGAATACGTGGTGAGATGAGCCGTCCCTCGGGTTTCGGAACCATAGTGGAAATAGGGAACGTCCTCGTGTCAGAGGACGTGGTTTGCGAGTTTTTCTCCTGCGATTACGCCAGGTGCAAGGGAATATGCTGCAGGGAAGGCGACAGCGGGGCTCCCCTGCTGGAGTCGGAGCCTGAACTGCTTGAGAGGGATTATCCTGTCTTTTCTTCCCTGATGGGGCCCGAGGGGCTTTCCGCCGTCAGGGAAAAGGGTTTTTTCGAGATAGACAGGGAGGGGGATATGGTGACTCCGGTCGTGGAAGGATCCGGGGAGTGCGCATATGTCACCGTCGGCGACGACGGGGGTTATCTCTGTTCGGTCGAGAGGTGTTTCTTCGCTGGAAAATGTTCCTTCCGGAAGCCGGTTTCCTGCCGCCTCTATCCAATAAGGGTGACGAACCTGACCGGAGGGGGGAAGGCCTTGAACCTTCACAGGTGGAGGATCTGCGAGGATGCCTACCGGAAGGGCTGTGAGGAGGGAATCCGGGTATATCAGTTCCTGCGGGAACCGCTCACCGAGGTCTTCGGTGCGGATTTCTACGACGCCCTCGACGCTGCCGCCAGGCACATCCTGTACCTTTAGGAAAACATTTATGCCGTCAGGGAGAAGGCAGGACATCGCTGAAAAAGGCGAGCCCTGTTCTTCTCCCTGACGTCTGTGGATGATGTCTATTCTTCCGAGTAGTTTTCCTCTATGAGTTTGAGGGCCGCCTCTTCGTCGGCGGCGTTCACTTTCACCAGTACCTCGTCGGAGTAGTTGAGGAACACATAGGAAGAGTTGTCCCCGAACACTCCGGCGGGGATCCCGTTCTCATTGAGCATTCCAGCCAGGATGCGGGCGCTCATAGCGTCCTTGAAGCGGGCTACGGTCTTGAATTCTTCTTCCATAATTATCATTCAAAGGGGTTGAACTTCATTTCCAAGGCGTTTACCAGCCTTACTATATCCTTGTTGGGCCCTTCCAGGGCATATCCGTCGATGGTGCGGGTGAAGGTCACCCTGTCTTCCCAAAGTCTCCTGAACCTCCCGACCGGCGAGGACAGGCGGAAACTCATATTCTCCCCTTCTGCTTTTTCCAAAACATATCCTCTCTCTTCCATCAGCGAGACTATCCCGTTCCTTGTTTCAGAGGTCTCCCCAGGCACCGTGGCCGTCCTGGTGGCGTAGGATATTTTCGGATAGATTGCGCTCACTACGGCGAAAAGGGCGAGGATCTGCAGGACGGAGGTCCAGCCGTTACGGAAAAGGGATTCCGGGGCTGGCTCGACCAGTCCGGCGAGGATGAAAATACCCATTATCACCGTCAGGAGGACGATGAAACAGAAGAAATGCTTTATTGCTCTTACGACATACTTCATATCGGCGACTGGTTTGATTATTGTACGCAAAGATAACAATTTGCATACATTTTGCTATTTTTGCAGAGTCTTGAATCCATTAAATGATATTGTTATGGTAGAAGATCCGTTAGAGCGCATAGAGCGCGAAGAAAGGGAAAGGAAGAACAGGGGACTGAGGAACGTCACCATAGGCCTTGCCTGCGTGGCCGCCGCCCTTGCCCTGGCCCTTGGATATATATGGTTCCAGAAATCGTCGTTGGTCAAGGACCTGAACGCTGAGAAACAGGACCTTACGGCCCAGTTGGAAAGCCTCCAGAACGACTATGTGAACCTTTCCTCCGACTACGAAATGATCAACTCCCAGCTGGATTCGTCCAGGGAGGAGGTGGCCCAGCTCATCGAAAGGGTGAAGAAGACAGACGCCACCAACCGCGCCCAGATCCGCAAGTACGAGAAGGAACTCGGCACCCTCAGGAGCATAATGCGCAATTATATCGTGCAGATAGACTCCCTCAACACTCTCAACCACAAGCTGACGGCCGACGCCGCCGCCGCAAGGAAGGAGGCCACCGAGGCCCGTGCGGCCAACGCCGACCTCACCAAGCAGGTCGAGAGCCTTTCCGGCCAGGTGGCCGCAGGCTCGGTCATCAAGGCCAGGGGATTGAACATTGCCGCCTACAACTCTTCGGACAAGGTCACGGACAGGAGCAGCAGGGCGGTCCGTCTCCTCACCAACCTTTCCCTGGTCGAAAACGACCTGGCCCCGAAGGGGCCGGTGAGGGTTTACATCCGCGTGAAGGACCCCGAGGGCATCCTCCTGACGAACAGCGTCCAGTCATCCTTCTCCTACGGCGGGGAAACCCTCGTGGCTTCCGCTTCGCGTGAGGTCGACTACGAAGGCAAGGAGGTGGAGATGAGCATTTACCTGAACGACATCCCTACATACACCAAGGGCGTCTATACCGTCGAAGCTTACACGGACCAGGCGTTCCTCGGCAAGGGAGAGCTCCTGCTCAGGTGATCTACGTCCACGTTCCCTTCTGCAGGAGTTTCTGCACCTACTGCGCTTTCTATTCCGAGATTGCAGGCAGGGACTGCGGGAAGGCGTATGACGGATATCTCGATTCCCTCCTCGGGGAGATCGGATCCAGGAAGGAAGAGATTTCCTCCCCGACTGAAGTGGATACCCTTTACATAGGCGGCGGCACCCCATCGGTGCTGCCGCTGTCCGTGCTCGGAAGGATTATCGGAGCCCTGAAAGATATCCGTCCGCAGGGATTCTCCGAGTTCACCGTTGAGGTCAATCCCGACGACGTTACCCCTTCCTTCGCCTCCGGCCTGAGGGACCTCGGGGTGAACAGGGTGAGTGTCGGAATCCAGTCTTTCGACGACGGGATACTTCGCTGGATGAACCGCAGGCACGATTCGGCGGGTGCTGCGGAGGCATTCCGCAATCTTAGGGATGCAGGGTTCGGAAACATCAGCATTGACCTCATCTTCGGAATCCCGCAACTGACGGAAACGGTCTGGACGGAGACCGTCCGAAAGGCCCTGGAGCTGCGTCCGGAGCACATTTCCGCCTACCAGCTCGGTGTGGATGAAGGCAGCGCCCTCGCCGACCTGGCGGCGGAAGGGAAATGGAAGGATGCTCCGGAAGAGAATTGCCACGCCCAGTACGACATCCTCTGCAGGGAACTCTCCCTTGCCGGATACCGCCATTACGAAATCTCCAATTTCGCCCTTCCCGGGTTCGAAGCCGTGCACAACGGCGCCTACTGGGGGCGGATTCCCTATGTCGGGCTCGGCCCCGGAGCGCATTCTTTCCGCCGCGTTGACGGGACGGAAACGCGCCTGTGGAACTCCGAGGAACTGAAGGATTGGAAGCAGGAGGGGGAGATCCTCTCTCCCGAAGATATCCGCACCGAAAGGATAATGCTGGGCCTGAGGACCGACAGGGGTATGGAGGCGGCCGAACTGGAAAGCCTTGCCGGAAAGGAAGCCGTGGACGCCCTGAAGGAAGAGGGAGCCCTCACGGATATCCCCGATTCTTCCTCCGAAAGGATCCGTATTCCCGAGGACCGTTTCTTCGTCTCCGATGAAATAATCAGGGAACTGATATAATAAGGAAACTTATTCCTATATTTGTGCATAAAGCATATTGATTATGAGAACAGGAACTTTTTTCGCATTGCTTACAGGAGTGGCCGCTGGAGCCGCCCTCGGTGTCCTTTTCGCTCCCGAATCCGGAGAGGAAACCCGCAAGAAACTCAAGAAGACGGCTGAAGAGAGCCGTGAGAAGCTGAAGGACGCGGCCGCCGACCTCAAGGACATCGCCGCCGACGTGGCGGATGACCTGAGCGGCACGGCTAACGCCGCATATTCCGTCGCAAAAGAGAAGGCCGCCGAGGCGGTGAAGAAGGCCGGAGAGAAGGCCAGGCTGGCCTTCGAGGACATCACCAAGTTGAAGGATTCCCTCAGCGAGGAAGGCGGAAGATTCAAGAAAGAGACCAAGGCCAAGATCCTTGAGCAGCTCCAGAAGATAGAGGACTCCCTCCGTCCGGAAGAGGCTTAGTCATGGCTGACTTCACCAAACCGTTCGACGACCTCACCTCCGAGGCGAAGGAATACGTCAATCTTCAGATCGACGACCTCAAGCTCAGGACGGTCAAGGGGTTGTCCGTCACCCTCGGCAGGCTGCTTTGGATGATCCTGCTCCTGTTCGTGATTTCCGTGGTGCTGCTGGCCGCCGCCTTCGGGCTGGTGGTCCTGCTCGGAGATGCCATCGGGAGCCTTGCCGGAGCCGCCTTCCTGGTGGCGGCGGGCTTCCTTGTCCTGGCCGCCATCGTCTGGTTCCTGAAGGACAGAATTTTCACAAGTTCCCTCGTGAGGATGTTCGCGAAGTTTTTCTTTGAAGACAACTCCCAGGACAGTTAGGCAATGATCGATTACAGGAACATCAGGAATGTCGAAGACATCGACAAGGAGCGCAGGACCATCCGCACCAGGCTTTCTCTCAAGGGGAACCAGGTGACATCGAGTTTCATGACGCTCAAGGAGGACCTCTCCCCGGCGAACCTCTTCGCCGAGGGAGTCAAATCCGTTTCTTCGATCATCCCCCTGGACAGGTTCGTCCTGGCGGTGGTGCGCTTCCTGAAAAATAAACTCACGAAATAAGATGGGAACTTTCTCCGGGAGAGTCGAAGCCCTTCGGAGCGTGATGCGCTCGAGGGGCTGGGACGCCGTGATAATATCCGGGTCCGATCCCCATTCCAGCGAATATGTTTCCCCCAGATGGAGGCAGGTGGAGTGGCTTTCCGGCTATACCGGAGAGGGTGACGTAGTCGTCACAGAGGACCACGCCGGCCTCTGGACCGACACCCGCTATTTCATACAGGCGGCACGGGAACTCCTCGGCTCCGGGATTAAACTCCACAAAATGGGTGTTCCCGACCAGGTTCCCATCCCCCAGTGGCTTTCTTCCCATTTTCCTCACTCTGGAGAGGAGCCTACTGTGGCGATAGACGGCCTCTGCGAGAAGATGTCCTTCGTGGACAGCCTCGGCAAGGGATTCAACGTCGTGGACGTACCCAATCTCCCCGACCTTGTCTGGGAAGACCGCCCGGAAGCCCCGCAGTCGACGGTTATCACCCTTGGTGATGACCAGGTGGGCTGGTCCAGGGAACACAAGCTTTCCTGGCTCAGGAAAAAGCTGATGCAGGGAGGCTGCGACGCAATCCTGCTTTCCACCCTTGACGAGATTGCCTGGCTCCTGAATGTCAGGGGCTCCGACGTGGAATACAATCCCGTCGTGATTTCCTACCTTCTCGTCACGATGGACGAGGCGGACTGGTATGTCAGAAAGTATCCTTTCCGACGGGACTCCGAGACCGAGGACAGTTTCTACGAGCTGAAGGCCGACGGGGTGACGGTGAAGGACTACGACGACATCGCCCTTGACCTGGCTTCCCTTGCCGCCGACGATTCCGTGTGCAGGCTCTGGATAGATCCCGCCACCCTCAATTATAATCTCTATAAGGTCCTGGAGGGCTGTTCCCCCGATCTTGAACTCGTAAAAGGACGTTCTCCCGTGACTCTGAGGAAGGCCGTGAAGAACGATGTGGAGATAGCGGGGATGAAAGAGGCCCACGTCGTGGACGGGGTCGTGATGGAAAAGTTCCTCTGGTGGCTCGAGAGGCAGCTTTCCCTCGACAGCGGCATCACCGAGCACGACGCCGCGGTGAAACTCTCCTCACTCCGGGCCGAGGTTGAAGGATACAGGGGAGACAGTTTCAAGACCATATCTGCCTACGGCCCCAACGCCGCCCTTCCACATTATTCGACTCCGGTCACCGGATCGGCGCTGATCGAACCCAGGGGCCTCTATCTCGTAGATTCCGGGGGTCAGTATCTTTTCGGCACCACCGATATCACCCGCACCGTTCCCATCGGACCCTGCACGGACTTGGAGAAAGAGGATTATACCCTTGTCCTCAAAGGACATATAGGTCTTGCCCGGGCGGTGTTCCCCAAAGGGACCGCAGGCTGCCATCTCGATGTCCTGGCCAGGGATCCCCTTTGGAAATCCAAGCGCAATTACGGCCACGGTACCGGCCACGGGGTGGGCTTCTACCTCAACGTCCACGAAGGTCCGCACGACATCCGCCAGAGTTTCAACCGCCAGCCCCTGATGCCGGGAATGATAGTCTCCGACGAACCCGGGATATACAGGGAGGGCCTTTTCGGCGTCCGTCACGAAAACCTTGTCCTGGTTACGGAAGCCGGAGACAACGGCTTCGGTTCCTGGCTGAAGTTCGAGCCACTCACGCTGTGCCATTTCGACACCTCCGTCCTCGTTCCCGGCCTTCTCACGCAGAGTGAGAAAGATTGGCTCAACGCCTACAACAAGCGGGTCCGCGACACTCTTTCCCCGCTTCTGGGCAAAGAAATATCGGCCTGGCTCCTGGAGAAGACCAGACCGATATAACCCGTTGATACAGATTCCTTATTCGTTACCGACCTTCGGCAGAAGGGCGAGGCCCTGGGCGATCTCTTCGTCGGAGGGGATGTAGTCGGTCATCGTTCCGTTGTTGTACTGCTCGTAGGCCTTGAGGTCGTAGTAGCCGGTTCCCGTGAGATTGAAGGCGATGACCTTGGCCTCTCCGCTTTCCTTGCATTTGAGGGCCTCGTCGATCGCCACGCGGATGGCGTGGCTGGATTCCGGGGCGGGAAGTATGCCCTCGCTGCGGGCGAAGAGCTCGGCCGCCTCGAAAACGGAGGTCTGCTCGACGGCACGGGCCGTGAAGTACTTGTCCGCATATAGCTGTGCGAGGACGGGGCTGATGCCGTGGAAGCGGAGACCGCCGGCGTGGTTCGCCGAAGGGATGAACTGGCTGCCGAGGGTGTACATCTTCGCCAGGGGGCAGATCATTCCGGTGTCGCAGAAATCGTACGCGAACTTTCCTCTCGTGAAACTCGGGCAGGAGGCGGGCTCGACGCCTATGATTTCATATTCGTTCTCGCCGCGCAGGATCTCTCCGAAGAACGGGGCTGCGAAACCGCCGAGATTTGAGCCTCCTCCGGCGCATCCGATGAGGATGTCCGGCTTGACGCCTATCTTGTCGAAGGCCGCCTTGGTCTCAAGGCCGATGATGGACTGGTGCAGGAGCACCTGGTTGAGCACCGAGCCGAGCACGTAACGGTATCCGGGAGTGGACACGGCCGTTTCCACGGCTTCCGAAATGGCGCAGCCGAGGGATCCGGTGGTTCCGGGATGCTCGGCGAGAATCTTCCTTCCGACTTGGGTGGTGTCGCTGGGAGAGGGGGTGACGGACGCCCCGTAAGTGCGCATAACCTCACGCCTGAAGGGTTTCTGCTCATAGGAGACCTTCACCATATACACCTTGCAGTCGAGGTCGTAGTAGGCGCAGGCCATGCTGAGGGCCGTTCCCCACTGTCCGGCTCCCGTCTCGGTGGTCACTCCCTTGAGCCCCTGGGCCTTTGCGTAATAGGCCTGGGCGATGGCGGAATTGAGCTTGTGCGAGCCGGAGGTGTTGTTCCCTTCGAACTTGTAGTAGATTTTAGCCGGGGTGCCAAGAGCCTTCTCCAGGAAATATGCCCTCACGAGCGGGGAGGGGCGGTACATCTTGTAGAAGTCGATGACGCTCTCGGGAATGTCGAAGAACCTGGTATCGTTGTCCAGCTCCTGCCGGTTGAGCTCTTCGCAGAAGATGGGGTTCATCTCTTCGATGGTCAGGGGATGGCCGTCGGCCGGGCTGATGAGCGGAGCCGGCTTGTTCTTCATGTCCGCCCGGACGTTATACCATTGACGGGGAATCTCGTTCTCGTCCAGGTAAGTCTTGTAGGGGATTTGTTTGTCTGTCTGTGCCATAATTGTCAAGTGTTTTAAAGTTGATTATACATTTTAAATAATATTGATTTCTAAAAAAGAACCGAGCCCCGTCGCAGTGCGGCAGGGCTCGTAAAAATCTTGTATGGACATACGGCGCTTACCTCTTACGACTCTAGGAGTGTAAAGGGCGCCACCAGAAGAATATGCTGTTCTTGCTTGCCATACTTCTGCAATACTAGGCAAAAAAAATCTTACTTGCAAATTTTTTGATAAAAATCATCCTTCACCCTCGCTGTCGGGGGCTCCGCTGAAGGTCCCGGAGCGCTTCATTTTCCTTATGTACAACTTACCTCCGCTTATGGCAAAAAGGTTGTTTCCGGCATAGGCGATGG
Organism: Bacteroidales bacterium; assembly: GCA_017427885.1. Lineage (GTDB taxonomy): Bacteria > Bacteroidota > Bacteroidia > Bacteroidales > UBA932 > Cryptobacteroides. The sequence goes on from JAFRRW010000008.1 coordinate 55,738, forward strand.
ACGAAACCTTCCCTCCCGGGAGGGAGAGAATCGCCCTAACCCGGCCGTTCTGGTCACAGACCTGTATGCCGACGGAAGTGGCTGCATAGAGATATCCTCCGTCGTCGTAGAGGATCTGTCCCGCATCCGCATACAGGAAATAGAATTCCTCTCCGAAGGAGGGCTGGCCGTTTTCATCGAGCACATAGTCCCATACCCAGTTGCTCCCTTCCACCCTCCGGGCCATATGGCTGCCTCCTGGATAGACTGCTGAATACGGATCGGCCCCGACGGCTTTCCCTTTTATCCTGGTGCGGCTGCCATCCTCCGATACGGCCCAGGAATCCTTGCCCTCGCGAAGAAGGACGGCCTCTTCCGTATATGGATGGAGCATGGATTCGGGTGAGATCCCTTCTCCGACCAGTTTCCAGCCGCTTTCCGGTTCCATAAGGGACTGGATGGCCTGGTTCGAGGTCTTGGGTAGAGGTACCTCCTCAGGCCAGCCGCTCCACAGCCAGCGCATCGCATCCGGGAAGAGGATAAGCCCGTTCCGGCCGTCGTGTCCTCCCTCGTTCCATTGGTGCCGGACTTCGTAACCGGCGAATTCGAGGGCCGACAGCATTATCCTGTTGTATTCGAACCAGCTCCCGAACAACGGATTCCAGGTGTCGTCCATATTGTCCTGCAGGTAAACGCGGAGTCGGCGGGGTTCGCCCTTCCTTACCAGGGCGGGGAACTGGTCTCCTCCCCTGAATGAGACGAAGGTGCCGATAAAGCAGTACACCCTGGAGAACAGGTCCGGCCGCTGCCAGGCGGCGTTGAAGGCGCAGATACCCCCGCTGCTGGTACCCATTATGGCACGGTCGGCCGCCTTCCCGGACAACCTTATCCGCCTTCCGTCGGCCGTGGAGAGGTTCTCCACGCGAGGCAGGACTTCCGTTTCAATGAAACCGGCGAACCGTCCGTCCATCCTGTCGTATTCGTTGCTGCGGTTATAGCGCACCACCCTCTCATCCTTGTCGTAGATCCTGCCGGGGGTGACGATGACCCCTATCGTGACGGGGATGCTGCCCTCCGCGATCAGCGAGTCCAAGACTTCCGCCATTATTCCGGTCCCGCCGTCCATACATACGAGAAGGCAGGCGGGCGTCACTCCGTCATATGCGGTCGGGACGTAAATTTCGACGATCCTTTCCGTTCCTGGATAGATGACCGAATTCTCCAGGGTGATGGAAATGACCTCCCCGGTAAACGCTTTCACGGGAAGGGAAAACAGAACCGAGAGAATTATCCCGGCAGCTGCAATGCGGAATCTGGACATGGTAAATCAGTAAACAATCAATAATCCTTGGAGAAACTCCTGAGGGACGAAAGGAGAGTGGAGTTGAAGACTGCCTTCTCCCTGTCGGAGAGGAAATCCACGGCGATGGGAATCATGAAAAGCCGCTTCCGGAGCCAGTCGGGCATCTTCTTGTAGTCCAGGAGCCTCTGACTGTCTTTCTCGGTGGTCACCACCACGGCGGTGGGATTCTCCCTGGCTGCCGCCGCTATCTTCCGGATGTCCATCGCATTGTACTTGTGATGGTCCGGGAAGGAATATCTCTTGACTATCTTGTATTTGTCGCTCAGGAACCTCCTCATCGGGGTGTCTTTCGCTATGCCGGAGAAGAGGATGAGCTTCTGGGAATAGATGTAGCGGGCGTCTCCGTCCCCGTAGACCGGCTTGAGCTCCCGGTAATGGATGGCCGTGAAGAGGACGGTCTGGGTGCGGCCCTTCCTGTTCTCACCCGTACAGGTGGAAGGGCTGTAATTCTTGATGCCCAGGGCCTTTGCCAGGGAGGTCTTTTCCCAGTCTTCGAGATAGGCGGGACATTTCGTGACTATGATCACGTCGGCCACCTCTATCCTTTCCGGAAGGTCCCTCAGATGGCCCAGGGGAAGGAGCCTGTCCTTGAAGACTGGGCGGTTGTAGTCCACCAGAACTATGTTGAAATAGGTGCGGAGGGCCCTGTACTGGAAGGCGTCGTCGAGCACTATGAGGTCGGAAGGAGGCAGTTCCTTGTCCTTGCAGGCCCTTCCGCGGCGGGAGGTCCTGAGCTTGTCGGGATGGAGGAGGAAGTCGCAGCCTTCGACCCTGTTCTTGTCCACGGCCACCGTCACCACGGGGAAATTCTTCTTTATCTGGAGCGGCTCGTCGCCGAAGAACCTGGCGCTTCCGTTCCTCGTGACCTGCTGGAAACCGCGGCTCCTGCGCTTGTGCCCCCTGGAAAGGACGGCGACGTTCCGGTATGCCCAGTCATTGCTCTCGAGAAGGGTCCCGAGGACCATTTCGGTGTGGGGGGTCTTGCCGGTGCCTCCGGCGGTTACGTTGCCTATGCTGACGGTGGGAACCTCGCAGGGATGGGTTTTATAGATGAAACCCTTGTCGTACATCCAGTGCCTGACTTTCAGGGTGAGGTAGTATGGGAACAGAATCAGTTTGTCGAGCATAGGGTACAAATATACAAAAAATTACAACCCATAGACCCCGCACTGTTCCGAAAGGGGGATTTCTCCCCATCTTTCCGCTATTCCGTCGAGGATTTCCTCAACCCTGAGGGGATCCTTTTCCGTGATGAGGGCTATCCTGGTCTCCTTGAAATCCGGAAGGCCCTTGAAATAGCAGGATAGGTGCCGGCGCATTTCAAACACCCCGGTCACAGGTCCCTTGAGGTCCAGGGAGAGTCGCAGGTGCCTCTTTGCCAACTCAACCCTTTCCCTGACACCCAGAGGGGGAAGTAGTTCTCCCGTTGAGAGGAAATGCTTGATCTCCCGGAATATCCAGGGATGGCCGAAAGAGGCCCTCCCCACCATTATCCCGTCCACCCCGTAGCGGTCGAAGGCTTCCCTTGCCTTCTGCGGGGAATTGATGTCGCCGTTGCCGATGACGGGGATCTTCATCCTGGGGTTCTCCTTAACCTTGCCTATCAGCGTCCAGTCTGCCTCTCCCTTGTACATCTGCGAGCGGGTCCTTCCGTGGATGGTGATGGTGCTGATGCCGGTGTCCTGGAGCCTTTCCGCCAGTTCGACTATTATCTTCGAACCCTCGTCCCAGCCGAGCCTGGTCTTCACCGTCACCGGCTTCCCCACCGCTTCCACTACGGCCTTCGTGATGGCGACCATCTTGTCGGGTTCCTTCATCATTCCGGATCCTGCGCCCCTGCCGGCGATCTTGCTCACAGGGCATCCGAAATTGATGTCGATGATGTCGGCCCCGTGGCCTCCGGCAATCTCGCCGGCCTTGTCGGCCATAATGGCGGCCTTGACCATCGACTCTGGGTCGTGGCCGTAGATCTGTATGCCGATGGGGGCTTCCTCCTCAGAGGTGACCATCTTGGCTATCGCCTTTTTCGCATCCCTGATGAGTCCGTCCGAGGAGACAAATTCCGTATAGACCACGTCCGCCCCGAATTCCTTGCATATCTTCCTGAAGGATGCGTCCGTCACATCCTCCATCGGTGCGAGGAGCACCGGACGCTCCCCTATGTCAAGATTTCCGATTTTCATTAAATAATGTGCAAAATTAACAAATAAGGCTCGGATTTTGCGGCAACTCCGTGCAAAAAGAATCATATGGAAAAAATAAAGACGATAGCCGTCCTCACGTCCGGCGGGGACGCTCCCGGAATGAACGCCTGCATCAGGGCCATAACCCGCAGCGCCATATATGAAGGGTGCCGTGTGTTCGGAGTCTACAGGGGATATGAGGGATTGATGAACGGTGAATTCAAGGAGTTCACGTCTTCGAGCGTCAGCAATACTATCCAGCGCGGAGGAACCATTCTCAAAACCGCCCGCAGCAAGGAGTTCATGACCGATGAAGGGAAGAAGAAGGCCTTCGACCAGCTGAAGGCCCACGGAGTGGACGCCCTGATCGTCATTGGAGGGAACGGCTCCCTCACCGGAGCCCGGGATTTCGCGAAAATCTACGACATACCCGTCATCGGGGTGCCTGGGACCATTGACAACGACCTCTATGGCACCGACCTCACCATAGGCTACGACACCGCCCTCAACACCATCGTGGACTGCGTCGACAAGATCCGCGACACGGCGACCTCCCACGACCGCATATTCTTCATCGAGGTGATGGGCCGCGACGCCGGCTTCCTTGCCCAGAACAGCGCCATCGCCTCCGGGGCTGAAGCCGCCATCATTCCGGAAGACCAGACGAACGTGGACCAGCTCGCCCAGTTCATCGGCCGGGGGATGCGCAAAAGCAAGAATTCCTCCATTGTCCTGGTGTCGGAGAGCAGGGAAGGAGGACTCGGTGGGGCGCTCTATTATGCCGAGCGCGTCCGCAAGGAGTATCCCCAGTATGACGTTCGGGTGACTATCCTCGGCCATCTGCAGAGGGGCGGCACCCCTACCGCAAGCGACCGTATCCTGGCCAGCCGGCTGGGTTATGCGGCCATCGAGGCCCTGGCTGAGGGACAGCGCAACATAATGGTGGGAGTTGACGACGACAAGATCGTATATGTTCCCCTGACCCGCGCCGTAAAGCAGAACAAGCCCATCGACAAGGAACTGATCAACGTCCTTTCCGTCCTGTCGATATAGTTGCGGGAAGCACTGAATGCGAAACGTGCGACGTCTTCACGCCGCACGTTTCGTATTCTTATTATGTCATTGATGTCTTACGAAAGGAATCCGTTGCCCTGAAGGAAGGCGTTCACGGCCGTGACGGTGAAGGAGAGGCAGATGATGGCGGCCACGACGATGCCGATAACCTTGAGCCTCTTGAGCCAGGTCTGGTTGTTCCAGCCCACTGTCTGGAACATGCTCCAGAAGCCGTGGGAGAGGTGGAGGAACACGGCCACGAACCAGATGATGTAGATCAGCAAGACCCACCATTTGCTGAAGGTTGCGGTGAGGAGGAGATAGACGTCGTTCTGCGCCTCCGCTCCGGCGAAGTCCTGGAGCTGCATCTCGGCCCAGAAATGGGTGAGGTGGAAGAAGATGATGCCGAGGATGACGATGCCGAGCACCAGCATGTTCTTGGCAGACCAGGAGTCTGCGGCGCCCTTTCCGGCCACCTCATAGCGGTTCCAGCCTCCACGGGCCTTGATGTTGCAGATGGTCAGGTAGATTCCGTAGCAGATATGGATAAACAGTCCGAGGGCGAGGACCGGCACGATCACAGTAATGACGGGGGTGGACATGAAGTCGCAGCCGAGCTTGAAGAGGCCGTCCCCAGCCGAAAAAAGTTTGTCATCGGCCGCCACGGCCCCGAATTTCCCGGTGAAGGAGTCTATTACCGAGAAGAAGTTAATAGCGGAATGAAGGGTCAGGAAAATGATCAGGAAGGCTCCGCTGACAGCCTGTATGAATTTTTTTCCGATGGAAGATTGAAAAAAGTTCGCCATTGTCGTGGTGTTTATCCGTTGTTGGTTAATCTCCGCAAAGATAAACTCTTTCTTGCAAGTTTCATAATTTTCAAATAATTTTGTTAAATGTTTAAACAAGAAAGAAAGATGTACAGACGAGTATTGTTGAAGATAAGCGGCGAAAGCCTCGGCGGTCACGAAGGTAAGGGACTGGATCCCGATAGTCTGAAAGCGTTCGCCTGCGAGGTGGCCCAGGCGGCGAAGGCCGGCCTGCAGATCGGCATCGTGAACGGAGGCGGGAACATTTTCCGCGGGCTCTCCGGAGCCGGGAAGGGTTTCGACCGCGTGGACGGGGACAAGATGGGTATGCTTGCCACTGTAATCAACTCATTGGCTCTCAGTATGTTTATCAAGGAGGAAGGAGTGAATGCCAAGGTGTTCACCGCCACACCGATGGAGCCGTTCGCCGAGTATTATATGAGGGACAAGGCGGTGGCCTGCCTCGAGGCGGGGACCGTGGTCCTGATTTCCGGAGGCACCGGCAATCCCTTCTTCACTACCGACTCCGGTGCTGCCTTGAGGGCATTGGAGATCGGTGCCGACGCCCTTCTGAAGGGCACCAGGGTGGACGGCGTCTATACCGCCGACCCTGAGAAGGACCCCACCGCCGTGAAGTACGATTCTCTCACCTTCGACAAGGCCATTTCCGACAACCTGAAGGTGATGGACCAGACGGCATTCTCCCTTTGCCGCGAGGGGAATATGCCTATAATCGTCTTCGACATGAACCAAAAGGGCAATCTTCTCCGTATATTGAACGGCGAGAAGGTTGGAACCCTCGTACACAAATAGATAATAAACAAAAAAGGAATATACCATGTTATCAGAAAGAGCGAAGGAAATCGTGAATTCGGCGGACGGCAAGATGCAGGACGCCGTGGCGTTTCTCGAGGAGGACCTCAAGACCTACCGCGTCGGCAAGGCCACCCCTGCCATAATGAACAACGTGATAGTCCCCTATTACGGCACGCCCACACCCCTTCCCCAGATGGCTTCAGTCAGCACCCCCGATGCCAAGACGATTGCCATACAGCCTTGGGAGAGGAAGATGATCCCGGCCATCGAGAAGGCCATAATGGACGCCAACATCGGTCTCACCCCCCAGAACAACGGTGAGATCATCCGCTGCGTGGTCCCGGCCCTGACCGAGGAGAGGCGCAGGGAACTCATCAAAAAGGCCCGCGGCGCCGGAGAGGACGCCAAGGTGGCCATCCGCGGATACAGGCGCGAGGCCGTTGACCTCCTGAAGAAGGCCCAGAAGAACGAGGGTATGTCCGAGGACACCGAGAAGGAGGCCGAGGGCGAGGTTCAGAAGGTCACCGACAAGAATGTTAAAGCTGTCGACGCCCTTATAGAAGAAAAGGAGAAGGATATCCTCAAGGTATAGGATAACGCATACGAATGAACGAACTTGACAAAATAATTAATGAGCAAAAGAGTCGCCATCCAGGGACATTACGGGAGTTTCCATGAACAGGCAGCCCAGATGTTCTACATCACCCGCTGCGGTTTCGTTCCTGAGATAATAGAATGCCCGAATTTCGCTTCCCTCTACGAGGCAATTGGGGAAGGGCGGGCCGATGCAGCCGTGATGGCCATCGAGAACACCATTTCCGGCGGGCTCATTCCCAATTTCGAACTCCTGAGAGACCATTCCCAGAAGGTGAAGGGGGAAGTGTATCTTGCTATCCACCAGAACCTTATGGCTCTTCCGGGACAGAAATTGGAGGATATCCGCGAGGTCCGTACCCACTATATGGCTATAAACCAGACCAGGAAGTACTTCGAGACGGTATGTCCGTGGATAAACCTTGTGGAGTCGGAGGACACCGCCAAAAGCGCCATCGACATCGCCCGGGACGGGCTGAAGGAGATAGGGGCCGTGGGTTCCGTGATGGCCGCCGAGCAGAACGGCCTGGAGATACTCGCTCCGGAGATTGAAACCTACAGGGACAATTTCACCCGTTTCCTCATATTGGATGATTCGCTGACCATCCCTGAAAATGAGATAAACAAGGCTTCCCTCTGCTTCACCCTTCCCCACAAGCCAGGCTCCCTGGCGCACATCCTGGCCATAATGTCCTTCTATGAAATCAACCTCACCAGGATCCAGTCCCTTCCCATTCCTGGCCGCAAGTGGCAGTATTTCTTCTATGTGGACATCAAATTCGAGGAGTACGGCCGTTACAGGCAGACACTCGACGCCATACGCCCGCTGCTTGAGGACATCCGCATCCTTGGGGAATATGTAGCGGCCCTCTAAACCGGAAAGGATATGAAAGTTGGAATTATTGGATTGGGACTGATAGGGGGATCGATGGCCATCGACCTCCGGAGGAGGGGTTTCGCCGAAGCCCTTTACGGATTCGACGCCAATCCGGTCAACTCGAAGGCGGCCCTCACCATCGGACTCGTTGACGAGACGATGGACATCGGGGCGCTGGTGGAGAAGTCGGGTCTCATCATCATTGCTATTCCCGTGGACGCCGCGGTCCCCGTCCTGAAACAGGTCCTGGACATCTTCGAGGCCAGGGGTTTCAAGGACAAGACCGTCATCGACATCTGTTCCACCAAAGCCAAGGTCTCGGAGTCTGTCGAAGGCCACCCCTGCAGGGGGAGATACGTAGCCACCCACCCTATGGCGGGAACCGAGTATTCCGGCCCTTGGGCGGCTCTGGCCAACCTTTTCGACGGCCGGGCGGCCATAGTGGCCGATCCGGAAAAGTCCGACGGAGACGCGTTGGAAGTGGTGAAGGACATGTACGACGTCCTCTATATGAGGCCGACGTATATGGATTCGGAAAACCACGACGTCCACGTCGCATATGTTTCACATCTATCCCACGTCATATCCTTCGCACTGGCCCTGACGGTGCTGGACAAGGAGAAGGACGACAGTCACATCTTCGACCTCGCCTCCGGAGGTTTCTCTTCTACGGTGAGGCTCGCGAAGTCCAGTCCGGAGATGTGGACGCCCATCTTCATCCAGAACCGGGACAATGTCCTGGAAGGGATAGATACATATGTTGAAAAGGTAAAAGAATTCCGTAAAGCCATCGCGGAAGGCGACAGGGACGGGATAGACGCCCTCATAAGGGAGGCGAACAGGATAAGGAGAATCATAAAATGAGCAAGATATTGGATACTGCGCCGGTGACTGAGTGGGGATTTTTCACCCTGCCCCGGCCGATGATCATAGCCGGTCCTTGCAGCGCCGAGACAAGGGAGCAGGTGATGGAAACGGCAAAGGGACTCAGAGCTCTGGGAATCAATGTTTTCCGTGCCGGGATATGGAAACCGCGCACCCATCCCGGTAGTTTCGAAGGAATGGGAATCGAAGGTCTCAAATGGCTGCAGGAAGTAAAGAGGGAGACGGGAATGAAGGTCTGCACCGAAGTGGCCTGCGAGAGGCACGTCTTCGAGTGCCTGAAATACGGGGTGGATATGGTATGGATAGGTGCCAGGACGACGGCCAACCCCTTCCTTGTACAGGAGATAGCCAATGCCGTGAAGGACACGGAGATACCTGTCCTCGTGAAGAACCCCGTCAATCCCGACCTCGACCTGTGGATCGGGGCCCTGGAGAGGTTCAACAATGCCGGAATCCGCAAACTGGGCGTCATCCACCGCGGTTTTTCCTCTTTCCAGAAAATCCAGTACCGCAACGACCCCGGCTGGAGGATAGCCATCGAACTCAGAACCAGATATCCGGGCCTTCCTTTCTTCGCCGATCCCAGCCATATGGGAGGAGACCGCAAATATCTTCTTGAACTGTCCCAGAAGGCGCTCGACCTCGGCCTCGACGGCCTTATGATCGAGTCCCACTGCAATCCCGCCTGCGCCCTCAGCGATGCCGCCCAGCAGCTGACGCCCGACGACTTCCGCGATTTCCTCGGAAAGATCATCGTCCGCGACAACAGGACCGAGGACGAGGAGTTCAACGATATACTCTCCCAGCTCCGCACCCGCATCGACGTCATCGATGAAGAGATCCTGAACATGCTCGCTTCCAGGATGTCCGTCAGCAGGAAGATAGGCGAGTACAAGAAGGCCCACAACATTGCCATCCTCCAGACAGGACGGTGGGAGAACATCCTAAACGAGATGATTGAAGAAGGCGGGAAGAAGGGTCTGGGGGCGGAGTTCGTAGCCGCGGTCTACAACGCCATCCACGAGGCGTCGGTCCAGGTCCAGAACGAAGTTTTGGCCTCCGGCGGCGATGACGCGGCGATTTGATTTTGCAATAAGCGAAAATATTCTTATCTTTGCGGCCCCTATAATGTGTAGGGATCGCAAATTATTATAGTTAAACCATTAAAGATCAAGACAGTGGACACACAGAGCTACAAAACGGTATCGCTGAATGCGGCAACCGTGAAGAAAGAGTGGGTCGTCATTGATGCAACGGATCTTGCACTTGGTCGTCTGGCTTCCAGGGTCGCTCTTGTCCTCCGCGGCAAGAACAAACCAGGGTTCACCCCCCACGTGGATTGCGGTGACAACGTCATCGTGGTCAATGCGGAGAAAGTGACTCTTTCCGGCAAGAAGATGACCGACCGCGTGTATACGCGCTACACCGGCTATCCCGGTGGACAGCGTTTCACCACGCCGGCCGAGATCCTGCGGAAAAGGCCCGCCGAACTCATCAGGAGGTCTGTCAGAGGCATGCTTCCGAAGACACGTCTTGGTGACAAGATCCTTGGAAACCTGTATGTGTATGCAGGTCCCGAGCATCCCCACCAGGCGCAGCAACCCAGAGAAATCAAGTTGAACGAAATTTAAACAGAGCAAATGGAACAGATACACGCCCTTGGAAGACGTAAATCAGCCGTGGCTCGCGTTTATCTCGTGGCAGGACAAGGCAACGTTACCATCAACGACAGGGAACTCACCGACTACTTCAAGGAAGAGTCCCTCCGTTACATCGTGAACCAGCCTTTCGCCGTCACGGGCACTGAAGGACAGTTCGACGTGAAGGTCACCCTCGTGGGTGGCGGTACCAAAGGCCAGGCCGAGGCCGTCAGGCTCGGCATCTCCCGCGCACTTTGCGAGGTTGACAAAGAGGCCCACCGCCCCGCACTGAAGGCGGCCGGATTCCTTACCCGCGATGCACGCGAGGTCGAAAGGAAGAAGCCCGGCCAGCCCGGAGCACGTCGCCGCTTCCAGTTCAGTAAGCGTTAGTCAGAGACAGATAGACGTCAACGCACGGCAGCGGTCAGTAAATTTTCTGATCTTTTTCAGGACGCGACGTCCAGGAAAGCTGCTTGAAAATTGCCTCTGCCGCGGAAAATCCCAGGAGACCGGACAAGGTCCGCTACTCCGGAATTGAAGAAAAGAGTCCCTTAGGGAGAACAAGGAAATACCCGGGGGAAAGTTTTCAAAAACGAAAAACGAATTTTATTAAAATGTCAAGAACAAATTTCCAAGAACTGCTTGATGCAAGAGTACACTTCGGACACCTCGCCCGCAAGTGGAACCCTAAGATGGCGCCCTACATCTTCGACCAGAAGAACGGCGTGCACATCATCGACTTGCACAAGACGATCGTCAAATTGGACGAGGCCGCAGACGTTATGAAAGAATACGCCCGTTCCGGCCGCAAGATACTTTTCGTGGCGACAAAGAAACAGGCCAAGGACATCGTGGCCGAGAACGCCGCCGCAGTGAACATGCCCTACATCACCGAGAGGTGGGCGGGCGGAATGCTCACGAACTTCCCTACCATCCGCAAGGCCGTCAAGAAGATGAACACCATCGACAAGATGAAAGAAGACGGCACTTTCGAGAAACTCGCCAAGAGAGAGCGTCTCCAGGTCAACCGCCAGAGGGAGAAACTCGAGAAGAACCTCGGCTCCATCAAGGATATGAGCCGTCTTCCTTCCGCCCTCTTTGTCGTTGACATCCAGAAGGAGGCCAATGCAGTCAAGGAGGCCAACCGCCTCAACATCCCGGTATTCGCTATGGTTGACACTTGTTGCGATCCCACCCCGATTGATTATGTGATACCGGCAAACGACGATGCTGTAAAGTCCATCGAAATCGTTGTCAGCACCCTCTGCAAGGCTATCCAGGAAGGACTCGAAGAGCGTAAGATGGAAAAGGACAAGGAAGTTGAGGAAGTTGAAGCCTCCGCTCCCAAGCAGCCCGCCGGCAAGAAACTCCGCGCCCGCAAGGGTGCCAAGCCCGTCGACGTAGAGGCCGAGGCAGCCAAGGAGGAAGCTCCCGCCGCCGAGCCCGTCAAGGAAGAAGAAGCCCCCAAGGCAGAATAACCGTTAAAAAAGATTACGCCATGCAAATCACAGCAGCAGATGTAATGAAACTGCGCAAGATGACAAGCGCAGGAATGATGGACTGCAAGAATGCCCTCATCGAGGCCGAAGGTGACTTCGAGAAGGCTGTGGACATCATCCGTGAGAAAGGCAAGCTCGTAGCAGCCAAGAGGGCTGACAGGGCCACCACCGAAGGTGCCGTCCTCGTCAGGACTAACGGGAACAAGGCCATTATCGTATGCCTCGGCTGCGAGACCGATTTCGTGTCCGCCACCCCCGACTTCAAGGCTCTTGCAAACGAGATCGCCGATGCGGCTATCGCCAGCTATCCCGCTGACCTTGAGGGTCTCAAGGCTGCAAAGTGCTCCAACGGCCACACCGTCGAGGAGGAGATTTCCGCCCAGACAGGCAAGACCGGTGAGAAGCACGACCTCGCCTATTATTCCACCCTCGAGGCTCCCTGCATCGCCAGCTACGTCCATTTCAACAACAAGCTCGGCGCCGTCGTGGGCTTCAACAAGGAAGTTCCCGCCGAGGTCGGCAGGGGCGTTGCAATGCAGGTCACTTCGATGAACCCTGTCTCCGTTTCCGAGGCTGACTGCCCGAAGGAAATCGTCGAGAAGGAGCTCGAGATGTACAAGCAGCAGATGGCAGAGGATCCGAAGATGGCCGGCAAGCCCGCCGCTATGCTCGAGAACATCGCTAAGGGCAAGCTCAGCAAGTTCTACAAGGAGGCCACCCTCGAGGCTCAGGATTACGTCCAGTCCGACGGCAAGATGACCGTCAAGGAGTACATCCAGTCCGTTGACAAGGAGGCCAAGGTTGTCGCTTTCAAGCGTTTCTCCCTGACCGACTGATCCTGTCACGAACAAAGCGAAAGGGCGGTTCCGTTTTCGGAGCCGCCCTTTTTCGTCATTCGTCGGATTTTTTCCGCCGTTCCCGGCGCCGATCTGGAATCTATGCGGGCAGGAAGCCTTTGGCGAGGAGGGTTTCGGCGATCTGGATGGCGTTGGTGGCGGCACCCTTGCGGATGTTGTCGGAAACGCACCAGAAGTTGAGGCCGAAGGGGAGGGAAGGGTCGCGGCGGAGCCTGCCCACGAACACATCGTCCTTTCCGAGGGAATAGAGGGGCATCGGGTAGATGTTCTTCGAAGGGTCGTCCTGGATGGTGACTCCGGGGGTGTCTTCCCAGATCTTCCGGATGTCTTCCAGGGTGAAATCTTTCTCCAGTTCGAGGTTGATGGACTCGGAATGGCCGCCGAGCACGGGGACTCTGGCGGTGGTGGGGGAAACGCCGATGGAATAGTCTCCCAGGATCTTATGGGTTTCGTTCACCATCTTCATCTCTTCCTTGGTGTAACCGTTCTCAAGGAAGACGTCGATATGGGGTATGATGTTCTCGTCGATGGGCCAGGGGAACTTGGGAGGGTATTCGCCCCATTTCTTTCCGGAGCGCTCCTCGTTCATCTGGAAGACGGCACGGTTCCCTGCGCCGGTGACGCTCTGGTAGGTGGAAACCACGATCCTCTTGATGCCGTATCTGCGGTGGATGGGGGCAAGGGGGAGGATCATCTGGATGGTGGAGCAGTTGGGATTGGCTATGATGTAGTCGTCCTTGGTGAGGACGTCGCCGTTAACCTCGGGAACCACCAGTTTCTTGGTGGGGTCCATCCTCCAGCAGGAGGAATTGTCCACAACCTTGCAGCCGACGGCAGCGAACTTCGGCGCCAGTTCCTTCGAGGCGTCTCCGCCGGCCGAGAACACGGCCAGGTCGGGCTTTCGCGAAATGGCCTCTTCGGCTCCGACTACGGAATATTCCTTACCTCCGAAAACCACCTTCCTGCCCACGGACCTCTCCGAGGCGACAGGTATGAACTCGGTTACGGGGAAGTGCCTTTCTTCCAGCACTTCCATCATTCTTGTGCCCACCAGACCGGTGACACCCACTACTGTTACTTTCATAATTACTATTTGTTAAGTTCTTTGGCGTGGCGGCTTCCCTTTCAGATGACGCCGCTTTGCGGCCCCTCCCACTTCGTGGGCCCCTCCCTCTTATGGTGCCGAGGGTGGCACAGTCACTGAAAGGGGAAGCCGCTACGCCGATGTCTTTATATCAATATGTCATTCAATACTCCGGAAGCCGTCTGGTAAGCGCCGGCGCCGGCACCCTGGATGACCAGGGGAGAAGGATAGAACTCCGTGGTGATGATGGCGCAGTTGTCCGTGCCGGAGAGGTTGTACAGGGGATTGTCGGGACCGACTTCCCTAAGTCCCATCTCTGCTACCCACTCTCCGTCGGAGCCCTTGTACAGCGAGGCTATGAACCTCTGCCTCAGGCCCTTGTCGGCCGCCGCCTTGTAGGATGCGGCGAATTCCGGCTCGGCCGCCTTGAGCTTCTCGAAGAACTCGGGAACCTTTCCCTTGAAGAATTCGTCCCCGAGGGCGGGGGTTATCTTCACGTCGGCCTCGTCCAGGGGTACGCCGGCTTCGCGGGAGAGGATGAGCAGTTTGCGAAGGACGTCTCTGCCGCTGAGGTCGAGCCTGGGATCCGGTTCGGAATAGCCCCTTTCCTTGGCCGTTTTCACGACGTCTGCGAAACTGCGCCCGTCGGTGCCTCCGGCATAGGAGGAGAAGATGTAGTTCATTGTCCCGGACAGGACAGCATCCACCCTGAGGATGGAATCCCCGCTGTTTACGCTCCTGGAAATCGACTCAAGGATGGGGAGGGCAGCACCTACGGTGGTTTCGTATTTGAGCGACACCCCGTTCTCCACGGCCGCAGTCTTGAGGGTCCTGTACTGGGAGTAGGGGGCTGCGAAGGTGATCTTGTTGCTGGCCACCACGGAATAGCCTTTCTCGAAGAGGTTCAGATATTTATAGGAAATGTCCGAAGACCCGGTGCAGTCCACGAACACTGAGTTCTGCAGGCTGGTCTTGGCAAGTTCCTCGAAGAAGGCCTCGTTGGCTGCCGGCTTGCCGGCGGCGAGCTGTCCGTCGATGTCAGTCAGGGAAAGTCCTTCGCGGTCGATGATATATTTCCGGCTGTTGGAAAGGCCTGCCAGATGGATTCTCTTGCCGGTCCTTTCGGCGATTTCGTCCCTCTTGCGGGCTATTATGTCCAGGAGGGCCTTGCCCACGGTGCCGTAGCCGGCGATGAAGAGGTTGATGTCTTTGTAGGGTGATTTCTCGAAGAATTCGGCGTGGATGTACCTGATGGCCGGCTTGACGTCGTCGGAGGAGACGATGACGGAGATGTTCCTTTCCGAGGAACCCTGGGCCACCGCCCTGACGCCTATGCTCCTGTCGCCCAGGGCTGCCAGCATCCTTCCCATCGTGCCCCTCTGGTTGATGATGTCGTCTCCCACGAGGCAGACTATCGAGAAACCGGTCTCCACCTTGAGTGGATTCAGTTTGCCCAGGGAAATCTCGTAGGCGAAGCATTTGTCAGCGGCTTCGCGGGCTTTCTCGGCGTCGCTCTCGGCCACCGCCACGCACATCGTGTTCACTGAGGAGGCCTGGGTGATTAGGATGATGCTGATGTCGTTCTCGCTCAGGGTCTGGAACAGCCTGTAGGAGAATCCGGGCACGCCGACCATTCCGCTGCCTTCGAGGGAGAGGAGGGCGATCTTGTCGGAATTGGAAATGCCTATGATCTTGCTGCGATTCTTTCCCCTGGGGGGATTCTGCTCTATGACGGTACCCGGACCGTCAGGGTCGAAGGTGCATTTCACCAGGATGGGTATCCTCTCCGCCACGACCGGCTGGATGGTGGGAGGGAAGATGACCTTGGCTCCGAAATGGGAGAGTTCCAGGGCGGCCCTGTAGGAGATATGTTTTATCAGGGAGGCCTCGGGCACGACCTTGGGATCGGCCGTCATCATTCCTGGAACGTCCTTCCAGGTCTCGAGGCTCCTGGCCTTGCTGCCTACGGCATAGAGGGAGGCCGAGTAGTCGGAACCTCCGCGGCCGAGCGTCACCATCCTGCCCTTTTCGTCGGAGGCTATGAAGCCGGGGACGACGAAGAGGGACTTCACGGGGTTGGATTCCAGCATCCTGGAAATGTTGGAATATGTGGCTTCGGTGTCCACCACGTTGTGGCCGCCGTCGGAGCGGGTGCGGATGATCTCGCGGGAATCCACCCATTTGGTGGGTATGCCTATGGAGGCCATCTTGGTGGCAAGTATCTGGCTTGAAAGGAGTTCCCCGCAACCCTGGATCGCATCGAGGCTCGTGGGGGACAGTTCCCCGAGGAGGAAGACACCATGCACGATGCTCCTGACGGAGTCCATTATCTTATCACAGACCTCGAGGGATTCCTCGTGTTTCTCGATGGGAAGGAGGGTGCGGATGATCTTATGGTGCCTTGAACGGAGGGTGTCGAGGTTGGCGTTGAAAGCCTCGTCGTGGGCGGCGGCCAGCCGTCCTGCCTCGATGAGGGAATCCGTGCAGCCCTCGATGGCGGAGGCCACGACTATGGTGCGGTCGCGTTCCACTGCCTTGGCTATGATGTCGCTCGACTTCAGGAAGTTGGCGGCGTCGGAGAGGGAGGTGCCCCCGAATTTCAGTACTTGCATATCTCTACAGTTCGTTAAGTATGGGGTTCAGAATTGCCGTTATCTGGTCTGATTCCAGCAGGAAGCCGTCGTGGCCGAAGCTGGAAGATATTGTCAATAAGGGAACTCCGAGGGCCTCGGCCATCGGGGCCATTTCGTCTGGAGGGAAAATGAGGTCGGAATCAATCGCTACGACTGTCGCAGAAGCTTTTATCCTGCCCAGGGCCGCTTCCACCCCGCCGCGTCCCCTTCCTATGTTCTGGCTGTCGACGCTGTGGGCCAGGTACCAGTAGGAATAGGCGTCGAAACGCCTGGCGAGTTTCATGCCCTGGTACCTCTGGTAGGAACAGGCCCTTGAAGGGAAGACGGTGTCGGGCCCCGGCTCCTCCTGGGTTAGGTTGTATCCCTTGCCGGTCCGGTAGGAGAGGAGGGCGACGGAGCGGGCGCATTTCATACCTTCTTTTCCCCCGTCGATTCCGGCGGCCTCTAAGAAGGTCGGATCCGTTTCCACGGCCATCCTCTGCGATTCCTCGAAGGCGGTGAGCCAGGGACTCACGCGCGCCCCCGTTGCCATGAACATGGCCTTTTTCACCCGGTCGGGATACATCACGCAGTACTCCAGGGCCTGGAACCCTCCGATGCTGGAACCCAGTATGAAATCTATCGTCCCTATCCTGAGTTCCTCCCTCACCAGTTCGAGCCCCCTGGCCATGTCGCGGACTGTAACCTTCGGGAAATCAAGAAGGTAGGGCTTTCCTGTGGACGGATTGATGCTGGTCGGACCAGAGGACCCGTAGCAGGAGCCGATCATGTTCACGCAGATGACGTAGTACTTCCCGGTGTCGATGGTCTTCCCGGGGCCGACAAGCCCGTCCCACCAGTCCTCCGGGTCGGAATTCGCCGTGAGCGCGTGGCATATCCATATCACTTTCCGGTCTCCCCTTTCTCCCTCGGAGGTATGGTAGGCCAGAGTGAGGCCGTCAATGGCCCCGCCGGCTTCGAAGGTGAATCTTCCGGGATATTTGTACAGGTGACCAGTCATCTGTAAACAGCGCTACTTTTTACCAACCGGACGTAAAGATAATGATTTCCAAATAAACAAGCAGTAAATTCCGATAAGAATGAGGTTTGCGCCCATCCAGCAGAAGGATTTCCAGCCCAGGGGTGAATCGGGTGCGAGGCCCATCAGGCGGCCGAGTCCCTTTGACGCCCCGTAGAGGGCCAGGGCGAGGGCGAAGGCGGCCAGGATGCCTTTCAACTCATATTTTATCGGATATTTCTTCTGTCCTATGAAATAACTCATCAGCATGGCGGTGCCATATCCGGCGAACCCTCCCCAGGCGCAGGCGATGTAGCCGTAGCGGGGCACGAAGGCCACGTTCACCCCTATCATCACTGCGGCGCTGACGGCGCTCATTATGGCTCCCCAGATGGTCTTGTCGCTGAGTTTGTACCAGAAGGAGAGGTTGAAATAGATTCCCATAAATATCTCCGCCATCATCACGACAGGCACCACCTTGAGCCCTTCCCAATAGTCGCCGCTGCCGGCCAGGTAGCGCAACAGGGGAAGGAAGAACATCACTCCAAGAAAGGCCAGGAGGGTGAAGATCACGAAATATTTCATCCCGTCGCTGAGGGTTTCGGGGCTGTCCTTGTCCCGGCTGCCGTTGAACACGATGGGCTCGTAGGCATAACGGAACGCCTGGGTGAGGACGGACATTATGAGGGCTATCTTGGCGCAGGCCCCGTAGATTCCAAGCTGGACCTTGCCTTCCTCGCCGGGCACCAGCCAGGGGTAGAGAATCTTGTCCGCCACCTGGTTGAGTATGCCCACGATGCCGAGGAGAAGCAGTGGCCAGGTGTAGGTGAGCATCCGCTTCGCGAGTTTTCCGTCCCAGCCGTGGAAGATACCCTTTATCTCAGGCAGGAAAAGGAAGGAAACCGCCGTGGTGCAGATGAAGTTTATGAAGAAGATGAAGCCCACCCCGTAGTCGAACCTCTGCCAGACGGCCTCCAGGCCGGGGAAATGGTGGAAGAGTTTCGGAAGGAGGATGAAGCACGCCACGTTCAGGATGACGTTGGGTATGATGAAGGCGAACTTAAGGGAAACGAACCTCACGGGCCTGCCCTGCTGCCTGAGACGGCTGAACATAATGGCCTGGAAGGCATCCTGGGCCACGATGAGGGCCATGCAGCCGATATATTCGGGATGGGCGGAATAGCCCAGGGCTCCGGAAATGGGCCGGACGAGTCCCAGGACCAGGACCGCGAACAACAGGGCCACGCCTCCTACCAGACGGAGGGTGGTGCTGTAGACCATCCGGTCGTCCTCTCCGTCCTTGTTGCAGAAACGGAAGAGGGTGGTTTCCATTCCGAAGGTGAGGAGGGCGAGTAGGAGGGCCGTGTAGGCGTAGAGGTTGGTGACGATGCCGTACCCGCCGCTTTCGGCGGCGATGTAGTAGGTATAAAGGGGCACGAGCAGGTAGTTGAGGAATCTCCCCACTATGCTGCTGAGTCCGTACAGCGCCGTGTCTTTTGCAAGTGACTTGAGGTTCATATCCACAAAAATAATTATTTTTGTACCATTATGAAACACCTGATATTCCTTGCCATTGGCTGCCTGGTTCTCGCTGCCGTGGCGATCGGCTGCGGCGGCCGTAACAAAAAAGCCGACGCCTCCGCTGCGGAAGCGGCCCTGAAGGCGGAGCAGGATTCAATCGCCGCCCAAGTCGCCGAAAAGCAGAAAAAAGCGGAAGACATTATGAAAACCCTCCCCGAAGAGCCAGTGTTCGACATTGTTACGAACCTCGGCACCATCAAGGTGAAACTCTATTCCAAGACCCCCCTTCATCGCTACAACTTCGAGAAACTCGCCCTTTCGGGTTATTACGACGGACTTCTCTTCCATCGCGTCATCAATGGTTTCATGATCCAGGGCGGAGACCCCAACACCCGCGACCGTTCACCCGAGGGGGTTGCCAAATACGGCCAGGGAGGTCCCGGATACACCGTTCCGGCCGAATTCATCCCTGGATACAGGCACAAGAAGGGAGCTCTGGCGGCAGCCCGCAGGGGAGACGCCGCCAACCCGATGAAGGAATCCTCCGGCTCGCAGTTCTACCTTGTCCAGGACGAGGCTGCCTGCGCCCAGCTTGACGGAGCCTACACCGTCTATGGGGAGACAATCGAGGGCCTTGATGTCATCGACAGGATAGCCAAGGAGGCCACCGACAACAGGGACCGTCCCGTCCACGACGTAATCATCAAAAAAATCATCCTAGACGAGAAAATCGGTCAATAACGGCACGGAACTTGCAAGAAAATAGCATCGAATAGTTTTTTCATAGGTTAAGTTTTAGGTTAGAATTGCGACGCCCTCCTGATGAGAATCACGAGGGCGTCAATCATTTGTATTTCAGAAACTTGAGAGCCTACAGAGGCTTGTAGTCATATCCCAGGATGTCCATTATCTTAAAGTGCGCGCGGGCCTTCTCCACGAAACGGTCGTAGTTGCGGCTCTCCTTCGGGCTCCACTGCACTTCGCTCAGCGCGAACAGGCGGGGGATCAGCATATAGTCGACTTCGTGGTTGTTCCTTATGAATTCAGTCCACATATTGCCCTGTACTCCCAGGATGTGGGAGGCGGACTTCTCGTCCAGACCTTCCAGCGGTTCGAAGCCGTAGAGGTTCTTTGCGTCGTAGAACTTTGTGCGGGCGTATCCGGCGCCGATGGTGTTCTGCCTGTCGTCCTCGCCCTGCTTGTAATCGAGGTAGCAGTAGTCGGTTGGGGACATTATGACGTCGAAGCCCATTCCGGAGGCCTTGATGCCTCCTTTGGTCCCTCTCCAGGACATCACAGTCGCGCCTTCCGCGAGTTCTCCTTCGAGGACCTCGTCCCAGCCGATGATCTTCTTGCCCTTGAGGGACAGATAGTCCTGGACCCTCTTGGTGACGTAGTTCTGCAGCCTCTGCTCCTTGGTGGCCCCGTCCCCGTCCGTCAGGCCGAGTTCGGCGATCTTCGCCTGGCAGACAGGGCACTGTTCCCAGGCTTTCTTGGGGCATTCGTCCCCTCCGATGTGGAAATATTCCCCGGGGAAGAGTTCGCACATTTCGTCCAGCACGTCGAACAGGAATCCGAAGGTCGTCTCCTTGCCCACGCAGAGCACCTGGTCGGACACTCCCCATTTCGTCCACACTTCGTAGGGGCCTCCGGTGCAGCCGAGCCAGGGATAGGCCGCCATCGCGCCGAGCATATGTCCCGGAAGGTCCAGTTCGGGGATGACGGTGATGCCGAGTTTGCCGGCATACTCCACGACCTCCTTGATCTGGTCCTGGGTGTAATAGCCGCCGTAGCGGATCCCGTCGTTCTGACGCCTGTCATAAGTTGACTGGGTGCCGGAGCGGAAAGCCCCGATTTCGGTCAGAAGGGGATATTTCTTTATCTCAACCCTCCAGCCCTGGTCGTCGGTCAGGTGCCAGTGGAAACGGTTGACCTTGTACATCGCGATCACGTCGAGGAACCTTTTCACCTGGCCTACTCCGAAGAAATGCCTTGCGCAGTCCAGTTCCACTCCCCTGTAGCCGAACCGGGGCCTGTCCTTAATGGAGCAGCAGGGGATGGTCATCTTGGCCGTCCCGGCCTTTGCGATGTAGATTTCGGCCGGCAGGAGCTGCTTGAGGGTGGCAATGGCGTAAGAGAAGCCATTGTAGGAGGAGGCCTTGACTGTTACGTTCTTGGGAGTGACGTCGATCGAATATTCCTCATCCGCGAGGCTCGGGTCATTCAGGAAGAGGAAACCCTTGACTGATGAGTTGGCTAGGGTCTGTTCGATGCCTACCGGAGTTGCCATGGAACTGTTCCTCCCGGACACGAGGGACAGCCGGGTGGCGAATTTCCGGATAAGGTCGAGGGTGGCTGCATCAATTGAAGGGTCGCAGTTGACAGCGGCTCCCGCAGCCTTGAAACTTCCCTTAGCGGGGACGAGGCTGGCGGGTTCGGGAATGATGTTGTATGCCTGTGGCTGGGCTGAGACATTTCCGCAAATGAGGGCCGCGAGTATGGCAGCGGCCAGGGACAGGAGTTTCATATCAAATATATTTTTTGTCAATATAGTAAAAATCCGGCAATTCCGCCGAGAATGATGATCAGGATCGGCCCGGCTTTGAGGAAAAGGGAAGCCAGGAGGGCGGCGGCGAAAAGGACCCAGCTCTTCCAGTCGGGGAAGTTGTCGGTGACTACCTGGGCCCAGGGCTTGGAGAAAAGAGGGGTTCCGTCCCAGGAGACGTTCACTATCAGGATGATGGCCGCGGCGCCGATAAGGCCCACCACGGCGCTCCTGAGCCAGCCCATAACCCCTTCGAAGAGGGGGCTGGTCCTGAACCTGTCGTAGAATTTCACGAGGGCGAGGACGATCAGGAAAGAGGGAAGGATGACTGCGAGGGTGGCGGTCGCCGAGCCCAGGACGCCGAGGAACTCTCCCCCGCCGGCATTGACGATCACCTGATAGCCCACGTAGGTGGCCGAGTTGATGCCGATGGGCCCCGGGGTCATCTGGGAGACGGCCACGATGTCCGTGAAGGCGCTTTCGGTGATCCACCCGTGGACGCTGACCACCTGTCCCTGGATTAGGGAGAGCATCGCGTAGCCACCACCGAAGGTGAAGGCCCCTATCACGAAGAAGGTCCAGAAAAGCTGGAGGTAGAGTATGCCGATGTCAGTCACGGGCGTCCCTCCTTCTTTCTTTGAGCCAGGTGAACGCCAGGGCGAGGACGATCAGCACCAGCAGCACATATATGGGCGAGAAGTCCAGGAAGGCCACCAGCACGAGGCTGAGTATGGAGATGAGCCAGGCCCACCAGGTCTTGTTGTTCTTCCTCGCCATATTGATCATAGGTACGGCGATGAGGGAGACCACCACCGGCCGGATGCCCTTGAAGATCCTGATCACCACGGGGTTGTCCCCGTAACTGGTGAAAAGGGCGGCGATGGCGAGGATGATGAGGAAGGAGGGCAGGATGGTGCCCAGGGTGGCAGCGACACTGCCTTTGAACCCGCGCATCTTGTGTCCGGCGAAGATGGCCATGTTGACGGCCATCACCCCGGGGGCGCTCTGGGCGAGGGCTATGATGTCGGGGAGTTCTTCGGAGGACAGCCAGCCCCTTTTCTCGAGTTCTTTCTGGACAAGGGGTATCATCGCATATCCTCCCCCGATCGTGAACGCTCCGATCTTGGTGAATACCAGGAAAATCTGCCACAATGATACCACGGGGCAAATATGGTACAAATTTTCAAAAATTGAGCGAAAATTTTTTGAAAGACGAAAAATGTGGTTATCTTTGCAGCCCGTTTCCGAAAGGAGAGGGTAAGATCTTTGAAAATATTGAAGGATTAGTACAAGCAAGCAAGTACAAGCAAGTACCGAGAGAAAGAAACGAGAGCGTCAATTCTTGAATTGATTGGATATCCGATTGAATGTCATAGAGCGAGGGAGGTCAGGCTTTAGAGAAAGTAAGAATATACAAAGACGAGTTTGATCCTGGCTCAGGATGAACGCTAGC
>JAFRRW010000009.1 GCA_017427885.1 Bacteroidales bacterium
AAGTCGCAGTACATAATCTCCGGGATCACCCGGCCTCCACACATCGCGTAACCAATTGCCGTTCCAATGATTGCAGCCTCGGCGATAGGAGTATTGAAGAGCCTGTGAGGCGGAAGGGCCTCGGTGAGTCCACGGTATACGGCGAAGGCTCCGCCCCATTCGCGGTTCTCCTCTCCATAGGCAACCAGGGAGGCATCCTTGTAGAAACGGTCTATGATGGCCTCGAACACTCCGTCGCGGAAGTTGTAAGTCTTGAGGCCGGAGGCAGGTTTGCCGTCCTTGTCAAGCCAGAACCTCTCTTTGCCCTCTATCTGCTTCACCCTGGGACATTCCTCAATAGGCATGTTGACATCAGGCTTTGCATCGCTCAAGGAATCGGCGCTTCCGTTCGAGAACATCATGTCGCCGAGAAGCTCGTCCTTTCCGGTAAGGTCCATCCTCGGGGAAAGCTCGAAGTCGATGGCAAGCTTGTAATTGGTGAAGATATTGTCCTTCACGTAGGCTTGAATGGCATCCAGGGTTTCCTGGTTGCAGACACCGGCCTCTACGAGTTTCTTTCCGAAGGCTATTATGCTGTCTTCCTGCTCCCAGGCGGCGATTTCCTCCTTCGTCCTGTATGAGGACTGGTCGCTGGGCGAATGGCCGCCGTAACGGTAGGTGACGATGTCCAGGAGGGCCGGGCCTTCCTTGGCTTCGAGAAGGGCCTTCTGGCGGCGCATCGCGTCGATGACGGCGAGGGGATCATAGCCGTCCACGCGCTCAGCATGCATGTTTTCGGTGTTGAAACCAGCTCCCAAGCGGGCCTGGAACTTGTATCCGGCAGTCTCGCCGTTGGGCTGGCCACCCATAGCGTACTGGTTGTCCATCACGTTGAAGAGCACGGGAAGTCCTCCCTTCATGTCGCCCTCCCACATCGTGTTGAACTGGTCCATCGCGGCGAAGGTCATTCCCTCGAGCACGGGACCGCGGGCATAGGACCCGTCACCGAGGTTGGCGACCACGATGCCCTTCTTGCGGTTCACCTTCTTATAAAGCGCGGCGCCCACGGCGATGGAGCCGGAGCCGCCTACGATGGCGTTGTTGGGATAGATGCCGAAGGGGGTGAAGAAGGCGTGCATGCTGCCGCCGAGTCCCTTGTTGAAACCGGTGGTGCGGGCGAAAATCTCGGCCATTGCGCCGTAGAGGAGGAAATGGCGGGCAAGTTCCTTTACATCCTTCCCGTCATACCCCTTCTTCGCAACGGCGAGGGTGGCACCGTCCCAGAACTTCTCCATTATGTCCAGCAATTCCTTGTCGGAAAGGATCTCGATGGAACGGAGACCCTTGGCAAGGATCTCGCCGTGGGAACGATGGGAGCCGAAGATGAAATCGTCGGTGTCGAGGCAGTAGGCCATACCGACGGCGGCGGCTTCCTGGCCGGCAGAGAGGTGGGCCGGGCCGGGATTGTTGTATGCAACCCCATTGTAACCTCCGGTGGTCTTGACAAGGTTGAGCATTGTCTCGAACTCCCTGATCATCGCCATGTCGCGATAGATGTGCAGGAGATCGTCTTTCGTGAAATTACCTTCCTTAAGTTCTTCCTTTACGGTCTTTTTGTACTGCATCACGGGAATGGGAGCGATCTTTATCTCGTGTTCCTCGGGATACAGGGTTTTCTTGGGATCGACGTAAATTGACTTTGGCATGACTGTATGTTTTTATCTTATTTTACCTGGAATGCGGCTTCCCTCATTATTTCTGATACCGTAGGATGGGGGAATATGATTTCCTGAAGCTGCTCAAGCGTCATCTCGGACTCGATGGCCATGCAGGCGCCGAAGATCATCTCGGAAGCGGGATTGCCGAGCATATGGACTCCGAGGACCTCGTGGTATTTCTTACCGACAATGAACTTGCAGATGCTGGGGTCGGTGCCCTCGTTCTCGGCGACATAACGGCCGGCGAAGGTCATCGGAAGCTTGATAACCTCATAATCCCTGCCCGAAGCCTTGGCCTGCTCTTCGGTAAGACCGACTCCGGCCACCTCGGGATTGGTGTACACCACGCTCGGGACGGCGTCGTAACGCATATGGTCCTCGCGGCCGAGGATGTTGTTGACGGCCACGACGCCCTCGCGGTAGGCCACGTGGGCGAGCATCGGAGTTCCTCCGACGCAGTCTCCGGCCACATAGATTCCCGGGATGTTGGTCCTCATCCTGTCATCGGCCTTAATGCCCCTCTCGGCCTCTACGCCGAGATTCTCGAGCCCGATGCCCTTTATGTTCGAACGCCTTCCGATGGAAACCAGTATCTTGTCTCCGGCGACCTTCTGCACCTTTCCTTCCTTGTCCTCATAGACGACGCTGTTGCCCTCTATGGCAGTCACCTTGCATCCGAGACGGAAGTCCACTCCCCTCTTGGTGTAGATCTTCTGCAGGGCGGAACTGATCTCGTCGTCGAGCGGTCCGAGAATCTTAGGCATCATCTCTATGACGGTGACTTTGGTGCCGATGGTGTTGTAGAATGCGGCAAATTCGCTGCCGATGACACCTCCGCCGATGACGACGAGTTCCTTGGGCTGTTCGGTCAGGGAAAGGATCTCACGGTTGGTAACTATCACGTCTCCGGCTTCCTTCAGTCCGGGGAACGGAGGGACAAGGGCCTCTGAACCGGTGGCGATGATCAGGTTGCGGGCAACATACTTCTCTCCCGCCGCGCTGACTTCGATGCCGTCGGCCCCACGGCCTTCGATGAAGGCCTCGGCAGGGACCACGGTCACCTTGGAGGATTTCATCGCGAAGCCGACGCCGGCGACGAGTTTCTTTACCACCTTGTTCTTGCGGGCGACAATCTCGTCGTACTTGATTGAAGGATTGTCGCAGTAGACGCCGTAATGGTCTCCGGTCTTCCCGTAATTATAGATCTTGGCGCTGTAAAGAAGCGTTTTCGTGGGAATGCAGCCCTCGTTGAGGCAGACGCCTCCAAGTGACCTTTTCTCGAACAGGACTACGCTGAGACCCTCTTTTCCTGCGTGCTCGGCAGCCATGTATCCGGCAGGACCGCCGCCGATGACAGCTAAATCGTAAATTGCCATTATAAAAATTGTTCTTTAAGGGATGACCTGTAATCCTTCAGATGACGCCGCTTCGCGGCCCCTCCCTAAAGGGCCCCTCCCTCTTATGGTGCCGAGGGTGGCACAGTCACTGAAGGATTTACAGGTCATCCCTTACATATAACTAAAAATCAACATCAAGATTCCCGATCTGGTCGGCGACTTCCTTCAGGAAGCGGGTGGCCATTCCGCCGTCGATGGAACGGTGGTCATATGTGAGTGAAAGGCCCATATAAGGGACAATCTCATAGTTCCCGCCTCCGAGGTCGACGGGACGCGGGACTATCGTACCGACGCCCAGGATGCCCGTCTGGGGCAGGTTGAGGACGGGTGTGAACCATTCGACGCCATATCCTCCGAGGTTGGAGACCGTGAACGACGCCGCCTCGGTGGCGATGAGGTCGGGATTCACCGAACCCTTCTTGCAATCGTCCGCAAGAGACTTCAGGGCCTTGCTCAGCTCCACTATCCCGAGAGAATCCGCGTGCTTGATGGCAGGGACCATCAGTCCCCTTTCCGTATCAACGGCGCAGCCCAGGTTCACCACGTTGAAAAGCCTCATCGAATCGCCCAGGCAGTGGGAATTGACCTCGGGGAACTTCAGCAGGGCCTTGATGACGGCGTAGCAGACGAAGTCGTTGATGGTTATGTTCGCATCGAGGGCGCCTTCCGAATAGGCCTTCTTGGCTTTCTTGCGGAGGGCCTGGACCTTACGGGCGTCTGCTCCTAGCATATGGGTGAGCTGGGCGGAATTCTGGAGGGAATTGTACATCGCCTTGGCGATGATCTGCCTGATATGGGGAAGTTTCTTGACGGTGAAATCCACACCTTCTCCGGGAAGGTTCTCGGTATGGGAAGGTTTCCAGACCTTCAGGTCCCCGGCCTTCACCATTCCACCGATGCCGGAACCCCTGGCGGGGGCCTCAAGTACGCCCGATGCCATCATCGCCTTGGCAAGTCCGGACAGAGGAGAGCCCTGGGCGGCGACTATGTCCCTTTCAATGATCCTTCCGTGAGGACCGGAACCGGCGACCCGGGCGGTATCGACGCCCTTCTTTGCCGCCAGCTTGCGGGCCCTGGGGGAAACGGGAGCACCTTCAATGACCTCTCCGCGGACGGGGACCTCTTCTACTGTCTCCTCCTTTTCGACCGACTCCGTCCCTGAAGCCTCGGGGGCTTTAGCCGGGCCGCCTCCCGCTGCGGGTGCGAATTCTGCGAAGGACTCGCCGGGATTGCCTATAACCATCACATTCGTAAGGACGGGGACCTCGTCGTTCTCATTAAAGAATATGGCGAGAACGGTTCCCTCGACCTGCGATTCCTCGTCGAAAGAGGCCTTGTCGGTCTCATAGCTGAACAGGACGTCACCTACGGCGACCTTGTCGCCAACCTTCTTTTTAAGTTCGGTAATGATGCAGCTTTCAACGCTCTGCCCCTGCTTGGGCATAATTACAACCTGAGGCATAGATTCCAGTTATTTAATCTTACAAATTTACTCCTTTCCTACGGAAAAACAATGAAAAAACCCGGGAAACCGTCACCTATTTCGATATCAGCAGCAGCCAGCCCTGCTTGGCCTTCACCGGAATGATCTCACCGGGTTTGAAGGCCCTCTCTTCTTGGAAATTCTTCACCGAAGGCGCAATGATCTTCGCGAAGGCCGGATCCAGGCCCAATGCCTTGAAATCGATGGATAGCCTGACGTTCTTATCTCTGTCAGAGAAGTTTCCAATCGACACCAGGGTGGAGCCGTCCTTGATGTATGCAGTTGCCTTCACATCCGGGTCGGACGTACGTACGGGGCATTCCGTATCCCAATATCCGACCATCCTTGCATCCTTTATCCCGAATTCATCCCACAGTTTCCACACCGGAACCGGGGAGGTCTCCTCTCCCCTCTCGTCAGATTCGTGTCTGGCCGTAGTCCCGTAAACCATTCCAAGGAAGCGGTTGCCTCCGCCTTCAAGCATCTCGGACATAACACCGAACGGGATGCCGGAGAAGGTCACCAGCCACTGGTCGGCAGTCATATCGTCATAATGGAAATCTTCGCCGAACCACAGGCGGTCCACATAAGGGAAGAAGCTGGTATACTGGTTGGCCGGCCCCTGGGAATAACCCCTGTGGGAATGCAGGTCGATGAGGGCGCCGTCGTGATATCTCTCCAGAACCTTGCGCAGACGCTTTATGGTCAGCCTGTCGAAGGAAACGTCGTCCATATATGTGCCGTCCAGGTCATAGTTCTCCACCATCCAGCGCAGGCCTTCGACGAAGTAATTCAAGTACCGCGAGTTGGGAGTCATCACGAGGGAAGCGTCCATGATGTCATCCCAGAGAGGGGTGTACCAGGCCGGGCTGTAATCGTCGACCAGGTGCTCGCATTCCCAGGGCAGGCCGTATCCCGGGCCGGTGATGAAAATCTCGTGATTGAGGCTGTGGAATGCAAAAACCTCCTCGCAATGGGTACTCAGTTCCCGCACTGTATAATACAATTTGACCTTCCTGCCTTTTCTGTGATGATACTTGATATAGTCGATCAGTGAATCCCTGACGATATACGGATAATTGATGAACGGATTCAACTTCCCGGCGTGGTGGATGTTGCACACGTTCGCC
This sequence comes from Bacteroidales bacterium, assembly GCA_017427885.1. GTDB lineage: Bacteria > Bacteroidota > Bacteroidia > Bacteroidales > UBA932 > Cryptobacteroides. Next base: position 5,708 of record JAFRRW010000009.1, read on the forward strand.
CCGTCACCGGCAGCCTTGTCGAAATTGACGGGAGAATCATGGAAATACCTCTCGGAGAAGTGCTTAGCGGGATTGAGTTCTTTGACAGGGGTGACCAGGAGGTTGAATTCGCAGTTCAAAGGGTCACTGCCGACGGCAATTCTGCCGGTTGATGCGGTCACGGTCGCGCTCTTTCCCTTGACGGCATTTACGGTCACGGTTCCAAGGCCGCCGTTACCCCATACCTTGGGCGGAGCGGGCCTGTATTCGTTGATAAGGGGTCCGTGGTAGGTGCTTCCCCTGAATTCCGTATGGAGGCCGGCCTCCACCCCTCCTATCCAGTAACTGTCGTAGGGACCGTCCCATTTGAAGGTATGGCGCACCGGGGTGAACCCTCCGTTGTGGCCGACACCCATGAAATACTCAGAGGAATAAGGGGTATAAACCGAGACAAGCCGGATATCCTTAGCCTCGACGCCCTCTTCCGAGGAAACGTTGATGTCGAAATGTATGAAGCCGTCGAATTCCATATTTCCCTTGAGGTCGAAGCGGATGCCGGCATGCTCCGCAGTTGAAGTCCAGGTCACCAGACCGGCGGCCTTTTTCTCGATCTGCAGGTCTCCGTCCTTGAAAACGACATCCCCCTTCGGCGTCGATACCAGAATCTGCTGGGGACTCTGGAAGACGTCCTTCCCGTTCACAGTCACCTGGCTGACCATACCGTTGGCACCAAGCGCGACCTTCTTTCCCGTCGCCTCGATGACGTTCCCCTCGACATTCATCTCCTTGAAGGGCGCGACGGGTTCGTCGTCCTGGGCCAGGGTGGAATTCAGCCAGCGGAGCCTGGAATGACGCCAGGTCTCGGAATCGCCACTGTCAGCGAGTGTCCTGCGCAAGACCTTGATGTTCATCTGGATGACCTGCGGTTCCTCTCCGTCGGCGGTAACGGTCGCCGTCCCCCTGTACGTTCCCGGCCTGGCATCTTCCGGAACCTGCACCCCGCACCACAGGGCCTGGACGCGGCCTTCAGGCACGTCGACTGTGAATTCCAGGGGCGTATCGTCCCAGTTCGTGCCCTCCTGGTTGAAGCAGGTCATTGAATCGGTGCCGATCACGGCCTTGCCGTTCCTGAATTCGGAGAACCCGACCCTGACATTCTTGAGGTCCTTTCCAGCCGCCCATACTCCCAGCTGCCAGGTATAATATTCGTTTCGCATCGCCAGGCCGTGGAATACCGGTTCGGGAGCCTTCACCCATTTCGCAGGAAGCCTCTTCAGCGGCTGGATGGGGAAAGCCCTGTCCTCAGGGAATATGACCATATCCTTTCCTGCCTCCGACTTTACGGCGGCAATCTCCTCATCTGTGGCAATCAGCCCCATAGGGCTCCAGAAATCATACCTGGAAACACTTTCAAAACAATCCACCGCGGCCTTCGGGAGCTGTCCTTTCTTACCCGACATCTCCCCTAACCAGGCCCTGTCGGCATCGTAAACCGGCTTATAATAGTCACTCTGGGGTGGATTGAACCGAAAACTGCCGTAGTGGAATCTGCGGTCGTACGGGAGGTAATAGATGTAATACCTGCCTTCCCCGGCTGCCGGCCTGAAGACGACCTCTCCCCTTTCCGGCGTAAGGGCCGTCACGATGACGTCCTTGATCTCATTGTCTTCCGAATCGGTCACGATGACCTTCTTTTCGATCCTGAGGTCGGGACGCCTCCAGGGAAGTTCTGCAACGACTCCGCCGGCGGAGGCGTCACTGACGGTGACTACGGCCCGGTGATTGCCCCGTTTGTCCACCGACCACGCATCGGAAGCGACCTTGAAAGGGATTCCGTCAGGCGCGAAAGGCTGGTAGCGGCTCTCCCCGTCGGGATAGTTCCCGGTTCCGGAGCAGCCCGACAGGGCGAATAAGACAATGGAAATGACAACTGAAAAAGAAATGGAAATACGATTCATTATGTCAGGTTATTAGTCAATACAAATATAATCAGAAATACGCACAACCCGGCTCGTGAAGCGCAGGATTGTGCGTATTGTCCGTTCAACCGCCTCTTCGGCGACCGTTGTCCTACATCTTGTAGAACTGTTCCCAGCCCTTGCGGGGAGGAATACCGGTGAGCATCGCGTTTGCGAACTCGTTGTTGGTGAACCTCTTCGTCCTCGGGTCGAAGTACAGGTCGGCATTCAGCCTCTGGGCGATGACGCCGAGGCAGAACACCTGGGCCAGGACTCCACTCACCTCGAAAGGAGAATGTGTCTTCTCCAGGCCCTGGATGGCGAGGAGGAAGTTCTCGAAGTGGTTCGAGGTGGGTTCGGGCACTTCGGGGGCATGTTTCATCGCTTCCAGGCCAGCCTCGTTCGGGACGATGGACAGGGTGGTGCCGTGGGACGCTCCCTTGAAGACAACACCATCCCTGGAATAGAGGATCCTGCCAGGTTTCAGCTTGCTCTGTGGACCGTCGTTCTGGCCGGAAGCCGGTATGTCCGCCGCGGCTCCTGCGGCATCCCAGTAATGCTCGGGAAGAGGAGGCAAGTTGTCGAGGCCGTCGTACCAGGTCAGGTCGAGGGGCGGCATACCGTTCCTCTGGGGGAAGCGGAATAGGATGGTCGAAGAATAAGGGTAGAAGAAATCGTTGTGACCGTTGGCGTACTTCAGGTTGATCTCGTACGGCAGTCCCAGTTCGAGGAACTCGTGGACGGTGTCGAAGAGATGCGCTCCCCAGTCTCCAAGGGCACCCATACCCATATCGTACCAGCAGCGCCAGTTACCCTGATGGTAGGCGTCGTTGTAATCGTGCCAGGCGATGGGACCGAGCCAGGTGTCCCAGTCCATGTTCTTGGGAAGAGGCTGGGCAGGGAACGGCTTGATCATCTTGGAGTCGAAATTGTGCCAGCGACGAGAATCGTTCATATGGACGGTGACGTCGGTGATGTCCTTGATGAATCCGGCTTCCTTCCAGGCCTTGAACTGATAATAATTCTCCTCCGAGTGTCCCTGGTTGCCCATCTGGGTGACCACGTTGGGGTGCCTGCGGGCGGAGTCCATTATGAGTTCCGCCTCGTTGAAGGTACGGCAAAGGGGTTTCTCCACATAGATATGCTTGCCCTGGTCGAGGCAGAGCATCACGATGGCGAAATGGGCGAAGTCGGGAACTGCGGCGGCCACGGCCTCGAACTCGTTTCCGCACTTGTCGAACATTTCACGGAAATCCCTGAACCTCTTGGCCTTGGGATACATCTTGAGGACGGCCTCGCACTGAGGTCCGTCGAGATCCACGTCGCAAAGGGCCACGACTTCCACCATGCCGGTATCGGCAAACGCGTGTATGATCTGGTCTCCGCGGTTTCCGATGCCTATGTAGGCGATCTTCACCTTGTCCTTGCTCTTGGGTGCCTTCCTTTCGGCGGCAGCCGCAACGAAGTCCGCGGGAGAAAGCGCCAGGCCGGCCGATGCAGCGGCCATGCCTCTAAGAAAATCTCTGCGTGTAATCATTGTTTTATGAGTTTATTGATCATTTCTTCAAGTTCATCGAGTTCCCCGTCTCCCGAATATAGGGAGAAGGTCAGGTCAAAGGACCGTTTTTCCATCGGACGGAGAACGGTGAGGCGGCCTGCGTTCCTGGGATCCTTGCGGCCTCCTACGAAACAGTTTCCGGGTTCCATCGCGGCGACGTACTCGCCCTGTCCCATCTGTTTCCACTGGGTGAATACTGGGAACTGGCTGCGGTTGAAGGTAATCGCCTCTCCTATGCCGGCCTTCCGGTTCACATAGGCTACGGTAGTGTTGCCTTCGCCGTCCGTAGCGAGGTCGTGATAGAAAACCTGCTCCGCATATCTTGGGGTGGGTTCCTGCATATCGGACCAGGAATACACTCCCTTCGCGGCCTCCGGATCGCGGGGCTCCACCTTCAAAGAAGGGGCGAGGAACCTCGTTCCGGGGTCGAGCAGGGGCCAGCCCACGTTGCAGTGCATCAGGATCATCAGGATTTCGTCACGGAAACCGAGGTTCTCCACCTCGTTGGACATATGTATCCTATTTTCTCCCATCCTGCAGGTTATGGTACGTGTAAGCCTCAGATTCTCACCGAAAAACGCCGCTTCCCTGACAGTGCCCTTGATCTTCACGACGGGTACTCCGTCCTCGATCTCGACCCCGGCGCTCACGTTCTCGGCTGGAAGGCTCCCGACACGGCCGTGGATTCCGAAACTCTCCCCTCCCTCCTCGCTCGGGTTTCCCACGTTGCGAAGGCCGCAGGTGGTAAGTGCTCCAGCGGTAAAAACACGGAAGAAATTGTCTCCCTTGGCATTATATGTCGGGGCGACCAACCCGGTCTTGCTGAAATAGCCGCAGTTGACACCCTTGAAACTGATTTTCGCCAAGTCCAGGCATCTGTCGGGAAGCACGGTGAAACTGAGTCCGGACCCGTTCTCCACGTCAAGGGTCCTCATACCTCTGGCAAGTCCCTCGGTGAGGGTACCAGGACGGACCCCGAACACCTGTCCGAGGTCGCCCACATATTCCAGAAGTTTCCTGTAATCCATTACTCTACGTCTATTGCAAGCGTGACGATCTCGTGGGGTTTCATCTTCACCTTAACGCCCTTCGAGACCACCTCTGCCGGTTCGGCGTCTTCGAGGAGGAACTCGAGAAGGTCGAGCCTGTCAACCGAAAGGACCTGAACGGGAAGGTTGAGGGTGACCTCGGTGTCCTTGCCCTCCATCTCGCAGAGACGAACCACGAGGAATTCCCCGTCCTCACCCTTCTTCATGCTGGTGAGCAGCACGTTGGACTTGTCGAGGGACACGAGGGAAGCCTCGGTGGGAAGGTCGGCGTCAGGGTTCTCAAGCGAGGTCGACCTGGGTTCGGAAGCCCTGACAGGCAGGGTGTAGCGCTCAGCCTCCTGCATAAGACCGCCGGTCCAGTCCCCGGTGTGGGGGCAGATGGCGTACTGGATGTTGAAGAGACCGAGGTTGGGATATAAATCAGGATTTCCGCCCGCCCTGAGGAGGGTGAGCCTGAGTTCTCCCTTGTCATAGGTATAGCCGTACTTGGTCCTCGCCATAAGGGCGAATCCTCCGCGGGCGTCGTTAACGTCGCCGAAACGGTGGACGGGGACCTCCTGGCCGAACCTGCGCTCGACCTTGTCGGGATCCTCGGGGTTCAGCTGCTCAGGGGTATAGGTGGATCCCTTCCAGTAGCCGTCGTGAGGACGCTCGACCACGTTGAAAGGCACTCCGTTCATGAACTTGGTATCAGCCCCCGTACCCATAGTTATAGGGAAGACTGCCCTCAGGAGCGGGGACAGGGTGGTGTCGGAAGCGGTTTCGAGCCAGTGGACGTCCACGTCGTAGTCGATCCTGGGATATGAACGGTAGATATACGTGCGGGTGACGATCCTGGACCTGCCCCAGGTTCTCTCGGACTTTACGCAGGCCCTCACCGGACCGTTGGTCACTTCCACCTTTCCGGACATATCGGTGACGTCCTCCACCTTGTCGGCCGTGTTGATGAGCCAGGACTTCATGCTGCCGTCCTTGCGCTCCAGGTACATCCTGTAGGTATTGAGTTCCTCTCCTGCCTTGACATACTCCCTTCCGTCCTTCTTGTCGATGAGGGATACGATGTTACCGGTGGAAGGATTGATGCGGATCCTGTAGAAGTCGGTCTCGAACGTATTGCCGGAATAAGGAATCTCACTGTTGTCCACTCCCGTTTTCTCCACATCCACATAGAAGGTGCGGTAACCGCCGGCGGGCATGTCGTCGACCACGAACTGGACGGTGGAACGCCATCCCGGAGGGAAGGACTTGCCGCCGATCACCTGGGCGGGATACTCGCGGCCAGAGGCATCGCGGACATATACCGTAGTGGGCTTGGATTCATCCACGCGCCCTACATTATTGTATGCATAATAATTGCCCCAGCGGGAAAGCTTCGAGTTCCAAGGCTGGTCGTAAGAGAATATCTCTGCCTCCACGATGGCCTTTCCTCCGAAAGGCTGGACATTGAACGCCACTATGGGCTGGCCAATTCCCTTCTCGAAGGGAATGTCTCCGGCATAGTCAAGCAACGCGTTGTCCCTAAGTTCGTTGGACTTCCTGTAAGCCTCGATGTAACGGCCGACCGACTCCCTGTTGGACTCGAAAATGGCCGAACCGGGGATGATGTCGTGGAACTGGTTGAACACCACGCTCTCCCAGATATCCGCAATGGCCCTGGAAGGATATCTCCATCCCCTCATCCAGTCGAGTGAATTGAACCACTCGTTCTCATAAAGGGAATTCTCGCACCAGCGGTTGTACTGCTTCACTTCAGCCACGTTGGTGTAGCATCCTTCGAATATGAATCCCATCTCACCTTCGTGGGTGGGACGTCCTGCGATGTCCATCTCCTTCTCCATCGCCCTGTAGAACTCTTCGGCGGTGGTAAACTTTACCGCGGGGTAGCCCGGCTTGGCGTCAAGGGCGTGGATGTCGAGGATGTTCTGCCTGGAAGGACCGCCGCCGTGGTCTCCGACTCCGGTAGGGCTCAGTATCCTGCCCTTTCCTCCGGGGAAATTCACGAGTTTCTCCCTCATCTGCTCGTTGACGGCTCCGTTGTAATTGTTGTTATTGTAGCAGAGCACGCGGGAACCGTCGGCACCGATCCACCACTGCGAACCGGGATTGGGAGAAGTCCTCATAAAGAAATAATAGTCCATTCCGGAAAGGTTTAGCATCTGCGGGAGCTGGGAATGGTGACCGAAGTCATCCGGCAGCCAGCCCACCTTGGACATCCTTCCGAACCGGGAGAGGAAATACCTCTGTCCCAGGAGGAAAGAACGGGCAAGTGCTTCGCCGGAAGGCATGTTCTGGTCGCTTTCCACCCACATTCCTCCAACAAGTTCCAGCCTGCCTTCGTCGACAAACTTCTTTACCTCCTCAAAAAGTGCGGGATCCTGCTCCTCCGTGAACCTGACATTGGCAGCCTGGCTCATAAGCATCGTATAGTCAGGGAATTCCTTCATAAAGGCTACCGCCTGGCGGAGATTGTCAACCGACATCTTCCTGGTTTCCGCAAGGGGCCAAAGCCAGTTCATGTCCATATGGGCATGACCTATGACGTGGATGGTGTCCTGCTTGGCGGGATCCTTCTTCTGTTTCCTGACAGCAGGGGACGCAGAGGCGGAAACCGCCAGCAGCAATGCGGCAAGCATACCTGCCGCGACTTTCGTCAATAATGTGAGTCTCATATTATGTGGTGTCTTTGAATTGAAGTCATTGGTTCATGAATGCGTTCAGTTTCTGCTCAAGTTCGTTGAAATCCTCCACGAGGACCTGGCGGGGTTTCGAACCTTCCTGCTTGCCCACAATCCCGGCGGCCTCAAGTTGGTCCATGACCCTTCCTGCCTTCGCATAGCCCATTCCGAGTTTCCTCTGGAGATCCGAAGTAGAACCCCTCTGCGTCTGGACGACAAGCCTCGCAGCCTCCTCGAACCTCTCGTCGAGATTCTTCATATCTATCATTCCCCCGCCTTCACCTTCCGCCTCGGCGGAGACGTCAGGGAGGTAATAGGGAGTGTTGTAACTCTTCTTATAACCGGTCTGTTCACCGATGAAACGGGTTATTTCGTCGCTCTCCTCAGAACTGATGAAGGCGCACTGGACCCTCTCCATATCCACTCCGGTGAAGAACAGCATATCTCCCTTTCCGATAAGTTTCTCTGCCCCCGGAGAATCCAGGATGGTGGAGGAATCCACGCGGGTGGCCACCTTGAAGGCTATACGGGTAGGGAAATTGGTCTTGATAAGGCCCGTTATGACATCGACGGACGGCCTCTGCGTTGCGATAACGACGTGTATTCCGGCGGCACGTCCCTTCTGGGCGAGACGGACGATGGAGGTGTTGATGTTGCGGGCGAGCTTGCGGTCATCCCCTGCCGATCCGGCCGACATCGTGAGGTCGGCGAACTCGTCCACCACCACGACGATGTATGGCAGGAACCTGTGGCCGTGCGTGGGAAGGAGTTTCCTGTCCTTGAATTTAGCATTGTATGCCTTGATGTTGTTGACGAGGCCTTTCTCCAAGAGATTGTACCTCTCGTCCATTTCCACGCAGAGGGAGCGAAGGACGGCGTCGGCCCTCTTGGAATCCTTCACTATGGCGTTGGACTGCTCCTCGTCGGCGTTGGCGGAATCGGGAAGCACGGCCAGGTAGTGGTGGAGCAGGCGTCCGTAAACGGAGAATTCGACCTTCTTCGGATCGATGAAGACGAACTTCAGTTCGGAAGGGTGCTTGCTGTAGAGGAGGGATGCTATCAACACGTTCAGGCCCACCGACTTGCCCTGCTTGGTGGCGCCGGCCACAAGGAGGTGGGGAGCGTCGGCGAGGTCGAAGACCTTCACCTTGTGGGTAATCGTGTAACCTATCGCCACGGGGAGTTCGGCTGTGCTCTCCCTGTAGGAATCGTCGTTGAAAAGAGCTTTCAGGGGGACGATCGAGGGAGTGTCGTTAGCGACCTCGATTCCAACCGAATCGGGCAGGGTCACGACCCTCACTCCTTTGGCTTTCAGAGACATCGCTATGTCCTCGTGAAGATTCTTTATAGCGGATATCTTAACGCCGGGAGCAGGATACACCTTGTAGAGGGTGACAGTCGGGCCTACGACGGCCTTGACATCGTTAACCTGTATCTTATAGTTCGCCAGGGTAGCCCTGATCTTGTTGTTGTTCCTGGTAAGCTCCTCCATCGGCACCTCCTGGTGCGAACCCGCATAGTCTCCCAGGATGTCGAGAGAAGGAGCCTTGTAGTTCTGGAGGCCAAGTTCAGGGTCGGTCCTGTTGTCAAACGGAGGAAGGTCCTTCGTAACCTCGGCATCAAGGATATCGTCGGTAATCACTTCGAAATCACCCTCTTTACCGGCATTGCCCTCAGCCTGCCCTCCTTCCTTCGTGTCAGAGACGGGAGGCACCGGCTCCTTGGCAGGAACCTTTATTTCGGGCTTCTTCTTTTCAAAAACGGGCGAAGAGACGGGAGCAGGCACGGGAGGAACCGTTCTGGCGGTCTTCCTCTCCTCCCGTTCATCCCCTTCTTCAACGGAACCCGAAAGGCCGGTCATCCATAGGGCGAAACGGTCGCTGATGAAATATAGCCAAAGAGCTGTAAGTAGGGCCAGTATAAGTCCGGTGACGATCCTTCCGAAGAGGTTCTCGCACCAGGAAACGAGGGTGGAACCGCATTCCCCGCCAAGGCCGCCGCCGAACACCGTGTCGGCGGAGAATATCCTGCCGAAATAGGAAAGCAGGAGGGAAGCTATCATTGCCCCGGTGACTGAAACCAGGATCGTACGCACTAGAGAGCGGTTCCATTTATGGGCAAGGAGCCTGATGGCAATGGCGGCAAGTATGATTACAAGCGCGAAACTGCCGAGTCCGAAACATTTACCGGTAAGGAAACGCGCCCACCTGAACCCGAGGCCGCTGCCCATGTTCGCAGCCTCCGTGGAAACGGCGGTGGAATCGGGAGACATCACCAGGCTCTGGTCGGCCTTCCAGGTAAAAAGATAGGATACATTGGAGATCAGGGTGAATATCGCGAATATCGCCACCACCAGGCCGGCCAGTATCCTGGCCATGGCCTTGTCCCTGTCATCCAGATTTTTCCAAAAACCAAACATTGAGACGTTTCCTTATTGCTTATTCCTGTTTTTCCTGTTTTTCTTCTGCTGGCCGTGGCCCCTGCCCATATTGAGGTTGAGACCTGGACGCGAGTATGACATGTCGGAGGAGATCTTCGAGAGAGTGAGCCCCTCGGGGACCTTTATCCGGTAATCTGAAAGTTTCTCTATGTCCGAGAAGATGGTCTCGTCAGCCACGCTGTCCTTGTTCCAGATAAGATACTGCTGCCGCATATAGGTGGCCAGGGCCCTGATCATCGAGGTCCTCGTCTCCCCTTCCGGCTCGAGGGCTATCAAGTCGATAATACTCTCAATGTTCCTGCCGTAGTGGGTGGCCTTGACGGGCTTTTTCTTCAGGGGAATGGTCATCGGCTTGGACTCCCTGTCCTCCTTCACCGGAGCGGGATAGGGGGAATCGATGTCAAGGTCGTACCCCGCGATGATGTAGAGATGGTCCCAGAGCTTGTGGCTGTAGTTGTCCTGCTGGCGGACGGAAGGGTTGAGGGTTTCCATAACCCCGACTATGGCCCTCGCCATCGTCGAACGGACGGCACGGTCGGGTTCCGCCTTCATTATTTCAACCATCCTCAAGACGTTGCGACCGTATTCCGGCATCGCCATCTTCTCCCTCTCCGTGTTGTAATAGAGTTTTATCGTGTCTTCAAACGGTTCCATAGAAAAACGAAAGATATCCAATCAACAAATATAATAAAAAAAATGCTTTTATACCACCCTTGCCGTTTCCCTGTCCTGGAGATACCAGAGCCAGCCTTCCACATCGGTGTAACCGAGGGCCTTGTAGAGGGAAACATAACGGGCCACCTGGGCCTTGTATCTCCTGGTCACATCGTCGTTTTCCCTTATCTTATAGTCGATTACGACCACTTTACCACCGGTGGCCACCACCCTGTCGGGACGGTGCACGGACCCGTCGGCGCCGAAAACGGGCACCTCGTTGTAAACCCCTTCCCCGTCGGGAGGGAGCCAGCCCCTGTCCTCCACCTCACTGATCGCAGAGGAAAGGATCTCCCTTGCCTCACCGGCCTGAGCCGCATCTATAGAACCGGACCTGAGGGCATATTCGACGGCTCCTTCCAGGTCATCCGCGGACTTAACCCTGGACATGATGTCGTGGAGGATTATTCCCTTGATGCGTGCGGATGCCTCCGGTCCGGTGCTACCGTCTTCTGAAAAGAAATCACCCGCATCGGCCTTGAGCATGAGCCTCTGGCACTTGCAGCCCTGTTCGTCTACGGGGTTGATACTCCAGCCCGGATACCCCACACTGACGACCTCCACACCCGCGGAGTCCCTTTTCATGGATGAGAAATCGTACGGTTCTCCCTTGAAGTAACGCACCGTCCCATCCTCTTCTTCCGACATCGCAAAACCTGACTCTTCCCTTTCCACCCAGTTCCTGAGAAGGGCGGCATAGGTGTTCGTTTTGGGGTTGTCGGATGAAATCAGTGTAAGGCCGTACTTGGCGCGGGTAATCGCCACATAGGCCACGTTCAGGCTGTCTATGAACTGCATCTTGACGTTCCTTTTCCAGTCTTTTTCGAAACAGGTACCCGAACAAGCCTTGTCGTTCAGGCTGACGTCGAACGCCATCCTGCCCACCTCTTCCAGGGAAGTCCCGGAAAGATCCGGACAGCACCAGGCGCCGTCCCTGGAATCGGAGAAGGTCTGGCTCTCCAGGAAGGGGACGATTACGTGGGGGAATTCAAGCCCCTTGGATTTATGGATAGTCATGATCCTTACGGAACGGGGGTCTTCAGGTGAACTGAGCAGGGGGTCCTTCCCGTCCCACCATTCGAGGAAAGGTCCGGGCTCGTTGCCTTCCGAAGAGGCGTAATCCTTAACCACGTCCACGAAAGACTGGACGTATCGGGCCTGGGATTCGAAAGCATCCGGATCGGAATCCCTGACCGTCCTGAGGATGACCTCGCAGAGTTCGAGAAGGGAGTGCCACTCCTCGTCTATCCCCTCCGGATCCAGGTTCCTGGCATCCCAGCCCCTTATTCGGCTTTCGGGATTTTCCATCAGGGAGATAAGGGCCACGGCTTTCCTCACAACGGAAGACGACTTGAGATGGAGGGAGTCGTTGGATATGACTGAAATCCCGTTGGAGGTAAGGAAATCTGCGACTGCGGAACCCTGGGTGTTCGTACGTACCAGCACGGTGATGTCGCCATACAGGGCGTGATTCTCTTCCACCAGCCGCCTTATTGTCTGAAGGATGACGTCGAACTCCCCTTCCTTTTCACAGAAAACGGCTTCCACGCTTCCGGGAGCGGGATCTGACAGCCTCAACTCCACCCTCTGGCTCTCCCCTTCCGGAACGTCCGGATCCATCCCGTATATCTTCTTTATGTCGATATCCTCATTGTACCCGCAGGTATCTTTTTCTGAGAGACAGGACGAAGCATAGCCGAAGAAGCCGTTGAAGAAGTCGACAAGTTCGGACAGGCTCCTGTAATTCCCGCGAAGGGTGCGTGTGGTGATGTTTCCTTCCCCGAAAAGGACCGGCAGTCCGGACTGCATCAGCCGCCAGTCCGCACCTCTCCACCGGTAGATGCTTTGCTTGACGTCCCCGACGATGAGGTTGGAATTGCCTCCGGCGATACTGTTGCGAAGCAGGGGCGCGAAATTCTCCATCTGGACCAATGAAGTGTCCTGGAACTCGTCGAGCAGGAAATGGTCGTATCTGACTCCGGTTTTTTCATATACGAACGGGGCGTCGGCCCCGCCGATAATCTTCTTCAGAAGTTCGTCGGAATCCTCCAGGCTAAGCACGTTTTTCTCTATGGTCAGGGCGTCGAATCCCTTCCTCATATTCTCCGCCATCCCGAGTTCCCCAAGGTGCGCGAGTAGCAGACCTGCCGACTTCCATTCCCGGAATTCCTTGCCGAAAAGGGAGAAGAATGCATCCACCGGTGGTTTCAAATCACTCTCCAGAGAGACCATCCGGGCCTTGTCGGCAGCCTTGAACCATTTAGAATAATCGGCGGCTATGTCAGTGAAAGATGCAGTCGGAGGTACTATCGCTCCCGGTTTGGAAGGATTGGCATAGGTCTCGATCTTACCAAAAAACTTTGCTGCATTGCTTGTCTCCCATACGCTTATCCCGCAATCCGCGAAAGCATCCAGGACCGCGGCGGCCCTCTCCTTCACCTTCTTTTCAAAAGAGGCCCTCACCGAGCGGAGCAGTTTCTTAACCCTGGTAAGGTTCTCCTTGGAATAGACTGAATCAGTGTCGATTCCGCAGGTCTCTGCCACAGCCTTGTATTCAGCCGACAGAATCCTCTTGGCGACTCCGGTCAGCCTCTTCACCAAATTATAGTTCTCCCCTTTTTCGAGGCTCTCGGTGACATTGTCTCCGAGCCATCCGATTATTTCGGCATCTTCGGGACCGATCTCGTCCAATACCCTGTCCACGGCCTCCTCGATGAGGGAATCACGGTCCAGTTCCACCTGATAGGCGTTGAAACGGCCTATCTCGCGGGCGAACGCCCTGAGCGTCTGCTGGAAGAACCTGTCTATCGTGGAGACGCTGAACGCACCGTAGTCGTGAAGTATGTTGCTCAGTGACGTCAGGGCCTTCCGGCCGAGGGTTGCATCGTCGGGAACGATTCCCGGCAAGAAATCGTCGTGGTATTTGGAGAGGGACGGAGTCCTGGCCAGGATGTCAAGTTCCTTGAGTATCCTGGATTTCATCTCGTCGGTGGCAGCATTGGTGAAGGTCACCGCGAGTATGTGCCTGTAGGCGAAGGGATCGTCACTGCCAAGGAGAAGGGATATGTAAGTCTTGGCCAGATTGTAGGTCTTGCCTGTACCTGCCGATGCCTTGAGTATTTTCAGTTCCTTTTCTTTCATCTCCCGCAAATGACCTTGAAATCGCAGTTCTTGCAAACCCTGGTGTCGGGAACCCTGCCAAAGGGAACGTCCGGATCGTTAATCTCGTCCAGGAGGACTTTCAGGCGTGTGCGGACCTCGTCCGAGAACTCCCTACATCTCTCCACCTCCTTTACCTTATCGGTGAAGAGCCTTACCGTAGAATACACCGAATTCACCGCCCGGACCCCTTTCAGATACCCTTCCTCCTCGGCAAGGATGTCATATATCTCCATCTGCAGGGCAATGGCCGGCCTCTCCGACGTTCCTGAGGCGAACGCCTTCGTGGCCACGCCTACGGCCTTGGCGGCATCTATGTCAACATCATTGTCCCCTACCTTCCCGGTCTTGTAGTCAACTATCCTGACCTCTCCGGGGACCACGCTGTCTATCCTGTCGAGTTTCCCTTTCAGGGTATATCCTTCGAATTCCGCTGTCAGGTTCTTCTCAAGGCCTATTATGCTGATCCCGCCAGAATCCCTGTTCCCAATCAGTTCGACATCCCTGCGGAGTGTCTGGACGACATATCCTACGATTACCCTCGAATAGACCAGGTCCCTTCCCGAGACCTCGAACGAGCGGAGCTGCTTCCTTATCTCTCCGTCCACCATCTCCCGGATCCGGGGGCGGTCCTCCAGGACTCCCTCCAGGTACCCAGCGGTCGCCACTTTCCCGGCGGAGTGGTATATCATTCGCATAACTTCGTGGAACACGGTTCCTATCATACCCTGGTCGAGTTCTTCGGCCACTTCGTCCTCCTTCCAGAGCCTCTCGACGGTGGAGTAGTAGAACTTGGCGGGACAGGTTAGATAGCCGTTGAGGGCGGAGGGTGAATACTGTACGGCGGAGAGTTTCTCCATCACCTCCGGTGTCTTGACGATATCCTCCACCGGAGCCGCATCGGAAGGGGCCTTGCAGACGAACCTGTTCAGTCTGATGCGGAAATGGTACTCCAGCTGCTTGATGTAACGGCTTTCTTCTCCTGTCACCAGGCCCTCGGTGCGGGAATCATATACCAGCCACACCTTATCTGCCCTCTGTATGAGCCGGTAGAAATAGTAGGCCCAGACGGAATCCTGGAACTCGTATGTCGGAAGGCTGAAACCGCGCCTGAGTTCGGGAGGAATGAACGAAGCGCTGACGCTGCGGCGGGGAAAGACTCCTTCGTTGCAGGAAAGAATGGCCACTTCCTTGAAATCCAGGGCCCTCGTCTCCAGGGGGCCCATTATCTGGAGGCCCCTCAGAGGCTCGCCGTTATACGGTACCGACACCGATGAAAGGATTTGGAGGCAGAGCCTGACAAAGGTCACGGGGAGGATATTCAAATCCCTGGCGGACAGTTGGTTGAGGGTATTGTAGCATTCCTTCGCGAAATCCAGTTCCAAAGGCGGGTCCTTGGCCAGGAGAGGCGCGACGGAAGACACCACCCTCTTCAACCATAGCGCGAAGGAGCGTACCTGCCCGGGATCGTTGGACTTGGGATCGGTCACCACCGGGGTGAATATCAGGCTGAGAAGGGGATGTCCGGAGAATTCCCCGGCGGGGACATAGTATTTCAGCCCGTCGCGAATTCCCTTTATCAATTCCTTACCCTTGTCATCAACCACCTGGCGGAGGATGCCGCTGGAGAAGATGTTCCAGACCTGGGTATGGTGGAAATACCACTCGTCCCCCTTGAGGCGAAGATGCATCTGAAGGGAAGCCAGAGCCGTGAAGAATCCGAAAAACGCGCTCGACGACATCGGATGGCCCATAGTGACGTTCACGTCACGGATGCGCGGCGGAAGGGAGTTAAGCACAGGAGTGAGCATCGTCTCGTCGGGAAGGACCACGGCGGTGTCCTCCGAGATGAATCCGCTCAGGAACTTGGCCTGGCCGACTGCGGAAGGGACGCTCACGACATTGATTTCCGGTGTTCCAAGACCATCGGGGTCCAGCTCGAACGCCTGTTTGAAAGCCGCCAAGTTTTCTCCCATGAAAAGGGAGGATTTGTTGGCCGGATCCTTTATCATATCCGAAGAATAGTCCCAGCAGAACTCCGCCAGGGAAGCATCCTTCATTTTCTTCAGCACCGTCTTCTCGCACTCGCTCAGCACATTGAGGCCGATGAACACGAAACGGTCCGACATCGGGAATCTCCCCTTCAGGACATCGGCAGCGGAGCAGGACACCACCTTCTCGGCTAGGGTCCTGTACACCATCCCCTCATAGGAAAGGCCTTCGGCGGTGAGGGTTTCCCTGAACCTCAGATATAAAGGGTAAAGGATATTCCATACAGACAGGAAACGCCCCTTGACTGAATCCGCATCATCTTCATCCATTCCCCTGAAAACGTCGGTGAACCGGCGCAGGGCCTTCCGCTGCTCCCCGTCCTCCATCCACGAGAAATCATCCTGGATGGCCTTGAAATCCGATACGTTCGTGAAAATGCCCTTCGCATCCACAAGATATCTGTCCACGTCGGAGAAGTCGTTCAGCAGGACGTCGCCCCAGAAAACGAACTCGTCAAGGGATTCGGCCCGGGGATTGAGGGCCTTGTAACAGTCGTAGAGGGTCAGGAGAAGGGTAACCCTGTCGGTGGGACGTGCCCCGGCGGCCTCATAGAAGAAGTCGTTGATGGTCAGCATCTCCGGGCACACCAGAGGGCGTCCTGCGGCCGCTACTTCCTCGGAGAGGTATTTGCGGAAGAACACCATCGCCCTCCGGTTCGGGAAGACAAAACAAGTCCGGGAGATTCCCCCGTCCACGGTAAAAAAATGCCTGGCGGCCTGTTTCAGGAAAGGAGTCATGCTACCTCACTATCTTAACCCCTTTCGGAGCCTTGATCTCAGAAACCACCTTCCCATCAGGACCAGCCCGGTGCGATATCTCGATGACCCCGTACGGGGTAGGGAAAGTGCCCTTCGCCCATTCCAGATTGCCCAGATGGGGTTCTATCGCCACTTTCCGGCATCCGGGCTCCATCACTTTCACGCCCAGGACGTGGGCGCTCAGCCAGACCGTCGGACCGGAAGCCCAGCCGTGGCAGAATGAGTGGCGCAGCCCCTTGTAGCAATAATTCCCGTAAGTCCTGTGGACGTCCACCTTCCCTTCGGGGACCAGTTCGTCAATACGGGCCGCGTTGTCCATCCACTCGATGTTGAAATCCTCCCAGAACGTCGTGGCTCCGAGATCCAGCATTCCTCCCCAGTATTCCGACATTATGTCCATAGCCTCCCTGTAATTGCCGGAGAGGGCCAGGGCCTCAAGCATATAATATCCATAGAATGTGGAGAATCCCTTCGCTCCCCCTGGTAGTATCGTACCTTCCGCAGCCTCTTTTGAATCGACCATGCCGGCGATGGCGTTCAGCGAGGCTGCCTGTTTGGAAGCGTTGAAATCCCTGCGCCTGGCCCTCATCCTGTCCGCTGCGGCGGAACATCTGGCGGCGAGGTCTTCCTCCCCCCACGATTCGCAAAGGGAGGATCCGCAGTCGAAGCCCATCACCATCAGGGCCTGGAGGCCGGAATCTATCCCGGCCTGGTTATCGGAAGACGGCCAGTCGAGAAAACGGGCCGGAAGTGTCTCGTACCCTTCGTCATCCACATTCTTGAGGAGGTTGTACAGCAGGGCGACCGTATAATCTTTCTGGGCGTCCAGGTAGGCCCTGTCGCCGGTGTACATATACCACTGCCAGTGGGTTATCATCCACCAGATGGAATAACTTGATATACCGCACATCCAGGTATCGGGACCGTAGCAGTCCCTGGAAAGGTCCAGGCTCCGGTTCACGACCTCATTTGCCCCGAATACCGAGGCCACGGTGAGCACCTCGGGGTTGATGTCCCCGGTCCATACCAGGCGGTCCCTCTTGATCCCGTCCCAAAGGTACTGCTGCATGTTCAGGTGGACGGTGTAGGCCCCCGTCATCCATATATCGTTCAACCGGGGGTCGCTGCATTCGAAGGAGCCTAGATAGGGAATGTCCCTTCTCCTGAACGAGGCCCTCACCTCCTGGAGAAGGAGTTCGGTATCCTCGCCCAAAACGTCCAGCCTGGCGAACCTGAAGCCTGAATTCCCCACTTCGGCGACTCCGAGCCAGGGCAGTTCCACGGTGAAATCCCTCATCGCGTGGTCGTTTGTCGCCCCGCTCTCGCCGTCGATCTCGCTCATCGCCTCGGAGACCGACTCCCCCAGACGCACCCTGACGCGGACCGTCCTCGAAGGGGACTGTCCCGTAACTATCTGAAGTCCTCCCTGCAATTCCTTTCCGAAATCCAGGAGTATGGAATTCATACCCTTTCCGTTGTACATCTTGCAATATTCCACCCCGGAAAGGACGGCCTGGCCGTACCCGTTCTCCAACAGGACTTCCTCTTTCTCCATCTTAGCGTTTCCCGTGCTTTCAGACCAAACTATCCTGGTCGGAAGGACATACGACACCACCCTGGTGTCCGTCGGAAGGGGCTCACTCCCCCAGACGGGTACGGGATTGGTCCCGACCGTGGCCTTACCGCCCTTCCCTGAAGTGCAGGAAAAAATGGAAAAACAGAAGAATACAGCAATGGATGCAAGAAATACTCGTTTCATCTCGGAGAAGGTTTTTTATCCTTACAAATATATCAAAATAATAGGTTATATTTGTATGTATATCGAAAAATATGGAAGACGAAAACAGGAAATTATACCCCTTGCTGACGGTCCCGGTGGATTCGAAGTGGAACGAAGGGGAAAGATACACCCTGGCCGACCTCGGAGCCGTGGATACGCCGGTCTCAGGAGGCTGGCTCGGAGGGAACACGATGGGTGATCTGATGGAAACTTATCTCGACAGGGTATCGGGAGAGAACCCCTTTGAATTCTACGGCACCCAGTTCCCCCTTATGGTCAAGACGATAAGCACTTCCGCCCTCTCCCCCGTCAGGGTGAATGTCGGCGACGAGGAGGCTGAACAAAGATACGATTCCTTCGGAAAGACGGCCCTCTGGTACGTCTGCGCCGTAGAACCGGGAGCATCGGTGTATCTCGGTTTCAGGGAAGAGGTCTCAGCGGCCGAACTCTACCAAAGATGCCTTATGGACGACGTCCTTTCCCTTATGAATGAGATCATTCCCTCTCCCGGGGACGCCTTCCTGATACCTCCGGGAACGGTGTACGCGGCCGGCCCCGGCCTGTCCATCGTGGAGATCAGCGAAGCCTCCGAACTCTCGCTGAGGCTCACCGGAGAGGATTCCCGCGGAGAAATGGAGGAAGCCTTCGACCTTGTGGACCTCAGAGAATGGGACCCGTCCCTGTACATCCGGGCCGAGGATGTCGCCGTTCCTGTCGGGGACCTCGCCAGGGTTCCCCAGATGCACGTTTCAAGGATCGTCCTTTCAGAAGCCCTGCAGGTGTCCCAGAGGGATTCCTTCAGCGTCCTGCACTGCATTTCCGGCAAAATCTCCGTCCTGGTCCGGGAAGGGGATGAGAAGAAGGCATATAAACTCGATGCGGGCCGGACGATGCTCATCCCTGACGACGTGGATGAATTCCAGCTGGTGCCAGAGGAAAAGGACCCGGTCCTGCTCGACGCATATCTCGACCCCCGCAGCGAAACCGACAGTTACGTAAAGAATCAATAATCCCTTTAAATATGGACCAGGTAAGATTAGACAAATATCTGTGGGCCATCAGGGTGTACAAATCCCGAAACGATGCCACGGAGGCCTGCAAGGGCAACAAAGTCCACGTCAACGGCACCGTTGCCAAGCCGTCGAAGATGATAAAGACGGATGACCTCCTCACCATACGGAAAGGAGCCGTCCTGTTCACATACAGGGTCAAGGCATTGGTGGAAAACCGCCTGGGAGCCAAACTGGTGCCGGACTTTGCCGAGAACCTCACTCCTCAGGCGGAACTGGACAAAATGAAGGCTCCCGCCGAGACCTTCTTCGTCCGCCGCGACCGCGGAGCCGGCCGTCCTACCAAGAGGGACCGCCGCATAATGGATGAGATGCTCGACAACCTTAGTTATTTCGAAGACGACTCCCCCGACGGAGATTATTGATCCACCTCCGGCTGGTTTTCAATATCCTGGGGCTTCCTGGACTTCTTCGAAGAATTCCACTTCCCATAGACCTCGCTGACGTTACCGGCGGTGAGGAAATGGTCTATCTGGTTCTTTTTCAGGAAATCCATCAGGGCGGCGAACTCGTTGTTGGCCAGAAGGGCCTGGATTTCGGTCTTATCCTCTTCCTTGTATCCTCCTTTCAAAGGATATAGGCTGCAGCCCCTGTTCAGGGTATGGATTATATATTCCCTTATTTCCTCATAGCGGTCAGATATGATGCACACCCTCTTCTTTCGGTTGAGGCTGGCAGTGAAATAATCCAGGGCGAGGCCGTTGATCCAGGTACCGACGATGCCCAGGATGACCATATGGAAGGGATTGATTGCGAATGCGGTGCAGCAGATGGCGACACCCGCCACAGTCACGGAAGTGCCGATGTCGAAATGGAGGTATTTGTTGATTATCTTGGCCAGGATGTCCAGGCCTCCGGTGGAGGCGTTGATGTTGAAGAGGATGGCCTGAGAGATGCTGAGCATAAGCACGAAACACAGGAGGTCCAGCCAGGGATCTCCCATCACTGAAGTCTGGCCTTGGCCGATCAACTGCTCATAGGGCTTTATCCACGCCAGAAGGTCCATAAGGGGGCCGAGGATGAGGGCGGTATAGACCGTCTTGGCCCCGAATTCCTTGCCTATCAGGAACCAGGCGAGGACCAGCAGGAATGCATTCAGGATAATCACCATAGTGGACACCTTGATCTGGATTCCGATACCGCCGAGGAGGGTGGAGAAAACGATGGAAAGACCGGAGATGCTTCCGATGATAAGTTTGCTCGGAACGAGGAAATAATACACGCCGGCGGCCCCGAACGTCATTCCCACCGTCATTATGATCAGTTCCTTCCAGAATTTCCAGGTGCGGAGATAACCTAACACTTCATTCATATGGGCAGAATTCCAGTATCATTAATTTTACTCCACAAATTTATAAATTTTCTATATTTGTTCCGCAAAAGGATTTTTTATGTCACAGACCCCGTCGATACCCAAGGGAACAAGAGATTTCGGACAGGTTGAAACTGCCCGCAGGAACTATATTTTCGACACCATCAAGGGTGTTTTCCGCACCTTCGGCTACTCACAGATCGAGACTCCTGCGATGGAGAACCTCTCCACCCTTCTGGGCAAGTACGGCGACGAGGGGGACAAACTCCTTTTCCGCATCCTCAACTCCGGGGACGCCTTCAAGGACATCGACCCCGAAATGGACTCCACCGCCCTCACCAAAGCCGTGTGCGAGAAGGGTTTGCGCTATGACCTCACCGTTCCTTTCGCCCGCTTCGTAGTCCAGCACAGGAACGACCTCACCTTCCCGTTCAAGCGTTTCCAAATCCAGCCTGTCTGGAGGGCGGACCGTCCCCAGAAAGGGCGCTACCGCGAGTTCTGCCAGTGCGACGTGGACGTCATCGGCAGCACCTCCCAACTCAACGAACTGGAACTTGTCCAGATTGTCGACAAGGTGTTCAGCCTCCTCGGTGTGAGGGTTGCCGTCAAGATAAACAACCGTAAGGTCCTCACCGGGCTGGCCGAGATCTGCGGCTTCCCCGACAAGGTGGTGGACATCACCGTCGCGATAGACAAACTGGACAAGGTCGGGCTGGACGCAGTGAAGGAGGAAATGGCCGGGAAGGGCCTCACCCCCGAGGCGATTTCAGTAGTTGAACCGGTACTTTCGCTTTCCGGTCCTACCTCGGCGAAGATCAAGGCTATGCGTTCCCTACTGAACGGGGGCTCAGCATCCGGAGCCGTATCGGAAACAGGGCTCAAGGGTCTGGACGAACTGGAGGAACTTTTCAGTCTGATCGAGGCGGCAGGAGTGGAGACTCCCGTGGAAATGGACCTTTCCCTCGCCCGCGGCCTGAACTACTACACCGGGGCAATCTTCGAGGTCAAGGCCCTGGACTACCAGATCGGCAGCATCTGCGGAGGCGGTCGCTACGACAACCTTACCGGCATCTTCGGCCTTCCGGGGATGTCAGGGGTAGGCATATCCTTCGGTGCGGACAGGATCTACGACGTCCTCGCAGGACTCGACAAGTTCCCGCCCAGCCTTGACTCTTCCACCACCCTGCTCTTCGCCAATATGGGACAGGAAGAGACGAAGTACGTCATCCCCATAGCCAAGGCCCTGAGGGACAACGGCGTTTCCGTCGAAATCTGGCCTGAGCCCTCCAAACTGAAGAAACAGTTCGACTACGCCGACCGCAAGTCCATCCCCTTCTTCTCCATTACCGGAGCCGATGAGGCAGCATCAGGGACGGTGCAACTGAAAAACCTGTCCACAGGCGAGCAGAAGGCCTTTTCGAAGGACGATTTGACAGGAATCCTCTCTTTTTTGGGAAATTAAAAAAATTATTTCTACCTTTGCAGTCCACATCGCGGGGTAGAGCAGTCGGTAGCTCGTCGGGCTCATAACCCGGAGGTCGCAGGTTCGAGTCCTGCCCCCGCTACTAAACAGGACATTTCTTCGGAAGTGTCCTGTTTTCTTGGCTTCACCATCGTAGGAGCCATTTTTTGAGTTCGAAATCCATCAAAGGCTTGTTCCATAACGATTGGCAGTTCCCAAAATATGTAGTATTTTTGTGATTGTATTTGTGTGATGCTATATGAGTGAGATGTCTAAATATCAACTTGTTAAAAAAGCCATAGATAAACTTGATGTTTATGGGTTATTGGAAGGTGGCGCCCCTGACGATGAGTTTGATTCCGAGTCAAAGGAGATATCTGACCGTATTTCAGAAAGCGATTCCATCATACAGATTGCGGAAGTTATAACTGATGTCTTCAATAAGGCTTTTGATTTACACGACAAACCTTCCGTCTATTATTCTACAGCAGAGGAAATAAGACATCTTCTTACAGGAGAGAGTTTGGATGACATAAACAGCATTGGAACGAGAGAGAATGGCTCATGGATTGCTATTGGCTACGATATTCGGTATCGGTATGGATATGAGATAATGCTTCTTCTACTTGATAAGTTTATCACGGAATATGATATCAAGGTCGAAATAATCACAAAGTCTCCGATAGCAGGAGCGAACCATATCGCCGTATGGAGAAAGTGGCTTTTTAATAAACCGAAACCTTTGTCGGAAATAGAAGCATTGAAAGAGGAGTGCGGTGAGGTTTCTGTCGGCGGCAATTCTAAACGATTATCCGACATCCAACTGTATGTTACTCTGACAAATCAGAGCAGTATCATTGTCTTTCAAGTCCCCAAGGACCAATATTCAGAAGAAATCAAAGATAAGATAGATGCCGCGGCATACTTCATTCAGATTGCACTTGTTTCTGTTTGAGAAAGGCCTCAAACCCTATTGCTGCCTTAAACCCTTCTATAAATCCGTTCGAAATTTCTAACACCTGTTCTACGAAACGAAACGGCAGCCGAACTGGCTGCCGTTTCGCGTAGCGGGAGGCGGACTCCGTCCTTTAACCCCCGCCGCTGCGCGGCTGCCCCGGTGGGGCACGGGGGAAGGATTCCCCCGCACGGCTGACGCCGTCCCCCTTCGGTCGGCCTTCGGCCTCCGAATGTAGTTCATTTCCGCTTTTGGCTATTCCTGCCATTCTTCTTATCTTCGCACTGATAAATCGAGATTTATATATTCCTCAATAATCTGATTATATGGATTACCGAGAAGAAGCCATAGAATGCGTTAAAGATCGTGTCCTTCCAATCCATCAGCAAATATATGCCAAGCATGGAGGGGATTTCGATAGGATATACTCGGAAGGATACAATAGCAAGTTGTATCAAGGCAGGGTGATTGAGCCGGGGAAGGTTTATGAGCTGAGTTATCTGGAATGTTCCTGCCCCAAGGTGAAGTGCGGGCTCAGGAGCAATCCGGAGCAATGC
>JAFRRW010000010.1 GCA_017427885.1 Bacteroidales bacterium
CCTGACTCGTGTGAGTCAGGCTCTTGCAGTGCGGAAGGGACTCGAACCCTCGACCTCCGGCGTGACAGGCCGGCGTTCTAACCAGCTGAACTACCGCACTATTTCATCCACTTAAAGATGTCCCGCTGTCATTCGGGATTGCAAAGATAGGTATTTTTAATCGTTATCCAAATTTTTCTCAAAAAAAAAATCCATCCTTTCACTGGGTCGGCCTTATATGTCAGGAAAGCCGTTCATTTACATTTTATTTTTTCTTATTTTTACAAGTAATAAATATACCACGTAATGAAACCGAACTTGTTATCCGCTGCCGCCGCCCTGCTTCTTCTCGGCATCCCGGCGGTATCTTCCGCCCAGGTCAAGCTCAGCGAGACCAAAACCACCATTCCGACCTATCTTGTGGGGAATCCCGAGACGGATCCTTATTTCTTCACAGGGAGGGCATATCAGGGAGCGGCCGGCCACGTCTATCCCTACCCTATCTACGATATCCTGACGGATGAACGCGTGGACAGGGACTACAAATACCTGATTCTGGAGAACGAATACACGCAGATAGGAGTACTTCCGGAGATCGGCGGCAGGATATTCTCGGCCGTCGACAGGCAGACCGGCTACAATTTCTTCTACCGCCAGCACGTCATACGTCCGGCTCTGATCGGAATGATCGGTTCCTGGATATCCGGAGGCGTGGAATGGAACGTCCCGCACCATCACCGCGCCTCGTCCACGCTCAACGCAGGTTATGAACTCGTTGAGAACGCCGACGGCAGCAAGACGGTATGGGTGGGAGAGACCGAACTACGCCAGCGGCTGAAGTGGAGCATCGGACTAACTATGTTCCCCGGAAAATCATACGTGGAGGCCACGTTCGAGATCCAGAACCGCACCCCCATGATGCAGTCGTTCCTCTACTGGGCCAACGTGGCGGTTCACGCAAACGAGAACTACCAGGTCAATTTCCCGCCGCAGACGGTGTACGGGACCACGCACAGCAAGACCAACTACTCTGACTGGCCCTATACGGCCGCAGCCGGGAGCAAAGAGCCGTGGGATACCAGCTGGTGGAAGAACTGGAAAGGCTCCAACTCTACTTTCGCGGTCAATTATTCGCAGGAATTCTTCGCAGGCTATGACTTCGGACAAGAGGCCGGAGTGGTCCATTTCGCTAACCATCACGTCGTTCCCGGGAAAAAGTTCTTCCTCTGGGGTACGGACAGCGTCTGGAACGAGATGCTTACGGAAGAGGACGGCGCCTACCTCGAAGTCATGGTGGGAACCTTCTCCGACAACCAGCCTGATTACAGCTGGATCGGTCCGAACGAGGTCCGCGTCACCAAGCAGTACTGGTATCCTATCAAGAAGATAGGAGGAGTCAAGAATGCGACACTCGAGGCGGCGGTAAACGTAGTACGCAAGGACCCTACCACCGTGATGGTAGGATACAACGCCACCTCCCTCTACAAGGGAGCCAGGCTTCTCGTCAAGGCGGGAGGCGCCGTGATAGCCGACCGTACTCTTGACATCGATCCAGACACCCCCTTCCTCGAGGACTTCACTATTCCCTCCGCAGTAAAGGATTCAGACATATTCACAGGACTCTACGACGCCGATGGAACGGAACTTGTCAGTTACAGTCCCGTCGTCAAGGACGAAGTGGAACGGCCTCACCCCGCGGACCGTCCGAAGACCAATCCTTCCGATTATGAGACGGTGGAGGAACTCCTGCTTGCCGGCCAGCGTCTCGAGGAATTCCACAACGCCCGACTCGACCCTCTCCCCTATTACGAGGAAGCCCTCAAGCGTGACCCCCAGAACGCCCGCGTCAATGTCAACCTCGGCATCTACTATGCCCGCCGAGCCAGGTGGGAAGAGGCCGAAGGCTACCTTCAGAACGCATACCAGCGTCTTACGGGCCTCCATTATATGCCCGAAATCGACAAGACCGGTGCAATCTACCAGACCAACCCCAAGGACGGCGAGATGCTCTACTATCTCGGAGTCGTATCCCGGGCACTCGGGAAAAACGCCGAGGCCGAGACATATTTCTGGAAATCGACCTGGTATCCCGGGTTCCAGTCCGCCTCATTCCGCTATCTGGCAGAACTTTACTGGATCAACGGAGAAAGGGGAAAGGCTATGGAAGCCATCGACAACTCTCTTGACCTCAGCGGCAAGAGCACCGTTTCCCGCTTCATCAAGTCATTCTTCCTGAGCGAGCAGGGCCGCACCTCCGACGCAAAGGCTTTGCTAGAGAAGAACATAGCCTTCGACCCCCTCGATTTCCTCAGCCGTATCGAACTGGCGCGCCTCAACGGCGACGACGCAGCGCTGGGCAAGGCCTTCAAGCATATGGGCATACCACTGCAGGAAGTCCTGGAAGCCTCTACATACTATGGCGGCGTCGGCGCATACAAGCAGGCCGTATGGCTGCTGGACCGCGCCATCGCCCTCGGCACTCCATATGCTTCCACTCCGATGCAGAAGAACGCCGTCGAGCCCTTCACGGCTTCCCCGCTTCTCGACTATATGGCAGGCTGGTACACCGCCCAGGCCGGTGACAGGGAAGGAGCCCTGGCCCGCTACCGCAGGGCGGCAGTAATGTCCCCGGACTACTGCTTCCCGTTCCGCGACGAGGAAAAGCGCATGCTCGAAGACGTAATCGCTGCCAACCCTTCAGACAGCAAGGCCCCCTACTATCTGGGCAACCTGCTGTATTATTATGACCAGAAAGACGCGGCGATCGATGCCTGGAAACAGTCTTCCGCCCTCAATCCAAACTACGGAATGGTCTGGCGCAACCTCGGCTTTGCCGCTAACAGGCACCTGAACGACAAGAAAGCCGCTGAGGAATACTACCGCAAGGCTATAGCCGCGAACTCGTCCGATCCGAAATTCTTCACGGAGTATGACATCCTGTCCGAGGCCGTTGGCACTCCTTCCAAGGACCGCCTGGCATTCTTGGACAAGAACCGCAAGACCGTATTCGGGTCAGACGACGCCACGGCGCGCCTGGTCCACCTCTATGTCGAAAACGGCAAATACGACGATGCCCTGAACATCCTCAACAACCGTCATTTCCGTGTATGGGAAGGCGGTCAGACAGTATATACGCAGTTCGTCGACGCCCACCTCCTTAGGGGTCTCGGACAACTTTCGAAGAACCGGGCGGCCAAGGCCCTCGAAGATTTCCAGGCAGCCGGCACCTTCCCCAGCAACCTGGAGACCAACGAACTCTCCACCGGCCCCACCGTCGCAAAGGTAGCCTATCACCAGGGACTCGCATATGAAGCCCTCGGACAGGCGGACAAGGCGCGCGAGGCCTTTGAGAAGTGCATAAGGACGGCCGGAGGCCGTGTTGACGAGAGCAAGTACTTCGTGGCGATGGCACAGAAGAAGCTCGGCCTCACGGAAGAAAGCGAGAAGTCAGTCAACGAAATGCAGGAGTACATCGACAGGCTGCTGAAGCAGAGCGGCGCATCGTCCGTCATCGACATCTACTCCAAATTCGGAAGTGACGGAAACGCCAGCACCATAATGGCCCGCAACATCTACCTCCAGGGCCTGGTGGACCTGGCACGCGGCAACAAGGCTTCCGCCCGCGATAACTTCACCCGTTCGCTGGATATCAGTTCCTCGAACGTTTGGGCGAAATATTTCCTGTCAGCCAGCAAATAAACGGATTCTACATAATCTATCATAACAATGAAAAAAACTCTCTTTCTTGCAATCGTCGTCCTGGGCGCACTCTTAGTTCCGGGAAGACTCTCATCAAAGGTGGTTCCCGAAACCATCTTCACCGACAACATGGTGCTTCAGCGTAACGCCACGGTACAGATCTGGGGCAAGGCCACCCCGCTGTCCAGGGTATCGGTCAAGCCTTCCTGGACGACTGAAACCTACTGGGCCCCTGTAGGGAAAAACGGCAAATGGGGTGCTCAGTTCCCCACTCCGGACGCCGGAGGCCCCTACACCATCACCCTTTCCGACGGTGAAGAACTTACCCTGAAAAACATCTTGATCGGAGAGGTGTGGGTATGCAGCGGGCAGTCTAACATGGAGATGCCGATGGGCGCCCAATGGTCTAAGGATGGCAAGGTAGGTGTCGACGGGTTCCAGGAAGAGATAGCTTCCCTGGACAAAGTTCCCGGCCTGAGGCTGATCAACCTGAACAAGGTCACGAGCAACGTCCCCCTGGAAAGCGCATCCGTCACCAACGGAGGCTGGACCGTCTGCACTGAAGAGACCGTCACCCCCTTCTCCGCCACAGCCTATTTCTTCGGGAAATATCTGTATGAGAACCTCGGAATACCCGTGGGCCTGATCGAGACCTGCTGGGGAGGAACCATAGCGGAGGCCTGGACGAGCAAGGAATCCCTCAGCAACATGCACGATTTCGACAAGAGCCTGGAAGCCCTCGAAGACCTGCCCGAAAGGGTAAAGAACTGGGAGGCCGATCACCAGAGGGCCATAGACCAGTGGAAGGTTACGGTGAACGGCGCTGACCCTTCCTGGAAGAACGGGAAAACCAACTGGGCGACGAAGGACGTGTACGACGCTTCCTGGGGGGACATTGAGAACCCCTGCAAGATGCAGACGCTTCTGGGAGAGGACTTCGACGGTGCCGTCTGGTTCCGCAAAGCTGTCGACATCCCCCGCTCCTGGGCCGACAAGGACCTGACCCTCAGTCTTTCCACCATAGACGACGAGGACTGGACCTTCTTCAACGGTGTCCAGGTGGGCAACATCGACGGATACGATACCGACAGGGTATACACCGTTCCCGGCTCGAAAGTGAAAGCCGGAAAGGCAGTGATCGCCGTCAGGGTCATCGACTATCAGGGAACCGGAGGAATCTGGGGAGAACCTGACAAAATGTTCCTTCAGGTCAAGGGAGACGACTCCACCCGCATCCCCCTCGCCGGAACCTGGAAATACAAGGTGTCCGTACCCAAGGAAGAAGTTCCCGAACTGCCGGTGAGACTCGATCCGGGTCCCAACTTCCCCACCCTCCTCTACAATGCGATGATCAATCCCATCGTGGGTTACGGCATCCGTGGAGCCATCTGGTACCAGGGTGAATCCAACGCCGAAAGGGCCGCCCAGTACCGCGAACTCCTTCCCCTGATGATTCGGGACTGGAGAAAGGCCTGGGGTTATTCCTTCCCCTTCTATATCGTGCAGATAGCCAATTTCATGGACGCGCAGACCGGTCCCGAGGAATCCTCCTGGGCCTTCCTGCGTGACGCCCAGAAAGAGACCGCCCAGCAGCTGGAGAACGCCGGCCTGGCCGTTACCATCGACATCGGAGAAGCCGAAGACATCCATCCCCGCAACAAATATGACGTAGGCAAGAGGCTCGCCCTCCAGGCCCTCGCCAAGACATATGGCAAGAAGGTCGTCTACGACGGACCTATGTATCATACTTACAAGATCAAGGGCAACGAGATAGAAATCCTCTTCCACTCGGCGGAAGGGCTGACCACATCCGACGGAAAGGCTCCTGAAGGCTTCTGGATCGCCGGTTCCGACCACATCTTCCACAAGGCTGAAGCCAAGATCTCCGGGAAGAAGGTCATCGTTTCATCTCCCGAGGTGGAATTCCCCGTGGCGGTACGATATGGCTGGGCCAACAACCCTTACTGCAACCTTGTGAACGGCGCCGGCCTGCCCGCCAGCCCGTTCCGCACTGATGACTGGCAGCAGGTCAGGGGAGGTACTAAATAACATGAAAAGACTTCTGCCTGCGTTTCTGACGCTCTTTGCCTTACTGGCTCCAGCAGAACTGTTTTCCAAGGTCGTCCTTGCCCCAATCTTCTCGGACAATATGGTGCTGCAGCGCAACACCGACGCAAAGATCTGGGGCAAGGCCGGTCCGGGAAGCGAAGTCTCCGTAAAACCCTCCTGGGACGCCAGAACATACACGACTCCCGTCAGACACGACGGGAGTTGGAGCATTCTCCTCCCCACCCCGGAGGCCGGAGGCCCGTACTCGATCGTCTTTTCAGACGGAGAAGAACTCCGGCTTGAAAACGTCCTGGTCGGAGAGGTCTGGCTCTGTGGCGGCCAGTCCAATATGGTAATGCCGATGGAAGGCCTTGGAAGGGGCGTCGTGAGGATGGAAGAGGAATTGTCGAACACCGACAAGGTGCCCGGCATACGCCTTCTTTTAGTAAACAAGGCTTTCAGCCATCTTCCTCAGGAAAATGCATCCGTAGCCAATGGAGGCTGGACAGTCTGCACCCGTGAGACCCTGTCTCCCTTTTCGGCTGCGGCCTATTACTTCGGAAAACATCTCTACGATGCCCTCGGCGTCCCCGTCGGACTCATTGAATCCTGCTGGGGCGGCACCCGTTCCGAAGCCTGGACCAGCAAGGAAGCCCTGTCCGAAGTCCCCGCATTCGAGGATGAACTCTCGATAGTCGACAACCTCCCCGAAGATCTAGGGAAAAAGGTGGCCGAGTGGCACGAGACGCTGGATGCCGAGGATCCCTCCTGGAAGGGAGGCACCCGCAACTGGGCAGGAAAGGACCTCGACGAATTCGGCTGGAGGGAAATCCTGACCCCGAACAAGATAGAGATAATTGAGGGCCTCAACTTCCACGGATCCCTGTGGTACAGAAAGACCATCGACATCCCGAAGGATTGGGCAGGGAAAGACCTGACTCTCAGCCTTTCAACCGTAGATGACAACGACTGGACCTTTTTCAACGGAGTCCAGGTTGGACATACGGACGGGAACGTGGCCAAGAGGGTGTACACCATCCCCCGGTCCCTGGTTAAAAAAGGGAAGGCGGTCATCGCCGTCAGGGTGGTCGAGGAGTGTTGGTCGGGAGGTCTCGTCGGAGAACCCGATGAAATCTTCATCCAGGTAAAAGGAAAGGACGGGAGCCGCATACCCCTTACGGGAATGTGGAAATACAAGGTGGCGATGCCTAAACGCGCCTGCCTGGACCCGAAACCGGACGAACTGAATTTCCCCACGTTGCTTTACAATGCGATGATCCATCCCCTAGTGGGCTATTCCATACGTGGGACGATCTGGTACCAGGGAGAGTCCAATTCCGACAGGACCGACCTCTACGGCACCCTCCTGCCCCTGATGATCCAAGACTGGCGCAAGGCCTGGGGTTATACATTCCCATTCTACATCACCCAGATCAGCAGTTTCACCGATCCTCAGGTATCGGAAAGCATAGACCCGAAGCAGCCGGAGACGGGCTGGCCTTTCGTGCGTGAGACCCAGCTGGAAACGTCGAAGCATATGGAGAACTGCGGCCTGGCCGTAACGATAGACATCGGAGAGGCAGATGACATCCATCCGATAAACAAATACGACGTAGGGAAAAGGCTTGCCCTCCAGGCCCTTGCGAAGACCTATGGGAAGGATGTGGTCTGCGACGGGCCTGTGTACAGCGGTTATGTAATCAAGGATGGAGCAATTGAGATTTCATTCGACACGGACGATGGCCTCAGGACTTCGGACGGGAAGGATCCGATAGGATTTTACATCGCCGGGGTTGACCACGTTTTCCACAAAGCGGAAACCAGACTGTCGGGTAACAAGGTGATCGTCTCGTCGCCCAAAGTAACGGCCCCGATAGCAGTCCGCTACGCCTGGGCAAAGAACCCCCTCAACAACCTGGTCAACGACTCCGGACTACCGGCCAGCCCGTTCCGTACGGATAACTGGCCACAGGTCACCAGAAGATAGCTACGGTATTCCCGGTACTGATTCCAGTAACTCTGCCACCCTCGGCAAGATAAGAGGGAGGGGCCGCAAAGCGGCGTTATCTGGAATCAGTACCGGGAATACCGTTGAATGCGCTATTTCAGCCGCTCTTCGAGGGCGGCTGTCTGCGCTTCGTAGCCGGGCTTGCGAAGGAGGGCGAACATATTCTTCTTGTACGCCTCCACGCCGGGCTGGTTGAAAGGATTGATACCCAGGAGATAGGCGCTGACGCCGCAAGCCACTTCGAAGAACTGGAACAGGCCTCCGAGGTTGTATTCATTGATCCTCTCGACCGACACCTCCAGCTGGGGCACCCCGCCGTCGATATGGGCGAGCTTGGTGCCGAGTTGCGCCATCGCGTTGCAATGCTCGACGTGCTTCCCTGCGAGATAGTTCAGTTGGTCGAGGTTCTGGGGGTCGCTGCCGATGATCACGCTGCGGTTGCTCTTCTCCACGTTCACGACAGTCTCGAACATCACCCTGTCACCTTCCTGGATGAACTGGCCCATCGAATGGAGGTCGGTGGTGAAATTGACCGATGCCGGGAAGATACCCTTCCCTTCCTTGCCCTCGGACTCCCCGTAGAGTTGTTTCCACCACTCTCCGAGATACTGGAGCTTGGGATTGTAGGAAACGAGGATCTCGACTTTCTTTCCATACTTGGAATAGAGGAGGTTCCTCATCGCGGCATACTTTACTGCGACATTGTCCGCGCTCCTTTCTTCAAGGGCCTTTTCCATCTCTGCAGCCCCGGCAAGCATCGCCCTGATGTCGAATCCTGCCAAAACGATGGGGAGGATTCCCACCGGAGTGAGAACCGAATAACGTCCTCCGACATTGTCGGGAACAATGAAGGTGCGGTAACCTTCCTGGGTCGAGAGAGTCTTGAGGGCCCCCTTGTGCTCATCGGTTATTGCGACGATCCTCTCGGAGGCATCCTTGTAGTTCTTTTCGATATATTCCTTTACGATCCTGAAAGCCACGGCGGGTTCGGTGGTGGTGCCGGATTTGGAAATGACCACGGTCGCCACGTTCCTTTCCGCCACGAGGTCCATCAGTTCGGCGAGGTACTCCTCGGAAAGGTTGTTGCCGGCGAATACGATCTCGGGATTTTCCTTCTTCCCGGAAAGCTGTTTCGCAAAGTTGTGGGAAAGCGCCTCGATGGCGCAGCGGGCGCCTAAATAGGAGCCGCCGATGCCGATGACCACCACGAGGTCGACTCCCTTGGCCTTCCACCCGTCCCTGACGGCTTCGCAGGCCTGGATGAGGGGTTCCGGAGTGGTCGTGGGAAGGTGCTTCCACCCGAGGAAGTCGTTTCCTGCGCCTTTCTCGCTTTCAAGCACGTCCAAAGCGCTCAGAGCTTTATTGATAAATTCTTGATAAACAGATTCTTTTACAAAGGAGGAGCAACCTCCGAGATCAACTTTAACCATATAATTAACCTTAAAAACCAACTGTTTGGTCCACAAATTTATGATTTTTCCGTTAAAACTCCTTCCTTTCCTATGGAAAGAGATATGGGAAAACGGAAAAAACATTAATTTTGAGGAAAAATAACAGATTATGTCCAGAAACGCAGCCCTTTCCCTCTTGGCTATCATACTTCTCTCCTCCTGCACGGCCTCAACCCACAGGAGCCTGGATCTTTGCCAGGACGAGGTTTTCAATCCGGGAGGAAACCGTTCATACGGTAATTTCATCATAACCGGAGACTTCCGTACTGAAACGGACGCAACGGCCTCAATCAGTTTCGGAGGCGAAGGGACAGGAGAAGGATACGAGGTAATACTTCACAACGGTCCCATTGACGGCACCGTAAAAAGCGGCAGCCTGGCATCGGTGAGGAACCTCTACCGTTCCCTGGCCAAGGACAATGAGTGGAGTCCTTTTTCCCTTGCCGTAAGGGGCAAGAACATAGCGGTTTCCATCGACGGCACTGATGTGGTCTGCTACACCGAACCGGATAATCCCTGGCGCGTGCCGGGACACGAGGGTCAGGTCCTGGGAAAGGGTAAGGTCTCCCTGACTGCAAAGAAAGGGAACACATCCTTCAGGAACCTGAAAATCAAGAGACTGGGCGCCGATGCAGTCAATCCCTGCGACACACTTCCTCCCATTGACGAGCAGAGCGACCTTGCCATCCGTTACCAGCAGCAGGACTTCCCCGTAATCGACTGGCACGTCCACCTCAAGGGCGGCCTGACAAAGGAACAGGCCCACGCAATGTCTATGAACTACGGCATCAACTATGGAGTGGCCCCCAACGCAGGAGAGGGCGGAGTCGGAAGGATGCTGGCGAACGACCAGGAAGTATATGAGTATTTCGAAGAGGTCAGTCCTCTCCCCTTCCTCTGCGGAGTCCAGGGAGAAGGCAGGCGCTGGAGCACCCAGTTCTCCCAGGAGGCCCTCGGGGTGTTCGACTACCTCTTCACCGATGCGATGACCATCGTCGACAAGGGACGTATATGCAGGATATACAGGCCGGAGGAAGTTCACCTCGACGGCCGCACCAAACAGCAGTATATGGATGTGATCGTGGACCAGACGGTGAAGATCCTCACCTATGAACCGGCTGACATCTATGCCAACGCGACATACATCCCTGACGACATGTACGCGGACTACGCCTCCTACTGGACTCCCGAGAGGGTCGGGAAGGTGCTCGACGTCCTCGAGAAATACAAGATAGCGATGGAGATAAGCGCCAGGTACGGAATCCCCTCACTCGACGTGATCAGGGCCGCCAAGGCCAGGGGAATCAAGTTCACCTTCGGCACGAACAACGTCGACGCCGACTTCGGCCGCCTGGAATATGCCCTTCAGGCCGTAAAGGAATGCGGCCTCACGAAAGAGGATATGTGGTTCCCGCCGATGAGCATCCGAAAAGACCGCGAAACCGTTGATTACAACCATTTTTCAAACAAATAAACCATTAACGTATGAAAATCTCCCAAAGGCTCTCCGCAGCCATTCTCGCATCCCTCGTCATCCTTTTCCTTTCCGGATGCGCAAAAACACACAAGATCGCCATCACTGCCCACCGCGGCTACTGGAAGTGCGAGGAGGCCAAAGGGGCCCAGAACTCCGTCGCGTCCTTCCGCCTCGCCCAGGAATTCGGTCTGTGGGGCAGCGAATTCGACGTCCGCCTCACCAAGGACGACAAGGTGGTGGTGAACCACGATGAAGACATCAACGGCAAGAGGGTAAGGGATTTCGATTACGAAGAGATTAAGGATGAGAAACTCAGCAACGGTGAGAGTCTCTGCACCCTTGAAGACTATTTCGAGCAGGGGACGAAAAGCAAATACTCCGTCCTCGTCCTCGAACTCAAGCCGATGGGGAGCGACGACGCGGACGAGATACTGATACAGAAGAATCTGCAAACGCTCAAGGACTTCGGTCTGTACGACCCGGACAAGGTGATTTTCATCTCCTTCAGCCTGTACTCCTGCAAGAGGATTGCCGAACTCTGCCCCGGATTCACCAACCAGTACCTCTCGGGTGATATCGCACCCTCGGAGCTCAATGCTATGGGAATCAACGGAATCGACTATGAGCAGGGAGTCTTTTTCGAGCACCCCGAATGGGTTAAGGAAGCCCACAACCTGGGGATGAGCGTAAATGTTTGGACGGTGGATTCCGAGGAGAACATGGTCAGGCTGGCCGACCTCGGAGTGGACTGCATCACCACCAACGAACCGGCCCTGTGCCGCAAGGTCCTGGGTAAGGCCGAACTCCGCAAGACGCGCAAATCAAGGGAAATCAAATAAAACAAGGATAAATGAAAGCTATCGTAAAGACTGATTTCAACCTTCCCGGACAAAAGGGAAAGTACGTAGGAAAAGTCCGCGACGTCTATGACATCGACGGCAGGTACCTCGCGATGGTGGTCACCGACAGGATTTCCGCCTTCGACGTGGTCCTCCCCGAAGGGATCCCCTACAAGGGACAGGTGCTCAACAAGATTGCGGCAAAGTTCCTGGACGCCACCACCGACATACTCCCCAACTGGAAGATCGCAGTTCCCGACCCGAACGTGACGGTCGGCTACAAATGCGAGCCCTTCAAGATCGAGATGGTGATAAGGGGATATCTCGCCGGGCATGCCTGGAGAGAATACAAGGCCGGGAAACGGTCGATATGCGGAGTCTCCCTCCCCGAGGGAATGGTGGAGAACCAGAAACTCCCCGAGCCGATAATCACGCCCACTTCCAAGGCGGCGGAAGGCCACGACGAAGATGTTTCCAAGGAGGAAATCCTCGCCCTGGGCCTGGCATCCAAGGAGGATTATGAGGCCCTGGAGGCCTACACGAGGGCGATATTCCAGCGCGGAACGGAGATCGCCGCGAAGCAGGGACTGATCCTCGTGGACACTAAATACGAGTTCGGCAAGAAAGACGGACAGATCATACTGATGGACGAGGTCCACACTCCCGACTCTTCGAGGTATTTCTATTCGGAAGGTTACGAGGAAAGGCTGGCCAGGGGCGAAAGGCAGAAGCAGTTATCTAAGGAATTCGTTCGCGAATGGCTGATGGCCAACGGTTTCCAGGGTCAGGCCGGGCAGAAGGTCCCCGAAATGACCCCCGAGGTGGTCAGCCATATCACCGACCGCTACGTAGAACTCTACGAGCACATCACCGGAGAACCTTTCTCCCGCATCCCCTACTCCCCCGACCAGATCGAGAAGAACGTGGCCTCCTGCCTTTCTACCCTTCTCTGAAAGCAATAAAACTTCTGCATAGGCTTCAGATGACGCCGCTCCGCGGCCCCTCCCTAAAGGGCCCCTCCCTCTTATGGTGCCGAGGGTGGCACAGTCACTGAAGTCCCAAAATTATATAAAACACCTGCATAGACTTCAGATGACGCCGCTTCGCGGCCCCTCCCCAAGGGGCCCCTCCCTCTTATCTTGCCGAGGGTGGCAGAGTCACTGAAGTCTATGCAGGAGTTTTATTTACCGGCTACGATGTCGTCGACCAGGTCTTCGATCTGGGAATATTCGTAACCGCGGGTGAGGGCGTATTTGAGGAGCCGGAGTTTGGCGTCGCTCTCGCCCTGGAGTGTCCTGAACTTTGCGATGAGAAGGCTGTTCAGTTTGGCTGAAGCCTTCTCTTCGTCTATTTCGGCGAGAGCCGATGCGATGGCCTCTTTCCCTATTCCCTTACCCCTCAGGGCATAAGAAATCTTCACGGGCCCCCAGCCGGTCAGCTGAGCCTTGTCGCGGGCGAAAGCGCAGGCATACCTGCTGTCATCGACATAACCGTCCTCGACAAGCGAATCCACGATCTTCTGCGAAGCCTTGCTGTCCCAGTCCAGGGCCTTCATCGCCTTCTGGTAGATGTCGGCCGAACACTGTTCACTCCTGGCGCAGAGGTCCCTCAGCCTCTCGAGCAATTTCGCGCTGTTCTCCATATCCTTAGAAATCAAATCCCAGATTGAGATAAACCCCGACCTTCTTGTTGTAATCCGACCAGTGGATGTTGAAACCGATGGGGCCTACGATGGAGTCGTACGAGTACTGAAGGCCGAAACCGAGGGTTCCGTGCTGCCTGTTGAAATTGGATATGTCATCGAGATCCTTGAAGCCCACGGCATAGTTGGCGATGGCCGAGAGATAATTGTTGCGGGTAAGCCTGAACCTTAGGTCCGTGCGGGCTATGGTCAGGAAATTCTCTGCCGCGGCGGCGTGGTTGATGCCTATGAAGGCCATCTGCTGGTCGAGGTAACGCCCCCTCATGCTGCCGCCCATTATGTTCGTATAGGCAATCGGGATATTGTCCCCGAGGAGATACCTTGAACTGATGGAAGGAAGGAATGTGACAAAATTTCCGAGGGGAACCGTGCCTGCGGCATAGAGCTGGATGGAATGGAAGGAGTCGCCGAAGAACTTCGTCTCAGGTGCCAGCATCCAGTTGTAACCGATCCCGACATTGACTCCCCTGGTGGGGAAATAGCCGTCGTCGGTGGTGTCGCAGACCAGGTCGATGAACGGTCCCGTGTTGAAACTGTGGAGGTTCCATTTGTCATAGTCCCCCACGTCGCCTTCTCCCATTATCGACCGCACATTGTAATAATCCCCCCTGATTCCTGCCTTCAGGTCGAACCAGGACCACTTGAGATTGGACAGGTAGAGTTTCTCGCTTATCGTATAATAGGCAAGCTTGAAGTCGTTGTCGCCGAAGGAGAAAATGTTGCGGTCGGTGTAGCGCCAGTTCACGGAGCAGTTCACGCTGAAACCGTTGGAGGTCATATAGCCGACTACGGCCTCCGCCGCGGGGTTGGTGCCCACCTTGCCGGTGAGGTCCAACCTCATTCCGTGTAGCTTATGGGTACCGATGCCCAGGTTCAGGATGGCTGAGACGATCTCCTCGGAATCGAACCTGGCTCCCAGGCCTATTTGGTTGACAGGACCTTTCTTGCTGTTGAACACCAGCCTGTAAGGCTCCTCCTTGCCGGTCAGTTCATAGGTGATATAGTCGAAGGCCCCGGTGCCGAACAGGGTGGACTCCGCATCCTCTATCTCCGCCCTGCCTACCTCCTGCATCGGCATGAACTTGATCTTCTTCATCAGCATCTGGCTCTCCTTGTCCTCCACCCCCTTGATCTCGATTCCCGAAATCTTGACTTTCTTACCTCCGAGGTAGACGGCCGGACTCGCCTGGAGCGAACGCCCCTCCCCGTTCATCAGGGCCTTGACATAACGCAGCAGGGAATCCTGCTGGCAGGCCGCGGAATATCCCCTGGTTATCAGGGAATCGATGCTCGCTTTGTCGAAACTCATCATATTGTAGCCGGTTATGTCCGGCCAGATGGTCACGTCCACGACCTTGATGTTCTCTTCTATGGCCGGACGACCGTACATGTCTATGAACTGGCCGAGGAGGTCGCCGAAGTTGTTCAGCTGCGAATAGCCCTTGTAGCCCGCAGAGATGTTGACTCCGATAATGATGTCAGCACCCAGGTCCCTGGCGAGCGTCGTAGGGTAATTATCCCTCATTCCACCGTCCACCAGGACCATTCCGCCTTCCCTCACCGGTGTAAAGAGACCGGGGATGCTCATCGTAGAGCGGAGGGCCCTGTTCAGTTTCCCTTCATAGAAAATCTTGGCCCTTCCGGAGACCATCTCGGTGGCCACGCAGGCGAAGGGGACGGGCAGGTCAATGAACTTCGTCGAATCCTGATACCCGACGGTCATCGATGAGAAGATATTGTTGACATTCTGCCCGAAGACCATTCCGGCAGGAAGGCTCCCGAGGATGTTGTCCTTCACCGTCTTGGAAGGGTCGGAGCCATTGTCTGCCCCGAAGGATATGTCTTCGTGCCTCCTCTCGTAACGGGATGCATCGGCCCGGCTGGCGATGAAGTCATCCTTTGAATACATGAAGGGAAACGATAGCACGAATTTCTCGGAATATTTCCTCTCGGCGTATGACTTGTAACTGTCCGGGACCTTGTCAGTCAGAGCGATGTCCCAGTCGATGTCGCTGACGATGGCATCGATTCCGTCGGCATCGTAACCCACGGCATACATTCCGCCGACGAGGCCGCCCATACTTGTACCGAGAACCATATCGACCGGAATGTCAAGTTCTTCCAGATGCCTTATCACCCCTATATGGGCAGCGCCCTTCGCTCCTCCCCCCATAAGGACGAGGGCGACGACCGGCCTGCGCTTCCTGATCTCGTCCATCCTGGCGCGGAATTCCATCCTGTCGAGGGAGTCCTTCACAGGATCGAGGCCGGGAGGAAGGGTGAGGTCCCAGCTCTGAGCGGAGGATTCCAGGGCGCCGAAGGCCAGAAGGAAGGCCAGCATCAGATGTTTGGCTGTTCTTTTCATAGTCTGTCTTTGTGTTTACCCGCAAGAAGGCCGCAGGCAGCCTCGATGTCCTCTCCCCTGGAGGCCCTTATGGTACAGGTGATTCCGTGATTGTTGAGCCTCTCCATGAACCTCTGCATCACCGGGGCCGGCGAGGGTTCGTACGGGGAATCCGGGATCTTGTGGAACCGGATAAGGTTCACCCTGCATTCGAGTCCCCTGAGGAGACGGTACAGGGCATCCGCGTGGACCTTGTCGTCATTGATTCCGGAAAACATCGTATATTCGAAACTCACCCTTCTCTGGCCCGAGAAATCATATTTCCGGACAAGGCGGACCACCTCTTCCGCAGGCCAGGCCTTCTGGACAGGCATCATAGCCTCCCTCTCCCCCGGGAAGGGGTTGTGGAGGCTGACTGCAAGGTGGCAGCGGGAAGTGTCGAGGAATTTCTTCAGATTTGGTAAAACCCCTATGGTAGAGAGGGTTATCCTCTTCGGAGACCAGGCGAAACCCCAGGGAGCAGTCAGGACCTCGAGGGCGCGTGAGATATTGTCCCAGTTATCCAGTGGCTCCCCCATTCCCATAAACACGGCATTCGTCAGGGAGTCTGACTCGTCCACGGAAACGAACTGGTTCAGGATGTCGGCCACGGACAGGTTGCCGTGGAAACCCTGCCTTCCGGTCATGCAGAAAAGGCATCCCATCCGGCAGCCGGCCTGGGAGGACACGCAGAGGGTCTTCCGGTCCTCGTCGGGAATCATCACGGCCTCGATGGCGCTCTCTTCAGTCCTGCCGTTCCGGTCGCAGGACACCCCGAAAAGGTATTTCCTGGTCCCGTCCGAGGATTCGGACACGGAAGAAGGCGCCTCCGTTCCGACCAGGTACATCCTTTTCAGGGATTCCCTCCCCTCCTTGGATATGTCGGTCATCTCGTCGAAACCCCTGGCCTTGCGGACATAGAGCCACCTTGCGAGCTGCTTGCCCGCAAAAGGCGGCAACCCCGCTTCCAGGGCAGCCCGCTTGAGCTCATCCGGCGTCTTTCCCAACAATTTTTCCATCATTTCAGAAGTCAAGGGTATCCAACGCAAAAATACACAAAAATAATGTTAGATTGGTGGCGGAATTACGGCATTTTTGCTAACTTTGTCATATACGGGAGAGTATCCCGGCATTTATTCATCAATAAACTTATTCATTATGGCTAAAGAAGTAGAGGAAAAGGCCGCTGACATCGGCGCCGCCAAACTTAAGGCGCTGCAGGCCACGATCGACAAGATTGAGAAGGACTACGGGAAGGGGACGATCATGAAGCTGGGAGATCAGCCACAATGGGACGTGAAGGTCATCCCGAGCGGTTCCATAGCGTTGGACCACGCCCTGGGAATCGGAGGATATCCGCGCGGAAGGGTCATAGAGATCTACGGCCCCGAATCCAGCGGTAAGACCACCCTCGCCATCCACGCCATCGCCCAGGCGCAGAAACAGGGTGGCATCGCGGCGATGATCGACGCCGAACACGCATTCGACAGGACTTACGCCAAAGCCCTTGGCGTGAACCTCGACACCCTGCTCATTTCCCAGCCGGACAATGGCGAGCAGGCCCTTGAAATAGCGGACAATCTCATCCGCTCCGGAGCTATCGACATCGTCGTGATAGACTCCGTGGCCGCCCTCACCCCGAAGGCGGAGATCGAAGGTGAAATGGGAGACAACAAGGTCGGACTCCAGGCAAGGCTTATGAGCCAGGCCCTGAGGAAACTCACCGCCAACATCGGAAAGACCAACACCTGCTGCATTTTCATCAACCAGCTGCGCGAGAAGATCGGCATAATGTTCGGCAACCCCGAGACCACCACCGGAGGAAACGCCCTCAAGTTCTACGCTTCCGTAAGGATCGACGTACGCAAGACCACCCAGCTGAAGGACGGTGACGAAGCCCTCGGAAACCGCACCCGTGTGAAGGTGGTAAAGAACAAGATGGCCCCTCCTTTCAAGAAGGCGGAATTCGACATCGTTTACGGGCAGGGCATCTCCCGCAGCGGCGAGATAGTCGACCTCGGAGTGGAACTGGGAATCATCTCCAAGAGCGGTTCCTGGTTCTCCTACAACGATCAGAAACTCGCCCAGGGACGCGAGGCCTGCAAGAAAATGATGGAGGACAACCCCGAACTCTGCGAGGAGATCGAAGGCAAGATCAGGGAAGCCCTCAAGAACGTCAAGGACGACCTGTAGACCTCAGGGCTCCGCGATGGAGCATCGCGACAGACGGCCGGCGTCTTCCCCAGTGAGGACGCCGGCTTTTTCCAGTTCCTCCACCTTCCATTTCGACTTAGGGTTGTTTTCACGGAACAGTACTATGCCGTGGGCCCCGTATGAGCCAATGTAGGGGTGTTTCTTAAGGGAATCCTCCGGCAGCGTCCACAGCGGATAAGGCACGGCGTCCCTTTTGTCAACGGTCACAAGGTCCTCAAGACCTTCGTACTTTTCCCTGTCGAACCGGGGGATGTCCATCAACTGTTCCTTGTAGGAATATCCTCCCAGCCTCTTCCTGTAGGCCACCATCCTGGACGCGAACCATCCACCTATACCGGGAAGCGTCTCTAAATCAGCGGAATCCGCCTTGTTCAGGTCAATTAGAGGGATGTCGATGAAGGGCTCCAGCCTCCTGTACACCGAATCAGCCACCACGTATGACTTGGCGAAATCGCCTTTCCTGCGGAACCTCCCTCCCTTTTTCCTGTAATTGTCAATGGACTGGGCCTGCCTCTGGGAGAATCCCAGCCTCTGCAGGTCCTCGACCGACACGGTATTGGGATCGAAACGGAATGTTTCCCACCTCC
Source organism: Bacteroidales bacterium (assembly GCA_017427885.1). Lineage (GTDB taxonomy): Bacteria > Bacteroidota > Bacteroidia > Bacteroidales > UBA932 > Cryptobacteroides. The sequence goes on from JAFRRW010000010.1 coordinate 18,389, forward strand.
GGCCGGTATTCCTGGCCCTTTCCTCCAGCACCCTTCCGTCGTGCGGGGAGGATTTCCGGTATACGGTCGGAGAGGGAACCGGACGGCCGGGACTTCTTTCCCCTTCTTCCGATACCGGCGTGGAGACCACGAAAACCGTATCCGGACGGTCCCGGTCGGACAGAATCTTCATCACTGCCGCGTGGTGGATGAACACGGCCGTCTGATAGCCTATTATAAGGAAAACAAGGGCGATAGCCCCCGTGGCGAACGATGTCCCAAGTCTCTTACTCCCCTCCAGTGATTCTTTCCTTCCCTTCATTTCCTTCCCTCCTCGAATCCGGTTTCCCTGCAACTACGATTACTATTTCTCCTTTGGGTTCGTGCTCCGAGAACCACGCGTGTACCTCCTCGAGCGTACCGCGGCGGTGTTCTTCGTGAATCTTTGATATCTCCCTCGCCACGGAGCACTGCCGCGAGGGGGAAAAATGCTCTATGAACTGTCCCAGCGTCTTCACGAGCCTGTAGGGAGACTCATAGAAGACCATCGTCCTGGTTTCGGATTCCAGGCGTGTCAGGGCTGTCTGGCGGCCTTTCTTCACCGGCAGGAATCCCTCGAAGCAGAAGCGGTCGCAGGGCAGGCCCGAGGACACCAGGGCAGGTATGCAGGCCGTCGCCCCCGGAAGCGTCTCTATCTCGATTCCCTCGGCGGCGCAGGTTCGGGCCAGCAGGAATCCCGGGTCGGATATGCCGGGGGTGCCAGCGTCGCTGATAAGGGCCACGTCCAGCCCTTCCAGAATCCTGTCCCTTACAAGGGCTACCTTCTGGTGTTCGTTGAACTTGTGATGGGATTCCAACCTGCCGTGGATGTCGTAATGGCGGAGGAGAACCGAACTGGTCCTTGTATCCTCGGCCAGGATGAGGCCGGCTTCCTTCAACACGCGTACCGCCCGGAAAGTCATGTCTTCCAGGTTGCCGACAGGCGTGGGTACGATGTAAAGTTTTCCACTCATATCCCTCAGGGGCGATTCAAGTCAGGTCCTTGCCGGATGTCAGCTGAGTTTGCGGCGGACGGCCATCATGAACCTGTAAACTACGTCGGAGTCCAGGTTCCACTGGGGATATTCGGCAAGTAGATATTCTACGGCTCCCTCCAATGAACCCATTGAATTGAGGGTGTCTATGGTACCGCGAAATTTCAAAGGATCCTGTCCGAAAAGGGTGTTGATGAACAGGACGCGGTCGTTGAGGGAGATGGCGCTGATGATGTTGGAAACCGGGGATCCGGGCATATCGGTCCTCCAGGACTGTTTCTCGGTCATCCTGTCGAGCACCGCGTGCCTTTCCTTGAGTCCTTCCGCCTCATTCACATCCAAGACCTTCTTCTCAAATGCCGGAGGGGCCTCGGGGGCGGGCAGGTCGTCAACCGGTTCTTCGTGGGGAACCACGTCGCTGATGTCAAGGTCTATCGGCTCACCTGAGGGCGCGGCTTCCGGTTCCGCAGCGGAAACAGGCTCGGGTTCGGGTTCATGCAGGGCTTCAGCCTCCAGATCGACCTCGACGAAGGGATCCAGTTCCACGACAGGCTCCGGCTCAGGTTCAGGTTCGGGTTCAGGCTCCGGTTCGGGTTCGGGTTCAGGCTCCGGTTCCGGTTCGGGTTCGGGTTCCGGTCCCACTGCCTGCTCTGGCTCCGGTTCGGGCTCCGTCACAACCACGGGCTCCTCCTCGGGAAGGTCGTCTTCCACGGGAACTTCGTCGTCAGGATCGGGGAACAGGACCGCCACGGCATCCACCTTGGCTTCAAGGATATCTATCTGGGACTTGAGGCTTTCGAGGGAGGCCTTTATTTCCGACAAAATCTTCAGCTGCGTATTTTCCATAAATGCGAATTTGACTATATTTGCGACAGGCAACAACAAATTTAAGGAAATGTTTTCGGAAAACACAAAAAAATCAGGCTGCATCGAGGTAATCTGCGGCTCGATGTTCTCAGGCAAGACGGAAGAACTTATCAGGAGGCTCAAGAGGGCCCAGTTCGCCAACCAGAAGATCGAGATATTCAAGCCTACGGTGGACACCAGGTACTCCGACATGGATGTCGTGTCCCACGACCTTCACAAGATTCCCTGCACCCCGGTGAAGGATCCGAAAAGGATGCTCCATGTCTCGGACGACGTGCAGGTGATAGGCATAGACGAAGCCCAGTTCTATGACGAAACCCTCGTGGAGGTGGTGCAGGAACTCGCCAACCGTGGAAAAAGGGTCATCGTGGCCGGCCTGGACATGGACTTCAAAGGCAAGCCCTTCGGTCCCATACCGGCCCTGACAGCCATAGCCGAAGACGTCCAGAAAGTCCACGCGATCTGCGTGAAATGCGGCAATCTGGCCAGTTTCTCCCACCGTCTCTCCTCAAGCAGGAAACTCGTCGTCCTCGGGGAGAAGGATGTCTATGAGCCGCTGTGCCGCCAGTGCTACAACGAAGCCGTAAAGGAGGGCTGATTCCCGTCAGTTTTTCCTGGGATGGTGGGCCAGGACGGCGTTCTGCCAGGTACTGCTGTCAATATGGGTGTATATTTCCGTCGTGAGGACGGACTCGTGGCCCAGCATCTCCTGCACGACACGGAGGTCGGCCCCGTTCTCGATCAGATGGGTCGCGAACGAATGCCTGAATGTGTGAGGGGAAACGTTCTTGTATATCCCGGCGGCCGACACCGCTTCCTTCACGGTCTTGAACACCGCAACCCGGCTCAGGGCCCGGCCGAAACGGTTGAGGAACAGTATGTCTTCGTATCCGGCCGAGGGTTTTTCCCTGACATCCAGATAATCGGATATGCACCCGAGGGCCACCTCCCCTATAGGCACGAGCCTTTCCTTGTTACCCTTCCCTATTATCCTGAGGAATCCATCCTCGAAGAATATGTCGGAAATTCTGAGGGACACGACCTCGGAGACTCGGAGTCCGCATCCGTAGAGGACCTCGAGAAGGGCCCTGTCCCTGCGTCCGCCGGGACGGGAAAGGTCCACCGCCTCCATTATGGCAGACACCTCCTCGACTGAGAGGACGTCAGGAAGGTAGCGTCCAAGTTTGGGGGCGTCCACTCCGTCGCACGGATTGTCCTCCCTGTTCCCGTCCTCGGCGTACCAGCCGAAAAACGATTTCAGCGAACTCAGGAGCCGGGCCTGCGACCTCCGCGACACTCCCCCTTCGCCTTTGTGGGATTTCCCGGAACCGGTACTGTTGGGGCCCCCGGTGTCGGACACGTTCTCTCCCCTCGCAGAGAGCCAGGAGATGATGTCGTCCGCGGTAACGTCCGAAGGCATCTTGTCGCAATGGGAGAAGAATTCCTCCACGTCCGAACGGTAGGAGGACTCCGTGTTAGCAGACAGACCCCTCTCTATCGAAAGGTAGTAGGAATAGTCGTCCAATATCTTCCGGAGCAGTTCCATGATATGCGAAGATACGAAAATAATACTTATATTTGTCAAAATCAGATTATCTGATATGACACTGACGACAAGATTCACAGCATATGTTTCGGCGGCCCTCCTGGCACTTGCGGCCCTGTCTTCCTGCTCCGAAAAGAATGACGATTTCGTCATAAACGAGAAGGAGACGTCATCCAATCCGGGACAGACTAAGAAACGCTATCAGGAAAGGAACAAGAACGTGCTGCTCCTCTATTCCGCCGGATACAATTCCCTCAGCAGCTACCTCCAGGCCGACATAAAGGAACTCACCGAGAGCTGGCTCCCCGGAGACAATCCCTATGACAACGTCCTCCTCGTTTTCAGCCGCCACACCAAAGGCAACCAGAGCAACTTCAAGGATCCGGTGATGCCTGTCCTGGAACGGATCTGCATCGGAAGGGACGAGCAAGTGCTCCGCGACACCATCGACGTCCCCGGTCTGACCCTCACCACGATGGCGTCCGACCCCAAGACGCTCAACACCGTGCTCACTTACGTCAGGAACAATTTCGAAGCCGACAGTTACGGGATGATCTTCTCCTCCCACGCCACCGGCTGGCTGCCTCCCGGATATTACAACAGATACTCCAGCCCACGGGCCTTGCTCCCCCTGGCGCCGGGCCAGGAAAGGCTGATGACCAAGACGATAGGTCAGGAATATGTTTCCTCCCAATCCTACGAGATGGCGGTCTCAGAATTCGCATCCGCCTTCCCCACGGGGATGAAATTCGACTACATCCTCTTCGACGCCTGCCTTATGGGATGCGTCGAGGTGGCGTATGAACTCAGGGACGTCTGTTGCAGGGTGGCCTTCTCCCAGGCCGAGGTCCTTGCCGAAGGCTTCGACTACTCATCCATCACGACCCGACTCCTCAAAGGCCTTTCCCCCGACATCGAAGGAGTCTGCATAGATTTCTTCAACCTCTATGACGGGAAGAGCGGAAACGAGCATTCCGCCACCATCTCCCTGGTGGATACGGGGGCCCTCGACGATCTCGCCGACGTCTGCGCAGACCTCTTCGACAAATACCGCTCCGCCATCCAAAACCTTGACTATAAGACGGTCCAGGGTTATTACGGAGGCAAAGCGCACTGGTTCTTCGACCTCGAGGACATCCTCGTCAAGGCCGGTATCTCACAGAGCGAGAAATCTGCGCTGGACAAGGCACTCGCCCAGTGCGTGGTCTACAAGGGCTGCACGGGACAGTACTACAGCGCCCTTGACTACAGCGTCCATCAGGTCACGACATTTTCGGGCCTCAGCATGTTCCTCCCTTCCGGCGGGGACTCCACCCTCAGGGATTACTACAAGTCTTACCTGTGGAACGACGCGACCGGTCTGATACAATAAGTGTCGGATTTTTTGCGCGTTATTAAAATTTTCCTATCTTTGCAGGCCCTTTGAAAAGCACTGTGCTTTTGGTGCAATGGGGTTCCGGCCCGTTCCGGAACTGAGTAACACATTTTAAAGCAACGTAAATGAAACATTTCGAATTGAAAGGCCAGATCCGTGAGGCTGGCAACAAAGCCGTAGTCAAGGCTTTCAGGAAACAGGGTCTCGTTCCCTGCAACCTCTATGGACAGGGACTTGAGAACGTCCTCTTCACCGTCAGCGAGAAAGACCTCAAGGGTCTCACCAACACCCCCGCAAGCTACATCGTAGACCTCGTCCTCAGTGACGGAAAGACCTACAACGCAACTATCCACGAACTTCAGTTCCATCCTGTAAAGGACAACTGCCTCCACGTGGACTTCCTCCTCGTCGACGGCAAGAAGCCCGTCAGCATCAACGTTCCCCTCGTGTTCACCGGTCACCCCATCGGAGTACGCCAGGGTGGAAAGTTCGTCCAGAACGCCCGCAGCCTCCGCATCAGCGCGATGCCCGACGACCTTCCCGACAGCCTTACCATCGTGACCGACAACATCGGCCTTGACAAGAGGATCACCGTCGAGGACCTGCATTTCGACAACATCAACATCCTCACCCTCAAGTCGACCGTCCTCTGCCGCGTCATCTCCACCAGGCAGCTTTCCGCTTCCGCAGCGGCAGCCGCTCCTGCTGAAGAAGGATCCTCCGAGGAAGAAGCAGCACCCGCAGAGGCCTGACGCCACGCTGCGACGCATATTGATCTGGTATGAACTATCTTGTCACAGGATTAGGCAACATCGGCGAGGAATACGCCTCCACCAGACACAATATGGGATTTATGGTATTGGATGCCTGGGCCCAGGCATCCAATACCGTTTTCAGTACCGAACGCTACGGCAGCATAGCCGAGGTATCCTACAAGGGAAGGAAAATCACCCTCCTGAAGCCTTCCACCTATATGAACCTGAGCGGCAACGCCGTAAGGTACTGGATGCAGAAGCTGGACCTGCCCCTCGAGAACCTGCTGGTCATCTGCGATGATTTCAATCTCCCCTTCGGCACCCTGCGCCTGCGAAAGTCAGGAAGCAGCGGCGGCCATAACGGCCTCGAGAACATTACCTTCCTCCTGGAATCGCAGGATTACGCCCGCATCAGGGTCGGAATAGGCAACGACTTCCGTCGCGGAGGTGAAATCGATTATGTCATAGGCGATTTCACAGAAGAGGAGAGAAAATTGATTCCGGACATCTGCGATAAGGTAATCGAAGGGATCAAGAATTTCGTCACCATCGGACCGGAAAGGACGATGAATATCCTTAACACTCGCATTAAGAACGAGATGCAAGGATAGTTTTTATTAAAAAAATCACTTTTTTCTTTGATTTTTAATCATTATTGCATATCTTGCCAAGGTTAAGTATGTCAAATCTCTAACACCATTAAATTTATAAATAAACATGAAAGCACTTGTTGAAAAAATCAAAGCTGAGTACGCAGCATTCGAGGCTAATGCCGACGCACAGGTTGTAAAGGGAAACAAAGCCGCCGGCGCCCGCGCCCGCAAGGCCGCCCTTGACCTCATGAAGGACCTCAAGGACTTCAGGAAGGCTTCCGTAGCTGCCGCCAAGAAATAATTGACGCTCGCTTTTTATCTATAACGTCTGCCTTGTGCAGGCGTTATTTTTTTTATAGTGACCCATTTTTGATTTTTTTTGCTTTCCCGATGCAACGTTTCCGATTCCATCTGCATCTATGTTACAGGTTTAGGTTTTAGTACACGTCATGGGATCGGTTGCACGGGAGTGTAGCCGGTCTCTTTTTTTATACCAGGCCTGGCCTCAGTCTTGTCTTTCTCAAAAAAAATCCGTATAATGCATTTCCATTTTATGGAGACGTATGAAAACCGGACCTGTCATCCTGACCATACTTGCTGCATTCCTATGCGGTAACGTTTCCCACGCACTTCCCGCGAGGAAAGGGACCATCAGGATCACCCAACCTGACGGCACCTCCTTCCAGGCAAGGCAGAGGGGCGATGAATACGCCCACGTCCTCACCACGGTAGACGGCTGCTCCGTCATCCTCGGGGAAGACGGCTATTACTGCTATGCATATTACGACCAGGACGGAACCAGGCACAGTTCCGGCTATGTCGTCGGAAGGGACGTTCCGGGAATGGTCCGGAACCACAGCCTCACGATACCCTACCGCGCGATACTCTCCAGGGGCGCGGAGCGAAGGAGCAGGGCAGGAAGGCTGATCGCCGCCCGCAGGAGGCCCGTTCCCGCAGCCACCAGGGCCGACGGCACGCCCGTGAGACGCTGCCTTGTGATTCCCGCCGAATTCTCCGACCGGGCTTTCGACTATGGCAGGGAGTACATCGACAGGATGCTCAACGAAAAAGGCTACTCCTTCGACGGGGCCACCGGCAGCGTGAGCGAGTATTATGAAGACCAGTTCCTGGGGACCTGCAAGTTCGAATTCACGGTTTCGAGGACGGTCGTCCTCGCCCACGACGAACCGTACTACGGAACGGACGGCGACGACATCGACCTCAAGGCATATGAAGCCATAATAGAGGCCTGCAAGGCCGTCGATGATGAAATAGACTTCTCCGAATTCGACGGGGACGGAGACGGGGAGATCGACAACGTCTTCGTGATAGTTCCCGGAAAGGACCAGGCGGACAACGGCGAGGAAGGGCTCATCTGGTCCCACCAGTGGTACGTCCTGGACGGAGCCGGACAGAACGTCGTCCTGGACGGCAAGCTCCTCAACGGTTATGCCATCTCCACAGAACTTAGGAGGAAGGATACCTACGGCCCCGACGGGGAGTTCGAATACGGATTCACGGGCATAGGCCCGTTCTGCCACGAATTCGGCCACACCCTCGGACTTGTCGATATGTACGACACCGACATCAGCGAGTCCGGAGGAGGTGGAGTGGCCGCCGGGCACTTCGCAGTGACCAGCCTGATGGACGCCGGAGCCTACAACAATGGCTCGAAGACCCCTCCCTGCTTCAACGCCGTCGACAGGGATATGCTGGGAATAGGGAAATGCGAGATGATGAAAGCCGGCTCCTACACCCTGGGCCCCATCAGCGAGGAAGGAAGATACCTCCGGATCGATTCCGACAACCCGGATGAATACTATCTCATAGAATGCAGGGGAACCGGCGGATGGGACAGGTACGTGGGCGGCAGCGGGCTCGGCATCTACCATATCGACAAGACGGACAATCCGGCAGGATTTTCAGACTCCCAGAACAGGATAGTCACGGCCCGTGAGAGATGGTTCTCCCTCAACGAAGTCAACTGCCTTCCAGACCGGCAGTGCGGCGGGATGGTACCCGCCCAGGCCGGAGCATATCCCTACGATGCAGAGGGATACCTTATCCCCACCATAGCATCGATGGTGTTCTGGCCCTATCTCTCCTTCGACGCCTTCACTCCCCACACCAATCCGGCCTTCACCTTCTACGGAGACGGTTCCTCCCCCGTCCCCTCCCCCCTCATCCTCACGGACATTGCGAGGAACGGCTCCAGCGTGTCTTTCAACGTGAAGCACTATTCCGAAGATGAGATTCCCTCCCCGGCTAACCTGAAGTTCCATACTTTCCAGGATGCCATAATAGTGACCTGGGAGGCGAACGACTCGAACTATTACGGCACCGGATGGCTGGAATGGTCCGTCCAGGGTGGAGAGACGACGACGGAGGAAGTGTCCCAATACGAAAAAGGGAAATATTCCCTTACAATCGGGAACCTCTCTCCCAAGACCGCCTGCCACATCGAAGTGTATTTCAAATTCGGGGAAACCGAAGGGACCAGGACAACGGGCAATCCCAGCACAAACACCCTTTCCGGAGGCTTCCCGTACATTTATCTGAACAACGTCCAGAGAAATTCCGACGGTTCCTTCCCCAAGGGGACCGGACTCCCCCTCAGGCTCTTCAACGCCACCTCGGCGGAAGACATTTCCTGGTTCTACGGCACCAGGGCGGTCACTACCGATCTAAGCGGGTTCTTCCATCCCACGTCTTCGGGGACGCTCAAGGCGGTCATAACCTGGAAGAACGGAACCACTGAAACAATCCTCAAGCAGATAACTATCAGCGACTGACAAATGAACCGAACCGCCATAGCCGCCATACTCTTCCTCACCGTCCTCCTGTCCCCGGGCTGCAGGAAGGACTTGCCTGTGGATGAAGACTTCCTGGCAGGGAACGACATCGAACTGAAGGTAGGTTCCACCCTCATCCACAGATACGATCCCCTCACCTGGCAGCTTTCCTTCAGCAGGGAGAGGCTGGAATACCGCGTGTTCAACGACAATATGTCGGAGTATTACACCCTCGTCTCCAGCGAACTCCCCCTGGAGAAAGACCAGAGGATAACCGGAACCCTTACCTGGACCACCCCGAGGAGTTCCACCACCAAGAAGGACCTTCCCTTCACCGTCGTCAAGACAGACTCCCAGGGCACGATCTGGCTCTGGAACGGAAAGGAGAAAATAGGAATATCCGTCCGCACCATAAGGTGAACGGACGGATATCCTGTAAAACGACAGGGAGGTTTATCCCCTGAATCTATAGCTTCTCGAGCGGAGGTCGGCGTCGGCCGAGCTGTTCCCCACCATTATGACATACCGGCCCTCAAGTGGCACCATCCTCTCGATGGAAGGATCCCACCAGGTGAAGGTCTCGGAATCAACCGGGATCCTGACCTTGACGCTCTTTCCGGCAGGGACGCTCACCCTCACGAAACCTCTCAGGGTTTTCAGGGGGCCTTCCTTGTCGTCAGGCCTGCGGAGATATAGCTGGACCACCTCGTCGGCGTCCATCCCACCCTTGTTGGTCACCTTCACCTCCACGAATCCTTTGCGGACCTTCGGGCGGCCGATCTTGAACCTGGTATAGCCGAGGCCGTATCCGAAAGGATAGAGGGGCTCGCCGGTGAAATACCTGTAGGTGCGGTCCTTCATCGAATAGTCGTGGAAATCAGGCAGCTGGTCCACCGACTTGTAGAAGGTGAGAGGGAGTTTCCCGGACGGGGAATAGACACCGTAGAGGGCGTCCGCAATGGCCTTTCCGCCCATCTGGCCGGGATACCAGGCCTGAAGGACGGCCTCGCAGGTAGAGGCCTCGGGCACCAGGCCCATTGCGCTTCCGGAGAAATTGACCAGGATGACCTTCTTGCCTGCATCGTGGAGGGCCTTGATCAGGTTCCTCTGGATTTCGGGCAGCTCAAGACTCGTACGGTCACCGCCGCTGAAACCGGGGATGGAAAGCCTCAGTTCCTCCCCTTCGAGGGAAGGGGATATTCCGCCGGCGAAGATCACTACGTCCTTGCCTTCCAGAGCCTTCAGGACTGAGGCGACGTCCAGGGTGTCGGGAGTGCCGACCCTGCCGCAACCGTAAAGATGGACAAGGGAGGGATTCCTCTCCGCGAGAGCATCCTTGAGGGTTATGGTCTCCTTGGGTATGGCATTGTAATTACCCCACATCATCCTGACGTCACCGGCGTTGGGGCCTACGAGGGCTATGCTCTCGTCCCCCTTGAGAGGAAGGATTCCGCCACGGTTCTGAAGGAGCACCATAGTCTCGCAGGCCATCTTGTAGGCCAGGGCCTTGTGTTCCTCGCCCTCCACCATCTCATCGGGGAGGTCGTTCCAGAGGGAGACTCCGTCCATTTCTCCGAGACGGTAGCGCTCTATGAGCAGGCGACGGAGGTTCCTGTCCACGAACTGCTCATCCAGCAGGCCGCGGCTTACGGCTTCGGGAATCGCGCGGTAGGTGCCGCCGCATTCGGTGTCCACACCGCTGCGTACGGCGAAAGCGGCTGCCGTCGCCTGGTCGGGAACCCACTCGTGCCTTCCGGGGCGCCAGAAATCATCCACGGCGCCGCAGTCGGAGGTTATTATACCCTTGAATCCCCACTCCCCTCTCAACAGGGTGTCAATCAGATAGGGGCTGGCGCTGCAGGGTTTGCCGCGGAAGCGGTTGTAGGCCGTCATTATCTCCTTGACGCCGGCCTTGGTCACGAGGTCCTTGAACGCGGGAAGATAGGTTTCGCGCAGATCCCTCTCCGACACCTGGGCGTCGAAGGAATGGCGCTCCGATTCGGGACCGGAATGGACTGCGAAATGCTTCGCGCAGGCGTGGGCTTTCTGAACGTCAAGGCTGTCAGGGCCCTGGAGTCCCCTGACCACGGCAACACCCATCCTTCCCATAAGGTAAGGATCCTCCCCGTATGTCTCCATTCCCCTTCCCCACCTGGGGTCACGGAAAATGTTTATGTTGGGAGTCCAGTAGGTCAGGCCTTGATAAATACGGGGATCGCCGTTGGCCACGGCCTGGCGGTTCTTTACCCTTCCCTCGTCGCTGACGGCCGTAAACACCTCATACAGAAGGTCGTCGTCGAAGGACGCAGCCATCGCGATGGGCATCGGGAAGGTGGTGGCGCTGCCGTTGCGGGCAACCCCGTGAAGGGCCTCGTTCCACCAGTTGTAGCCTTTGATCCCGAGCCTTGGTACGGGCTGGGAGGAGTTCATGAGGAGGGATGTCTTCTCCTCGATTGTCATCCTGGAAACAAGGTCGTCAGCCCTTTGTTCGGGGCTGAGGGCCTTGTCCTGATACGGGAGGATCTCCTGAGCGGAGACGGCGGTGGCGGTGATGGCGAGAACCGCCAGGATCGCTGCGTAGCGTCTCATAACAAATAATATCAGAAGGATTTCGCTATATCGATGAAACTGTCGGCCTTGAGGGCGGCGCCTCCGATGAGGCCTCCGTCAATGTCCTTCTCGGCGAAGAGTTCCCTGGCGTTGGAAGGCTTGCAGCTTCCTCCGTAGAGAATGGTGAGGTCTTCAGCCACGGCGGCCCCGAACTTGCCGGCCACGACCTTGCGGATGAAGGCGTGTATCTCCTCGGCCTGCTGTGCGGTAGCGGTCTTGCCGGTTCCGATGGCCCAGACGGGCTCATATGCGATGACTATGTCCTTCATTTCCTCGGCGGTGAAATTGAAGAGGACGTTCTTCGTCTGCTCCTCGACTATGTCGAAATGCTTTCCGGCTTCCCTCTGGTCAAGGTTCTCACCTACGCAGAGAATCACCTTGAGGCCTCCTGCAAGGGCTAATCTGACCTTCTCGACGAGTTTTTCGTCGGTCTCACCGTAATACTGCCTGCGCTCGGAGTGTCCGAGAATCGTCCACTGGCAGCCAGCGGAGACGAGCATGTTGACTGCCACCTCGCCTGTATAGGCTCCGCTCTCATGATCGGCGCAGTTCTGGGCGGAAAGGCCCACCTTGCTCCCCTTGAGCACCTCGGCCACGCTGGCCAGATGCGTGAACGGTGGAGCGACTATAAGGCCTACGTTCGCGGGGGTCTGATCTGCAAGTTCGACTACTGCCTTCGCCAGGGCGACACCTTCGGCAACGGTGGTGTTCATCTTCCAGTTGCCGGCTACGATTTTCTTTCTCATATCTTATTGGTTTTTATTGGATTTTCAATCCGTCAAATTTACGTTTTTTTAAAGAGATTCCCAATAAAATACCTAACTTTGCCAAGTTAAACCGACCAGTCAGATGAAGAATTTCGTAGAAGAACTCAGATGGAGGGGGATGGTTAAGGATATAACCCCCGGAACTGAAGAAGAATTGATGAAAGGACCGTCGGCGGCATATGTAGGGATTGATCCCACGGGAGACTCCCTCCACATCGGCCACCTTGTCAGCATAATGATCCTCAAGCATTTCCAGGCTTGCGGACACAAGCCTTACGCCCTGGTTGGCGGAGCCACCGGGATGATCGGCGACCCTTCGATGAAGAGCAAGGAAAGGAATCTTCTGGATGAGGATACCCTTTCCCATAATGTCAGTTGCATAAAGGACCAGCTTTCACAATTTCTGGATTTCGATTCCGACGCACCCAACAAGGCCGAGCTTGTCAACAACTACGACTGGATGAAGGACTATTCCTTCATCAACTTCACCCGCGACATAGGGAAACTCATCACCGTGAACTATATGATGAGCAAGGACTCCGTGAAGAAACGCCTCTCCCGCGATTCCTCGGAGGGGATGTCCTTCACGGAATTCAGCTACCAGCTGCTCCAGGGTTACGATTTCCTCTATCTATACGAGCACAAGGGAGTGAAGCTGCAGCTAGGCGGGGCCGACCAGTGGGGAAACATCACCACCGGAGTGGAGATGATCCGCAAGGTCCTCGACAAACAGGCCTACGCCCTCACCTGCCCGCTCATCACCAAGGCGGACGGAGGCAAGTTCGGAAAGACCGAGAAGGGTAACGTCTGGCTCGATCCGGCCAGGACATCCCCCTATGAATTCTACCAGTTCTGGCTGAACGTCAGCGACGAGGACGCCAGCCGCTATATCAGGATATTCACCCTCCTGGACCGCAGGACAATCGAGGAAGCGGAAGCCGCCCATCTTGAAGATCCCGGACGCAGGGAACTACAGAAACTCCTGGCAAAGGAGGTAACGGTGATGGTTCACGGGGAAAAGGAATACGAGAACGCCCTTGCCGCATCCAGGATGCTGTTCGGCAACTCCACCTCGGAAGAACTCCGCAGCCTCGACGAGAGGACTTTCCTCGCCGTTTTCGCGGGAGTCCCTACATTCGAGGTGAGCGCCTCCGACCTGCCCTGCAACATCCTTGATTTCCTGGCTGTGAAGACCTCCGTCTATCCTTCCAAGGGCGAAGCCCGCAAAGCCTTGCAGCAGAACGGTTTCAGCCTCAACAAGGACAAGGTGTGCGACATCGCCTACGAGATAGGGGAAAAGGATGTGGTGGATGGCAAATACATCCTCGCCCAGAAGGGAAAGAGGAACTATTTCCTCATTAAAATCATCTGAGACAATGGAAAAAGGCGGCGGAAAAAGGCAGCTTAAGGTTGCCCGGGAAATACAGAAGGACCTTGCTGAGATCATCCGCAGGAAGGGTATGGCCTTCTTCGGCGGAGCGATGGTCACGGTGAGCGAGGTCAGGATGAGTCCCGACCTCTCCCTTGCCAAGACCTACGTCAGCATCTTCCCTTCCGAAAAGGCTCCCGAGGTGATGGAGATACTGAAAGAAAACGTGAAGACCATCCGCGGAGAACTCGGACACGAGGTCGGCAAACAGTTCAGGATCGTCCCTGAGATAGTTTTCTATCTTGACAGCACCCTCGACTACGTGGACCACATAGAGGAACTCCTGAAAAAGTAGCTCCTGTGAACGTCCCGCTCTTCATAGCCCGGAGATATCTCTTCGCCCGCAAGTCGCACAATGTAATCAACATCATATCGGCGATAAGCGCGGCGGGAATGGCCATAGGGACGGCCGCCCTCATACTCATCCTGTCCATCTACAACGGATTCGAAGGCCTCGTCAAGGACAACCTCGGCGGTGTCGATCCGGATTATGTCGTCGCTCCCTCCAAGGGCAAGGTGTTCATTCCCGAGGGACCTGTTTTCGACTCCCTCTACGCCGACGGCAGGATTGCAGGCATTTCAAGCATACTGGAGGACAACGTTTTCGTGAGTTACGCCTCCCACCAGGGCATAGCCAGGGCCAAGGGAGTGGACGCCGTCTTCGAGGAGGAATCCCCTTTCAGGGAAAAGATCGTCGACGGGGAATTCCTTTTGCATAAAGGGTTCATGCCCACGGCAGTGGTCGGGGCCGGCCTTGCCTCGAAGATGGAGGTCAACCCGGCATTCGTATCCCGGCTTGAAATCTACTTCCCCGACAGGGAGAAGAACATATCCCTGTCCAACCCGTCGGCCAGCCTTGAATCCATCGCCCTAAGGCCGGCAGGCATCTTCTCCGTCAACACCCAGATCGACGACGAACTGATGATCCTACCCATCGAATCGATGAGGGAACTTCTCGGTTACGAAAAAGAAATCTCCTCGCTTGAGATACGCCTTTCCGACTCCTTGACCGCCAAGGAATCGAAGAAACTCCGCAAGGATCTGGAGAAGGCTTTCGGCCCCGGATTCAAAGTCCTCGACTCCGTCCGGCAGCACGAGTCCCTCTACCGGATGATGAAATATGAGAAGGCAGCCATTTTCCTGATACTCATATTTATAATCATCATCATCTCATTCAATGTTTTCGGTAGTCTGTCGATGCTTATCATAGAGAAAAAGGAAGACATCGGGACCCTCCGGAGCCTGGGAGCAAAGGACTCCACGGTTAAGGGAATCTTCATCCTCGAAGGGTGGATGATCACCCTCCTCGGGCTGGCCGTCGGACTTGCGGTCGGTGCCGGTCTGGCCCTGCTCCAGCAGAAATTCTCACTTATCAAGATGCCGGGAGATTACTTCGGGACGGCCTATCCCGTGGTTCTCAAATGGACCGACATCGCCCTGACGGCTATCGTCGTCGCCATCATAGGCTACGTCATAGCCCTGCTCCCCGCAATCCGCCGGTCCCAGGAGGACGATTGACGGAAATTCACTATATTGCAGACAAATAACATAATGAATATGAGAAAAATCATACTCGCGGCGGCAGCGGCGCTCGCCATGACCGCAATGGCAAATGCCCAGGATCCCAAGGGTGGGCTCTCACCTGAAATCCTGTCTGAACTCAGGACCGGCTATCAGGGGACTGCGGCGGACAAGGCCATTCGCAATGCCCTTAACACCACGCCCATAGGAACCCTGGCCCAGGTGGCCGGAGTCTCCCCTATGGACACCCATTTCACTTACGAGGTTAAGACCAAGGGACGCACGAACCAGCTCCAGAGCGGCAGATGCTGGCTTTTCAGCGGTCTCAATGTCCTTAGGGCCAAGATGATAGACAAGTACGACCTGGGAGATTTCCAATTCTCGCAGGCCTATCTGTTCTTCTACGACCAGCTTGAGAAAGCCAACCTTTTCCTGCAGGCCATAATCGACACCAGGGACCTTCCCTTCGAGGACAGGAAAGTTGACTGGCTGTTCCATAACCCCATCGGAGACGGAGGCCAGTTCACGGGAGTATCCAACCTGGTGATGAAATATGGCGTAGTGCCTTCCACCGTGATGCCGGAGACCCTGAACGCCAATAACACCTCCCAGATGAGGGTCCAGCTCTCCAACAAGCTCCGGGAGGACGGTCTGGAACTGAGGACCGCCTGGCAGGGGGCCGACAGGAAGGATGTCAAGTCCGGGAAGGCCCTGAAAGCCCTTGAGGACAGGAAAGTGGAGATGCTTAAGGAGATCTATCGCATCCTGGTACTCTGCATAGGGAATCCCCCGGCGGAGTTCGAATGGACCAGGTATGATTCCAAGGGGCAGGCTGTCAGCACCGCCACCTACACCCCGAAGTCCTTCTACGACACCTTCGTGGGAGAGGACCTCGAGCACAACTACGTGATGGTGATGAACGACCCCGCCCGCGAATACGGCAAGGTCTATGAAATCGAATACGACCGCCACGTCTACGACGGAGAGAACTGGGTGTACGTCAACCTCCCTGTCGAGAGGATAAAGGAAATGGCCATAGCCTCGATAAAGGACAATACGGCTATGTATTTCTCCTGTGACGTCGGCAAGTTCATGGACCGCAAGACCGGCATCCTGGACATCGACAATTATGATTATGAGTCGCTTATGGGTGTCACGTTCGGGATGGACAAGAAGCAGAGGGTGCTCACCCACGCCAGCGGTTCCTCCCACGCGATGTCGCTCATAGCCGTCGACCTCAAGGACGGCAAGCCGGTGAAATGGATGGTGGAGAACAGTTGGGGCGAGGCCTCAGGCTACAAGGGCAACCTGATCATGACCGACAGGTGGTTCGACGAGTATATGTTCAGGCTCGTGGTGGAAAAGAAATACGTCCCCGCCGACATCCTTGGGATGCTCTCCCAGGAACCCGTCATTCTTCCTCCGTGGGATCCGATGTTCCTTCCTGAGGAATAGCTTCTTCAGAGAGTTTAGCCGGAATTATCGATTCCGGACCTGACAGCCGCGATCCCGTGGCTGTCTTTGCTTTGGAGGCCCTAGCGGTAAGCCCGAGATTTTCAAGCTTGCGGATGTTCCCCAGCACGGTATCCCCTTTCTTAAGGGCCGCCTGGCGGGAATCCCTCAGTTTCATCAGGGAATCGTCGTAAACCTTGCGGACCGATTCGAGCTGCTCGCCGACCTTGACGTAAGAATCCAGCCATCCCTTGAGTTGGGACATCAGTTCGGAGGCGGTTTTGTAAACGTTGGCTATGTTCTTCTCCTGGTCATGCTGGCGCCAGCTCATCATTATCATATTAAGCACGATTGTCAAGGTCATCTGGCTGACTATCAAGACATTGGAATTCTTCGCCCTCTGCCACAGGAGGGGATCCTTCTCCAGCATCAGCTGGAAGGCGCCCTCGATGGGAATGAACATTATGTTATAATCGACCTTCCTCTTTCCCTCGGGGATGTACGATGCGTAGTCCTTGTTCCTGAGTTCGTCCACGTGCCTGCGGATGCTTTCAACGTGTGCCTTGGCGAAGGCCTCCCTGTCGGCGGCAGTCACGGCGTTCATATACTCATTAAAGGCCGTCAGGCTCACCTTCGAATCAATGATGACATCGGTGTCGTCAGGATAGAATACAATGACGTCGGGAATCAGGGTCCTACCCTGTTCGTTCTTGACCTCGTGGCCTGAGGCGTCGGTGATAACCCCCTGTGTCTTGAAATGTATCCCCTCGGTGAGTCCCGAGTTCTTCAGGACATCCGTGAGAAGCATTTCGCCGAAGTCTCCCTGAACCTTGGAATAACCCGTCAGGGCGTTGGCCAGGTTCCTTGCCTCCTCCCCGACTGCCTTGGACTGCAGGTCGAGGTCCAGTATCTTCTGCTCCAGGCGGGAATGCCTCTCTATGCTGCCCTTCTGGCTCTCCTTCACCGCATCGCTGAACTCCCCGAATTTCTCCTTTATGGGCTTGAGGATCTCCTCGATGGACTCCCGGCTCCTGGTCCTGAACATTTCGCTGTTCTCGGCCGAAAGGGCCTTGAAAGCTTCCTTCATCCGGTCCATGTCCCCTTCCCTGAGCTTCTCCAGCTCCCCCTTCGACTCCAGGCGGCTCTCAAGGGCGGCCTTCTCCCCTGTCAGAGCGGTTATCCTGTCCGTAAGCACATCCTCCTCGTCCTCATATTTCCTGACCAAGGATTCCCTCTCACGGGCGGCCTTCCCTTGCTGGAGGAACAGCAGGACGGCGGCGATGAGGACGACTGCGGCTATAATGATGAAATATGCATATTCGGGCATAGGACAACGTTTTTTGAAGGATGTACATATCCTGTAGGATTGTGAAGTTAAGCATTTTTTTTGAAACAATTCAGAAAAAAGTTTCATATATTTGAAACAATTCTGAAACACGATGAACAAACTCTACCTGATCGACGGACACGCCCTCATCTTCAAGATGTACTACGCCTTCTTCCGTCATCCAATGATCAACTCCAAAGGGGCGGACATGTCCATCCTCTACGGATTCACGAAGTACCTCCTGGAACTTATGGAAAGGGAAAAGCCCACCCATCTCGGAGTGGCTTTCGATCCTCCCGGAGGCACCTTCCGCAACGCCCTCTACCCCGAATACAAGGCCAACCGCGCAGCCACTCCCCAGCTGGTGATTGACGCCCTCGACCCCTTGTCGGAAATCATACGGACACTGAACATACCCGTCCTTATGGTGAAGGGCTTCGAGGCGGACGACGTGATCGGCACCCTGGCGAAACGCCTTGGAACCGAAGATACCGACGTCTATATGGTCACCCCCGACAAGGATTACGGCCAGCTGGTAGATTCCCACGTGTTCCAGTACAAGCCGGGAAAGGCCGGAGGCGAAAAGGAGATACTCGGCCCTGAGGAGATAAGCGGGAAATACGGGATATCCTCCCCTTCCCAGGTCGTAGAGATGCTCACCATCTGCGGGGATTCCTCCGACAACGTCCCGGGAGTCAAGGGAGTCGGAGAGGTGGGAGCGGGCAAGCTGATAGCGAAATACGGCACCGTGGAGAACATCTATGCCCATCTGGAGGAACTGACTCCCAGGATGAGGGAAATGTTCGAGGAGGCCAGGGGATATATAAGACTCAGCCACGAACTGGTGACCATCAAGACCGACGTCCCGGTGGAGGTCAGCCTGGAGGAACTAGCCGTGAACCCTGCCTTCAGCCCCGCCGTCGCCGACCTTTTCGAAAAATACGAGTTCGCTTCCCTTAAGAGGTACGTTTCCAACATCGCGGTCCCGAAAGCCCCGGAGCAGGCCGTATTCAAGGTTGAACCCCTCACCCCTGCGGAGATCGTTCCCCTCATTCTAAAGGCCGGCGAATGTTCCGTAAGGATACTCCCCGGCACTCCCGGTCCCACCGTCGCCGTCGGTGTCTTCCTTGAAGGCAAAGCCTATGCTTCCTGTTCAGCGGCATCAGAATTTAAATCAATTCTTTTCGATTCATTCATAGTCAAATACGGCCACAACTTAAAGTTAAGCATCAATTACCTTGCCGAGGCCGGAATCCCCCTGAAGGGGAAACTTATGGACATCGAACTGATGCATTACCTCATCAATCCTGAGCGGAGCCACGCCCTTGAGATACTGGCCAAGAGCTACCTGAACGCCGACCTCGGATCTTATGGAGGCGAGGCAGTCACCGGTTCCCTGTTCTCCGACGAAGGGCCTTCAGACGACAGCAAGAGGCTCGCCTCAGACGAAGCCGGGGCCGTCGTCATTCTCGGGCACAGGATCGTAGCCGAAATGGAAGGCGCCGGAGTGACCGACCTATACGACAAGATGGAGGAACCTCTCATCTCTGTGCTCTCGAAAATGGAAAGGACAGGCGTGAGGGTCGACCTGGATTCCCTGAAGACATACGCCGGGAACCTTCGGAAAGAGATGGATGTACGGGAGGAGAGGATCCGCAAGATGGCCGGGGCCCCTTCCCTCAACGTTTCCTCCCCGAAACAGATAGGAGAAATCCTCTTCGACAGGCTCCGCCTCGATCCCAGGGCGAAGAAGAGCTCCAAAGGCCAGTATTCGACCGACGAAACCACCCTTTCCGAACTCTCCGACCGGCACCCCATCATAAACGAAATCCTCGAGTTTCGCGCCGTCAAGAAACTGCTCTCCACTTACATAGAACCCTTCCCTTCCTATGTCTCACCTATTGATGGCAGGATCCATACTACTTTCAATCAGGCGCTTACGGCCACGGGAAGGCTTTCCTCCTCCTCCCCCAACCTGCAGAACATCCCCATCAGGACCGACCGCGGAAGGGAAATCCGGAAGGCCTTCGTCCCCGGTCCCCCCTATACCCTCATCGTGTCGGCCGACTATTCCCAGATCGAACTCAGGATAATGGCCCACCTCAGCTGCGACCAGCATCTTACCGGAGCCTTCCGCGAAGGGATCGACGTACACGCCGCCACCGCCTCGAAGATATTCAAGGTCCCGCTCGCAGAAGTCACCCCCGACCAGAGGAGGATAGCCAAGACCGCCAACTTCGGCATAATGTACGGCATCTCGGCTTTCGGGCTCTCCCAGAGACTGGGTATCTCCCGCCAGGAAGCCAGGGGGATAATCGACGACTACTTCGACAATTTCCCCGCAATTTCCTCATATATTAATGATACAGTGGAACTTGCACGGTCGGAAGGATACGTTGAGACCATTTTCGGCCGGAGGAGGTACCTCCCCGACATCAACTCGTCCAATGCCACCATACGCGCCCTGGCCGAGAGGAATGCTGTCAACGCCCCCATCCAGGGGACCGCGGCCGACATCATCAAGATGGCGATGATCGGAGTGGACCGCAGGCTCTCCAGCGAGGGACTCAGGAGCAGGATGGTGCTCCAGGTGCACGACGAACTTGTACTGGAAACGACTGAGGATGAACTGGAAGCAGTGAAGAAACTTTTGGTGGAAGAGATGGAGGACGTCGTGAAATTGTCAATACCCCTAACAGTAGACTGCAACTATGGACACAACTGGCTCGAAGCCCATTGACAGGCTGGTAAAGCTCGCCTGCGAAGGGAGCGGACCCGCATTCACCGCCCTCTGGGACACCCACATAGACCAGCTCAGGGCCTACATCCACCACACGATGAAGAACCTGAGCGATTTCGACGTGGACGACATCTGCAGCAGGAGTTTCGAAAAGGCCTTCAGGCAGATAGGGACCTACGACCCGGAGAAGGGACAGTTCTTCACCTGGCTGAAGACCATAGCCCGCAACACCGCCCTGGATTTCCTCGACTCGGAGGCAAGGGCGCACCCGAAGGACCAGATAGTGTATCTCGACGACGGCGGCGACTCCTCCGGAGTGGAAAGGATAGCCTCCCCCGGCAAGAACGCCCTGGATTCCATTATCAGCGACGAGGAGCACGAAGCCAACGTAAGTTACGTGTCCAAGCTCCCCGAACTGTACAGGACCGTGGCCAGCAAGAGGATCATCGACGGGATGAAATATGCTGAAATAGCCGAGGACCTCGGTATGCAACTGAACACGGTCAAAACCAGGATCAAGCGAGCCAAGGAGATGATGGACAGGATGCGCGAAGAAGACGAAGGGAAATGATGGACGGCAGAGGATTCATTGAAAAGGCCCGTGAGGCTTTCCCTTTCCTGACAGAGGAGCAGGAAGGGCGTTTCCTTGCCCTCGAAGCCCTTTATACGGACTGGAATTCCAAGATCAACGTGATTTCAAGGAAAGACATCGGCAACCTCTACTCCCATCACGTACTCCATTCCCTCGCGATTGCCCGTTACCTCTCGGTCCGACGGGATGAGGTCTTCAGACTCTGGTCGGACGGAGGCATCTCGGTCCTCGACCTTGGCACCGGAGGCGGATTCCCCGGCATTCCCCTTGCAATCCTCTTTCCCTCAGTCTCTTTCACCCTCTGTGACTCCATAGGGAAAAAGATCACCGTGGCACGGGAGGTCTCATCGGCCATCGGGCTGGAAAACGTGGTGACGGTGAACGAAAGGGCCGAAAAACTCCCGGAGACCTTCGATTTCATAGTTTCCCGGGCTGTAGCCACCTTAAGTGATATCTATCCTTGGGTGAAGGGGAAATTCTCCAGGGACATACTCTGCCTGAAAGGAGGGGAAGTCAATGAGGAAATCGCCGCCCTGATGGGAAGGTTCCGCCTGAAAACGGGGTCCGTACAGACCTGGAAGGTAGATTCCTGGCTTGAAGACGCCTACTTTGAGGGAAAGTTCGTGGTGGATGTCGAAAGAATTTGATTTTATTCAGGATTTTTTTTGGATTTATTGACAAAAGGTTTAAATTTGCAGTCCTTTTTGGAAATATAAAAAATACACGATATGAAAAGAACATACCAACCCCACGTACGCAAGCGCGTCAACAAGCACGGATTCCGTGAGCGTATGAGCACGCCCAACGGTCGCAGGGTTCTCGCAGCCCGCCGCCGCCACGGCCGCAAGAAGCTTACCGTCTCGGACGAAGAAAGGTTCTAAAGTCCGAATGGCTCAGTGGCAGGCTTGAACGAGCCTGCTTTTTTATTATTATTGATGGACAGGAACGTAAAATATATGGCCGAGGCCCTCAGGGAGGCCGCTCTTGCGAACGCGGAGGGCGAGATCCCCATAGGAGCTGTGGTCGTCGCCGGAGACAGGATCATAGGCCGCGGGCACAACATGACCGAACGCCTTAACGACCCCACGGCCCACGCAGAGATGATAGCCATCACAGCCGCAACGGAGGCTCTCGGTGGCAAATATCTCACCGACTGCACCCTTTACGTCACCGTGGAACCCTGCCCAATGTGCGCGGCGGCCCTAGCCTGGGCCCAGCTAGGAGCCCTCGTTTACGGAGCCGACGATCCCAAGAGGGGTTATTCCCTCTTCTCCCCTTCCCTGCTCCATCCGAAGACTGAAGTCGTTTCCGGAATCCTTGCCGACGAGTGCTCCACCCTGCTATCGGATTTCTTCAGGGACCGCCGCCGATAGTTTTTGCTATAAGATTAAAAAAACATATCTTTGCACGCTGCTCAGGCAGCTGGACTGAGGTATGGTGTAACGGTAGCACTACAGATTTTGGTTCTGCCAGTCCGTGTTCGAATCACGGTACCTCAACATTAAAGGAGGATGGCTTTCCGTCATCCTCCTTTTCGTTTTCTTATCCGTAGCCTCCGGCAGTGAGACTAAGGCCGACTGATTTACTTTCCAGCAGGATTCGTATACGTGAAACTGCGCCCGTCCGGAAGAGTAAAAGTGATGTTTAGAATCTGGGCGCAGTCGTCCACAATGCCCCACTTGGCACTTTTCAGGAGCTCCTGCTGAGGGGCAGTTCCCATATACTCCTTGAACGCCGGGGCGGCGTCGATGGGAACGGGCAGTTCGTACACCGTCCATAGGGTACGGGCGTTGTTCACCTTGAAGCGGTATGCCTCCTTGTCGGCGTCATAATCCAGAAGCGCGATCTTGGTTCTTTCGTCTTTGGTTATGATGTTGATAAAGTGCTGCTCAAAGTCCTTCATCTGGGCTTCCACATAGGATTTCTGCAGGACGGGATCGGCCTTTCGGGCCTCGAAATCGGCCGTCTTTTCAAACTCTTCCTTGGTGGCCGAGAGTCTTTTTGCCTCCTGCCTGTAATTGTACGAATAGGAGATATATTCCAGGAAAGGGATGTTGGCCAGGGCCGTTTTCTCGTCTTCAAAATTCATGGGCAGGAGCGCCTCTCCTTTGCGGGTGAACACGCCCCATTTCCCATTCTTCGAAGCCAGGAAACCGCCGCCGGCAGCCAGTTCAGAATCCACTTCCGCCATTTTTACGACATCATACTCCGGCTTGAGGACCGTGCCGTATTCCGTTTCCAGGCCGCATTTGTCTCCGTCCTTGACAATCTGCGTTTTCAGAATCCCCGGACAGTCTTCCGGAACACCCTTCAGGATAAGCCGGAAAGTCGGAGGAACCATACTGGTGGTGGGGGCGCGCCGCATCCAATCCAGCAGTTTGGAAGGGTCTTTCCGGATGGACTTGGCACCCAGCTGGGGGACGCCTCCCACATACTGCGGGCACTCCTCCACCAGCTTCCCGTCCTGCACATAAGGCTCCTCGAGTGCAATCATTTCCCCTACCATACCCAGCATATCGTAGGCACCGTTGTCATTGGGCTTTTTCAGCCCCACATCATGCACGGAGCCGTCTATCCAGGCATAATTCTCAAAGTCCTCGGGAATGGGGCCGCAGGCAAGGAGCCACTCTCCATACGAAGGCAGTTCCCAACCAAGTCCCGTCTTCGCCCGGATTTTATTGATAAAAGGGAGCACCTTCTGCTCCAGATTGCGGTCCACACCTTTGTCATCGGAGTATGAAAGAGTTATCGGCATCGTGGCCTTCTTTCCGGTTTGCATATACTTCTCCTCCCCGAGGAAGATCCGGCCCCATTGCGCACGGGTGACCGGGTACTTCATGATATAGTACGGCTCAGAGATCACTTTGTCGGTTTCAGGGAGAGTAATCGCGTCCCCCACATATCTCTTCTGACCCGTAACGGGGTCTTTGATGTAGTCGCTGTATCCACCGGTGGACGGATCATATTCTTTCGTTAATGCAACCCTTTTGGGCAAAGTTACCGTGCCCGGTTCGATGCGGACCAGCTCTATGTCGACACCATCGACGGAAACTTTGATTTCCTTGGGCTGGGCAAAAGCACCGAGACAAGACAGTAATGCGGTAATTGTAAGTGCTAAAGTATGTTTCATGAAGCGATTTATTAACAATTGGAGAACAGTCATAGTCCGGTAGGGTCATTTTTTCAACAGATATATGGCTCCGATGATCATCGCCGCTACCAGCGCAAAGGCAAAAACAGTATTGAAATCATCTCCCATCCTCAGTTTCAGCAGGAAGATGCCGTAATTGAGACCAAACAGGACAGCACCGCCCAGGAGTCCGACAACCAACCCTTTCACCGTGCCTTCAGGGTTATCCTTCCACGTTTTCTCCTTAACGGCCTGTCTTCCTAAATACCCCAACGGGATAAGACCTACGGCAAGGGAGAATATCAGCGCAATGGTCTTATTTGTCCGTTCAGCTTTCTCAGATTCCCTAATGTTCTCCGTCAACTGATCGAATTGTTCCAGAATGGCGCGGGTTTCAGGAGTGGTGTACTCCTGGTACATCTCTTCCGGGGTCTGAGCCACCTGCAACAGCAAGGAGAGAATAATCGCAATCATATCCACTTTATTTGCTGAACGTAAATATAGACAAAAGAAATAGAAAAACACGTGAGATGCTGTAAATTAATTTATTGGGTAACTTTCAGACCTTCCGTTCCACGTAGTTTTTCCGTTCCCGGCAACACATGGTGACTCTAATCCCCAGGAGTCTCCCTCGGAGGATATCCGTATTTCTTCTTATATGCGCGGCTGAAGAATGCAGGATCCCTGAAACCGGACTCCGTCATCGCCTCTCCCACGCGGCAGCCTCCAGCGCGGAGCAGCCTGTGGGCCTCCACGAGTCTCCGTTGAAGCACCCATTTTTCCGGCGTAAGCGGACTGACCTTTTTGAAATCACGCTTGAAGGCCGAAAGGCTGCGGCCTGAATAGCGGGCCAGTTCGGGCAGGGACAGGTCGCAGAGGTAATTCTCCTCCATGAAGGAAAGCAGGTCGGTCTTCCACGGCTGCGTGAAATCGAACAGGGAAGCATAGAAGTTGCGGTCCGTCTCCAATATGCACCTCAGGCCCTCCCTGCGTTTCATCCAGGCCATCTCCTGCGGGAACGATTCCGCAGAATCAAGATATGGAGTCAGCGAAAGGAAAAGGCTCTCCAACTCCGGACTGGCGGGAATCTTCAGGACCGCCCCAGCCACCGGAGTGGCATCCTGAGGAAGTTCTTTTCTGGACAGACCCCGGTAATAATCCATCAGGAAATTCCTGCAGAAAAAAAGCGCTACCGACCGGAAAGGCATTCCGTCCGGGTCCGGGGCCCAGGCCTCGACCACTACGCGGTAATCCTTTCTCAGGAACACGCAATCGCCTGCCTCAAGCGGAGTCCTGAGGCCTTCAAAGACCACTTCGGCACGTCCCGAACGCACATACAGAAGGGTATGTTCCCGGACGTGTATCGGTTTCCGGACATCCTCCCGGTCCACCTGGGAGAACACCACTCCGGAACAATTGATGCGGCTGAATCCATCCATACGGCTAATATAACGTTTTTGGACTTTTCAGTCAAATTATTTGGACTTTTCAGTCAAATTTATTTCAGCGTCAAATGCTTACTTTGTAAAGTAAATATTTAAATCGATGAAACGGATTCTTTTGATTATCTCGGCTTTCGCCATTACATTCCCTTCCATGGCCAATACCGGCCAACCTGAAAACGATATAGCCGACACCCTTCGCAGCGCCGTTATCACGGGCACCCGGGTAGCGATGGAGCGCGACCGCCTGCCCTCCCCCATTTCCGTCGTCGGACGCGAGAGGATAGAGGCCAGCGACGAGAGCGCCCTGATGCCTTCGCTGATGGAGGAAGTGCCGGGCCTGTTCGTCACATCCCGAGGAGTCACGGGCTACGGAGTGTCCGCCGGTGCGGCCGGAGGCATCTCCCTCCGCGGTTTCAGCGCAGCCAGCGGCCGTACTCTCGTGCTGATTGACGGCCATCCCCAGTATATGTCCATCTACGGCCACGCGGTTGCTGACGAATACCTCGCCGACCTGGCCGAAAGAGTCGAGGTCACGCGGGGTGCGGCCTCCGTACTGTACGGTTCCAACGCGATGGGAGGAGCCATCAACATCATAACGCGCCAGCCGAACTTCCTTGGCAACCGTGTAAGGATCAAAATGTTGGGTGGTTCCTACGGGACCTTCCGCGGTTCTGCCACCGAACAGTATTCGGACGGAAGGTTCTCCCTGACGGCCAATGTCGGACACGACCGCACGGACGGACACCGCGTCAACTCCGCCTTCCGTTCCACCAGCGGCATGCTCAAGGCCTCATACGACATTTCCGCCTCCTGGAGACTCAGCGGCGACATCAACGTCGTCAAGGCCTATTCCGAGAACCCCGGCACCGTGGAACGCCCGATGTTCGAAGGGACCGCCGACATAACAAGGATGATGTCCTGGATATCCCTGGAGAACCATTATGGCGTCACGGACGGAGGAATCAACCTCTACTACAACTCCGGCCGCCACCTCATCAATGACGGCTACGCCCAGGGCGGCACACCCCAGCCCTTCCTTTTCCACAGTACGGACTATCAGGGAGGCGTCAACGTCTTCCAGGCCTTCCACCCGTTCGAAGGCAGCACCCTGACCGCAGGCATCGACGTAAAGCTCTATGGAGGCAACGCCTACCGCAATCCTGAAACAGAGTACTATGCGGACCATAAGAAACTGCACGAGGAAGCGGGATACCTTCTCGCCCAGCAGCTGATCGGCCCACTCACCCTCGAGGGCGGAATCCGTATGGAACACCACAGCCTGTACGGCACGGAGTGGATTCCCCAGGCCGGCGTGAGCGTACTCCCCTGGACCGGAGCCAGCCTCAAACTGTCCGCTTCCAAAGGCTTCCGCACCCCCAACCTCCGCGAACTGTATATGTATGCCGTAGCGAACGAAGACCTCAAGCCAGAAAGGGCCTGGAGCTATGACTTCACCTATGCCCAGCACCTCATGGACGGCCGCCTCAACACTGAACTGAGCCTCTTCTATACCAAGGGGAGCAACATCATCGAGGTCAACGTGGTAGACGGAAAGAGGGCTAACCGCAACGTCGGGGCTTTCGAGAACAAGGGCGTCGAGTTCAGCGCCGACTTCAGGGCCGCGGACCGGCTCAGGTTCAACGCGAACTACAGTTATCTGCATATGGGCACCATATACACCGGCGCCCCCGTCCACAAGGCCTATGTCTCCGGCACCTGGACCCCCGGACGCTTCTCGGCGAATATCGGCCTGATGGGAATAAAGGACCTGTATCTCTCTACCGGAGAAGATGCCGTGAAAAGCAGTTACGTGGACCTCAAGTGCCGCCTCGCCTACCGCGTCCTGGACTGGCTTACCGTCTTCGTGAGGGGCGAGAACCTGCTTGACCGCGACTACCAGACAATGCTAGGCTTCCCCGAGCCCGGCATCACCGTCCTCGGGGGCATCTCGGTCGAAATCTAACCTAAAGGGTAAGTTTTTCCCGTAACGGAGTGTTTTCCGACGAAGGGCCCGCGGTTATCATGAATTCCCCAGGTTCCACCACTTCCTTCATTTCAGCGTTGTAAAGCGAGAACGCCTCCCTTCCCAGGCGGAAGGTGAGGGTTTCGCTCTTCCCTGCCGGTATGGATACTCGGCGGTAGGCACAGAGCTGCTTTACAGGACGCACGGTGGAAGCCAGCAGGTCGGTTATGTACACCTGGGCGACCTCCTCGCCGTCCCTGCCTCCGGTGTTCGTTACGGTGAAAGTGACCTCGGCCTCTTCATCACCTGTTTTCTTAACCTTAAGGTCAGAGTACTCGAAAGTGGTGTAACTCAGACCATAGCCGAACGGATAAAGGGGACGCGAGGGCATCTCTACGTATCTTCCCCTGCGGGGCATGCGGTGGTTGTAATAGACCGGAAGGGCGCCTGCATCATAAGGCACGGACACCGGGAGCCTTCCGGCGGGATTGTATTCGCCGAAGAGGACCTTAGCAAGGGCGGTTCCGCCCTCCATTCCGGGATACCACTGGGTGATGAGGGCGTCAGCATTCTCGGCGGCCCAGGTCATGTCAAGCGGGCGGCCCTGGATATACACTACCACAAGGGGTTTCCCGGTGGCCTTGAGCGCTTTCAGGAGGTCTTCCTGACGTCCCAAAAGATTGAGCGTGGCCCTGTCGAAGCCTTCTCCGCAGTCCATGTCGCTGACGTTGTCTCCCCTGACCGTAGCGGCGCCCGTCTCAATGTATTCCGTCCTGAAATCCCTTGCGCTGGACCCGCCTACTACGGCCACGACCACGTCGGACGCCCTGGCGGCGGCAACGGCGGAAGAAATGTCGGCCGAACTGACGTCCCTTATCGCGCAGCCCTTAGCATACCTCACGCGGAATGATCCTATTTCCTTTATGATACCGTCGAGAGGCGTTACGATGGCCTGCCTTTCCTGGGGGGCGGTGTAATCGCCGAGCTGGTTATAGGGGGTGTCGGCGTTGGGACCGACAACGGCCACCCTCTTCTTCTTGTCTAGCGGCAACAATCCGTTGTTCTGAAGCAGCGTTACGCCCTCAAGAGCCGCCTTGAGCGCCACTTCCCGGTGCTCGGCACTCCGCACGGAAGCCGTACCGGTCTCTTCAACATACGGATTGTCGAAAAGACCGAGTTCGAACTTGAGTTTCAACACCCTTCCGGCCGCCCTGTCGAGGAGTTTCTCATCTATCCTACCCTCCTTGACACTCTCAGGCAGAAGTGCGAAACACCTTCCGCCTAGATCCACGTCCACTCCGGCCTCAAGGGCCATCTCAGCGGCTTCCTTGGGTCCTGCGGCCACACGGTGGCTTCCGGCAAGGCCATCGACGCTGGAGAGGTCCGAAACCACGAAACCGTCGAATTTCCAACTGTCACGTAGAACTCCTGTCAGCAGGGCCTTGTTGGCGGTGGCCGGTATCCCGTCGAAGGAATTGTAGGACGTCATAAGGCTGAGGGAACCGGAATCCACTGCAGTATGGAAAGTAGGCAGTACCTGCTCCCAGAGGTCCCTGGCAGGCATGGCAGAAGGGTTGCCGTTATGGCCTCCCTCCGGAGCTCCGTATGCCACGAAATGCTTCAGGGTGGCTATTATGCCCTTATCCCAGCCGATATGCGAGGGACTGCAGCCTGAAAGGTAGCCGGCGGCAAGGGTGGAGGTCAGCCAGGTGTCCTCGCCGTAAGTCTCCTCGACCCGGGACCATCTCGGCTCGCGGGAGAGGTCGATCACCGGGCCGTAGCCGATATGCGCCCCCTGGGCACGAAGTTCCTCAGCAGTGACCTTTCCTACTTCTGACAGCAGTTCAGGGTCCCAGGTGGAGGCGAGGCCTATCCCGGTGGGAAAAACGGTCGTGCCGATGGCCATATGGCCGTGAGGACTCTCTTCGGCGAGAATGATGGGAATGCCCAGCCGGCTGTGTTCTATGGCATATTTCTGCATCAGGTTGTACGCCCTTGCGGCAAGAAGGGGATCCAGTCCGTTGGCGATGGTCTTCTTGGTCCAGGGATCCGCCCTGAAGGTGGCCCAGAGCATACCTCCGTGGCTTTTTTCAATGAACTCGACATATTTGTCGGACACGGATACATTTCCGTCCCCGTCCTTTTCATACATCGGCCATCCGAGAGGGCAGATGAGCTGGCCAGCCTTCTCTTCAACGGTCATCCTGGATAGAAGGTCAGCGGTGCGCTTCTCGGCGCTGAGGCTGGGATTGAGATAGGCGGGGGTGGATTCCTTGCACGCAAAAAGCGCCAGGGCGGCGGCAAGTACTGCCGCTGCGGCGGATATGTGTTTCATCATCTTGTTTGTGTATGTCAGTTACGGCGGTTGGCTATGGAAATGTAGTAGAGGAGGGTGGCGAGAGAACCTATGGCTGCTATGACATAGGTGTAGGCGGCCCATTTGAGGGCGTCACGTGCCATCACCGCAGTCTGATAGTCGGACACGCCGCTGCCATTGAGCCATTCCATAGCCCTCTGGCTGGCGTTGATCTCCACAGGAAGGGTGATGAGGCTGAAAGCCGTGGACATCGCGAACATCGCTATGCCCAGCCACAGGAGTTGCGGCAGCACACCGACCAGCAGCAGACCGGCGAGAAGCACCCACTGAACGGTACTGTTGGAAAAGGTCACGACGGGAACGAGGGCTGTACGCAGCTTAAGGGGGGCGTATCCGACGGCGTCCTGGACGGCGTGACCGCACTCGTGGGCGGCTATGGCGGCCGCGGCTATGGAGTTCGAGTTGTACACTCCCTCGGAAAGGTTAACGGTCCTGTTCCTGGGGTCGTAATGGTCGGTCAGCTGTCCCCTGACGGACATCACCTGGACGTCATAGAGGCCGTGCTCGCGAAGCATCTTCATCGCGACCTCCGCCCCGGTGAGTCCGGTGTGGTTCCTGATTTTCGAATATTTTGCATAACGGCTCTGCAGGGTGTTCTGAACTATATAGCTCAGAATCATCACTACGATGAAAGCCATCCAGATCAAACCGGTATTCATATCTACAGACTATCCTTATTTTCCCAAATGTAATGAAAATCCGCGACTATTTCCCAAAAATTGGTAATTTTGTAAACTAATCCCGACCGACAATATGCAGAGCAGGGACAATGATTTCTCAAGACTTGAACTGAACCTGGGCAACTGCCTCAGGAACTACAGGTATTTCAGGTCCCTCCTGCAGCCCGAGACCAAACTGCTCACCCTCGTCAAGGCCAACGCCTACGGGCACGGCGCCGTGGAGTTCTCGCTGATGATGCAGAACGCCGGCGCAGACTACCTCGCAGTGGCCCTTCCGATAGAGGGAATGGAACTGAGGCGCTCAGGTATCAGTCTCCCTATCATAGTACTCACCGCCGGCACCGATTTCTTTCCCGAGATCATCGACAGCCGCCTGGAGCCGGGCATTCCGAATCTCTACACCCTGAAAGAACTGTGCAAAGTGCTGCAGGAAAGGAAACTGGAGGGATTCCCCATCCATATCAAGCTGGATACCGGAATGCACAGGCTCGGATTCATGACAAGCGAACTGGACGAACTCGTCTCATTCCTCAAAAAATGCCCCCTGGTGAAGGTCAAGTCGGTATATTCCCATCTTGCAGCCTCGGAAGACCCCGGGCAGGATGGCTTCACTCTCGGGCAGATATCAATGTTCAGGGAGAACGCCGACAGGATATCCTCCGGACTGGGCTACAAGCCTATGTACCACATCCTCAACTCGGCCGGAATCGAGCGTTTCCCCCAGTACCAGTTCGACATGGTAAGGCTCGGCATAGGCATCTACGGCATCAGTTCCCTGGAAGGGGTCAGGCTCGCCCCGGTGGCATCGCTGAAGGTGAAGGTCCTGCAGGTCAAGACGCTGAAACCGGAAGACGGCCCCATAGGATACGGCCGGTGCGGCCAGATTGCCCCTGAAGGCACCAGGATAGCCACGATTCCGGTGGGATACGCCGACGGCATCGACCGCCGCCTTGGAAACGGAAAAGTCTCCTTCAACCTCGGAGGCCGGCGTGTTCCCACGATAGGCAACATCTGTATGGACATGTGCATGCTGGACGTGACCGGAGTGCCGGCCAATGTGGGCGACACGGTGACCATATTCGGAGAAGACCCCACCGTATCCGAACTCGCCTCCATACTCGGAACAATCCCCTACGAAATAATGACCTCAGTCCCGCGAAGGATAGAACGCATCATCACGGGACGTTAAACTCCAATTATATGCGACAGATCAGAATCATCCTCGCGGGACTTGCCACGGCGATCCTGGCCTCCTGCAGTTCATCCCAACCCCCTCAGGCCTACGGCCCCATCCCCACCCCTGACCAGATGGAGTGGCAGAAGATGGAGACCAACATGTTCATCCATTTCGGCCCCAACACCTTCACCGGACTCGACTGGGGACACGGTCAGGAGAACGAAAGCGTCTTCAATCCCACCGAACTCGACTGCCGCCAGTGGGCGAGGACCGCGAAGGCTGCCGGTTTCAAGGGCATCATCATCACCGCCAAGCACCACGACGGATTCTGCCTCTGGCCCAGCCGGGAGAGCACCCATTCGGTGGCGAGCAGTTCCTGGAGGGACGGCAAGGGCGACGTGCTGGCGGAACTGAGCCAGGCATGCCGTGAGGAAGGGCTCAAGTTCGGGGTTTACATCTCCCCCTGGGACAGGAACGACCCCCATTACGGCACTCCTGAATACAACGACGTGTTCGCGTCCACCATCGACGACATCCACGGGAAATACGGCCCCATCTTCGAGCAGTGGTTCGACGGAGCCAACGGCGAAGGCCCTTCCGGAAAGAAACAGGTCTATGACTGGGACAAGTTCCACTCCATGGTTTACAGCCACAACCCGCACTGCGTGATCTTCAGCGACGTAGGTCCCGGCTGCCGCTGGTGCAGCAATGAAAGGGGCGTCGCCGGGGAGACCAACTGGAGCAAGCTTGACGTCGAAGGGTTCGTTCCCGGAATAGGCGCCCCTCCCACGGACACCCTGTTCTGCGGAAACGTGCACGGAACCAACTGGATGCCCGCTGAAGTGGACGTTTCCATCCGCCCTTCCTGGTTCTGGAAAGAGAGCGAGAACGACCGGGTGAAGTCCCTCGAAAAGCTGCTTGACATTTACTACACCAGCGTGGGACGAAACGGCCTTCTCCTCCTGAACGTACCTCCCGACAACAGGGGCCTCCTCCACGAGGCTGACTGTGCGAGGCTGATGGAATTCAGGGCCGCCCTGGACGAGATATTCTCCAAGGACCTGGCCCAAGGCTCGAAAGTCAGGGCCTCGGCCTCGAGGGGCGGAAAATTAAGGCCGGCCAACCTTCTGGACGAGGATTACGACTCCTTCTGGACTGTTCCCGACGGCAACCTCACCCCTTCATTCACAGTCACTTTCCCTGAAGAGAGGACTTTCAACAGGGTGATGCTCCAGGAATATATACCCCTGGGACAGAGAGTGGCCGGATTCAAGGTCGAGGCACTGTCCGGAGACGGCACCTGGAAGGAACTCGCGCAGGCGACGACGATAGGCTACAAAAGGATCCTCCGCACGGAAAAGACCACGGCCAAGGCGGTGAGGGTCACCGTCACCAGGTCGTACGACGTTCCCGTTCTGAACAGGTTTGCCCTGTATCTGGACGAAATATCCGGAAAGTAAAATGATTAGAGCATAAGGCCCTTTCGGACCTCGGAAGCTGCTGCGTTTCCTTTGAGGGAACGCAGTATTTCCAATGCGAAGTCTATGGCGCAGCCGGGACCGCGGCCCGTGATCAGGTTGCCGTCGGCCATCGCTGGCTGTTTCCTGTACTTCGCTCCCCTGGCAATCAAGGCTCCCTCGAAACCGTCGAAACAGGTGAACTTCCTGCCTTCGACGCCGGGCAGCTGAGAGGCCACGAGACCAGGAGCGGCGCAGATTGCGGCGACCGTCCCGCCCGCTTCGAAATGGCTCTTCGCAATGGACATAAGGTCCTCAGTGGCAGCCAGGTTCCTGGTCCCGGGCATCCCCCCGGGGAAAACCATCACATCTTCGGAAGTGGTGTCTCCGGCCGACACGGCCTCGAATTCCTCAAAAGTCAGGTCGGCTACCACGGGAACGCCCCTGGAAGAGGTCACGAATCTCTCCCCGTACAGGTAATCGTCAGGCTTTCCGGTCTGGATGGCGACCGTCCTCACGTCAAGGCCGCCGCGCCTGAGGACGTCCAGGGTGGCGAGGGCTTCCATGTCCTCGAAACCGTCGGCGAGAAAAATGTATATTCCTTTCATACAGGTTCTATTTTAGCAATTTGGGTTCTTTCGTGGGAATGAAAACGCCCCTGTTCTCGTCCCGTCCCTGGACAAGGTTCCTGGACCCGGGATTGGAAAGGCCGTCCTGACAGAGTGTACCGATCTTGCTGCCGGCGTTCTTGTTGATGATGAGGGCGTTGACCAGCTTGGGGAACATCACCATCATGTCGTAGTCGCCGTTGCTGTCCCCGCCGACGAGTACCGGCTCCTTTCCGCAGTGTTCAGGTGACATGAAAGCCTTGATGGCCTCCACCTTGCCTGGGCCCCAGGTGACTGGATAGCCCTCGAGGAGGCCCGAGGCGATCCTGCCTTCGGAATCCACGTTCAGCCTGATGCCGAAGACGTGGTCGGCGGGAACGTTCAGCCCATACTTGGGATTGCAGGCCGCCCCTTCCACCACATCCTCCTGGGATGCGGAGCAGATATATACATCTATGCTGTTGGCTTTCAATGTATTTATAAGGCTTACCATCTCTGGGATCAGTCGGAAGCCGGTGTAGATGGTGGACGTGATCTTTCCGGAACGGCCCTTGCGTCCCGCCTTGAAGGAGGAACGCCTGAGAGGCTTTGTCATCCAATAATCCACCGACCTGGAGGTCATTTCCCGTATCTCCTCGGGAGTATATCTCTCGAATATATGCAGATACCAGCTGTCACTGATTCCGCTGGGCACTGAATCATATATGTTGTCATAGAGCCAGCGGAATTTTGCCTTGAAGTCCCTGAACCACCTGGTCCTGTGTATCTTATCAAGGCTCTTGTCCCCGTTGTAACCGCTGTAGTGGTGCCAGAGGTAAATGTAGTCCAACTCGATGTCCGCAAGCACATCCCCTATCGACACCCCGGGTTTCACGTCGCCTATGGGGTTCGCAAGGGGAACGCCCAGTTCGACAAGGGACTCCGAAAACGCCGTATGGAACTGGACCGGGGTCATCCTGAACAGGAGGTTGTCGACCATATAGTCTATGAGGGTCTCGCTGATGTCGTTGCAGGAGATCGTGTTGTCGAAGTCGAACACGGCGAACGCCTTGCAGGAGGGGTCGTAGTCCGGAGAAAGGACACCGTTATCCCTGATCAGGGTACCCAGCGCCTCATAGTTCTTCTGTTCCCAGTTCATCCTGGGAAGCGGGTTCTCCTGGGAGGATGCCGTCAGGGCTGCAGCCAGGAAAACCGCGAGGAAAACGAGTTTCTTAAGCATCTAGAAAAGTGTTGGATGATTCTCTTCGAGTTCGGAGAGGACTCTCTCCATAAGGGCCTCGCGGAAAAGGGCGGAACGGTTGTTCACCTTGAAACGGCGGCAATACTCCTCCAGGGCGGCCATCTCCCTGTCGTTGAGACAGACGACCTGCCTGTGGCCCCTGATCAGCGAGGCTTTCTGGCGGTTCAGATAATCCGGGTCGACGACCGGTCCCTTTCTTTTGCCCTTACTACTCAAAGCGGTTTCAATTGCTACGCAAATTTAAGAAAAGTTTGTGACAAAGCGGGGATTATCCTATATTTATGAAATCAAAACGAAAGATTATGACGATCCGGCACCTGTTCCTCCCCTTCCTCATCATCACCGCACTGGCCGCCGAGGCCTCAGCGCAGGAATTCGACAAGTATTTCGAAGACAGGACCCTGCGCCTGGACTACGTGTTCGCGGGCAATGCCGGCAACCAGCACATCCACCTCAGCGAGGCCCTGAGCGGAGGCGTCTGGGCCGGAAGGAGACACAATCTGGACACCGTATGCCTGGAGGGCAACGGAAGGCTGGAAGTACTTGAAAAAGAGACAGGCAAGGTGCTCTACGCCAACTCCTTCTCCACCCTTTTCCAGGAATGGCTCTCGGAAGAGGAGGCCACCAAGAGCGACCGCGCCTTCGAGAACTGCTTCCAGGTCCCCTGGCCCCGTTTCCCGGTGGACATAAGGATAACCCTATATGACCTCAAGGGCGATGTCTCCGCTTCACTCACCCACCCCATCGACCCCTCCGACATCCTCATCAGGCCCGTTCCCGAGTCTTCCCCGTCATATAAGTATCTCATAAAGAACGGAGAACCTTCACAGTGCATCGACCTTGCGATAGTCGGCGACGGTTACACTGAAGAAGAGACAGAAAAGTTCTATGCGGATGCGCAGAGGTCCGTGGACGCCCTGGCGGCCCACGAACCCTTCACGTCCCTGCTGGAAAAGTTCAATATCGTCGCCGTGGCCGCCGTCTCGCAGGAATCGGGAGTGAGCATACCTCACAGCGGAATATGGAAGAAAACCCTGCTGAAATGCCATTTCGACACCTTCTATTCCGAAAGATACCTAACTACGGGCAGCCTCACCGCCGTCTATGACGCCCTTTCGGCAGTTCCGTTCGAACATATCCTCGTCCTATCGAACACCACCGTGTACGGAGGAGGCGGAATCTACAACTCCATCCTCACCTGCTCGGCCGACCACCCCACCTTTCCGAAGGTCCTGGTCCACGAATTCGGGCATTCCTTCGCCGGACTAGGCGACGAATACTACTATGACGACGGATTCAATCCGATGTACACCCCTGAAAAGGAGCCCTGGGAGCCTAACCTCACCACCCTCGCCGACTTCGGTTCCAAATGGGCCGACCTCCTGCCTCCCGGCACGCCTGTACCCACCCCCGAGGACAGCATAGAGAAGGAAAACGATGTCCGCAGGATATGGAACTCAATTCCGGAGGAAACCAGGAAGAGGCTTAACAGCCATCTGGGAGTGTATGAAGGCGGAGGCTACCTTTCCAAGGGAGTTTACCGTCCCGTGCAGGAATGCAGGATGAAGATCAACGAGTGCGAGGATTTCTGCCCGGTATGCACCAGGGCCATCTTCCGCACGGTGTCGTTCTATACGTCTACGGCCGAATAAAGGATATTATAAATCCCTGAAAGAGAAATATTTCCGTTTGATTATCCCCTTCCTGTCGGTCTCGATGAGGAGAGGGGTGGAAGAGAGGTCGAAATTCTGTAGGAGAGTCCTGCCGAGTTCCGGCCGGTTCGCGAGGATGTCGTCCACGTCCACAAGCAGGATTTTTGCCTTCTTCATCGACGGCAGTCGGGAAAGGGAATCGGCAGCAGCGAGTTCCGTTGCACAGGATGAACATCTCTCCGAATGGAATAGGATATAGGACGGACGGCCCTTGAGACGGTCAAGTGTGAACCGTCCCTCCCTGGCGCCCTTGGAAGAAAGCAGCCTGCCCGGTACGGTGATGCCAAAAATCCTGGACCCTGTCGGGGAAAGGGAAAGCAGGCCGGACATCATCTGCGCGAGGCTCACCACGCTCAGGGAATCGGATTTCGTCGTATAGAGGCCGCTGCCGAGGATGTACGTGTCTATGAATTCCTTC
Organism: Bacteroidales bacterium; assembly: GCA_017427885.1. Taxonomy (GTDB): domain Bacteria; phylum Bacteroidota; class Bacteroidia; order Bacteroidales; family UBA932; genus Cryptobacteroides. The sequence continues at coordinate 55,975 of JAFRRW010000010.1, forward strand.
TGGGCTTGTTTGACGTCCTCACCGCGGCGGTTGGACAGCCAATAGAGAAGATCCCCCTCCAGATGCTTGTATTCAAGAGTGTCTCCCCTCTGGAGGGTCACTGTGGAAATGTCGGAAGCCACGTCAAGGATATCCTTACGGGACAGTTTTTCACCGGGAAGCAGTCTGTCGAAAAGGACGGAAGAGACCTCTCCGCCATATTCATACTCCTTCGGGCGCAGTTCCGCCTCCATCAACTTTCCGAGGGAGGGAACGTCGAGATTCCTGCCTATGATGATGCCGTCAGGCCTGACCAGGAACATCTTCGGGGTCTGCAGCACACCGTAAAGCCTCTGGAAATCGGACTCGAAGGAAGAATCATCGAAGTGCCTGACCCGCACACCGGGAGCAAGCCCTTCGTCGAATGTGGCACGTATATCAGCCCACCCGGCTTCATCGCTCCCCACATATACCGCATAGACGTCCAGGGGCCAGTCGTTCGAAACGAGGGCCGAATGCAGGCGGGGCGTCTCTATCCTGCACCGGACGCAGTCGGTGTCATAGAAATACAGGAGCCTGTAGCGGGACGATTCCACGGGAGAGAAGGACGTGTCCGACGGGAAGATGGTCGCAGGGGAACCGTCTGGAGAAAAGAGCGTTAGCTCAGGCGCCCTCATACCGATGAGGGAATGACGGTTGAAATCGGCGAACACGGCGGCGTTCAGCATATCCACATCGCTTACCATCGCCACCTTCCCGTTCGCGAACCAGTTGTCGTACACGTGTATGGCCACGGCCTCGTCTCCCATAACGGGGGAATTCAGGTAATGGTCATAGACCTTCAGTGCCGTAAACTGCCTGACCTCGTCCACCTGGCACGCCCCGATGATGAAATCGCATTCCTTCGACTTCACTTCCACGCTCTCCCTCTCCAACGCGCTGAAATACTCCTCCAGTCCCCTCCCGAGGCTTTCCTTCACCTTGGCGGTCAGCACACTGTCAGCCCTCTCCCCGTATAGGGGGAACTCCCCCTGACGAACCTCTCCCAAGATATTATCGTGAGGAAGGGGGAGTTTCTCCTGGACGGGAGTACCCTGACGTACACCTGCATCCGCGAATGCCGGGAACAGGATCGCGAAGGAAATGAGAAGGGTATGTAAGAAGCGGCCGGACATGGCTGGGATCGCCTATTCGGATACGGGTTCGGGAAGGACGACTCCGGCGGGAAGGAAGAGGGAGGTGTCGCCGCGGTGGCGCACAAGGTCCCTGACGGCGGAAGAGGATATGTGGGCGAACTCCTGGGCGGTAGGGATGATGATGGTCTCGATGCCGGGGGCCAGGCGCCTGTTCATATCGGCGATCGCCCTCTCGTTCTCGAAATCCAGCATATTCCTCACTCCCCTGACGATATGCCTGATGCCCATCTCCCGGCACACGTCGATGGTCAGGTTATCATACTTGATAACCGACACCCCTTCCATTCCGGCAGTAGCCTGACGGATTATGTCCATCCTCTGGTCCATCGAGAAGAATCCCGTCTTGTCCTGATTGACGCCAACGGCGACGACGACGGAGTCGAAAATGGTCAGGGCTCGCTTCAGGATGTTTAGATGGCCTGAAGTGAAGGGGTCGAAAGACCCGGGAAACAATGCTTTCGTTTTCATATTATGCTACAATTTCCAGTCGATGGGTGTCCTGCCGCAGGATACGAGATAGTCGTTGGCCTTGGAAAAATGACGGCAGTGGAAGAATGCGCCTCTGGCAAGGGGGGAAGGATGGGAGGCCTCCAGGACCAGATGCCTGGAATGGTCCACCAGGGCAGCCTTGGACCTCGCGAAATTCCCCCAAAGCATAAAGACAACATTATTGCAATGTGATGATATATAGGATATTACGGCATCCGTGAACTCCTGCCAACCGAAACCGCTGTGGGAAGCGGCCTCCCCCGCCCTCACGGTGAGGATCGCGTTCAGCAGCAGGACGCCCTGCCGCGCCCAGTCCTCCAGGTTCGGCCGGCCGCTCATCCTGATTCCCAGGTCATCCTCAATTTCCTTGAAGATGTTGAGAAGGGACGGAGGGGCGGGAACCCCGTCCGGAACGGAGAAGGACAGGCCCATCGCCTGGCCGGGATTGTGATAGGGGTCCTGGCCGAGTATGACGACCTTCACCTTGTCCACCGGGGTCAGCTCGAAAGCCCTGAATATCTGGCTTCCGGGAGGGTAAATCCTCCTGCCGGCATCCTTTTCGGCGTGGAGTTTCCCGACGAGTTCCCTGAAATAGGGTTTCTCGAACTCACCGGAGAGAGCCTCCTTCCAACTGCTTTCTATCTTTACGTCCATTGTCTTGGAATCAGTCGGCGAAGATGTATCCCATCACGTCGCCGATGGTCTTGACATACACGAAATCAAGACCTTTAACGTATATATCCTTGATATCTTCGATATCCTTGCGGTTATCCTCGCTGATAATGATGGTGGATACACCGGCCCTCTTGGCGGCCAGGATCTTCTCCTTGATGCCTCCGACGGGAAGGACCCTTCCCCTCAACGTCATCTCCCCCGTCATCGCCACGCCGCTGCGGACGCTCTCGCCCCTGAGGGCGGAAACCATCGAACTCACCATCGTGATGCCGGCCGAAGGTCCGTCCTTGGGAACGGCCCCCTCGGGCACGTGCACGTGAATGTCCTTCTTCTCGAACTGGGCCGAGGTCATCCTGGCGAGTTCGGGATGGGCTTTTATGTACTGGTAAGCTATGGTGGCCGACTCCTTCATCACGTCGCCGAGGTTACCGGTCATCGTCTGGACCCCCTTGCCGTCGCTGACCGAACTCTCTACGAAGAGGATCTCCCCTCCGTTCTCGGTCCAGGCCAGGCCTGTGACCACGCCGGGGGCCTCGTTCCCTTTCTGCACGTCATGGAAGGTGGTAGGAAGGCCGAGGTACTCCTTCAGGTGCTCCTTCTTGATGACAGAGGGGCATTCCTGACCCAGGGCGATCTTCTTGGCCGTCACGCGGGCTATCTTGGCGATCTGCTTCTCGAGCCCGCGTACTCCGGATTCCCTGGTGTATTCGGAAATGATCTCCTTCAACGCTCCCTTGTCGATCCGGAGTTGGCGGCGGTTCATTCCGTGCTCTTCCAGCTGCTTGGGCACCAGATATTTGCGAGCTATCTCCATCTTCTCCTCAGCCAGATAGCCGGTGACATTGATGAGTTCCATCCTGTCGAGGAGGGCGGGCTGGACTCCACCGATGGTATTTGCCGTGGTGATGAAGAGGACATGGGAAAGGTCGTAGTCTATGTCGAGATAGTTGTCGTGGAAAGTGGAGTTCTGCTCAGGGTCCAGGACCTCGAGCAGGGCGGATGACGGATCTCCCTTGAAATCGTTGCTCAGTTTGTCGATCTCGTCGAGCACTACGACGGGATTGGAGGTGCCGGCCCTCTGGATACCGTTCAGTATCCTTCCGGGAAGGGCTCCCACATACGTCTTGCGATGGCCCCTTATCTCGGCCTCGTCGTGCATTCCACCAAGGGAAATCCTCACATATTTCCTTCCGAGCGCCCTGGCCACGGACTTTCCGAGACTGGTCTTACCCACTCCCGGAGGGCCATATAGGCAGAGGATCGGGGACTTCATGTTCCCCTTCAGCTTAAGCACCGCAAGATATTCTATTATACGGTCTTTTACATTCTCCAGACCGAAGTGGTCGTGGTCCAGGACCTTCTGCGCGTGGGAGAGGTCGAGGTTATCCTTAGACATCTCATTCCAGGGGAGGTCGAGCATGAACTCGAGGTAGGTGAACTGGACGCTGTAGTCCGGGGAACTGGGGTTGAATTTCTCCAGTTTCATCACCTCCTTCTCGAAAGCCTTCGCCACCGCCTCCGGCCAGTCCTTGTCCTTCGCCCTTGCCCTGAGCCTGGCCACATCCTCCTCGTCGTCCATTCCCAGCTCTTCCTGGATGGTCTTGAGCTGGTTGTTGAGGTAATACTCCCTCTGCTGCTGGTCGATCTCGCTCTTCACCTTCTGGTTTATCTCCTGCTTGATCTTGAGGAGCTGGGATTGGGTGTCCAGGACTGAGAGTAGCTTCAGCGCACGGGTCTCGATATCGTCATACCTGAGGAGGTCGGCCTTTTCGTTGAAATTGTCCACCTCCACGGTCGTGGCGATGAAGTTCACCAGGAAAGGCAGGTTGTCTATGGTACGCAGGGCTCCTATCGCCTCCTTGGGGGCGAAAGCGGCCGCCTTTATTATGTTGGAAGCGTGGTCCTTGAGGGACTCGGACAGCATCCGGATGTTGTTCTCATCGGAAACCGGGGGGATGTCTTCCCTGTAAGAGACACGGGCCGTGACATAGGGCTCGTAAGACAGGACGGCGTCAAGGGAGAAACGCTTGAACGCCTGAAGGATAGCCGTGACAGTGCCGTCCGGCATCTCCAGAACCTTCACCACCCTGGCGCAGGTTCCGAAGTCGAAAAGGTCCTTGCGGCGCGGATCCTCCACGGAAACGTCGTTCTGGGGCACCGTACCGATGATGGCCTCTCCCTTCTCCGCATCGCGTATGAGGCGGATGGATTTCTCCCTCCCGACGGTGATCGGGAATATTGTGGAAGGGAATATGACGGCGTTCCTGAGTGTCAGGATCGGCAGGGTGTCCGGAAGGTCCGTCGGCTCAGCCTTGAGCGGGCCGTCCCCCTCGAGTACGGGGATGATGCTCACTTCTGCGCCTGAGGGAACAAAGTATTCTTTCAAATCAGTCATTTCTGCAAATATAATCATAATCCTCCTTACCTCCCAATCACTGACATTATGTCAGGGGTTTATGGGCGGCAGAGGGTGCAGCGGAATATGGTCAATCTTTATGCCATAAAATGGGAGCAAAATGGCGCATATGATTTTGAATATTAAAAAAATAAACCTAAATTTGCGACCTGAACGCGGGAGGGCCCGCATTTAAACTGAAAAAAACACCATTAACTATCATTAATAATCAGTTTTTCTATTATGACAAAGGCAGAAATTGTAAATGAAGTTGCAAAGGCAACTGGGATTGAGAAAGTGACCGTTCAGAGCGTCATCGAGACCTTCATGGGGAGCGTCAAGGCTTCCATCATCAGGGAGGAGCCCGTTTATCTGCGCGGATTTGGCAGCTTCATAATCAAGCACAGGGCAAAGAAGGCGGCCCGCAACATTACCAAAAAGACCACCATGGTAATCCCTGCACACAACATTCCCGCTTTCAAGCCTGCTAAGGTTTTCGTCAATGCCGTAAAGGAGGCTAAATAAATTTAATTATCAACTATGCCAAGCGGAAAAAAGAGAAAGAGACATAAAATGGCAACGCACAAGCGTAAAAAGCGCTTGCGCAAGAACAGACACAAGAAGAAATAATTTCCGCGAGTCTGCCATTTTAGCAGTCTGCTAAGAAAAAGGGGTTGGCCGGAAGTCTTCGTCCAACCCCTTCTGTTTTACGTTCACCACTGGAATTCCAATGGAATCAGAAATCACCGAGAAGGCAAAGGAACTCATCGTTGACGTCTCTCCCTCCCAGGTCTACATCGCCTTGATGGAAGACCACAGGCTGATAGAGCTCAACAAGGAGTCCAGCAAAGGGGACGCATTCACCGTAGGTGATGTGTTCATGGGTAAGGTCAAGAAGATCATGCCCGCCCTGAACGCGGCCTTCGTGGACATCGGAGACGAGAAGGAGGGGTTCGTCCATTATATGGACCTGGGCCTCTACTACCACGCCTACGATGAATTCGTGCGGAAGAGCAATCCCAATTCCGACCTTCACCAGCTCTACTCGAAGATAAAGCTCGGCACCCCCCTCGAAAAGGAGGGCCGCATCGAGAACGTCATCAAGCCGGGCGACATGATGGTCGTACAGATTGTAAAGGAGCCCATTTCCACGAAAGGGTCGCGGCTTACCGCAGAAATTTCACTGGCAGGACGCAACATCGTACTGCTCCCCTTCGCAGAGAAGGTGAGCATTTCACAGAAAATCTCTTCTAAGGAAGAGAAGAAACGGCTGGAGACCCTCGTCCGGAGCATCCTTCCCGGCAACTACGGGGCGATCATCCGCACTGCCGCAGAAGGCAAGAACGCGGCCATCCTCGTTGCGGAGCTCAAGTCCCTGATAGACAAATGGGAAACCTCCTGGAAAAAAATCGCCGCAAAGAAAGCCATCCAGCCCCTGTTCACCGAATACAGCAAGACTACGACAATCCTCAGGGACCTTCTGAACGAATCGTTCTCGGCAATCTACGTGAACGACGGAAAGGTGTGTGAGGAAATCAAGAAGTATATCACGCTTATTTCTCCCGAGCAGGAGAAAATCGTGAAGCACTACACCGACCACGAACCCATCTTCGACCATTTCGAGGTCAACAGGCAGATCAAGAGCGCCTTCGGCAAGGTAGTGTCAATCAAGCAGGGAGCCTATCTGGTCATAGAGACCACCGAGGCCCTTAATGTAATCGACGTGAACAGCGGTATCAGGGCGAAGACCAACGACCAGGAGCAGAACACCTACGAGGTCAACCGCAATGCAGCGGAAGAAATCGCCCGGCAGCTGAGGCTGAGGGATATGGGAGGCATCGTCATAGTGGATTTCATCGATATGGAATCCAACGACCACCGAAATTCCCTCTACAAGTATATGGTGGATCTGATGGAGAACGACAGGGCGAAGCACAACGTGCTGCCCCTCACCAAGTTCGGCCTTATGCAGATTACCAGGCAAAGGATACGCCCGGTCACGGAAATAGACACATCCGAGGTCTGTCCCGTCTGCCACGGCACAGGTAAGATAGCTCCCAGCGCCATCATCGACGAGGAAATCGACCGGAAGCTCTCCTACTACACCGGCAAGGGCATCAGGTCCTTCACCATCAAGGTCAGCCCCATTCTCGGAGCCTATCTCACAAGGGGCACCCTCCTCAAGCCGTCATTTGTATCGAAGTGGAAGGCAAAGTACAGATGCAAGCTGAAAATCGCAGAAGCCTCGGGCTTCGCGGTACTGCAGAACGAAATTTACAATCACAAAGGAGAGAAGCTCGACTAGGGCTTCTCTCTTTTTATTCGACTCCTCCCGTTATCGTCGCCTTCGACAGGGCTTCCTTCTGAAGGGAGATGAAATCCGGGTCGGAAGGAGAATGTCCCTTCAAATAGACCAGGGTTGCTCCCTGACGGAGGAGTTCGTCCTGGAGGGACGGGACGTCCACCTGCTGGACCGTCGTTCCCCCGTCCAGCGCGAGGGCCGCCGCCGTTCCGGCAGCCTGACCCAGTGCCATCCAGCAGGGCTCCATCCTCAGCGTCGAGAAACCGCTGTGGGAGCCTGAGACCGGAACAGGAAGGAGAAGGTTGGAAACCTCCTTGGGGACAATAACGCCGTAGGGAACGTTGTAAACCAGGGTTCCATAGGAATAGAACCCTTCAAGGTGCGCTCTCCCCTCCTCCCTCTTGTGATGGGCGTGGGAATCCAGGTTGTAGTGGCTCGCTGTCACGGATTCCCTGTGAACGGGTCCCCTTTCAGCCGTAGCCGGCTGGGAGTCGTTCGCGGTAAAGAAATACATACCCTCGAACCTCCTTCCCTCTCTCACGTACACCTGACGCGGGAAATTGCCGTTGTCGGTATATTCATCGGCCGCATATCCCCAGGCGCTGACGGCGGATCGGAAACTCTCGGGAACGGCCTCATCGTGGGAAGCGAACCAGAACAGGCCTTCCGTGTATTCGCGAAGCCTTTCCGCAAAGGCGTCCCTCCACTCCCAGGAGGCCGTGGGCCAGCTGTAATTCTCCTCGGGAAGGTCGGTTGAAATGAACGCCAGATGCTGGTTGTTCGCGTCTGTCTTTCCGTTGGGGAGCCTGACCATATTGGTCAGTTTGGCGATTCCCCAGGGATCGCCGGGAATCACGGTCCTTCCACCGGCAAGGATAACCTTCCTGTTTTCCACCCTCATCGAAGGCTCGATATCCCTGGAGGCTACTCCGGTATGATAACCGTAAAGGATGTCGTCTATCAGGGAGAGGTACTCCTCCCTGTTGTAGTTCAAGGGTTTGCGGAAGGGAACCAGGTTCGCCGGGTCTCTAGTGAGGCAGAGGCGGTAGTTATAGGCCTGGATGGTTTCATCTCCCTCGAATGTGGTGCCTTCGGCGAACGGGCCTCCCCAGTACTGATATACCTTCCCGGCCACGGGCTCACCGAATTCTTCCCTTCCTTCCCTTCCTACCCGGAACGGGACTCCGGCCGCAGCCCCGAGGTCTCCCTCGTAGGTGGCGTCGATGAACATCCTTCCCCTGTACTTCTCGATCTTCCCGTCATTCCTGTCCAGCACCCTGATGCCCTTCAGGTGTCCCCCGTCCATCTCAACATTTTCCTCTCTGCTATCGAACTGCCTCATAGTGAGGACTTTCACGCTCTTGCATTCAGAAAGCATCTGAGAGAAAACGATCTCTGCTACCGACGGCTCGAAATGGTAGCCTCCAGAGCAGTCCGCCACCTGAGGGGAATCCGGGCCGTACTCGCTGACATAATGGTCTCTTACCCTTTCCACGAATTCCAGGAATAGTCCGGTCGTGGCACCCCTGGTGCCAATGTCAGTGGCTCCGAGGCCGTTGGCCGGAAGGCCCCCGACATTGCCGGTCCTCTCCAGAAGAAGCACCGACTTTCCCATCCTGGACGCCGATACCGCAGACATTATCCCTCCGGGAGTACCGCCCACGACGATGACGTCATACTCCTTAGAGCAAGACATCAGGCACAACAGGACCAGAAGGACGGGGATCACTCTTCCGCTGGACATGATACGGTGTATTTCCTCCATTTCTCGATCAGGGCAGCCATATCCTCCGGAATGACCGAGTCGAACTGCATCCACTTGCGGGTGGAAGGATGCACGAAGCCGAGCGTACGGGCGTGAAGGGCCTGGCGCGGACACAGTGTGAAACAGTTCTGTATGAACTGCTTGTATTTGGTATAGATGGTACCCTGGCGGATTTCGGAGCCCCCGTACCTTTCATCGTTGAACAGGGGATGTCCTATGGAAGCCATATGCACCCTTATCTGATGGGTCCTTCCCGTCTCGAGGCGGCACTCCACAACGGAAACGTAGCCGAACCGCTCCAGGACCTTGTAATGCGTGACAGCACTCTTCCCCTTTTCGGGATCCTTGTACGCCTTGAACCTCAGGCGGTCGCCCGGGTCCCGGCCGATATTCGTGTCTATCACCCCTTCATCCGCGGCTGGGTTGCCCCAGACCACGGCGGTATACCTCCTGTCGATGGAGTGGTCGTAGAACTGTTTCGCGAGGAAGAACTGGGCCTCCTCGTTCTTGGCCACCACTAGCAGGCCCGAAGTGTCCTTGTCTATCCTGTGGACCAGGATTCCCATCCTCTCATCATCAGCCTCAGGTTCCTGGCGCAGTCCAAGATGGAAAGCAAGGGCGTTGACGAGGGTGCCTGAGAAATGGCCGTGACCGGGATGGACCACCATTCCGGCCGGCTTGTTCACCACCAGGAGGTCATCGTCCTCATACACTATGTCAAGGGGAATGTCTTCGGGAAGGATCTCCAGTCCCCTGCGGCGATAGGGCATCACGAAACGGATGACACTGCAGGGGCGGACCATCATATTGGCCTTCGCAGGCTTGTCGTCCAGAAAGACATAGCCCTGCTTTATGGCCAACTGCACCCTGTGACGTGAAGTATCCTCGAGGTGCGTGGCCATATATTTGTCAAGTCGCATCGGGGCCTGTCCCTTGTCGGCGACCAGGCGGAAATGCTCGAACATCTCCTGCCCGCCGTCCTCGGGATCAACGGTTTCGAGGTCTTCGGGATCTGAAAGGTAAGGGTTCATTTCTTACCCGTGGTGTCTGTCTTGGCGACGGTGGAAACGGGATCGGGACCCAGATACAGGGTGACGTCGGTGCCCATAATGACAGGGGCATTGGAAGGTGAAGGAGTCTGCTTCTGCACGATGGCATTGATGGAATCCGCATATGTCTTCACCCTCTTGTCAAAGACCAGTTTCTTGACGTTGAGGGAATTGTCGTGGACCGCGTCCACAGAGCGCATCATCTTCATACCCACCACGTTGGGAACATAGGTAAGCCTGTCTTCTCCGTTAAGGCCCACCACCAGGTCTATCTCGGCCCCGCTCTCCACCTGGTCACCGGGAGCAATCTGACGGTTGGAATGGAGTTGCTTCAGTACGTTGTTGGTCGCGATGTCATCCACATATATCAGTCTGCCGAGATTCAGTCCCCTCGACAGCAGGGCGGCCTTTGCCTGGCGCATCGAATAGCCCACGAGGTTAGGCATGCTCACCTTCTTGGCGTTCATGGCGTTGATGGTCAGTCTGATCCTCCTACCCTTCTTCACCATCGAACCCGGCTTGGGATTCTGGGTGTACACCGCTCCCTTCTGCATCCTCCTTACGAACACGGAATCTGCCACTCTGGCACGGAGCCCGTGGTTGGCGGCCGTCCTGCGAGCCTCGACCACGGTCATGTTCGTCATGTCGGGGACCTCGATGACCTTGTTGTGGTTGGTCAGCCTGGCCAGCAGGAAATCAGCCACGACGGCCAGAAGTATGACGGCCAGTATGGCCAGGAGGATATTCTTGACAATCCAGTTACTGAAAAACTTGCTCATTATCCATCTTGTTTGTTCTCCCTTACGCGAAGATGACATCGTACAGGCCATCCATCAGCAGGGCGAATCCTATTATCAATATTACGATTCCGGACAACCGGCTTATCCAAAACAAGGTCCTGATTCTGAAGGTGTCGCGCCACCGGCTCACAAACCAGGTGAAAAAGAACCAGTAGGTTGCGGAACCTGCGCTCACCGCCAGAATTACCGGCGCCACGGCGAATCCTGCACCTCCCGCCTCCACTCCGAAGAAGGAGAACAGTGCAAGCATCACAAACACCGCCCCGGGATTGGAAAGGGCGCAGACCAGGGTCTCGAGGAAATTCTTGGTGACCGCCCGGTCAGATCCCTCCCCCGTCTTCATCCTCCGGAACGGGTCCCTGAAGGCCATGCTGACGCCGAGGCCCATCAGGACCACACCTCCCACAATGAGTATCACGGTGTTGTTGCGTTCAAGGAACCCCCTCACGGCCGCCAGGGCGAACACGGCTGCAACGGCATAGGCCGTGTCGATCACCGTGCTTCCCAGGGCGGAAACGAAGCCCGTCCTACGTCCGTGACTCAAGGACTTCTGCAACACCATTATGGCTATGGGACCTATTGGCGCCGCTGCGCATATGCCGATGATATAAGCCTTAAGTATGTCCAGAAACATTGCGGAACGGTTCCTTTAAACTCTCATCACACAAAGGTAGCAAAAAATTAATATCTTTGCAGATATGAAAAGGATATGGGGAATATTCGCTGCCCTGTCAGCCCTGTCGGCAACTTTGCTGTCGCTGCCGTTCCTCGTTCCTGGAGTTGGTCCCTTCTCGCTGGTCGGGCTGATTCCACTCCTGGCCATGGACAGGCTTGCGGACAGGGAAGGAGTGAAGCGGCTCTGGCCCTGGCACTATCTGACCTTCGTCCTTTGGAACGCCGCCACCACCTTCTGGGTGTGCAACGCCACGGTGGGGGGCGGGATTTTCGCCGTCCTGGCCAACTCCCTGCAGATGTCTCTGGTCTTCGGGCTCTTCCGCCTTGGAAAACGCAAGATGAAGGGAGCCCTCCCCTACATCTTCCTCGCCGCCGCCTGGATTGCATGGGAGAGATGGTACCTGACCAGCGCCCAGATCTCCTGGCCCTGGCTGGTCCTGGGCAACTCCTTCGCCACCAACGTCAAGGCCGTCCAGTGGTATGAATGGACCGGCACCCTCGGAGGTTCGCTGTGGGTTTGGGCCTGCAACCTGAGCCTTTTCGGCATCCTGGCCTCCCTCCGCGACGGTTCATGGAAGAGCAGGTTCAACCCCATTGCCAGATTCTCAGCCGTCCTTTCCTGCCTGCTCCTGTTCACAGTCCCTCCCGTAGTTTCCCGAATAATGTTCTCAAGATACGAAGGGACCGCGGAAACGCTGGAAACCGTTATAGCCCAGCCGAACATCGACCCCTACAACAAGTTCCAGGCTATGAGCCAGGAGGAACAGGATTCCCTGCTGATCAGACAGATATCCCCTTATATTACCGAAAGGGACACCTCCGGTGGGGATCCTCTCCTCATCCTCGCACCCGAGACCTTCACCAGCGGTCTTATCACCAGGGATATCGGTTCCAGCCCCACCGTCCAGAGATTCCACTCCCTGCTCCGGGACCATCCCGGCGTCAACCTCCTCTTCGGAGCCACCTCATACACATTGATTCCTTCCCAGGCGAGGCCAACCCCTTATGCCAGACCGCTGCAGGAAGGCCTCTGGTATGATTCTCACAACTCCGCCCTGATCGCCGACGGCAGGGGCCGGGACGAGATATACCACAAGAGCAAGCTGGTGGTCGGAGTTGAGATGATGCCCTACCCCGCCCTGTTCAGGCCAATCGACGAACTCCTGGGAGGAGTGATGGGAAGGGACGTGGGACAGAAGGAACGCAGCGTCCTGAACTTCCAGGACTTCGGTCCGGACGGAGCGACGACCGCAACTGTTCCCATAGGCTGCGCAATCTGTTACGAGTCTGTATACGGGGAATTCTGCACCGGATATGTTAAGGCCGGGGCGACAGTCCTCTCCGTTATAACGAACGATGCCTGGTGGGGCGACACTCCCGGGTACAGGCAGCATCTCGCCTATTCTTCCCTGAGGGCCATAGAGACCAGGAGGGACATAGCCCGCTGCGCCAATACCGGAATTTCGGCCTTCATAAACCAGAGGGGTGAAATAGTCTCCAAAACCTCCTGGTGGGAACAGGAAACCCTGACCGGAACCGTCCATCCCAATTCCTTCGTGACGTTCTTCGTCAGGCACGGTGACATAACCGGCAGAATCTGCACCTTCGTCTTCCTCCTGCTGCTTCTGGCATTGCTGGTCCGCTGCATCATCCCGGAATCACAGAGATAAAGAAAGCGGCACGCTGGACGTGCCGCTTTTCATTTTCCATTACCTGGGAGGACCTCCCGGAGGAGGACCGCCGGGACCTCCCCGACCACGGCCGCCACGCATTCCGCGCATGTTTCCGTAGTTTCCGAAGCGCCAGGTCAACGACAGGATGACATATCTTCCAAGAGTGTTGTTCAGGACCTCCTGATGGTAGTTGGAGGCGTCCGTAACGTGAAGGTTCTTGGACTGGTTCAGAAGGTCCCAGGCCTTCAGCTGGACGGTCATGGAATTCTTGAAGAGTAGCTTCGTTACAGCCACGTTCAGGATATATTCGGGATCCTGCTGGGTGGAATATCCCCTGTACCAGTTATAGCTGAAATCGGACACCAGGCCGAAACCGGCGGGAGCCGTCCAGTTGACGGAACCGCTGACCTGGTTATTCCAGGTGGCGTTCGTACTGGCATTGGAAACCGTGTACCAGGATTTCCTGAAGCCCATCCTTCCTCCGGCCTGGAGTTCAAGATTGTCGGTACGGTAAGTGAGACGCAGACGGTCGTTCAGGTTCAGCGACTGGATGTCATTCCTGGAGAAGGCCGGCGAATCATCCAGGTCGGGGAAATCATTGTGGAAGAGTTCGTAATCGAAATCTCCGTTGACATAGTACCTGTCCGTATCGAAACTAGTGCTCCCGATATAGGAGGAAGACTTGGAGTAATTGGCATTGGTCATATTCGACACCGAGAAGTTGGACTTCGCGATGGGTGTGTTGTAGAACATCCTGATGGAACCGTTCCAGGAGGAAGGTCCGTTGACGGGTATCGAATACTGGGCTCCGTTCAAACCGTACCACACTGCACTGACGATCGGATTCTGCACGAGTCCGGCTCCCATGTCGACGTTCAGGGAGGAGAAGGTCTTCTTGTTCGAGCGCCTGAACTCCGTGCGTATGTTATGATTGAAATACGGCTCGAGGTAGGGGTTACCGAAGGAAACGTTAAGCGGGTTGGTGTTGTCCGGTACGGGCATCAGCTGGGAGGTGGAAGGCTGGGAGGAGCGGCCGAAATAGAACACCCTGAGGTTGGTGTTGTCGTTGGGGTCCAGGAACAGCATCGCCCTTGGTGCCCAGTTAACCACATTGTTCTCATAGGAAGCTTCCTTGCCCAACCTCATCGTAGTGTTCTTTGTGTCGGTTGGATTGGCGCCGAAGCCTATCTGGGCAGTGACCTTGTCCTTCTGGTACATCAGATTGAGACCCATCGACTGGTTGACATAGCGGTTTTCAATCCTGTTGGAATAGGTCTTGTCAAAGGTCTCCCCTGCGGCCGAATACTTGTGCTCGTCCACGCTGAACACGCTGTTGTCCCCGCTGTTGTAGGTATTCTTGTAAGAGGTAGACTTGTTCCAGGAATACTCGTAACTGGCCTCCAGGAAGAAGTCGCTGCTGAGTGGTTCGGTGTAGGTCAACCTTCCGGAAAGGGACCTGCCCTTCTGGTTCTGGTCGAATCTCTGGTTGATTATGGAATCCCTCGGCACGCCGTCGAAATAATCAGTGGTAAGCGACTGGTTGAAACCGTGCATGTCGTTGTTGCTGAAATTGTAACGGCCCATGAACGAGAAGGTGCGTCCCTTCTTTCCCAGCCTCTGGCGGAACAGCAGGAAACCTGAAGTGTTCCAGTTCTTGTTCTCACCGACATTATCGTTGAATCCGACGTTGGTCTGCTCGGAAGATCCCGAAGCGTTCCGCATCGTCTGGAATTCGTCGAATTCCCTGTAGCTTCCGTTACCGAAGTTGAAAGAAGGCTGGAAGAGAAGGGATGTCTTATCGGAGAACTTGTGGTCCATCCTTATGCCGAAACGGTTACCGTAGGTGTCCCTGCTGCTGAAACCGTGGTTGTCATAGACCAGGTTGCTGCCGTCATCCAGGTATGTGACCTTCCTGCTGTCCTCGGTGACATCGTTGTTGGTGGCGTTGTAGAGGTAGTTTCCACCTATGTTCATCCGGTTGTCGAAGAGGTCCCAGGCTCCGTTGATTC
Organism: Bacteroidales bacterium; assembly: GCA_017427885.1. Taxonomy (GTDB): domain Bacteria; phylum Bacteroidota; class Bacteroidia; order Bacteroidales; family UBA932; genus Cryptobacteroides. Next base: position 70,982 of record JAFRRW010000010.1, read on the forward strand.
CACCCATTCTGGAAGAGGTGATACCATTTGATCCTCCCCATCCTCCGCCGCCGCGGCCCATTCCTCCTCCGCCGCCCATCATACCACGCATCATACCGCCGGCGAGGTCGTTGAAGCCGCGGTTGTTGGTGTTGTTGGCATTCAGGATGAGACTTATCTGGCTATGGTCGTTGAACCGTCCTATGAAAGCACCGCCCTGATAGCGGTAATCCCCGTCGTCCTTGCCCAGGGATGATGTCTCATTGGCAGTCCAGTCGTGACCGCCTCCTGCCATTACGTTCCCGAACAGGCCCTTCATCATTCCTTTCTGGACGCTGAGATCTATGACCGTCTCTTCCTGACCGTCGGAAAAACCGGTAAATTCCGCCTGCTCGGACTTCTTCTCGACCACCTTCACCTTCTCGATGATCTTGGCCGGGATATTCTTGGAAGCCAGCTGGGGATCGTCCAGGAAGAAGGTCTTGCCGTCGATGGTTATCTTCGTGATGGTCTGGCCGTTGGCTGTGATGGAACCGTCTTCGGACACCTCCAGTCCGGGAAGTTTCTTCAGGAGGTCCTCCAGCATGTCGTTGTCAGTGGTCTTGAAGGATGAAGCGTTGTATTCGACGGTGTCTTTCTTGATGACGATCGGATTGCCGGTCGCGGAAACCGTGGCCGCATCAAGAACTGTCTTGTCAAGGTCCATCTTGATGATACCAAGGTCCATCGGACCGTCAACCTTGATTTCCTTCTCAAAGGACTTGTATCCCATCATCTCGGCCTTCAGGGTATATGTGCCGGGACGGACCTTCTCGAGCACCGCAACTCCCTTGTCGTTGGTAAGGGCGTATTTCGCGGGATCCTTGGCGCCGGCCTTGATGATATAGACGGTAGCAAAGGATACCGGCTCTTCGGTGGCAGAATCCCGGAGGGTGACCTTCACGTCGCCGTTCGCCTCCGCGTTACCGGCGAAGACGGAATATGATAATGAAACAGAAAGTAATATAAGGAAAAAGACCTTGTAAACAGACTGCATACGTATTCTCACTGCTATAGATAAACCATACTTTAGACAAAGACGCTGCACGATGGTTTAACGCTTAATGTGTAAACACATTATTTTTTCACCCTCGAGGGATTGTTCCTGATGAATTCCTCCCAACTCGAGGTAGAGTCTATTCCTGAAAGGGTTCCGGACGTCTGGTAGAAATGGCACAGGGCCACTCCGAGAGCGTCGGTGGCGTCAAGGGGATGGGACTCGTCGAAAGTCACCCCAAGGGTATTCTGGAGGATCAGGCTCACCTGTTCCTTGGAAGCGGCGCCGTTGCCGGTCACCACCTCCTTTGCCCTCCTGGGGGCATATTCTGCCACCTTGTCTATCCCCTGCTCCGCGGCCGCTATCATCGCAGCTCCCTGGGCCCTGCCGAGTTTGAGAATCACCTGGGCGTTCTTCCCGTAGAAGGGGGATTCGAGGGCCATCTCGTCGCCGTGGTATGTCCTGCACACCTCGGATACGGTCTCATAGATCTGGCGGAGCTTGGCATGGGGACTCTTTTCCTTCCTCAGGTCCAGGACGCCCATATCCACAAACACGGCCTTCTTCCCCTCCACACGGATGACCCCGAAACCAAGGAGGTTGGTTCCGGGGTCGATTCCTATGATGGTCCTGGAAGCCATCGGCGTCAGTCTATGCGGTCGAAACCGGTATAAGGCCTGAGCACTTCCGGAATGATGATTCCGTCTTCGGTCTGGTTATCCTCGAGGAGGGCGGCGACCACGCGGGGAAGGGCGAGTGAACTGCCGTTAAGGGTATGGCAGAGCTGGATCTTACCCTCATCGTCCCTGTACCTGAGGTGGAGGCGGTTGGACTGGAAGGTCTCGAAATTGGAGACCGAGGAAATCTCGAGCCACCTGCCCTGGGCGGCAGACCAGAGTTCGAAGTCGTAGGTGATGGCGGAAGTGAAGCTCATGTCCCCTCCGCACAGGCGGAGGATGCGGTAGCGCAATCCGAGCCTGTTCACTATGCCTTCTACGTGGGCGACCATCGCGTCGAGGGCAGCGTAGGAATTCTCCGGCTTCTCGATGCGGACGATCTCCACCTTGTCGAACTGATGGAGCCTGTTGAGTCCCCTGACGTCCTTTCCATAGGATCCAGCCTCGCGGCGGAAACAGGGAGTGTAGGCGGTCATCGCCCTGGGAAGGTCCTTCCCGGGGATGATGACGTCGCGGTAGAGGTTGGTCACGGGCACCTCGGCGGTGGGGATGAGATAGAAGTCGTCCAGACCGACGTGGTACATCTGGGCCTCCTTGTCGGGGAGCTGGCCGGTACCGAAACCGGAAGCCGCGTTGACGACCGAAGGAGGTTCGATCTCCCTGTATCCTGCGGCGGTGTTGATGTCAAGGAAGAAATTGACCAGGGCCCTCTGGAGCCTCGCACCCTTTCCCTTGTAGACAGGGAATCCTGCACCCGTTATCTTGACTCCGAGATCGAAGTCGATGATGTCGTACTTCTTCGCGAGTTCCCAGTGGGGAAGGGCGTTTTCAGGAAGGCTTACTTCCGGTCCGCCTACCTTCACGATCTGGTTGTCCTCGGCACCCTTGCCGGGAACAACGAGGTCGCAGGGAATGTTGGGAAGGAGGACGAGCTTGGCCTCCAGTTCCTTGTTGTTCTCCTCTGCCTTCGCGAGGAGTTCATTGGAACGGACCTTAAGTTCGGAAGCCTCTTTCTTGGCCTCCTCGGCCTCTTCCCTCTTCCCCTCCTTCATCAGGGCGCCGACGCGGGAGGCTACCTGCTTCTGCCTTGCCAGCAGGGCGTCGCTCTCCGCCTGGAGCGAACGACGGTTGGCGTCCAGTTCCAGGACCTTTCCGACTATTTCCTTCGCGTCAAAATTCTTGACTGCAAGCTTCTCGATCACGTGCTGCGGATCGTCGCGAAGCATCTTCAATGTGAGCATTTCGTCTCGTTTTTAAAGAAAAAAGAGGATACGCGCCACGTGTGCGCACGTCCTCTCTTGTCGATATCGTCAAACCCGGCGGATCAGTTCTCGAAAGGAACTACGGACACGTAGGATTTGGATTCTTTCTTCTTGGTGAACTTAACGGTGCCGTCAACGAGGGCGTAAAGGGTGTGGTCCTTACCGATGCCGACGTTCTTGTCGGGATTGTGGGCCGTTCCCCTCTGGCGCACGATGATGTTGCCCGCCTTTACGGCTTCGCCACCGAATTTCTTGACTCCCAGACGCTTGGAATGGGATTCACGTCCGTTCTTGGAACTTGACTGACCTTTCTTATGTGCCATAATGTTTTCCTCCTGTAAAATTAAGCGATGGCGTCGATGCGGATCTTGGTGAACTGCTGGCGGTGGCCATTGAGTTTCTGATAACCCTTGCGACGGATTTTCTTGAATACGAGCACCTTGTCACCCTTCACCATCTCATCCAGGACGGTGGCTTTGACGACTGCGCCCTCTACGTAGGGAGAGCCGACCTTCACGGCACCCTCGTTGTCAACGAGGAGGACCTTGTCGAACTCGACGGCGGCATCCTTGGCGGCGCCGAGGCGCTGCACGAAGATCTCTTTTCCAGCTTCTACCTTGAACTGCTGGCCTGCAATTTCTACGATTGCGTACATAAAAAAACTTGTTAAAAGTTTCGACTGCAAGCGGCCTCCATCGGGGCGGCGCTTCATTTGAGCTTGACAGCCATAAAATTATCGGACCGCAAAGATATGAATAAATTCCAATCTCACAAAATTATTTTATCCAATAGTTTTTTTCGCTTGCATTATTCGAAACAAAAATATTATTTTTGTACTAACAAAAATGTTTCCACCATGGATTCCCCATTCATATACGACAGATACGTCACCGGAAAGAATTTCATAGGCAACAAGGAGAACGCGACGATCCTGGGGAATCTCATCGCCCACGGTGAAAACATCACCATCTACGCCCCTCCCAAGAGCGGAAAGCACTCCCTCATCCAGCAGGTTCTCTTCAACCTCAGGATCAGCGGCGTACGGTTCTCGGCTGGGGAGACCGACCTCACTCCCATAAGGACGATCACGGATTTCCTCGTCACGTTCGGCTCCACGGCCATCAGGACGGTGGCCTCCACCCCCAACGAATACTCGTCCATCATCGGCAGGCATCTCGCCGGCACCCATTTTGTCTTCGATCACCAGGCCTTCTCCGACCACGACAGGATCGTCTCCCTCAACTGGGACCCGGACGACAACGACCTTGAGCAGATGCTCCTGCTCCCTTACCGCCTCGGAGCAGACTCCGGCCTGCACGTAATAATGATACTGGATGAATTCCAGAACCTGGACAAGACGGAAGACGGCGAGAAGGTTTGGAAAGCGATGGAGAAGGTCATCTCCTCCAACCGGCCCTCGGACTCCCCCTCCCCCGCCTGCTCCTTCGTTCTCACAGGTTCCCAGGTGAATGCGATGAAATGGATCTTCAAGGATAGGCGTTTCTTCTACCGCCTTGTCGAGCAGTTCCCCGTCAAGGACCCGGAAAGCAAGGTCATCGCAGAGCACATAGTGAAAGGTTTCCTGTCCGGAGGGAAGGTCATCGACAGGGAACTCGTGTTGGGAATGTGCAACCTCCTGAGGAACAAGATGTGGTATGTCAACCACCTCTGCGCCATCTGCGACTATCTCACGAGGGGTTTCATCACCGAACCGATGCTTCTTGAATCCCTCGGCATCCTGCTGTCCATTCACGAGCCCAGGTTCAAGGCCACGATGAACGACCTGACCACCTTCCAGGTAAGTCTCCTGAGGGCCATCATCGACGGAAAGACGAAATTCAGTTCCGCAGACATAATAAAGGGATATGGCCTCAACTCCTCGGCCAACGTTCGCAGGCTCAAGGATGCCCTGATGAAAAAGGAGATCGTGACCTTCGACGACGAGGACAATCCCACCATCATCGACCCCCTGTTCGAATACTGGGTCAGGAAGTATTATTTCCAGATAGAAGCATAAATATATGGGAAAGAAGCATATAGTGGTCCTTACCGGGGCCGGCGTGAGCGCGGAAAGCGGGATATCGACCTTCCGCGACAGCGGCGGGCTTTGGGAGAGATATGACGTGAACGAGGTCTGCTCCATCGAGGGGTGGCACCGGAACCGAGCCCTGGTGCTCGATTTCTACAACGAAAGAAGAGCCCAGTTGAAGGACGCACAGCCCAATGCCGCCCATTTCGCCATCGCGGACCTTGAAAAGCACTACGACGTGGACGTCATAACCCAGAACGTCGACAACCTCCACGAAAGGGCGGGAAGCACCAGGGTGTTGCACCTCCACGGAGAGCTGACCAAGGTCAGGCCCGAGAACAGTTACGACTATGAGGACGGGTTCTCCGAGAAGGGCATCCGGGACGTGGGATATGGCGCAGTGCGACTTGGAGACACCTCTCCCGACGGAGTGCAGTTCCGGCCACATATAGTATTCTTCGGGGAAGCCGTGCCCAATATCGGGAAGGCGGCCGACATCGTTGAAGAGGCCGACCTCCTGCTGATCGTGGGAACTTCCCTGCAAATTTATCCGGCCGCCGGCCTTTACCATTATGCCCGGCCGGACGTCCCTATCTATATCATCGACCCCAAGGACGTACCGGCCCGTGAAAGCCGCATCACCCATATCAGGGACGTGGCCACCAAGGGGATGGAAACTTTCCTCAATACAATCAGGGACAAAAAGTTTTGATTTATTCAAAAAATGCATATCTTTGCACCCGCTTTGAAAAAGGAGGTGTAAAGACATTATGATCATAGTTCCCATCAAGGAAGGCGAGAACATCGAGCGCGCCCTCAAGAAATTCAAGAGGAAGTTCGAGAAGACCGGCGCCATACGCGAGATGCGCGCCAGGAAGACTTTTGAGAAGCCTTCAGTCATCAAGAGAATGGCCCACGAAAAGGCCGTCTATGTTCAGCACCTCCGTCTTGAAGAAGACCAATAAAAAAACCTGCGAAATTCGCAGGTTTTTTTATTGGCCTTCTGGCTGTTAAATGATTGATGGGGCGGACCCCCTCAAACTCCCCTGGGTCGCTTCGCTCCGACGACAAGTGCAGGTTTTTGGGGTCCTGGGGACCTTTTAAGCCTCTTCCCACTGCTTGCGGAGCAGGGCGACGGCAGCGGTGAGGACCTCCTTCGGGTCTCCGAGCATACCGCATTCGAAGCTTACATATTTGTCATAGCCCATCTGCTTGAGGGCGCGGAAGCCGTCGACGTAGTTATCGAGTTCCCCGTCTTCGCCCGGCGTCTTGCGACGGCCGCGGCTGGCGATGTGGACGTGCTGGAGATACTCGGTTCCGGCCGACCAGAAGGCGCCGTAGTCGGAGGTCTCCTCCTTCATATGCCAGAAATCTCCCATGCACTTTACTCCCTTGCTGTCGGAATCGCGGGCGATCGCGGCCGCATCCGCCACAAGCCTCAGATAGAAGCATTCTCCGCGGTTGAGGGGCTCAAGGATGACGGTGGTGCCGTTCTCCACGGCGAATTCACCGAGGTCATGAAGCTGCTCGCAGAGATAGTCCCTGGTCGCCTGGGTGTGGGGCTTGCACGGCTCCTGACCGTTGAAGGCGGGAACCATTATGACTCCGGTGGCTCCGAGTTTGCCGGCGGCGACTATTATCTCCCTCATAGAGGTATCGAAAAGTTTCTTCACGGCAGGATCCTCGGCGAGTATGAAGCCCTGGAAACCAGCGCAGATGGCAGACACCTTGATCGGCCTGCCCTCGAGGGCGTTCTTGATCTCATCTACCCTGTCGGCAAGGCCGCGGCCTCCGGGTTCGAAACCGGTGACTCCCAGGCTTTCCATGAAATCGAGTTTCTCCTTCAATGTTTCTCCGGGAGTGAGGCCTTCCTGGAAAGAAATATTGAGGGAACGTGTGCAGCACTCATTTCCCTTGCAGCAATCCTTTTTCGAATTTCCGCAGGAGGAAAGGGAGAACGCAGAAGAGGACACGGCAAGGGCTGCCGCCCCTGCCATTGTGTCCTTCAGAAAATGTCTCCTGTCCATAACCTACCTCGTCTGGTTGCCCTGGGGAGTTCCGGGAATGGCGACGAGATACTTGGACATATCCATCGGGCCGTTCTCAAGCTTCTCGGGCAGATAGTCCATATCGGCGGCGCTGATGGTGTCCCAATCGACCTCCTTGCCGGTATAAGCGGACTCACGTCCCATCACTCCGGCGAGGGTCGACTGTGCAGTGTAGGTGGCCTCGTCGTGGGCTTCTCCGCGGCGGATGTGGTTCACCCAGTCAACGTGCTCGAGGACGTAGGGGTTGTTCTGGGTATGCTCGGCGTTATTGGCATCCCAGTCGAACTGCCAGATGATGTTGCCCTTGAGGTCCCTGATGGTGTTGTCCTGGCTGTTCCAGCAGCCCTTGGTGCCCTGGACGAACTCGCTCACGTTGTTGGCGCAGCCGTCGATCTGGCGGCACATGCTGTGCAGGTGGACGTCGTTCTCGAATACGAAATCGACGCTGAAGTTGTCATACTGGTCTCCGGTGATCCTCCTCTGGCGGCTTCCCATACCGACGGCCTTGAGAGGCTGCTTGCCGGTCATCCACATGAACACGTCGATGTTGTGGACGTGCTGCTCGCAGATATGGTCGCCGGACAGCCACTTCCAATTGACCCAGTCGCGGATCATGTATTCCATATCGCTCCAGCCGGGTTTGCGTTCGCGATACCAGAGCATGCCGCCGTTCCAATAGACGTTTCCTCCGGTAATCTCGCCAATGATGCCGTCCTGGATGAGCTGGAAAGCCTCCACGTACGGACGCTCGTGGTGACGCTGCACTCCGGTGACCACGCTGAGTCCCTTGGCGAGAGCCTGCTTGGCGGTGGCCATAACCTGGCGGTAGCCCTTGGAATCGACAGCGACGGGTTTCTCAAGGAAGGAATGTACGCCCTTCTCGGTAGCATAGGCGAACATCATGGGACGGAAAACGGGAGGTGTCGTCAGGATTACCATGTCGACTCCGGAGTCGATGACCTTCTTGTAGGCGTCGAAGCCAACGAAGCAATGGTCTTCGGGAACGTCCTGGCCGTGCTCCTCCTTAAGGTTCTTGCGAAGGGCCTCGACCCTGTCGGGATAGGTGTCACCGAGGGCGGTGACGGTGATGCCGTCGGCAGCCTCGAGGAGGTTCACGATGGCGCCCGAACCGCGTCCGCCGCAGCCGATGACTCCGGCTTTCAGGGGTTTGCCGTCGATGGCCTTGTCCATCAGGTCGGGAACATAGTAGGAACCTTTCTCACGGAGAGGAAGTGTGCCCTTCCTGGTGCAGGAAGCGAGGACGGTACTCCCGGCGATACCGGCGGCGCCGATCATTGCCGAGTAGGAGAGGAAGTCTCTTCTGTTAAGTGTCTTGCTCATGTCGTAGTGTTTTTATTAATTGATATATGTTTGAGTTTCAATATTTTCAGGGACCTCGCAGACAACCCTGAAACCGATGCCGACGATGTCGGAGTACCACCAGATGCTCTTGGGATTCTGGGGATCGGTAACGAGCCACTTGTCATTTTCGGTATGGGAGCGGGCGGCGCAGCGGACATCTCCGGGGGAGGAATCGAAGTTTCCTCCCCTAACCACATATTCAGTTCCGGATTCAGGACCCTTCGGATCAGTGGCCGGACCTCCGGAATAGGCGTCTGGAGCATACCAGTCCGAACAATACTCCATAACGTTGCCAAGCATATTCCTGAGTCCGAAAGGATTGGCTCCAACGGACGAGGGCTCGGAAGTCCGTCCGCCGCTGTCCCCGGCATAGACCACATACCTGTCAAGCGTGTCCTTCCTGGCAGGGAAAACCTTGCCCAGCAGCCCCTTGCCTTCAAGTTTGGCAGGGTTGCCCTCGAAGAAATACGGCGTGGACGTCCCTCCCCTGGCGGCATACTCCCATTCCGCCTCGGTCGGGAGCCTGTACTTCCTGCCCGTCTTGAGGGAAAGCCACTGGCAGAACGTTTCCGCGGAATAATGGGACATCGTGATAGCAGGGAGTGAACCCATTCCCCATCCCTGGTCGGGATACCCGAAAGGAGGGGTGGGACCGCTGACCGCATCGGCATCAGGCCGGGAATTGTTGGCGTATATCACGGAAGGAGGGGTACGTCCCTCGGACATAGTCTCGTTGTAGAAGGACCAGAACTGGTCCCAGGTCACCTCGTACCGGCCCATGAAGAACGGGGATACGGTCACCTCCCTCACCGGACCCTCGTCGCTTCGGCGGCAAGGCTCGGAATCCGGGCTTCCCATAAGGAAAGTACCGCCGGGAACCGCCACCATCTCGATGGACGCCGGAGTGCCGGGCACGGTCTCGACGAAGTCCTCGAACCTGTCCACGACGGCGGCCGAAGGATGGATCTCCCCGCCGCCGACCTCGACCTTTCCTACGAGCTGCTCGTGCTTGTAGTTCGGGTCGTAGTGACCGGCGTCAAGGTGGCAGCTGATGCACTGGAGTCCAGCTTTCTCCTTGTTGTCGTCGTAGTAGAGATGGGCCGTTATGCCTTCGTCGGTTATCCCGTCAGGGTACAGGTTCTCGTGGCATTCCTCGCAGGAGGCGTTGAACACCGTCCCCTTGGCGTGGGAGAGTTCGCCCATCCTGTCCCAGTCGAACTTTTCCTTGTCCTTGGTGTAGTAAGCCCACATATGAGAAGCGCCAAGGCGCATCTTGGTGGTGGTATGTGAGAGGGTTCCCTTGGGAGGGAGATGGCAGGCGGCGCAGTCCGTGACGGTTCCGCTGCCGTTGTTGTGATGGACCGACTGCTTCCAGCTATCGTCGGCAGCAGTGTGGACGTGGCATGACATGCAGTAAGAATTGGTGGAAGTCTTCTCCATCGTGTAATTGAATCCCACCATCAGGGAGACCAGGACGGCGAGGCATCCCAGTACGAGCAGGAGAATGACGATCCACTTTTTCATCGATACCGCTTCAGTTTCAGTACATATTCTTGCAAATATAACAATTCCATATAATTATACAATATGCTACAAGATATATATTATATCGCGCGTTTTGCTTATATTTGTATCGCTATGGCAGGGAAAGACAGGCAGGAAAGGGCGGGACGCCCGCTCTGGGAAAAGATCGTCCGTTGGGTGGTCTTCGGGACAGTATTCCTCCTAGTCGCGCTGATCATCGGACTCCAGATAGCCCTGAGACCCTCCGTCCTTACGAAAGCCGTGAACAAGATCGCGGCCGCCTATGTGGACGGAGAAGTGTCGATAGGCCGCGTGGAGGCTTCCGTAGTGAAAAAATTCCCCCTTGCCAGCGTCACGGTCGAGGACCTGAGCATAACCTATCCCCACGAAAAGTTCGCCTTCTGGGACTCCCTGGGCATCCGTAACGGGCTCAGAAAGGCAGGGGCCGGAGAAAACGGAGTCGACACCCTTGTCTCAGCCGGAAAATTGGAGGCCGAAATCCACGTCCTCCAGGCTTTGAAAGGAAGCTACCATATCAGCCGCGCCTCGCTGGACAAGGCCAGGATCTTCGCCCATATGTACGACTCCCTCTCCGCCAACTGGAATGTCATAAAGATTCCCGAATCCGGAAACGACACCACAGCGTCGGAGGCTCCACGGATCACGGTCAACAGCGTCTCCCTGAAAGACCGGCCCCTCGCCGTCTTCACCGACATACGCGACACCCTTTTCGGCCGCCTGACATTCGACAACCTCGATTTCAAGGGTAAGTTTTCCACCGAAGACATCCTTGCGAGCAAGTTTGACCTGAGCCTAGAAAAACTCCTCCTCTCCGGAAGGACTCCGACCGATACGGTTTCCCTCGACCTGGATTATTTCTCCTATAAATCGAAAAAGGAGATGGCCGACGTAGCCCTGAAGGCCGGGGCTACCCTTGGACTCAAGGGAATGAAGAAGATGGACATTCCGGTCGAGATGACTGGTAAGCTGAAGGTCGACCGCGGAGGTGTGATCAATGGTATGAGAATCAAGCCTTCCCGCAGCGACGGTCCATTCGACAAACTGGGAGTATCCGTGAAAGACCTTGACCTCAAGGTGGCTACGCTGGAACTGAAAGGTGACGCCGACGCCATCTTCCTCGGGGACAGCACCTACGTCAAGGCGGGAGCGAAGATGGACAAATGCAAGGTGGGAGACCTGATCGCCTTCCTCGGTGACAACATACCCACGCTAAAGCAGTTCTCCACCGACGCCGTCGTGTCCCTGGACGCCGCCTGCGACGGCTTCCTGAACCCTTCCCGCAAATCCTATCCCGACATGAGACTTTCGCTGAAGGCCCCCAGGTCCGCCATCAGTTACAAGGGAATCGAAGAGAAAGGCTGGATGAGCCTCGACATCGTGGCAGGCACGGGAGAAGACGGCAAGATCAAGGCCAGTTTCGACGACGTCCACCTGGGGATTCCTGGACTTGACATCGATCTCGTGGGCACAGGTGACGACCTCCTCGGCGACGGGAACAGGTTCAAGTTGGACGCCAAGGTAAACGCCTCCCTGTCAAGCCTTTCAAGGATGATTCCCGACAGCCTGGGCATCAGCGCTGAAGGAGATGTCTCCGGTAATGTGAAAGGCAACGTGTCCATTGCCGACCTTACCGGCCTGGAAGCCATTATGAAATCGGGAATCAGGGCGAACCTCAACAGCCAGGGACTCAAGGTCAAGGCTGCTAAGCAGGGCATCTCCGCCTACCTGGGCAGGACGAATGTCAACATATCCCCTTCGGAGAAGGACAGGAGACTCTCCGTCGCCGCCAGCGTCGACAGCCTGAGAGCCACATATGGAAAGAATATGTTCATAAGGGGAAGGGGCGCGGCCATGGGAGCGACCACCGACAAGGACGGGACCGTCTCCGGCCACCTCAACCTTTCCTCCATCGCGATGATGGACGTCGATTCCACTTTCATCGGCGCCAGGGACATGAAGAACTCCTTTACCTGCATGATGGACGGCTCCGCCCCTTCGAAGATATATTTCAAGACCGACAACGGCTCCGTCGCCCTCAGGACCGGGACCACTAGGGTAATGGCAAGGAACGCCGTGTTCTCCGCCAACGCCTCCCTCACCAACCAGGAAAGGGCCTCTTCCCGTAGGAAAGCCTTCATGGACTCCCTGCAGAGGGTATATCCCGGCACTCCCCGTGATTCCCTGCTGAGGAAGATGATGAGGAACAGGATGGGCAACCGCTCCCTGCCCGATTACCTTTCAGAGAGGGATTTCGCAAAGAAAGACATTGACATCCACCTTGGGGAATCGATGGCTGAGCTGCTGAGGAAATGGAACGTCAACGGAAACGTCGACGTCGGGAGCGCTCTTGTGATTACCCCTGCCTATCCTCTCAGGAACGAAATCACCGGGTTGAAGGGAAAATTCGACAACAACAGCATCTCCCTCAGCAAGCTTGATGTTAAGAGCGGCAACTCGGACATGAGCGCCACGGGGTCCCTCACAGGCCTGAGGAGGGCGCTGCAGAGCAAGGGAATGCTTAACCTCGACCTTGCCCTTACTTCTGACAAAATTGACGTCAACGAGGCACTCGCAGCCTGGGTCGCAGGAGAGGAGCATTCCAAGGAAGAGACGATCAAGGCTTCGGACGAGCACTATTCCGACACGGAATTCACCAGGCGGGTGGTCGTCGACAGCCTCCCCGCCACTGACACCATACCCAACAGGCTCATCGTCCTTCCTTCAAATCTCAAGGCAAACGTTTCCCTCCAGGCCAATTCGGTGAACTACTCCTCGCTCGACATCAGCTGGATGGCGGCGGACCTCAAACTCAAGGAACGCTGCCTCCAGGCCACGAACGCCCTCGCCACCTCCAATATGGGAGACCTCTACTTCGAAGGGTTCTATTCCACCAAGACCAAGAAGGACCTCAAGGGAGGCTTCGACCTCACCCTGGTGAACATCACGGCCGACAGGGTGATAGAACTGCTCCCGGTGATCGACAGCATAATCCCGATGTTGAAAACCTTCAAGGGCACCCTCGACTGCCAGTTGACGGCCACCTCCGCCCTCGACACGAACATGAACCTCGTGATGTCGACCATCAACGGTGTGATGAACATCGGAGGAAAGAATCTCTCCATGAGCGACAACAAGGTCTTCAACGACCTCGCCAAGACCCTGATGTTCAAGAACAAGGAGGACTGGAAGGTGGACCGGATGGAAGTGAACGGCGTCATCGGCGACAACATCCTGGAGGTGTTCCCCTTCGTCCTGAGAATCGACAGGTACACCTTCGCCCTGGCCGGTATCCAGAACTTCGACCAGAGTTTCGACTACCACGCCTCAGTCCTGAGGTCTCCGATTCCATTCCGGTTCGGACTGGACATACGGGGGAATTTCGACAAATGGAAATGGAAGGTGGTCAAGGCCAAGTTCAAGAACACCAACGTGCCGGTATTCACCACGCAGCTTGACACGATGAGGGTCAACCTGACTGAATCCATCCACAACATCTTCGAGAAGGGAGTGGAAAAGGCTATCGAGGAGGTGAAGAAAGACCAGGAGATAGTCGAAAGGCACAAGGAGGAGATCAACTACTCCGTCCAGGAGCAGCCGGAAGAGCTGGATGAATCCGAAAGGCGTGAGATGGAATCACTCCAGGCCGAAGCCGGAACTGAAGCCGAGGCTGAGGCCGAAAGCCTTTGACACATAGTTGTCGGCGCTCCCGCAGCAATCCCTCGAGAAAGACATAGCAATGTCAATCAGGCGTTTCCAGTCCCCTTCACCGGGGCCGGAAGATATCCTTTCCTTGCCTATTCCCCCTGAAATAAGGCCGAAGGCCACACCCGCGTTGAAACTGTCGCCGGCACCTATGGTACTCACCGTCTCCACCTTCTCCACAGGGAATCTAAGACGCAGGTCCCCGTCCATGAGGCGGATGTCTCCCCCTCCGTCGGTGAGGATGAAACTGCGGCACCTGGGGGCGATTATCTCGCCATAAACCTTTTCCGCATCCCTCGTACCGAAGGCGGTCTGGATGTCGTCGGTACTGCAGCGGACGATGTCTGCGGCGGCTATGTTCTCAAGGATGGATGGCACCAGGGCTTCCAGGTCCCTCGCGTGCGAGGGCCTGAAATTCACGTCGTAATAGATGACCGCTCCTGCGTCCCTCGCGTCCTTCAGGAACTTCCTGATATGGGGCCTGTTTATCGGAGCTATGGCGAAATAGGAGCCGAACAGGACAATGTCGTCGGGATGTATCTCAGGGTGCACGAAATCATCCTGCCCCTCGTGAGCCCTCCCCAGGAATGTATAGGTGGCGTCGTTCTTCTCATCGAGGAAGGCCAGGGCCACCTTGGTGTCCATATCGGAACGGACCCTGATGAAAGAGGGGTCCACACCGTTATCTTCCAAGAAGTTGCGTACTATCTCCCCAGTGTGGTCGGCGCCGGTCTCCCCCACCATCGCGGTCTTGATTCCGGCCCGGCCGAGGGATATGGATGAATTGAAGGTCGAGCCTCCGGGATTGGCCCTGAACGGCTGGTCGTCCCTGAAAATCACGTCAAGGACGATTTCCCCTATGCATATTGCCTGTCGCTTCATAATGGTTTACTCTATAAAATCTTTCAACGGAACGGCCTGGAACAGGAGCTGGCCTACGCCCGATTCGTACAGGATTCCTACGGTGTCGTCGTCGATCATCGACATGCAGGAATAACCCCAGCCTTCGCCCTCGTCCAGGAGGATGCTCTTCGGCCAGGTGTTTCCTTTATCGAAACTGGCCTTGATGGTCATATTCATACGGATCCTCGGAGTATCGGGATTCGAGAAAAGGAGGATGTCGGTCCCGAGATTGTTCCCTGCCACGGAACCGCCGGCAATCAGAGGACTTCCCTTTGCCGGGACGTTCAGCAGGCTGCCCATGCATACAGGCTCCTGCAGAATATGGGATGAAGGATGTTCGGTCCAGGTCTTACCGAGGTCGGAAGTCGTATATACCACCCTCCCCGGATTCTTTTTGTCGTGGTTCCTGGCATTCAAAATAAGCACTCCGGGCTCTATCTCGGCCACCTGGCTTTCCGTGAGCATATGGCCGCAAGTGTTCTCCGAAACGAGCCAGGTCGCACCATGGTCCTTGCTGTACACAATTGAATTGCCGGCGAAAGACTCTCCTGTCTCGATATGCTGGAACGGAAAGACAAGTGTCCCGTCTGTCATCGTGATGCCCCTTCCGGGACCCTGGAAAGGCCTTATCACCCCCGGTTTGGCAACCTGGTCATATATGAACACGGGAGCCGACCAGGTCCTGCCGTCATCCTTGCTGCATACGATGACGGGCTGCGCCCATTCGATGGGATACTGCACTCCGTCGGCCCTGCTGGACCAGCTCTGCCCCACTCCATGGCTCCACAGACCCATTACATACAGGTATCCGGTCTTCTGGTCAAGGAGTATGCACGGATCCCCCACCCCGTTCTGGGACTCGGGAAGACCGCCGCTGCATCCCATGTCGATTGCCGTTATGTTCCGGCTCCAGGTTCGCCCGCCATCGGTCGAACGGCTCACGGCGACATCTATGTTGTCATTCAGGTCCTGGGCGTTGTTCCATCTCAGGTCATACACCGCGACAATGGTCCCTTTGTTGGTCGTCACGAGGCCGGGAATCCTGTATGTGTGCACCCCGAAATCGCCGCTGTTTCTCAAGAGGACGGCGAGACGCCTCCCCTCATTAGGACCGAACTGGCTTATTTCCAAGGATTTGCCGTCAACGGACACTCCCGTCACCGCCGCATCGAGCCTGTCAGTGAGTTTAACCCCCTTCAGGCCTATTTCCATACTCACATAGAAATAGTTAACTCCCTTGACGAGTTTTACGGGAGCAGTGAAACGCACGCGCACTACCCCGTTTTGGGCCTTTCCCGGTTTCACCTCAGCCTTCTGCATCACATAGGACGGGTCCTCCCATATCCTGAGTCCGCCGCCGGTGAAGCGGAAACCCTCCAGCATAGCGATTGATGTCGTCCATTCCGTGGCGGACTTGCGGAACAGGCAGCTCATCGTCCCCGAATACATCAGCCTCACGTTCCTGACGCTGGACGACGGTATTCCGCTGAACTCGAAATCCACATAATCCAGGGTTCCCGTCCCGTCGGATTCGATCTCGACCTGGGAAATGATGTTGTGAGGCTGCTCCACCATCACCGGATAGACCGGATTATAGACGGATACCGCCCCGATGACAGCCGCTATCAGACCGGAAAAAATCATGACGCTTAAATTCCGAACTGTTTGAAGAAGTCGTTGCCCTTGTCATCCACAAGTATGAAGGCGGGGAAATCCTCGACACGGATCTTCCATATGGCTTCCATTCCGAGTTCGGGATACTCTACGCACTCGATGCTCTTGATGCCGTCCGAGGAAAGCACGGCGGCTGGGCCTCCTATTGAACCCAGGTAGAAACCTCCGTGTTTCTTGCAGGCATCCGTAACCTCTTGGGTACGATTGCCTTTCGCTATCATAACCATACTTCCGCCGTGGCTCTGGAAGAGGTCTACGTACGGATCCATCCTGTTGGCCGTGGTCGGTCCCATCGAGCCGCAGGGCATGCCCTCCGGAGTCTTGGCCGGGCCGGCATAGAACACCGGATGGTCCTTGAAATACTGGGGAAGGTCCTCTCCCCTGTCGAGACGCTCCTTCAGACGGGCGTGGGCGATGTCTCGGGCGACTATGATGGTGCCGTTCAGGCTCAGCCTGGTGCTCACGGGATACTTGTGGAGTTCCTTCAGCACTTCGGACATAGGCTGGTCAAGGTCTATCTTCACTCCCCCGTTCTCTCCGGGCCTGCGGAGTTCCGCCGGAATGAGCCTGCCGGGATTGTCGTCGAGTTTCTCGATCCATATTCCGTCCTTGTCGATCTTCGCCTTGATGTTCCTGTCGGCCGAGCAGCTCACGCCGAGGCCGATGGGGCACGAAGCGCCGTGGCGGGGCAGGCGGATGATACGTATGTCGTGGGCGAAGTACTTCCCACCGAACTGGGCGCCGAGGCCCATCTTGCAGGCCTCCTCGAACACCTGTTTCTCAAGTTCCACGTCGCGGAACGCCCTCCCAGTTTCGTCTCCGGTGGTGGGAAGGCCATCATAGAAGTGCGTGGAAGCCAGTTTTACGGTCAGGAGGTTCTTCTCGGCCGAAGTGCCGCCGATCACGAAAGCGATATGGTAAGGCGGGCAGGCTGCCGTACCAAGCGTCTTCATCTTATCGACGAGGAATGGTACGAGCGTGCCGGGATTCAGCACCGCCTTGGTCATCTGGTAGAGGTAGCTCTTGTTGGCGCTGCCTCCTCCCTTGACCACGCAGAGGAACCTGTATTCGTCCCCCTCCGCAGCCTCGATGTCTATCTGGGCCGGAAGGTTGCACTTTGTGTTGACCTCCTTGTACATCGTCAAAGGGGCGTTCTGGCTGTATCTGAGGTTCTCCTCGGTATATGTCTTATATACTCCTTCGGAGAGGGCCTCGGCATCGTCGAAGCCGGTCCAAACCTGCTGGCCTTTCTCCGCGTGGATGATGGCCGTACCCGTGTCCTGGCAGAACGGGAGTTTCCCCTTCGCGGCCACTTCGGCGTTGCGCAGGAACATCAGTGCCACATATTTGTCATTAGGCGATGCCTCGGGGTCTGTCAGGATTTTCGCGACCTGCTCGTTGTGGGCTGGCCTCAGAAGGAAATTCACGTCCCTGAAAGCGGCGTTTGCAAGACGGGTGAGGGCTTCTTTCGAAACCTTGAGAATCGGTTTCCCCTCGAACTCTCCCAGGCTCACACCCTCACTTGTAAGATGGTAATACTCAGTGGTGTCGGGTCCGAGCTGGAACATTGGAGCATACTTGAAATCCATATCGGTATAGAAATTATGTTTATGATTTATCGGTCAACCCACAAATTTACCATTTTTTTAATACCTTTGCAATCCAATCAGCGGGTGTGTTGAAATGGTAGACAAGCCAGACTTAGGATCTGGTGCAGCAATGCGTGGGAGTTCGAGTCTCCCCACCCGCACCTTACGAAGGCGCCCCTTTCCGGGCGCCTTTGTCGTGCTCGCCTGAGACCTAGCATCCCGTACGAATATAGTGACTCCGGCGGCCTATCCCAGACTGTGTTCAACCCGAAGTGCCGGAGATGTCCCTTAATTCGTCAGAGTACCCGCAAAAAAGGCCATTTTTGCGGGAGATGTCCCTAAATCTGGGACATCTCCCGCAGTTTATTCTCTGACCTCCGGGGAAATCACCTTGCCGGGGAGGCTCAGGATGCCGTGCCGGTTTATTTTCAGATTCGAATTGACGTACATCATCCTTGGATGCATCACGGAGTCGTTCTGATGGGCGTGGAACACATACATCAGTTTTCCTTTCCTGTCGTGGAACGGGGCCCCGTGCCCGATTCCGACAAGGCCGCCTGCATTAGGGAAGCTCCTGTGGAAGATGGGATTGCCCGTATACTTCGTCCAAGGACCGAGAGGTGAACTGGCTGTGGCAAAACCGATTCCATAGTCCTGGCTGCGACAGTCGTTGGCAGAATAAATGAGGTAATAAGTATCGCCATACTTGAATACCGAAGGCCCTTCGGCAATCTTCCCTGCGACCGATTCCCAAGGCTCGGAAGTCCTGATGCACTCGGTCAAGGTCTCTTCCCTGACGCTTTTGAAGTCTTCTTCCATCTCCGCCGCCCAGATAACGTTTCCTCCCGTGAACCTGACGAAGAAAAGGTACGGCGTCCCGTCGTCATCTATGAATATCGTGTCGTCAATCCCCTTCTCTTCCCTGACGGGACGGATTTCATCCTGTACGAAAGGTCCCTCGGGATTATCCGAAGTTGCAATGCAAATATGCTCTTCCGCCGAATATGAGAGATAGAAGAGCCCTTTGGAAGCGATGAAATGGACTTCGGGAGCCCAGAAATTCATTGTCCCCCACGACTTCTCCACATCAAGGGCGATACCCCGTTTCTCCCAATGCCTCAGATCGTCGGAGACATAGACTCGGAATCCCGGCTCCCCGGTACCATAAGCATAGTATCGGCCTTCGTGGCACAGGATATAAGGATCGGCAAGGGGAATCTGAGAAGGGGCGACCAGGCCGTTCCTGCCGCAGGAAACCAGCGTCAGGAGTACGGGCAGAAGAAATCTATGCATATCGAGCCGTTTCTGTTACAGCAATTTAAGGCAGAGAAGCGTTATGTCATCGCTGGGGATGGCACCGGAACGATGCAGTTCGACGGTTTCCTGGATTCTCTCGATCACCACCCTTGAAGGCTGGTCGGCATTCTCGTTCATGAATTCGATGAGATGCTCGGTTCCGAAAAGTTCATAGGAGGGATTCTCCGCCTCGGTAAGACCGTCGGTATATATCAGGATCCGCCATCCGCGGACATCATCGACGGACTCTCCATGGAATTTGATCTCATCGATCATTCCAAGGGCCATGTTGACGTGTTTGATGGGCAGGAACCTGGCAGGTTCGCCGGGGACGCATATCACGGGTGGATTGTGGCCGCAGTTGCAGAATTCGAGACGGCCAGTCTTCAAGTCGGCCCGTCCGATGAACATCGTAACGAACATACCCTGCTCGTTCTCGACAGCGAGGGCATTGTTGATCCTATTGGCAATCTCCTTAGGTGAGTATCCCTGCTGGGCAATGATCCTGAAGAGGTTGCGCGTAACGGCCATGAAGAGCGAAGCGGGAACTCCCTTGCCGGAAACGTCGCCTACACAGAAATACAACGAGTCGCCATACAGGAAGAAATCGTAAAGGTCTCCACCCACCTCCTTTGCAGGAGTCATCGAGGCGAACAGGTCGATGTCATCCCTCTCCGGGAAAGGAGGGAATATCCTCGGAACCATGCTCATCTGGATGTCGCTCGCCACCTTGAGTTCGTTCTCGATGGACGCCTTGGCCGCAGTGGTCCGTTTCATCTCCTCGATATAATTGACCAGCGAGTGTTGCATATTGCTGAATGACTGCTCCAAACGGCCGATTTCATCCTTGCGCCCGTCATTCGGAAGGGTTTTGGAAAACTCACCGCCGGCTATGGCCTCGGTCTGGACCGCAAGGGCCTCCAGGGGCTTCAACTGCCTGCGGATGATTCTGCCCAGAGCAAGTAGCATCAGAAGAATACCAACGATGAAAATGAATATGACATCATTCCTCAACCGGTTCAACCGCCCGAGAATGTCTTTTTCCAGGCATACGATACCTACGCTCCATCCGGTGTTGCCCAGAGGTTTATAAAAAACATAGCACGGTTTCCCTCCGACCTTCACCTTCTGAACGCCCTCTTCCCCGTTCACCATGGCAAGCCCGAGGGCCATACGGTCCGGATTGTCTTTTTCGAGCGTTTCGGTAAAAATGCTTTCGTACAGCAGTTTGGTCGGATCCGGATGCACGAAGAAGGTTCCATTACGGCCAACCATCACGCTATAGGAATTCGGATAGGGCTTTACGGCCGAGATCGTTTCGGACAGCCAGTCAAGTGACAGGTCAGCGGAAAGGGTGCCCACATAATTCCCCTGCCCGTCCTTGATCGGCATCCCGTAGGAAACGATCATATCAGACGAGCCCTCGAAATCCGGATCCACATCCAGGAAAGGATCGGTCCAGGCAGGCCGGTCCAACAGTTTGCACAGCTGGTACCAGTCCATGTAGAAATACTCGTATTCCGGACTCCCTTCAACCGTGGTGATTATGCTCCCGTCGTCCTGATAGCCTGCATAGGGGGAAAAATATTTTCCCTCATCCTTGTAATAATAAGGCTCGAAACCAATGGAACATCCCTGCATATAGGGATTGTTTCTGATGAAAGCCTCAGCATAGACCAGCATCGAGTCCTTATGATCGAGCTGACGCGTCAAATTCCACAGCAGATTCCCGGTGGCTCCCTCAATCCTGGAAATGATGGTATTGACGCGCTGGACGGTATTGTCCAGCACCACGCTGGCGTGATCCATCGCCTCTCTCTTGACGGCCCTGCGGGACTGTGCGAACATGAAGACCAATGCCGCGAAGAAAACGGCACTTGCCAGCAACGCCGCCAGAAGGCTCAGGCCCCTGGAAAGGGAGGAACGGTAGTTCTGGATGATTCTTTTCATCTCCGCCTATTCTGATACAAGGTCTTCGTAGGTTACTTCATTAAACAGCATCTGGCCCTCGGTCATAAGGCTGTTGGCGAGGCTGACCATATCCGGTCTCAGGCGAAACTCCCGCTTTCCGGATTCCCTGTCAACCTGCAGCCGGAGGATTTCCTTCAGTTGCAATCTCTGGAGGGGACGATTTGTAACCACCTCACCTTCAGTAACATATCTCATCACTATGTCAATTGTCTCCTCCGGATGCTCGACCGCCCACTCCCAGCCCCGGCGGCTGGCCTCGGCAAAGCGCCTGGCGTCATCCCTGTGTTCCTCATAATACTTGCGGATCATATACACACCGTCTTCCTGGACGTTGTAATCGTGATCGCAGAAACGGTAGACATTCTTATCGGTAAGCCGCACTCCGCTCTGTTTAAGCAGATAATACTCATTGTAACTCATCGCAAGAGTGGCGTCGATGGCTCCGGAAACAAGCAGGGTCGAATTGGAGGCAACGGGAATCCACTTATAATCCAGCTGCTCCTTCAGGCTCATGCAGAAGGCTATCTGGTCGAAGCCCACGCTCCAGGTACCTACCCGGATGCCCTTCTGTTCGATAGGGTTTTCGTCCTTGCGCGAAACTATAACCAGGGCGTTGTTCATGGACGTCTGCAGGATATTCACCAGAGGCAGGCCCTCGTCTATTATCTGCATCGCCTGGCACAGCTGCAAGGTGGTGATCTGGCTCTTTCCGCTTCGGATCAGGTTAATGGCCGACATGCTGGCCGAAGGATGCACGATCTCCACCTCCAGGCCGGCCTCCTTGTAATAACCCATCTCTTGGGCTACATAATAGCCGGCGAACTGGGACTGGGCGGTCCACTGGGGAGTGAAGGTTATCTTCTGGGCACGGGCCGCCATTGCCAGCAATAGGAATGCAACAAGCAGCACGGACCTGATGAGTCTGTTCATAGATATAGATAAAGCATTATTTGTAAACCGGACCGAAATTGGCGCAGGCGCGGTAGTCGGCTCCTTCCTTGTCCATGCCGAAGGCGTTCCAGGCGGCGGGACGGAAGATGTCCTCCTCGGGAACGTTGTGCATGCAGACAGGGATGCGGAGGAGCGACGCGAGGGTGATCAGGTCAGCCCCTATGTGGCCGTAGGCGATGGCACCGTGGTTGGCTCCCCAGTTGTTCATCACGCTGTACACGTCCTTGAAGCAGTCCTTCGACTTGTCCAGACGGGGGACGAACCAGGTGGTGGGCCAGGTGGGATCGGTGCGCTTGTCCAGTATGTCGTGCATGTCCTTCGGCAGTTCCGCAGTCCAGCCCTCTGCGATCTGGAGCACCGGTCCGAGTCCGTCCACAAGATTCAGGCGGAGCATCGTCATTGGCATTCCGCCGCGGGTGACGAAATGCGCCGAGTAGCCGCCTCCGCGGAAATAGTCGCGGTCCGCAGGCATCCAGTTCGTAGCCTTGAGGCAGGCCTCGACATCCTTCTGAGTCATATTCCAAGGTTCCTTGATGGTAGGCTTGCCGTCCTCGTCGGACATCGCTCCGGTGGCGTCGAGGGTGGTGGCTCCGGAGTTGATGAGATGGATGAAGCCGCCGGAAGCCAGTCCTTCGGGAGCCTTGCCAGTGACGCGTTTCACGGCTTCGGGGCTCCAATAGGTGCGCACGTCGCTGAACATCACTCCCCTGTTGGTGAGGAGATGGCCGAACATCATCGAAAGACCGTTGAGGGCATCATTCTCCGTCGCCAGGGTATATGCTTCGCGGATTCCGTTCCAGTCGAACGAAGTGCACATAAGGCTCTCGGGGAAGTCGAAATTGGGCTTGTAGTCAGTCCACTGGCGCTGTCCCTGCACTCCGCCCGCCAAGGCATCGTGTCCGAGGGCCTCCTCCTTGTATCCCATCTCGAGAAGCTTGGGATTCCCGAACATCAGGTCGCGGATGATCATCATGTTCTTCACCGTGAACTCCCAGTCGGCGTCCTTTTCCTCCCTCGTCTTGCCCTTGCCCTTACCGTTGAACGTGGTCATCGGGGTGCCGGGGAACAGGGGACGGTCCTCATTGTAGTCGTGACCTTCCTGGGGCTTGCAGTATTTGTCAACCCAGGCCATCGCCCTTTCAAACTCCTCGTGGTCGTATATACCGAAGTCCACCCTGCGGAGAATCTCCACAAGGGAGACATATTCAGCCCTCATTCCCAGATACTTCTGGAGAAAATCGGCGTTCACTATGGAACCGGCGATGCCCATGCAGGTATTGCCCATCGAGAGATAGCTCTTACCTCTCATCGTAGCCACGGCCTGTGCCGCGCGGGCGAAACGCAGGATCTTCACGGCCACGTCGGCGGGGATGCTGTTGTCGGTGATGTCCTGCACGTCGTGTCCATAGATGCCGAAGGCGGGCAGTCCCTTCTGGGCGTGGGCGGCAAGCACAGCGGCGAGATAGACCGCACCGGGACGCTCAGTGCCGTTGAAGCCCCAGACCGCCTTGGGCCAGTGGGGATGCATGTCCATCGTCTCGGAGCCATAGCACCAGCAGGAGGTCACCGTGATGGTGGAACCGACCCCTTCACGCTCGAACTTCTCGGCGCAGGCGGCAGCCTCTGCAACACGGCCTATGGTGCTGTCCGCGATTACGCATTCCACGGGAGAGCCATCTCCGTTGCGAAGGTTCCCTGAAATGAGAGCCGCAACGGCCCTGGCCAGGTTCATCGTCTTTTCTTCAAGGGATTCACGCACGCCGCCCTGGCGGCCGTCGATGGTAGGGCGGATACCTATTTTGGGATAGTTCATAGTGTTATGATATTTAATTATATTTTCACTCAATCATACAAATATACGTTTTAACAGGCATACTTGCAACCCCCCGGCACTTCATTCTTTCAAGGAATCTGCCTATATTTGTAATATGAAAAAGCTTATCCTCATCCTGGCCGCCATCATCGGCCTCGCCTCCTGCGGAGGCTCCGACATCACCGTAATGACCTACAACATCTATGGCGCCCGCGGACTGTACAAGGCGGAAGACTATGACGCCCTGGCCGAAGTAATCAACGCCCGACAGCCCGATTTCTGCGTCCTCAACGAAGTGGATTCCTGCACGCAGCGCTCACGTGGGACTCTCAACTACGAGGAACTCGCCTCACGTACGGGAATGAACGCCGCATATGCGCCTGCTTTCGACTTCGAAGGCGGAGCATACGGCAACGCCATCCTCTGCAGGCATCCGTTCACGGAACGCAGGCACATACTTCTTCCCTGCGACCCGGCCCAGGATCCGGAAGGAGGGGAAGTCAGGTCCGCCTGTTTCCTCAAGACCGAAGTTAACGGCTTCACTTTCTGGATGGGAGGCTCGCACCTGGATTACAGGGCGGACGAATCCAGCCGCATCTGGCAGGCAAACATCCTGAGAGACTTCATAAAGGGACTGGACGGGCACATCTTCTTCGCCGGAGACATGAACGCCGAGCCCGATTCCAGGACGATGGCCACCTTCTCCGAGTATATGCAACTGAACTATAGGGACAAGGACCAGAAAACCTTCCCGTCGAAATACCTGGAAGAAGAACCGAGAGTGCTCATCGACTACATTATGTACCGCAAGCCGGACAAGAAGATCAGGCTCCTTTCCTACGAGGTGATCAACAACACCGCCTCCGACCACTGCGCCGTGGTCGCCAGGTTCCGTGTCAGGAGGTAACAGTTTTAAATTGAAGATGCGACAGCACGGGCAACAAGCCAGCCAGTAGTCCAAGCGGCCTGGAGGTTGAATCCTCCGGTAATCGCATCAATGTCAAGCACTTCCCCGGCGAAATAAATGCCCGGATGCTTCTTCGATTCCATTGTTCCCGGGTTGATTTCCCCAAGGTCCACTCCCCCGCAGGTAACGAATTCTTCCTTGAACCGGCCTTTCCCGGTGACGGGATAGTCATCGCTGACAAGACGGGAAACGAGCCTGTTTACCGTGACCTGACCGATCTGTCCCCAACGCATATCCGGATTCTGCCTGCACTTTTCCAATAGGAACTCCCAGAGTCTGGAGGGCAGGGGATGGACTGAGGACAGTTTCTTCGACGGATTGGACTCTTTGATTTCCAATATCTTCTCCCGTGCATCCTCTTCCGTGCATCCCAGCCAGTTGACAATAAGGGTGGAACGGTAGCCCGTGGAAGCCAGATGCCGGGCGGCGTAAGATGAAAGGGCGAGCACGGCCGGGCCGCTGAACCCCCAGTCGGTAATGAGGATGTCTCCCGAGGCCTTGAAAGGGGTTCCTGCCAGGCTGACGGTACCTTCGGCGGATGTCCCGGCCAAGGTTCGCACGGGAGAATCGGTTCCCAATGTAAAAAGGGAAGGCACAGGAGGGACGATTTCCAGGTCCAGGGGCGCCAGGAAGGAGAAGTCGCGTCCGCCTCCGGCCGTTACCACGATCCGGTCGAACGATTCCACAGAGCCGTCTTCCAACAGTATCCTGCGCTCCGGAAGCACTGACCTGACTTTGCTGGAAGTCCGTATGGCGGCGCCCTTCAGCCCATCAAAAAGTGTATGCACTATCTCCATCGCGTCCTGCGATGCCGGGAACCAGCGATGGTCGTCCTGAAGGACAAGTCCCACTCCCCTCTCCCTGAACCATCTGCAGGTATCCTCAGGGCCGAATTCCTTGAGGGCGCGTTTCATAAGTCGGTCGCCGCGGGGATAGGCCTGCCGGACCGAGGTTATGCCTTCAAATGAATTTGTAAGGTTGCAGCGCCCTCCCCCGGTCAGTGCGACCTTGGCCAGAGGCTTTTTCCCCGCCTCGAAAACGGTTATCCCGAGATCAGGCCTCGACGAGCGCAGGTTCGCCCCGCAGAAGACCCCTGCGGCACCGCATCCTATGATGGCTACCTTTCCCATCCTACTCCCTCACCAACCGTACTATCTTATACCCTGTCGCGGCGATCAGAATGCTCATCAACGGACTGATTATGTTGAAGAAACAGAACGGAGCATATGTGAGCGTGGGCACGGAAAGGATGGTGGCCTGGGTCATTCCGCAGCTGCTCCAGGGGAAGAGGGGCGAGGTGACCGTAGCGGAATCCTCCACCGAACGGCTGAGCAGGCGGTCCTCATAGCCCCTTTCCTTGTAGATGTCACCGAAGAGGTTGCTGGTCAGGATGATGCTCAGGTACTGGTCGCAGACCAGACCGTCCAGGGCCACTCCGGAAGTGACCGTCGACGCCACAAGTCCCACCCTGCGGCGGGTGAACCTCCGCAGCATCCCCGCAATCTCGGCAAGCATTCCGCTGGCCTTCATGCATCCTCCGAAACACATCGCGCAGATGATCAGATATACCGTATTGAGCATACCCGTCATACCCCTGGTCGCGACCAGGGTGTCCACGTCCGGATTGCCGGTGCCCAACTGAACTGAATTATACACGGTTTCCACTATTCCGGTGAACAGCACCTTCGCATCCGTGCCCTGGGTGACCGCCACACCTATCTCTTCCACGATCGGTCTCTGGAATATCACGGCGAGAATCGCGGCGAAAAAGGTGGAAAGGGCGAGAACTATGAAAGCCGGCCATTTCCTCCAGATCATTATACCCGTAAGGACAGGGACTACCATCACCCAGGGGGATATGTTGAACTTTCGGGCTAGGACGTCGGTATAGACCTGCACCTGCGAGGCGTCGCCCCCGGAATGGGAGAGGCCGAGGATGGTGAAGATGATGAGGGTTATGACCATCGAAGGGACGGTCGTGACCATCATATACCGGATATGGGTGAACAGGGGCACCTTGTTGATGGACGAGGCCATCACGGTGGTGTCGGAAAGGGGGGATATCTTGTCACCGAAATAGGCACCGGAAATGATCGCACCCGCTATCATTCCGTCACTGAAGCCTTCGGCCTTGCCTATGCCCAGGAGAGCCACGCCTATGGTGGCTATCGTGGTCCAGGAACTTCCCGTCATCAGCGAGACCAGGGCGCAGATGACACAGGCCGTCAGCAGGAAAACCTTGGGGTGGATGATCTTGACGCCATAACAGATGAAGGCGGGCACGATGCCGCTCACCGTCCAGGTGCCTGAGATGGCGCCGATGAGGAAAAGGATGAGGATGGCGGTGGTGACGTCTCCGATATTCCCCTTGATGGCCTCCTCGAACTCCGACCAGGGAGTCTTGAACAGCCACATCGAAAGAAGGACGCAAACACCTGCGGCGATCAGGAGGGACACCTGGCTGGCACCGAGGATCGAATCGCCGCCGAAAATGCTTATGTCGATGGCCAGAAGCGCCACGAGGACGATAACCGGCACAAGGGAGATTATCGCTTTCATTTCTGTACCGGAATGAAGGTGGCTGCAAGTTTCTTCAAGGTCTCAGGGTCTCCCGAGGACAGGAGTTCTACGGAAAGGGAGCCTTCGTCGAGGCCTATCCCTCTCTCCTTCAGCACCCTCACCAGCTGGCAGGCCACGGCCGGAGCAGGATCTATCACCCTAACGTCAGGACCGGCTATCTTCCTGACGGTGTCGATCAGGAAAGGATAGTGGGTGCATCCCAGGACTATTATGTCGGCTCCCGCATCCAGAAGCGGCCTCAGGCTCTTCTCCACGACCGCATCCGCCTCGGGACCAGAGAGGACTCCCCTCTCCACAAGTTCCACGAACCCTTCCCCGACGTGCTCGATTATCTTGACGTCATTCTCATATTTTCCCTTGGTATTCAGGTATTTGGAAGCCTTCAGAGTCCCTGCCGTGGCAAGCACCCCTATCACTCCCAACTCGGTGCCGAGGGCGGCTGGCTTGACTGCCGGTTCCATCCCTATGAAAGGCACCGGGAATTCCACGCGAAGGGTCTCGATCGCCGCGGCCGTCGCCGTGTTGCAGGCCACAACGATGGCCTCGCATCCCTTTTCAAGGAGTATGGAGGTAATCGTCCGGGCACGGGAAATGACATATTCCCTGCTCCTGTTGCCATAAGGGCAGTAGGCGTTGTCGGAAAAATATATATACCTCTCCCCCGGAAGGACTTTCAATATCTCTTTGAGAACGGAGAGCCCTCCCGAACCTGAGTCGAATATGCCTATGACTGCCATACCTCACAAATATACGGAATATTCAGCGGATTTTAACTAAATTTGCAAAGCAGAATGATACGGTAATGATTACGAAAGAACAGATCGGCTCGCTGGACGCAAGGCTTTCCAACCTTAAGGAATGCCTGGGAATCGACGGGAAACGCGCCAAAGTGGCCGAACTTCAGAAGAAGACCGAATCCCCGGATTTCTGGAACGACCCCAAGGCGGCGGAAGCCTTCCTCAAGGACCTCAGTTCCCTGAAGGCCTGGGTGACCGACTACGACAGGGCCGCAACGGCCATCGACGACGTCAAGGTCCTGTACGATTTCGCAAAGGAAAGTCTCGACGCCGCTCCGGACGAGGTCCTGGAAACGGATGAGACACGGGAACTCGACGCAAGCTACTCCGATGCCGACAAGGCCCTGGAGGACCTGGAACTCAAGAATATGCTCGGAGCCGAGGGAGACAACCTCGGAGCGATCCTCACCATCAACTCCGGAGCCGGAGGTACCGAATCCAACGACTGGTCGGCGATGCTGATGAGGATGTATATGCGCTGGGGCGAACGGAACGGCTACAAGATGACGGTCACCGACCTTCAGGAAGGCGACGAAGCCGGCATCAAGTCGTCCACCATCCAGGTGGAGGGAGACTTCGCCTACGGCTATCTCAAGGCCGAGAACGGGGTGCACCGCCTCGTGAGGCTCTCCCCTTTCAACGCCCAGGGTAAACGCCAGACGACCTTCTCCTCCGTGTTCGTCTATCCACTGGTGGACGACAGCATCAACATAGAGATCAATCCCTCCGACCTCGAATGGGACACCTTCCGTTCGGGGGGACACGGCGGGCAGAACGTCAACAAGGTGGAAACCGGCGTCCGCGTCAGGCATCTTCCTTCCGGTATAATGGTGGAGAACACCGAGACCCGCTCCCAGCAGGACAACAGGCAGAATGCCCTGAGGATCCTCAAATCGAGGCTCTACGACATCGAGCTCAAGAAACGCCAGGAAAAGCAGGCCGAACTGGAGGGTCAGAAAAAGAAGATCGAATGGGGCTCCCAGATCCGCTCCTACGTGCTCCATCCCTACAAGATGGTCAAGGACCTGCGCACCGGTTACCAGACTGCCGACACCCAGGGCGTGCTGGACGGGGACATCAACGAGTTCATGAGGACCTTCCTGATGCAGGAGGGCTCGGCTTCCAAATAGCGGACACTTGTGCAAATTAGGATGGGCGGCCGGAATCCGGTCGCCCATCTTTGTGGAAAAGTATAAAAACTAAATTGGATCAGTTCAGATTCAGGGTGTTCGCAGTGCCGTTCACATTGTAGGAACTGTACTGCTCGGCCATCGACCCGTACATCTGTCCGAGAACCTCGAGATAAGGTACGCCGGAAACGAGGGTGAGGGTGAACACCGTATCGTCGACCTTGTAGTATTTGACCCCGTCGAGGGTGATGATCTCATAGTCGTCAGGCAGCTCGTTCACGAGGGCGCCGGCAGGAGGTACAATGACCTCGTACTGGCCGTCGGCCGTCTCGCAGTAGAACACGCCGTCCTGATAGAAGTAGGACCCTTCGGCGGAAGCATAGCTCTGAACGAGGCCGAGCCTCTCAGCCACAGTGTAGGAGTTGTTCGCCCTGGTAGTGTTCAGGGCAATGGTATTGTTCTGGGCTGCAATGGTAGCGTTGTTCTGGGCTATGATGCGGTTCTGCTCGTCGATCGTCCTGTTATTGGCGTCGATTGCGCGGTAGGTGCGGTAGACGCTGTTATAATAGGCGAAGGAGAGGGGTGAGAGAGCCAGGTCTGCGACGGTATGGGCCACCGTGATGCCGAAAGGAGGACGGCAGACGATGTAGATCCCGTTCCAAGGCCTGTAATAAATGCCGTTATAATAGTAATAATCGATGCCCCAGTACCTCATCAGGCGATACCTGACAGGGAGGATCCTGACCCTGTAGCCGTAATAGTGAGGAGTGCGTGCCCAGAATCTTCCGGGTACGTCGTACCTCATGAAATCACGCTCGCGGGGAGGTATTCTCACAAGGTCGCGGTGCTCGCCGATCCTCATATAGTCGGCGGAATTGACCCTCGTGCTGACACGGTTGCCTTCATTGCGCCTTCCGTTGTTGCGGGAAGAGGAATTGGAGGCATTCGATGCGGCTGAAGGGGTCTTGGTCACATTGGAATTGGATCTGAGGGCTCCCCTGTTGGTCACGTTGCCGGCCTTTACCTCAGCCTGGGAGGAAGAGGTGGGAGCAGTACTGGAAGTGCTTCTCCTGGTCGTGGAAGAGGTGGTCGCGCTCCTGGATGCGCTGGAGGACCTGCTGCCGGTGGTGGCAGTGCTCCTGGAAGCGGAAGAAGTGGAGGAGGACCTCCTGGTGTTGGACTGGGTGGAAGGACTCGTGGTAGCTGATCCGCTGGTGGAGGAGCTGGTGCTCCTGGAAGCGGAAGAGGAGGAAGAAGACCTTCTGGTAGGAGTCTGTGTGGAAGGACTCGCCGTGGCGGCAGAATTCCTGTTAGAAGAAGAGGACGACCTCGCGGAAGTCGAGGAGGACCTGTTCGAAGAGGAAGACGACCTGGTGGACGAGGAGGACGAGGAAGACCTGCTCGAAGAAGAGGAGGACCTGCTCGAGGAAGAAGAGGATGAAGACCTGGTGGAAGAGGAGCTGCTCTGGGTGGTGCCGGAGGAAGAACCCCTTCTCGCCTGGGCCCATCCCTCGCCTGAAGAGGCGATCATTGCAAAGGCCAGCGTCGAAGCCAGTACGATATTAAAGATGTTTTTCATTTTGTTATGTTTTAGCTGTCAATCAATAAATGTAGTATCTGCGGGCAAGGGTCCTGAAACTCTCGACATCCGCATTCCAATATTCCTTGATGTCATCGACTTTCATCCTTGTCTCAAAAGTCTTCCTTACATAATCCGTACCACATAATTTGTGGAACATTCCCAAACGGTCCTTGGCAAGTGTGAACGGGTTGCGATCCGGATACAGTTTTTTTACCGCCTGCATCACGTAAAACTGTGTGAGTGTGATAGTTGCCTTCTCAAAATCCGTGTACGAAAATTGAACTCCATGAATGAGTTTTCCGCTGTTGGAACCGGCGATGGGCTTGTAATGTATAGTCCTGAAAGCCACGCCGGGAAGGTTGTATGAATCCAGTTCCGCCTTCAGTTTGTCAGCGTCGATCCAGGGGGCCGCAAAAGCTCCGAAAGGAATGGTGTAGCCTATGCCGATGTTGAGATAGCCGTAGAGTTCCCCGCAGAGGCCGGAAGAAGGATAGTCGATAGTGGTCTTGGCATAGGGGATGTTCGGGGAAGGCATTATCCAAGGAAGGCCGGTGTCGTCATAAAGCATATCCCTGGTCCAGCCCTCCATCGGAACCACGGTAAGGTCGCATTTCAGAGGCGTTTCCTTCCCGTTCTGCCCCCGGTTCATTCCCTCCTCATTGATGAGTACGGCCAGTTCCCCGACGGTGAGGCCATAGACATAGGGTATCCTGTACTGGCTTACGAACGAGAAGAAGCCGTCCCTCACGAGAGGACCTTCTATCTTGTTGCCGCCGAGGGGGTTGGGCCTGTCCAGCACCATCACCTCGATCCCGAGGCGGGAACAGGCCCTCATAACCAGACCCAGGGTACTGATGAAGGTGTATGAACGGCAGCCCACGTCCTGTATGTCATAGACCATTATGTCAATGCCCTTCAGCATCTCAGGTGTCGGCTCACGGTTGGGACCGTAGATGGACCAGACCTTCAGGCCCGTCGCGGGATCCACGGTATTCGGCACGTAGTCCCCCGCCCAGGCGTCTCCCCTCACCCCGTGTTCCGGGCCGAAGAGGGCCACCAGCTTCACTCCGGGGGCGTTGTAGAGGATGTCGATGGTGGACCTGAGTTCCCTGTCCACCCCGCTGGGGTTGGTCACCAGACCGACCTTCTTACCGACCAGTCCCTTGAACCCGGAGTCCCTCAGGACCTCGATCCCGGTCTTGACCGCCACCCCCTTGGCAGACAGGCACAGGGAAAGCGAAAGGGCCAGGACCGGCAGGAGTATTTTCTTGAATGTCATCTCTTTCATATTATTTTTTCCCGTATTCGGGATCCACTTTCACAAGGAAGGTAACCGCAACAGTGAGCAGGCAGCAGGCCATCACCGTGATGAAGAAGTTAACGTATCCTCCGAGCCATTTCCACAAATACCCGGCCAGCATTCCCGGAATCATCATGCTCAGGGCCATGAAGGCGGTGCAGATGGCATAATGGGAGGTCTTGAACTCCCCGTCGGAGAAATAGATCATATAAAGCATGTAAGCCGTGAAGCCGAATCCGTATCCGAACTGTTCGAAGGCCACGCAGGCACCTGTCACCCAGAGGGATGCGGGATGGGCCAGACTCATATACACATAGACGATGTTCGGAAGGATGAGGCTCAGTGCCATCGGCCACAGGGCCTTCTTCAGTCCCCACCTGGAGGCGGCGATTCCACCGACGATTCCGCCGACGGTGAGGGCGATAACCCCTATCGTACCGTAAATCAGACCGAGCTGGGACGTCGTAAGTCCCATTCCTCCGGCGGCGCGGTTGTCCAGGAAGAAGGGGGTGACCATCTTGAGCATCAGGGCTTCGGGAATCCTGTACAACAGCAGGAAAAGCAGCGCAATCAGAATCCCCCTCTTCTTGAAGAAGGTGGCGAAAGCCCTGCCGAACTCACCCATTATCTCGCTGAATTTTAAGGCTTTCCCATTAGTCTCAACCGAAGGCTTGTCCGAGTCGGGACGGGGTATTATGAAAACGTGATAGAGGGTTACGGCGGCGAATATGACGGAGGTCAGAAGGAGGGTGAGGCGCCAGGCGGCCGGGATGTCTCCCGTGGAGGTCTCGAGGGCGCCGGCTATCCAGACAAGGACCCCCTGGCCGAAAATCGAGGAAAGGCGGTAGAAGGTGCTGCGGATCCCCACGAAGAAGGACTGGTCCTTCTGGGGAAGGGCAAGCATATAGAAGCCGTCGGCCGCTATGTCGTGGGTGGCC
This sequence comes from Bacteroidales bacterium, assembly GCA_017427885.1. GTDB lineage: Bacteria > Bacteroidota > Bacteroidia > Bacteroidales > UBA932 > Cryptobacteroides. Next base: position 104,113 of record JAFRRW010000010.1, read on the forward strand.
GAGGCGAAGGCCGTGATCAGGAAAAGGATCAGGGTGGTGGTGAAAAGGCTCACCGGGACCGTCCTGGAGGCCATTTCCGCCCCGTCCGGACGCGGCACCGAAAGTGCCAGGAATATCATCGCCGCGGTTATCAGTGCCTGCATCGCCACTATCCACCACCTCTTGGTCTTCAGGATGTCCACGAAGGGACTCCAAAGGGGTTTGATCGTCCACGGAAGATACAGCAGCCCGGTGTACAGGGCCATCGACTCGTTGGGCACACCCATCCTCGTGAACATCACCACGGAGATGTTGTTCACGATGAAATACGGAATGCCTTCGGCGAAATAAAGCGTCGGTATCCACCACCAGGGCGATCTTGTACTCACCTTTTCCATTTTCCTATAATCTCGTTATTTCGGTTCCGGGATAATAATGGGACAGGATGTCACGGTAGCCGTATCCACGGGCGGCCATCACCGCGGCCCCGATCTGGCACAGGCCCACGCCGTGTCCCCAGCCCCGGCCCTTCAGGGTTATATGTTCAGGATCCGGCCAGGAAACCTCGAAATTCGAGCTCTTCAGATGGGATTCTGAGAGTATCTTCCTGATCATCAACTCCTTCCCTATTATCATCGAAAACATCGTCCCTACCACCTTTAGTTTCACTATCCTTCCCGAAGGCCCCCTCTCGACAGGAACGAGGTCCACGAGTTCCCCTATCATATGGCCGGACTTGCGGGAGATCAGTTCCGACAGTTCTCCCTTGCCGTATGTCACTTCCCAGTCATAGAAATCTCTCGTCTCCAGGTCGTAATCGTTGAGGACCTGGGAAAGGATCGAGGAAGGAGGATTGTCGCAGAAGGGATCTCCCGACGGGTCATGGCCGGGAGTATCCGGAAGCGCCTGTAAATAAGGGATATCAGAATCTTCCCAGCAGGAAGGGAACACCTCAGTGACTCCCCCGCAGCATTTCGAGAAACGGGCGTCGCAGACCTCCCCTCCGAAGGTGAGGACCTCTCCCCAGGTCTGGTCGATCGCCTTTCGGACATTCTCCCCCACGGCCATCGTAAGGCCCTGGTATCTCTGGCAATGATCGTCAGCACAGACGTCGAAGAGGGTATGGTCCTCGTGGTCGGCCCAGGAGATGAATTCCGGGACCTCCCCGACGGAGCCTTCGTCGACGACCTTTCCCTGGTTCCTCACGGAATCAAGGAAGGTTACCAGCGAGGCCTCGTTCCTTATTTTCAGGGCCGGGGCGCTCACGAACACAGGAGGTTTATGGGGCAGGCCACGGTGAGACACTATGGCCATAACCCAGGACCTGGAGATGACGGCGTGGGCCTTCAGGAACTCCAGGGAGGCGCTGGCGCGCATCTCCGACGATATGACGCTAAGCAGATAGTCCTCCACCCCGACTATGTTGACGGCTGTCACCATCCCGTTTTCGACGATGAATTTCAGCCTCCCGGCGAACTTCTGGTCCACCTTCCTCTCCCAATGGAACTGCTTCCCGATCGTCACCCCGTACAGGATGAACGAGGGCTCGGCGAATATGGCGGAACGAGTCATCCCTCCGAAGAATATCTCGTCGTAGAGGACCCCGTTGTAGTCAATTTTCCCTTCGCGGTAGGACACTTTCTGGGGCCCCGCCCCGTCGGAAATGATTTCAAAGTTGATTTCCTTCGCCGACATTATCCCCACCTGGATCTTAGGCTGGCGGCGACGGAGTTTCCAGACAATCTCCTTTTCCTCCTCTTCGCTCACAGTCACCTCGTCGAGCATCGCAGAAAGGGCCTTCACGTCCAGTTTTTCGAATTCGGATTCTACCGGGCAGACAAGGATTCCGGCCATGTCGGCGCAGCCGGGAGACATCGTCAGATGGTCATCCCCCGCGGAGAAATAGTGGCTGGAGCGGTGTTTCTCGCGGAAAACGATGATGCTGCGGTACTCTCCCCCTGTGTACCAGGTGTAGAGGTTGAACCTCGGCTCCCTGTCCCCTTCCACAATGGGGGCGCAGTCTATCACCCTGTAGAAAAGTTTCGCCATCGATTTCGCCGTCCTGGCGCGCAGGGCGAAGATCCCCCGCAGGTATTTACGGTAATGGAACACCCAGGCGTCCTGGATGGAAGTCATATACTCCAGCGGACCGTAGTCCTGGTGGCGGGAGGTATGGGGAAGAAGGGCGTCGATGTCGTTCTCCAATGGGGCCAGGTGCCTGGGACAGGCCTGGAAATGAAGATGCTCGGGGATGGAGGCACCGCTGGAAGGGCCGTTGTAGAAGAAGGTGAAACCCTGGAATTTCCGGCTCAGGTCGAGCACGTCCACGTAGTTGTGCCATATGGACTGGGGAACGTGGGAGTTCCGGACTATGACGAGATGGTCGGGGAAAATGGGATATGGGCTCAGGATGATGTCGTACTTGCGGCCCTTGCGGCCCTCGAAAGGCAGGAAGGCCTGCCTGGACGGACGGCTGTCACGGCACAGGAGGCATTTGCGGGAATTCACCGACGCCTCGTCGGTCCGGGCATCGCAGGAACCCATACGCGAAGGATTCAGCTGCAGCCTCACAGTCAGCCCGCCGACCTCCATCTCCCTGGTCCTCACGGACTTCAGGGCCCTGTAATTGGCCGAGGCGAGGGGCCAGACTGAAAGCTGGTCCGAAATGAATTTCCCGATATCCTGTTTTTCCATATATAATCGTTAGAGGAGGGCCTCCAGCAGATGACGGACCTTGGGGAATTCCCCCTCGAAATTCGGCGTCAGGATCCCCTTCCCGACGGCGGCTTCGATTTCATCGGGTGTCCACCACTTCCCACCGCTCACCTCCCCGTTGGCAGGTGTCAGGCGGTAATTGCCTACGGTCCCGTACACGTTCACAAGTTCCTTTTCCCTTCCCGACTCATAGACATAGGACATCAGATAGACCGCGTGGAAATCGAATAATCCGAGTTCCTCGCCAGCCTCGCGGATAAGGGCCTCCTCCAACTGTTCGCCGAAATCCACGTGGCCGCCCACGGCCGTGTCCCACATTCCGGGAAGGAGGTCCTTGTGCGCCCCGCGTTTCTGGAGGTAGAACAGGCCTTCCCTGTTGATTATGTGGAGATGAACCACGGGGTGAAGGAGTTTCGAACCGCCGTGAACATATTTCCTGGTAGCCTCTCCCACCACCAGGCCGCTCTGCTCCACTATGGGGACCATTTCCCCGGGCCGGATTTCCTTCCCGTTGGAAGGCCTTTCCGCCGTGGGAAGGGGGAAAACGGTTACAGGTGAAAGAGGATATACGAGTTCGAACATATTCAACCGGTCACTTCCTACAAATATAATATTTTTACCCGGGATTCAGGAAGGTGTTCTACCCCTTTTTGATTATTTTTGTAAAAAATATTTTACATGAACAGAATCCTCCGCCTCGCGGCTATCCTGATGGTCGCAGTTCTTGCCTCCTGTACAAGTTCTTCGCATAAGAGCGAACCGGACAAACCAGTGATAATCACCCAGGTGTCTTTCAGCGATCTCACCAGGGACAATGCCCAAGGCTATCTGGAAGATCTCAAGAAGGCGGACGTATCGGTCGTGCTGCTGTCCCTGTGCATCTATTATGAAACCGGAGCCCGGAGGGATTCGACCATGGCGAAGATGAAAGAGGCCATCAGTTTCTTCGAAAAGGAAGGTTTCGAAGTCGGAGTCTGGACATCGTCGCTCGGATACGGAGGCAAGATGCCGCCGTTTGACGAAGTCTATCCGGAATATCAGCGACTTGTCAATTTCGACGGCAATTCCTGCGGCGCCGCCTGCACGACCGACAAAAAGTTCCTGGAACTGATCAAGGACAACATCCGCGATTTCGCAAAGGCGGGGGCCAAATTCATCCTGATGGACGACGAACTCGTACAGTCCGTACGTCCGGGATTCACCTGCGTATGTCCCGGCCATCTTGCCATGCTAAAGGAGGCGACGGGAAAGGATTTCACGAGGGAACAGGTCCGCGACCTATTCTCCGGCGCTCCGAGCGCTGACAGGACAGCCTTCCTGGACGTTATGGGCAAGAGCATGGAAGACTTCTGCAAGGGGCTGAGGGAGGCCGCCGACGAGGTCAATCCCGACATCGTAATGGCCATCTGCTCGAGTTACACCCACTTTGACGCCGAGGGCGTCGATATGGAAAATCTTTCCAGAATCCTGGCGGGAAAGGGGCACAAGCCCTTCCTGCGTCTCAGCGGGGCGACATACTGGCCTGCGACCTGGCCCCATTATCCCGGAGTGACCCTCGGGGACGTGGTGGATTTCGTAAGGATGCAGATCGGATGGCTGAGAGGACGCGACATCATCCTCTTCGACGAGAACGATCCCTCCCCCCGCAGAGTGGAGATCGTGCCTGAACCCTGGTGCGAACTCTACGACAAGGTGATGATGGCGAACGGAGGGGTCAACCGCCACAAATACTTTCTGTGCTATGACCCCGAGACCCGTGAGGGAAGGGAATACCTGGAGGCCCATATCGCGAATATGGAGGACGATAAGGTCCTTATGGACATGTTCATGGGCACTTCGCCCTGCGGTTTCAGAGTATGGAACTCCGAGCATCTCCTGAGGGATATCAACCTTCCGGACAAATATCCCGGCAACGGCGACATGATGGTCCGCGCCTCCCGTTCCGCCGGAGCCGTCTTCCTCACCGCCAACTCTATACCTGTCTGCTATGAGGGCTCCGGCTTCCCCGGGATTGCCTTCGGGGACCAGGCCCGCCTGCTGTCCTCCGAGGCCATCGGCAATGGCTTGATACTCGACGTACCTGCCGCTCTCGCCCTTCAGTCCAAAGGGATCGATGTCGGACTGGAAGAAGCGGTCCCGGTTCCGGACACTGAAGGCCTTCTCTATGGACTTGTTCCCCGCAAGGATGCCGAAGCACGGACCATTGGCGACCGCTGCATCCTCTGCAAGACAAAGGACGGACTGTTCGCAATCTACGGCTGGGACGGCTACGGAATGCTTTTCCGGGAACCTAGGCCCTGGAACGGATCAATCATCGAGGCCCAGTTGAAAGAACTGTACAAGGAAATGTCGGGAGGAAAGGACCTGCCCGTGTCTCTCAGGGATGACGCCCCCGGAATCTACCTCCTCCCTGCCCTTTCAAAAGACGGGAAACGGCTTTCCGTACTCGTATGCAACATGGTCGACTCCGAGACTGCTCCAGTCCTGGAAGTCCCTGCAGGCTGGGATGTGTCGAGGACACTGCGCACCGAAGCCGCTCCGGACAATGGCGGAGGACTTGCGCTGTCCGCAATTCCCAAAAGGGACTGGTGCGCCGTGGAATTCAAGAAAGCCGGGCGCTGAGGATTGTTTCAGATACTTTCCCGCGGAGGGCAGCTTTCAGGAGAAGACGCCCATCGGCGGGACGGTTTCCTGCCCATCACGAACACCAGGGTTCCTCCCTTGGCAATGTCTTCGTGCAGTAAGTAATTCCTGTCATACCGCTTTCCGTTGAGGCGGGCCCGACGGATGTACAAATTCCCGTCCGAAGCGTGTTTCGCCTTGATGGTGAACACCTTGCCTTCTCCGACACGGACTGAGGCCTTCCTGAAAAGCGGGCTGCCGATCACGTAATGGCCGCTGGCGGGACAGACCGGGTAGAAACCGAGGGACGAGAAGATGTACCAGGCCGACATCTGGCCGGCGTCGTCGTTGCCCGACAGGCCGTCGGAACCGGGATGATACTCGTTCAGAAGCACTCCCCTGACCGTTTCCTGGGTTTTCCAGGGAAGGCCGGCATAGTTGTACAGATAGGCTATCTGGTGGCAGGGCTCGTTGCCGTGCCAGTATTCCTTGCGGCCGAAGAGGGTGTCCAGTTTCTCGACATAGCTGTCCCTGCCTCCCATACACTCCATCAACCCGTAGAGGTCGTGGGGAACGTACCAGGAGTAATGGCAGGGCTTGCCTTCGGTGATGAAAGGAGCCTTGTCGAAGGCGTTGTCCGCATCGATGAAGGTGCCGTCCTCGTGGCGACCCTGGGCATAGCCCGTACGGGGGTCGATGACATTCCGGTAGAACTGACTCCGGCGGGCCAGTTCGGCGGCCTCTTCCTTGTGGCCGAGTTCCCGGGCGAACTTCGCGAGGGCATAGTCGTCATAGGCATATTCCAGGGTACGGGAAACCTGTTCCTGACGGTGGAAAGCCTCCCTCACAGGGTCTTCAAGGGGGATATACCCATACTTCAGATATGAATCCAGGGCCCTCCTGCCCTTCCCGTCCTTATACTCCTCATAGGTCTCGGGGATGTCGAAGGCATTCTTCCTCAGGGCCTCCCAGGCAGCCTCGACGTCAAAATTCCGGATACCCTTGAAATAGGCGTCGGCGATAAGGGAGGCGCAGTGGTCGCCGATCATCTCCGAGGTGTAACTGTTCCAGCATGGGAAGATAGGGAGCCACCCGCCCTGGCGGTATTTGTCTATCAATGACTGGATCATATCTCCGGTCTGTTCGGGATAGAGAATGCTCAGAAGGGGATGCAGGGCACGGTAGGTGTCCCACATGCTATAGTCCTCATAATAGGTTCCGTCCGTTTTCTCGACAGTCGCTCCGCCGGCAAATGAGGGATATCTGCCGTCGGCATCGTTGAAGGCGTGGGGAAGGAAGGATGCGTGGTAGAGCGCCGTGTAGAAATTGGTCAGTGCCACCTCGTCGGGAGTCTCCACCCTGATGGCGGAGAGGCGGTCCTCCCAAATACCTGTAAGCCTGTCCCTTATGGCGTCAAAATCCCAGCCGGGGTTCTCCGCCTGCTGGTTCGCCCTCGCACCCTCGACATCGCAGAAAGAGGTCGCAACCCTCACGAGCACGGTCTCCCCGGCCTCGACGTCGAACTCCAGGTATGCCCCGAGATTCTTCAGGTTGCCGTCCGAGAGATTCCCCGGCATCGTTCCCTCAGCCGAGAACGTCCCCACACCTGTGACAGGCTTTGAGACCGTCACGCTGAAATAGCCGCTGAATCCCGCGGGTTCCCCCCATCCCTGATAAATCCTGTGGACCGGATTGCTGCCGCTCACCTCTCCATTGCCGGGATCCACGCACACCGTGGCCTGCGCCTCGTCGCTGTTGGGCTGGATTACCAGCCAGGCCTTCCCTGCATTCTTGTAGGTAAACCTGAAGATGCCGGTGCGTGATGTGCCCGTCATCTCGGCGAAAATCTCACCGCCGAAGAGAGGGACGCTGTAATAATCCGGACGGGCGGCCTCCTCTTCGTGGCTGAACAGGCTCGCCCTGTCCCCGGAAAGGCATTTCAGCGGCCCGCAGCCGGGCATCACCGTTACGGATCCGTAGTCCTGGGTGGCCCCTCCGGTAATCCAGTGGGAGGCCCTGAACCCGGTGAGTTTCTCCCTGGAATAATAGAACGGGGAGGCACCCTTCCTTTCCGTGGATTCCGTCTCGGGGGTCCAGAAGTTCATTCCGTTGGGCTCGAGCACGGCCGGTATGGTCTGGCCCTTGTCCGCGCGCACTATCCTCTGCCCTGTCCTGGGGTCGATCTGAACGGCGTCGGTGTTTCCCTTCGACTCGTCGAACCTCTCCCCTGTCCCCGTCATCACGTCAACATAGGGTATCAGTTTCTTTCCCCCATCCCTTCCGGACAGGCCCAGACACAGTGACAGGAGGATCGGTATCAGCAATAATTTCTTCATAATCATATCGGTATCTTGGTCATCTATCAAATATACGAATTTTCCGGATATTCGCTATCTTTGTAAGAAACCTTACCTAACGGACTGAATGAAAAAAAGAATCGGAATCATCGGCTGCGGAAAGATTGCACAGGTGCGGCATATACCCGAATTCAGCGCGCATCCCCAGGCCGAAATCGCAGGATACTACAACCCCACCCGCTCTAGGGCGGAACAAATGGCCCAAACCTACGGCGGCCGCGTCTATGACAGCATCGACGAGATGCTTGCAGACACTTCCGTGGACGCCGTGGTGATCTCCCTTGCCAACACCGCCCACGCAGAGGTGTCGATCAAAGCCCTGCAGTCCGGCAAGGACGTCCTTTGCGAGAAACCGATGGCGACGACACTCGAAGAATGCGAGGCTATGATGGATGCGGCCCGGGAATCCGGCAGGCTTCTGCTCATAGCCCAGAACCAGAGGCTCACCCCGGTCCACCGCCAGGCACGCGAGATGATAGCCTCCGGAGCGATAGGAAAGGTGCTGACCTTCCGGACCACCTTCGGTCACGCCGGTCCCGAGACCTGGAGCGTCAATCCCGGGAAAGGCACCTGGTTCTTCAGCAAGGAGAAGGCCGCGATGGGCGTGATGGCCGACCTCGGGGTGCACAAGATCGATCTGATAGATTATCTGCTGGACAGCAGGATTACGGACGTGGGAGCCCTGCTCTCCACATTGGACAAGACCGGTCCGGACGGGAATCCCATCTCGGTCGACGACAACGCCCTGTGCATCCTCAGGATGGAGAACGGCGTGGTCGGGACGATGACCGCCAGCTGGACATATTACGGGGCCGAAGACAATTCCACGATCATCTACGGCACGGAAGGGATCCTGCGCATATATGACGATCCGGTACATTCCCTCAGGCTGATAGGCAGCGACGGTTCGGTCAGGGATTTCGACGTAGAAAGGATCCAGACGAACGACAACCAGACCTTTTCCGGCATCGCGGAAGCCTTCGTCGGGGCGCTGTTCTCCCGGGACGGAGGCGAACTGTCTGCAGAAAAGGTACTTCCGGCGATGAAAGCCGTCTTCGCCGCCATCCGCAGCAGCGGCGAAGGCCGGTTCATCAAGATTTGACGAATTCCACATATCCTGTATCACAGACATCTCAATATCAATTATATGAAACGCCTGATCCTGCTATCGCTCCTCCTCGTTCCATTTCTCCTCGCCGGCCAACCGAAGATCAATTTCGACAAGACCGTGGGCATCATAAAGCCGGTCAACGGAGTGGGACAGCCTCCGATCTACAGTTACACCAACACCTCGCTGTTCCATTATCTGAAAGAGGCGGGCGTCCCATATTCCCGGCTCCACGACGTGGGAGGGGCCTACGGAATGAACATATATGTCGATATCCCCAACGTTTTCAGGGACTTCGACGCCGACGAGAACGACCCGGCATCATACGACTTCACATTCACGGATTATCTGATTAAGGGGCTGGTGGACAACGGAGTGGAACCTTATTACCGGCTCGGAGTGACCATCGAGAACGCCCAGCGAATCAAGGCCTACAGGATATTCCCGCCAAAGGACTATGCGAAATGGGCCAGGATCTGCGAGCACGTCATCCTTCACTATACCCAGGGATGGGCCGACGGATTCAATATGGAGATATCCCACTGGGAGATATGGAACGAACCGGAAAACGGCAGGCTGGAAGAAAATGAGAATATGATGTGGAGGGGCACCTGGGAGCAGTATATGGACCTGTACGGGACGGCCGCCACCTACCTGAAAGCCAAGTTCCCGCACCTGAAGATCGGAGGATACGGCAGCAGCGGATTCTATGCCATAACCGGAGAGGGGGTCAAGGCGGCCAACGTCAGCCCGCGGTTCGAGTATTTCGTAGACTGCTTCCTGGCCTTCCTCGAAAGGGCCCGCAAGGAAAAATGGCCCCTGGACTTCTTCTCGGCCCATTCATACGCCAATCCGGCGACCGCCGTCAAACAGATGGAGTATGTCCGCAAGACCCTTGACAAATACGGTTTCAAGGACACCGAACTGTCCGTCAATGAATGGTTACCCGAGCCCAGCCTCAAAAAGTTGGGCAGCGCCCGGCAGGCGGCGGAGATCGCGGCTGAAATGATCGGCTTCCAGAACACCGGAGTCGATGACGCTGAAATCTACGACGCCAAAGTCGGAGGCGGACTGTACGCTCCCCTCTTCGACAACAACACCTTCGAGCCCAGGAAAGCCTACTATACCTTCGTGATGTTCAATGAACTGCGGAAACTGGGCAAGGCCGTTGCCGTCCCCGACGCCGGCGAAGGCATCTATCTCTGCGGCGCCTCCGACGGCGACGGAAAGGCCGCCCTTCTGGTTTCCAACATCTCAGGAGAACCCTGGAAGATAGGCCTGGACTTCGGAAAATACGAGGTCAAGGAAAGTTTCCTGCTGGACGAAACGCACCAGAACGACAGGTTGGATGCCGTACCTGAGACCGTGGATAACTTCTCCGTCTGCCTTCTCCTGCTTGAAAAGAAAGGGAAACGATGAAAAAGGCCGTACCCATTACCTGCGCACTCGTCTGTGTCTACCTGCTTCTGATACACGGAGGCGGGAGGCCCTGGACATCCCGTGAACGCACCATCATCAACCGTTCCGATTCCCTGATGTACATCACCGTATTGCCGCAGGACAGCGCCATCCTGCGCGCCCCCAGCCGTGACATCAGCCGGAAGGAACTGAAATCCAGGGAATTCAGAACTCTGAAAGACAAGATGCTCCGGACCGTGACGGACCCTTCGCAGGACGGTGTGGGAATAGCCGCTCCGCAGGTGGGAATCAACCGGAGGATCATCTGGGTCCAGAGGCTGGACAAGGCCGGGGAGCCGTTCGAGTGCTATGTCAACCCGCGCCTGGACAGCCTGTACGGAGACATCAAGGTAGGTCCTGAAGGCTGCCTTTCCGTACCGCCGATGCGGGGCCTTGTCCCCCGCCGCACGGGCGTCGTCCTGTCCTATCTCGATCAGGAGACAGGAGAATCCCGCCGCGAACTCGTGGAAGGATTCACCGCAGTCATCTTCCAGCACGAATGCGACCATCTCGACGGCATCCTGTACATTGACAGGGCGGACTCCGTCTTCGTGGACAAAACCTGGGCCGAGGAACGGTCATCATTCACCTATGAACGCCCCTCCTGGTGGCCTTATTGATAACTATTAATCATCTGAATATGAAAAAATATATCCGTTTCGTCCTGCTGTCGGTTGTTGTCGTTTCCGGCATTGTCTTCAGCAGTTGTTCAAGAAAGAAAGTCGACCTGTCTTCGCTTGATTACGGGGCGCTGAAAGAGCAGGCCCTTCAGGAAATCCTGCAACCGGTCCACCCGGGAGTCAAAGGAGAGGTCCCGTTCTGGAATAAGTTCGCCTTCAGGTACATATATGCTCCGGTATTTGACCTTGACGAGGTTGAAGGAGCCGGCTCGTACGTATTTACCGCCACGGCCGGGGACGTGACGAAGTCTTTCACGGCGGACACCCCCACCGCGGCGTTATCTCCGATTTGGAACGACATCCCGTACGGCCCGGTCCGCCTTGAGGTCCAGGCCGTGGATAAGGAGAAACAGCCTGTGGGAGAGCCGGCAGTCCGGGAATTCACGAAATGCCAGCCTTTCGCCGGACCCTATGAAGAGCCGAAAACAGGATATATGGAAGCGGCTCTCAAGGCGGCGGAATGGATTCATACCTATATAGGCAGCCTATGGCTTGAAGGTACAGATCCGGACCTGTCATATCTGTACAATGCATATCCCTGCAAGATATGGAGCGGAATCATCCAGAACGAATGTTTCCTTGCGAAGAACAAACCTGAATCCAGGGATTCTGCGCTGAAAATTGCACATAACGTTGCCGATGCCCTTATTGAGAATTCCCTTCCCGAGGAAGAACCCCTTGCTTATTTTCCTCCGACATACTATACGAAAAAGATAGACGAGGAAGGATTGCTCGCCGGTACGGTTCACGACAACAGCCGTTACACAATGTTCGTCGAGGCCGTCTCTGCCGCCGATGCCTTGCTTGACCTGTACGACAATACCGGAGAACGGAAGTATTTCGACCACGCCTGCCATATCGCCGAGACCTATCGTTCAAGACAGGCGGAAGACGGCTCCTGGCCGATGAAGGTGGATTATTATACGGGAGAACCTTTTATTGACGCTCCCTGTATGTCCGCCGACATTCTCATACTTGCAAGCCGGCTAAAGGATCAATACAAGGTGAAAGGATTCGAACGGATGATCGAAAAGGGAGAAGCCTGGCTGTGGGACAACACGATCGTAACGTTCAATTTCAACGGACAGTTCGAGGACGTGCCTGTCAAAGGACTGCAACCCTACCTAAACCTTACAAACTGTACTGCAAGGTATTGCATCGAGTACCTGCTCAGCAAGCCCAGGCCGTCCAAAAAGGATATCGCAGCATCCCTCGAGATGGCGCGCTTTACCGAGGACCAGTTCACATACTGGACGGAACGTCTCGAACATGAGAGGGTCCAGGAGGCCATCATCGGCGTTGAGGAAATGGTACCTTTCGTCTATGAGCAATATCAATGGAGGTATCCGGTCGATGCCAGCAACGCAGGCGTGGCGATGGCCTGGATGCAGATATATCAAGCAACGGGAGACCTCCTGGCCCTCGCCAAGGCCAAGGCGCTGGTCGACGCCATCGTCAGGACGCAGATTCCTTCAGGTTACATCAACACCGCGTTGCTCAAGTATCCTCTTGACGACCTCGATGACGACTATCCCTGGGTGAACTGCACCTACCACAGCATCACCGCCCTGGTACGCTTCGCAGAAATTGTTGAATAGGCTTAAATGAACAGCACTTCCCTGCCGTGGAAGAGGAAACTTCCCGCCACGAGGAATTCGCGGCAGGTCGGTGAGAACTGGTCCTCGACCGTGATATGCTCGTGACCGGCAAGGATGCACTTCAGCAAAGGTTCCTTTTTAAGATATGAGATGAAATCACGCGTCACGGGATCTTCCCGCTGGAGTTTGTACTCTCCCGTGATCTCCGGGAGTCCGCTGTAATCCATCCTGCCCTCATCGCCCCAAAAACGCCTCTGGGCCCTCCAGATGTTATCCGTGAAGAACGGGACATGCATGCACAGGACGATCGGGAGGCCTTTCCTGACCTCTTTCCTGAACCTGCTGACCTGGTCCTTGACCACATAGCCGTACACGTCGTCCAGGGTTATGAAATTCACCCCGTTGACCACCTGCGACTGGAAACTGATGTCGAACGGATATACAGACTGGAGCTTGGCCCGGGAAAGGTCCTTGTACTCCTCGGTCTGTTCTTCCTTGGGTTCGCTCATCCACATATCGGGGCTGAACTCGTGGTTACCCATAGAGCCGGTCATCCCCTCGCCGAAATACTTCTTCACGAGGTCGAAATTCGCCTCGCTCTGCCAGTCGATAAGGTCGCCGGTATGGACGACGTAGTCGACGTGTTGCTTTGCCCACGTAAGGGCGTCCCTCAGAGCCTCCTCCTGCCGTCCTCCGAAGGTCTTCGTCCGCCTCGTGCAGAGGTCCTGCTTCTTCTCGTTCTCGTGGGGATATGCAGCCGTCAGATGCGTGTCCGACAGGTGAAGTATGGAAAAAGGCTTCTCCAGCCCTATCTCAACTATTCCGTAACTGATGGTAAGGCGTTCATACCCACCCCTCTCGGGAAATACTTCCGGCTTGTCCTCTCCCCACGAAGGGAGCTGCGAAGTGGCGATCAGGGCCCCCGCCCCCGCCAGCCTCTTCATGAATGATCTCCTGTCAATCGTGTTGCCCATAGGATAATATTTGTTCAGTGACAATGTCAAAGATACGAAAAAACGAGAGAATACGGCTTGGATAGTACCTGAATCTGCGACTACGGTTTTGAAATGTCCCGGCAAAGGGTTATCTTCGTTCCAAAGCGAAAAAGGATATGAGAGCGGTTGTACAAAGGGTTCTGTCAGCATCAGTCACGATAGACGGGGAGGTCAGGTGCGCCATAGGGTCCGGCCTTCTGGTCCTGCTGGGAGTAGGGCACGAAGACGGGCAGGAAGATATTGATTATCTGGTGAAAAAGGTGGCGGCCCTGAGGATATTCGACGACGCTGAAGGCGTGATGAACCTGAGTGTGACGGAGACCGGCGGGGACGTCATCGTCGTCAGCCAGTTCACACTGATGGCGTCGACGAAGAAGGGCAACAGGCCGTCGTACATAGGTGCGGCAGGGCACGAAAAGGCCGTTCCGATGTATGAAAGTTTCTGCGATTCCCTTTCGGCAGCCATAGGCAAAAAGGTAGGAACCGGAGTCTTCGGAGCGGATATGAAAGTCGCCCTCGTAAACGACGGACCGGTCACTATTTGCATTGATTCAAAGAACAAGTGATGTTAGGATTCCTCAGACAACCGGCGTACAAACCGGCGGAAACCGGTCCCGCCGCAGACGGCAGATACAAGAGACTGCGTCTCCAGGTCTTCACCGGGGCCTTCATCGGATACGCAGGCTTCTACCTGGTCCGGAAGAACCTCTCCCTCGCCATCCCTTTCCTGGCCCCTCTGGGTTTCGCGAAGATGGAACTCGGCTTCGTACTGGGTCTCAACGCCGCCGCCTACGCCCTTTCCAAGTTCCTGATGGGCAGCGTGTCGGACCGTTCCAACGCCAGGGTGTTCCTTCCGCTGGGACTTATCCTGTCGGCAATCGCGATGTTCTTCATGATCGTGCCGATACAGTTCATCGGCGCCGAGCACAAGACGCTGGCAATAGTCGTGATGGGGATCCTGAATTTCCTCGCGGGCTGGTTCAACGGAATGGGCTGGCCGCCTTGCGGGCGGGTGATGACCCACTGGTTCTCGGTGAGCGAGAGGGGCACGATGATGAGTATCTGGAACTGCGCCCACAACGTCGGCGGAGGCCTTGTAGGCCTTATGGCCACCTACGGGGCCATCTGGTTCGGAAGCTGGTTCTACGGCGCCCACACCGAACTGTATTTCCTCATAGGCACCTTCGCCTTCCCTGCGGCCGTCGCACTGCTAATAGCCATACTCGCCTTCATACTCCTGAGGGACACCCCCCAGTCCTGCGGCCTTCCCTCAATCGAAGCCTGGCGGAACGACTATCGCAAAAACTACTCCGAGAAACATGAGGAAACCCTTTCCACCAAGGACATTTTCTTCAAATATGTCCTTAACAACAAGTTCCTATGGTACATAGCCATAGCCAACGCATTCGTCTATATGGTCCGCTACGGCTGCCTGGACTGGGCCCCCACCCTGCTTACGGAGAAGGGCATTGACATCAAATCGATGGGCTGGTCATACTCCGCCTACGAATTCGCGGCCATCCCGGGAACGATAATCTGCGGCTGGCTGTCAGATAAGGTCTTCCACGGCATGCGCGCCCTCCCGACGATGATCTTCATGGCAGTGGTTGCGGTGTTCGTCGTGCTGTATTGGATGTATATCGACAACCTGGCCGTGGTGATGGTCTGCCTCATCGGCATCGGATTCTTCATCTACGGGCCCGTGATGCTGATAGGGGTCCAGGCCCTTGACCTGGCGCCCAAGAACGCGGCTGGGACGGCAGCCGGCCTAACCGGTTTCTTCGGTTATTTCTTCGGGACCTTCCTCCTCGCCAACTGGCTCATCGGCGCCGTGGCGCAGTCTTTCGGATGGAACGCCACCTTCATCCTGCTGATCGCCGCCAGCCTCCTCTCCATCCTATTTATGGGGTTCACCTACAAGGCGGAACGGCTCTCTTCCTGATTCCTAAACCAAAGGATATTTCCCCCTAAACCCGCGTGAAGGTCCAAAACCTGGGACATCACGCTGGAAAAGACCCTATTTTCCCGCGTAAAGGTCCAGACATTGGACCTTTAAGCAAGGTGGGCCCGCAATATTTGCCACTGTTTCCGCCTTTGAGACTGGCAGACTGCCATTTTTTGACTATCTTTATCGAAAGGATTTAAAAACTCAATGAATATGCTGAAAATAGGAGACAGGATGCCGTCTTTCGAGGTTTTGGACCAGGACGGGAATGCCGTGAAGTCGGAAGATTTCATCGGAAAGGGCCGCAAGACGGTCGTTTATTTCTATCCGAAGGACAATACTTCGGGATGCACTGCGGAGGCCTGTTCATTCAGGGACAATTACGCTGAACTGACTGCGGCCGGATACAATGTCGTGGGCGTAAGCAAGGACAGCGTCAAGTCCCACACCGGATTCCGGGCGAAATACGGACTCCCTTTCCGGCTCCTTGCAGACACTTCCACCCAGATGCTCCAGGATTTCGGAGCTTGGGGAGAGAAGAAGATGTACGGAAAGACGGTGCTGGGAACACTTCGCCGCACGTTCATCTTCGATGAGGACGGAATCCTCGAAAGGATCATAGAAAAGGTCGATACCAAGAATGCCGCCGGGCAGATCCTAAAAACATAATTTGTTCCGCAATACAATAAACACTAAATTTTTATGAACTATGAAAAACGTTTTCCTGATTACTACCGACCACCTCGAAGATCATCTATGGTTTTACGATGATGAAGATTTCAAGGCCGGAATGAATTTCGTAGCCGTTTTGGCTTTTCGTCACGGTCTTACCATTATTGCATTTATTCTGATGTCGAACCATGTCCATTTTCTGGTATATGGTCAGAGAAAAGACGCCAAGGCTTTCATAGACGGATTCAAAAACCATCATTCCAGGTATCTGCGCCACAAATATGGCTTTAAGGAATTACTGCGTCGTAACGGTGTCGATATCCAACTTGTTTCCGATTTGGATGAAGGAGTTGAAAAGGCCGTCGCATATGTCCATATGAACAGCGTTGCTGCCAATATCTGTTCTTATCCAGCCCAATATCCATGGGGTACCGGGAACCTCCTCTTCAATCCCGTCAAGAGAAAAGGGAAACGTCTCGGGGACTTGTCAAACAGTGCGTTGAGGAGATTATTGCATACATATGACACGAAACTGCCCTCCGACTGGATAATTGGTGAAGACGATTACATCCTTCCCGAATCGTATGTGGATATTGAATATGCCGAGAGGGTGTTTTGTTCTCCGAAGAGAATGAACTTCTTTTTGACGAACTCATCCAAAGCGAAACGCCGTTTGGAAGTACCGGAAAAGAATCTCCCCGCTTTCAGGGATCAGATAATCATAGGCGCTCTGCCAGACTTATGCCGCAGCCTTTTCCAGAAAAAAAGCTTTCAAGACCTCTCAATGGAAGAAAAGAAAGAATTCGTCCGCCAAATTCGGTTCCGCTTCAGCAGCGAGGCTAATCAAATTGCCCGCGTGGCCGGTATTTCATATACGGAAGCGGCAAAACTGCTCGACGGGATGTGATCATCCCTGCGTAAAGGTCCAAATAATGGGACGTTGCGCTTGAAAGCACCCCATTTTCCTGCGTGAAGGTCCAAAACTTGGACCTTCACGCAAGCTGCCTCCATCAAGGATCGTTTTCAGCTTAAAAACAATGTGCATTTCTTTGCTATATTTGCAAGGTATGAGATACGGATTCCTCATAGTTCTGGCGGTGCTTCTCGGGTCAATCATTTGGACCTGCAGGTGTTTCTGGCATATCCTGCCACTGCCTTCTTGGGGTAAATGGGCTTTCACGGTCCTTTACGTGCTATCCTTCCTTGTAATATTCCCGCATTTCATATGGGGCGACAGGATGTCTCTGTCCCTTGCTACGGCCACCTACGAACTCGGCACGTCCTGGATGATATTCTTCCTGTACGCCCTCATCCTGTTCGCCATACTATACCTCGGAAAAGTTTTCCGAATTGTCCCGGGAACGTTCCTTAAAGACTCACTCCCTGGAAGTTGCACGGTGCTCGGCATCATCGCCTTCCTGCTCATCTGCGGCAACCTCCATTACCGGCACAAACATCGCGAAGTCATCGACATCTGCACCGAAAAGCCTCTCGAACGGCCGCTGACGCTTGTGCTTGCCAGCGACCTGCACGTGGGATATAGCAACCGCAGAGCCGAACTTTCCCGCTGGGTTGACTTGATCAACGCGGAGAATCCGGATATTGTGCTGTTCGCAGGGGACATCGTCGACGGAGCCCTCAGGCCGGTCAGGGAAGGAAGGTATGAGGAGGAATTCCGCCATCTCGAACAGGAGGTCTATGCTTGCCTCGGCAATCACGAATATATCTCAGGATCAACTGGTTCCGAGAAATTCTACGCTGATGCCGGTATTACTCTCCTCAAAGATTCATCCGTATGCTCACAGGGGATAAGGATAACCGGCCGGGACGACAGGGCCAACCCTTCCCGGAAAGCCCTTGAAGACATCGCTCCCACCGACTCACTTTTCACCATCCTTCTCGACCATCAGCCTTCCCACCTGGAAGAAGCAGAAGCAGCGGGGGTTGATTTCCAGTTCAGCGGGCACACCCATCACGGCCAGGTCTGGCCCCTCAACTGGATTACCGACGCCTTTTTCGAAAAGGCCTTCGGTCATTATCAGAAAGGGAATACCCGGTATTACATCAGTTCGGGCCTGGGCCTGTGGGGCGGAAAATTCCGCATCGGCACCCGTTCAGAATACATCGTCCTCAGACTGCACAACCCTTCCTCCAAAACTGAATGATAATTTCTATTGGACCTAACGGAGGATTCTAGAATCCATTTGCCAGGAAGGCAGCCTGGACCGGGCCGATGCGGCGGTAGCCGTCGGCGTTCATATGCAGGAGGTCGTCAAGGTAGAAGACACTGGCATTGAAGCGGTTAATACCCTGAAGGTTGAACTGGTCCAGAACGGGAATGCCGTAGTAGGCGCAGCAATCTTTCTGCCCCTGGATGTAGTCGGCGAAGGTTTTGCCCGTAGAGTTGGTTTCGGTGGAGAAGGGATTGTTGCCGCTGTCCTTGCGGAAGAACCGCAGGGAGGTGAAGAAATATATTTCAGCCCTCGGGTTCTTTTCCATAAGGGTCTTGATGCAGTAATTGATGCCGCCGCACTGGGTGGAAAGCTTGTTCTCGTCGTAGCCGTCGAACTCAGTGTAGTCCTTCCAGGTGCCACATTCCCTGCCATTTGTGAAATCATTGGTCGAAGCCCAGAGCACATAGACGTCGAAAACGTCCGCCATATCCACCTGCCTTTGGAGGGTATAACCCTGCTCCCTGGAGAAACCGGCCCCGCCGACGCCATAGGTAACAACTTCAGCCCCAAGGAGATCTGCCCATATCTGCTTGGCGGCATCGGACTCCTCGTTCACTGAGAGGGAGCCTCCGAACACCGCTATCCGCTTGCCGTAGTTCTTGGAAGCCCTGTAGGGGCTCGACTTCGCGGCCTTCCGGTTAGGATAAAGGGTATGGGACGAAGGCGCGGGCTGCCCCAAAGCCGCTGCGGCCAACAGAAGGAGGCCGGCGATGACAACTATTCTCTTCATATTTTCAAATATCGGCATTCATCAGGAAAAAACAAATATCTATATTTGTATACAGCGTTCTCCACGCTCCTGAAGGAAAATGAAGATAACCCGCCATACGATGAAAAAAGCCATTTTACTCTCCGCCTGCGCCGTCGCGGCCCTGTTCCTGTCCTCGTGCAAATCCAAGGTTCCGGCCCCCACCGAAGACTCCCGCTCCCCGCAGGAGATTCTTTTCGATGACGGCAACTACGCGATGTTCATACATTTCGGCCTGTACTCCAAGTTGGAGGGAGTGTGGAAAGACAAAATCTATTACGGCAACGCCGAATGGATAATGAACGGGAACCAGGCGGGAATCCCCGTGGATGAATATATGGCCGAAGCGGCCTCTTTCAACCCCACGGAGTTCGACGCCGATGCTATAGTACGGCTCGCCAAGGACGCGGGGATGAAGTACATCATAATCACCTCCAAGCACCACGAAGGATTCGCGATGTTCGACACCAAGGCCAGCGACTTCGACATAGTGGATGCGACGCCCCTGGGGCGCGACCTGATGGGAGAACTTGCCGACGCCTGCCACAGGGAAGGCCTGGGAATAGGATTCTATTACTCCCAGTTCCAGGACTGGACCGCTCCGGGAGGAGGCAACGGCCCCAAGTATGACAAGGACGGCCGTGAGGTGTCCTTCGACGAGTATTTCAGGACCAAGTGCGTTCCCCAGGTCGAAGAACTCACCACGAAGTATGGTGAAATCGAGCTCATCTGGTTCGACACCCCGGGCGACATGCAGGCGGGATATTCGGAAGAACTCGTCCAACTGGTCAGGAAGAATCAGCCTCACGCCCTGGTCTCCAGCCGCGTGGGGAACGGTATGGGAGACTACCAGACCCTGGGTGACATGGAGGTGCCTGTGGCCAACGTCGAAGGACGGTGGGAAGGGATTGACGTAACCCAGGTCGGCTGGGGTTATTCCAGATACGACAATGAATGGAAAAGTCCCGGATATATCGTCCGCAACCTCGTTTCCACCATCGCCCGAGGCGGGACGTGGATGCTCAACGTGGGACCGAAGGCAGACGGCAGCATCCCGGAGATGGCCGCCGCATCACTCAGGAAGGCCGGACAATGGGTCAAACGCCATCCCGAGGCGGTATACGGCGCAGGTCCTTCCCCCTGGGGACACGCCCTGCCCTGGGGAGACGCCGTCCAGCAGAAAGGGAAGTTGGAACTGGTCGTCTTCGACTGGCCCCGCAACGGGGAACTGACGGTTCCCGGATTGAAAACCGGCGTGAAGTCGGCCCGGCTAAACGGAAAGAAACTCGCAATCAAACAGAAAGACGGATGGCTCACCGTAAAGGTTCCCGTCGCCGCTCCGGATGAATACGCCTCAGTCATCGAACTGATCCTCGACTCCCCTGCAGAGGCCGACGGAGGCCTTGCCGCCGATCCTCGATCGGTTACCGTGCTGCCCGTTGAATTCGCCTCCACCTCGGACTGCCTGGCAGAACGTTCCGGGTGGATGGAAAAATTCGGGGAATGGAAGGTCAGGAATGTCGTACAGCGCTTTAATGATAGTTCGACAGTCACCTGGACGGTGAATTTCAAGGAGCCGGGAGTGTTCGCCGTGGATCTGGAGTATCTCGGCGGGGACACCGTTGAATGGAAGATGGCCCTGGACGGACAGGAGGCCCTCGTGGACCGGCACCGCAACACTCCGGCCTACGCTTGGTATCCGCTCGGGTGGATCAGTATCGGAAGCCCCGGAATTCACGAACTGACCCTCTCCCCTTCCGACGGTGACATTGCCTCGGCCAGGGTAGCGGCTATGCGGCTGACCCCCATTGACCTGTAAATACCTGTAAATGAAGATATTGTTCGTTTGCCACGGCAACATTTGCCGAAGTCCGATGGCGGAATTTATCCTGAAGGCCCTGGTTAAGGCCCGCGGGATGGAGGATGATTACCACATCGAGTCCGCGGCGGTTTCGACTGAGGAACTGGGGAATCCGATCTATCCTCCTGCGAAGCGGTGCCTGAGCCAGCACGGGGTGTGGTTCGACCCGGCCAAAAGGGCCAGGCAGATTACCCGCAGCGACTATGCCCGTTTCGACCGTATCATCTGTATGGACGCATCCAACCTCCGGCTGATCAAGAGGATAATACCTGATGACCCGGAGGGAAAGATTCATCTTTTGATGTCATACCACGGCTATGGCCGAGACGTAGCCGACCCCTGGTACACAGGGGATTTCGAAACAACCTTCCAGGACATTCTGGAAGGTTGTGAATCTATGCTGGACGGCCGGGATTTTATCTAAGATACGGCCCGGCGAAACCGAGCATCCACTCCCAGTCTATGGCGGCGATGCCGTGCCCGAGCGGCCTGTGGTAATAGGCCAGACGGGGACCTATGGCGGAACGTTCGTAATCACCCGGCCACTCCACATCGGGCAGTCCACCATAACCCAGGAACTTCCACACCGGGCTGGCGGCCTTGAGGGCGAGGAACTCTCCCCTGGTATCGAACCAGAGCTCATCGAACCCCTGAACCATCAGCGGACGCGGGGCGATGCAGGCGAGCAGGAGATGCTGGTCGAAAGGCATCGACTGCTCCTTCCCTGCGTATTTGTCATATGAACGACTGTACCAATGGCTGTAACTGGCAACCTCGGTCGCGACATTCTCTCCGAAGCAACGTTTCGTCAGGGGCGCTCCCCCACCGCCGGTCTGGTTCAGGACGACTGCGGCGAAGCGCTCGTCATATGCCCCTGCCAGCATCGCGGCCTTCCCGAGCCTCGAATAACCCGTCAGAAGAACCCTCGACGCATCCAGGTCTGGTTCACGGCAGACCAAATCCATACCACGCATAAGACCCCAGGCCCAGGCCATAAGGCTGCTGGTGTTGTCATCCCGGGATGGGTCCCGTGGTCCCCACAAGTCGAAGATACGGGTATATGCCTCCCTGTCCTGGCCTTCCCGGCCCTTGTCCGGATGCGGATCCGGAGATATCTCCTCGTAGCAGGCAGTCACGACGGCATATCCCCTGGCAAGCAGCATATTGACCGGAAGAATGGAAGCGGAAGAGGGATTGGACAATGTCCCCCGAGGGACCACGGACGCGGGGGAATCATTCACGAGACCGAGGGTGATATCCGGTATAACCACTTCAGTGTCAGGGATGACGGTATGGTTACCCTCATAATTCAAAAGCATTATTACCGGATACGGTCCTTTCCTGTACTCAGGTGTCAGGATAAGCCAATGGAACGAAGGTCCGCTGCCGTCGGCACGGAAACTCATCTTCACCTGCCGCCTCTTTGCGTGTCCCGCAAGGGATAGCCCCTCGTCGATGGTTTCCAGGACAAGGGTGTCAGGAGCAGGAGGCAGCTGCCCATACATCTCCCGCTGGAAAATGTCCAGTATCTCCTTCCGTCGTGCAGGCCAGTCCGTCTTTTTCCTCACCTTGTGCCCGTCAACGAACACCAGCGGATCTTCCAGGGTGTATGGCCCGACCTTTTCCTCGTCATAATTCACCGGAATCGGTTCCTGGGAACGGAGGACAAAACTGGCGGCCACACAAAGGGCCGCCAGAGAGATGATTTTCTTAATGGACATCAGAGTTCCTTGATCTTGATGTTTCGATACCAGACCTCGTCGCCGTGGTCCTGGAGGAGGATGTTGCCCTCGACATGGTTGCCGAAGTTCGGCCAGTCACGGTATTTGCTGTAGGCAACAAGGGCGTTCCACTCCTGGTTGTTGCGCTCATACTCAAGGACTTTCTTGTTGTTGAGCCAATGCTCCACGTGATTGCCCTTCACTATGACCATAGCCACGTTGAACTTGTCTA
The DNA here is from genome assembly GCA_017427885.1 of Bacteroidales bacterium. Classification (GTDB taxonomy): domain Bacteria; phylum Bacteroidota; class Bacteroidia; order Bacteroidales; family UBA932; genus Cryptobacteroides. The sequence goes on from JAFRRW010000010.1 coordinate 127,038, forward strand.
TGTCGAACACCTTGTCCTCGGGGGCGGGAATGAGGTCGTACAGGGAGGCCAGGGTGCGGTTGCCCTTCACGCCGAGCTTGGCGTCGGGATGGCGCAGGTCGTCCAGGATCTGGAACTCGCAGCCGATAGCCGAGCCGGCGCCCTTGTTCATCGCGGGATCCACGAAATACTTGATTCCGCTGTTGGCACCTTCGGTGATATGGAATTCAACCTTGAGTATGAAGTCCTTGTAGGTACGGGTGGTCACGATGTCTCCTCCGTTGGTCGACTCTCCGCCGTCACTCTTCAGCACCTTCAGGATGCCGTCCTCGATGACCCAGCCCTTCTCAGGGAAACCATCGAGCCTGGCTCCGCGCCAGCCTTCCGTGGTCTTACCGTCCCAGAGCAGTTTCCAGCCGTCATTCTCCTCGTCGGGAGTGAGTTTGTTGGGGATTCCCACGATTTCCGGAGCCAGGCAGCACTGGCAGGTCAGGTATTTCTCCACGTCCTTGGTGAGGATGCGGATATCCTTCCAGTAAATCTGCTTTCCGGCCATCACCGAACTGTTAACTGCATGGATCTGCAGGGCTATGAAACCTTCGAGGGTCGTGTCGTCCCAGAGGTTGGCGCAGGGCACGCCGTTGAGGAAGGTATGGATGGAAGGGCCGAAGCACTCGATGCGCACCTTGTTCCACTGGTCCCCTTTCTTGAACGCGGTCCTGGCGTCGGGATTATAGATCATCGGATACAGCCAGCCGCGCCTGGACTCGTCGTAAATACCGGACGACCAGGCCCTGTCCGAAGGGTCGATCTCGCACTGGTATCCGTGGACGACGCCGTTGCGATAGTCCTTCCTGCTCTCGCTGCGGAACTGGATGCCGGAGTTCATGTCAGGATCAACCTTGTATTCGAGCTCGAGGATGAAGTCCCCGTAAACCTCCTTGGTAGTAAGGAAGGAACTGGGGGTTCCCTCCTTCGTGGTGCCGCGGATCATTCCGTCCACGACCTCGAACTTGGCCTTGCCTCCGAGCTGTTTCCAGTTCTTGAGGTCCTTGCCGTTGAAAAGAGGGGTCCACTCCTGGGCGGAAAGGGCGGCCGTGCAGCACAGGGCCGCAAAAACGAATATTATCTTTTTCATATATCTTATTTTGTTCCGAAAATCCTGTCGCCGGCGTCACCGAGTCCAGGGACGATGTATGCGTCCTGATTGAGGTGGTCGTCGATGGCGGCGGTGTAGATGTCCACGTCGGGATGATCCGTCTGGACCTTCTTGATTCCCTCAGGGGCGGACACCAGGCACATCAGCCTGATGTTGGTGCAGCCTTTCTCCTTGAGCATCGAGATGGCGTCGCTGGCGGAGCCTCCGGTCGCGAGCATCGGGTCGGTCAGGATGACCAGCCTGTCCTGGATGTCGAAAGGAAGCTTGCAGTAATAGACCACCGGCTCGTGGGTTTCCTCATTGCGGTAAAGGCCTATATGGCCCACCTTTGCGACGGGGACGAGCGTCAGGAGGCCGTCCACCATTCCCAGACCGGCCCTCAGGATAGGCACTATGGCGAGTTTCCTTCCCTTAACCCTGTGAGCCACCATCGCTCCCATAGGGGTCTCTATCTCAACTTCGTCGAGGGGAACGTCCCTGGTGATCTCATACCCCATCAGAAGGGATATCTCGTTCAACAATTCGCGGAAATCCTTGCTGCCGGTTTCCTTGCTGCGCATGATGGTCAGCTTGTGCTGGATCATCGGGTGGTCGATAAGGTGGAGTTTGCTCATGGTAGAAGATTATTAATTTCAGTAAATATAAGTTTTTTTTGACTATTTTGTACGAGATTTCATATTTATTCTCGCATGAAAAAATTTTTTATCATCCCTCTGCTGCTGATTGCCGCCATCCCTGCCGCCCGTTCACAATGCACCAGCATAATGGTGGGAAGGAACGCCTCTGCCGACGGTTCGGTCATCACATCGCACAACTGTGACTCCGACTACAGGACATGGATGAGGATGGTCCCTGCAGCCGATCACGAACCAGGTTCGATGGAAACCATATACAGCGGCAGGATGCATACCATAACCGCGCTCGACAGCACCGGGATGCACGTCAAGGGACGGATCCCCCAGGCAGCGCACACCTACCGCTTCCTCGACACGGCCTATCCGGCCCTGAACGAGAAGCAGCTCGCTATCGGCGAGACCACCGTCACAGGACGGGACACCCTCAGGAATCCAGCCGGAATGTTCATGATAGAAGAACTGGAGAGGGTGGCGCTAGAGCGCTGCACGACCGCCAGGGAGGCCATTGCACTGATAGGTGATCTTGTGAAGACCTACGGCTACGGAGACAGCGGAGAATGCATCACCATCGCCGACAAGCAGGAAGTCTGGATGCTCGAGATATTCGGGGAAGGTCCCGGCCGTATCGGAGGAGTATGGGCGGCCGTACGCATCCCCGACAACGAAGTCGGGGTTTCGGCGAACATCACCAGGATAGGAAAGATAGACACCCGCGACAAGGACAGGTGCCTCGCATCGGACAATGTCTTTTCGGTAGCCCGTGACCTCGGACTATGGGACGGGAAGCAGCCGTTTTCGTTCTGGAAGGCATACGGAGGTGGTAGGAAGAACTATGGCATCAGGGAATACAGGATACTCTCCGCGCTGGCTCCTTCCCTCGCCCTGGATGGCGATGCTGAAGAACTCCCCATTAGCGTAAGACCGGACTCAAAAGTGTCCATCGAAGAGGTTATGAGACAGCTTGGGAGCTGGTTCGAAGGTACACCGAGCGATCTGAGCGCCCGGCTCCTGGTCCCCAATCCGAGATACAAGGACAAGGAAGGTAACATCGTGGAGGGGCAGAGCGAAAAGATTGTCTCTACGGTCGCCAATCCCTGGATGAGGGCCGAGGAAGTGGAACTCTTCAGGGAAATGGGAGATTCAGCCATGGTTAGGATCCGCACCGTCAGCGTGCCCTGGTGTTCCTACAGCACCGTGATCCAGCTCCGTTCCTGGCTTCCCGACGAGGTGGGCGGCGTGGCGTGGATAAGCCTTGACAATCCCGGCGAAAGCCCCCGTTTCCCGATTTTCTGCGGAAATACCGCTCTCCCCGACCTCATGTCGGTATGCGGGAGCAAGGCCGAACGCGAACACGCAGCCATCTGGCATTTCCGGAAGGCCAACCGCCTTGCGACAGTGAGATGGAGCCAGCTCCGCAAGATACTTGAGCCTGCAAGGGATTATTTCATCGAAAAAGGGAAGAGGGAACTTCCCTTCGTGGAAAAGACCTGGCAGGAAATGAACGAATCTGATCCCGAGGCTGCACAGAGGATGCTTGACGGTTATACGGCCGATTTCTTCGGTGCCGAAGTCAGCAAATGGGAGGAACTTGAAAGGTATTTCTGGAGATTCCTCTGGGGTGGTTTCTAATGACTGAATTATATGAAAATGAAAAGAATAGCTTTGGCTGTAACAGTGGTGGCCGCCATCATCTCCTGCGAAAGGAAGGACGGCCTCCGCACCGGAGACATCATCTTCGTAGGCATCCCTGCGGACTATGAGGCGGAAACCGACTCTATGGAAAGCGCCATTTCCTCGTCCACGGCCGACGGCAGCGCCCTCAATTACATCCACGTGGCGATAGCCGAAGTGGAAGGCGATTCCACCTGGATCATCGACGCCACGATAAAGCACGGGGTGGACCGCTATCCCCTCGACACCTTCCTCACGGACTTCACCCTCAAGGACGGCTCCTATCCCGTCTTCGAGGTGATGCGCCTGAAAGACGGCAAAAAGGCCGCCCAGTATGTCGAGAATGCCAAAAAGTTCATCGGACAGCCCTACGACTACGCCTTCCTGCCAGACAACGGAGCCGCCTACTGCACCGAACTCGTGCACGACAGCTATCTGGCGGATGACTGGACTCCCCTGTTTGAAAACGCCCCGATGAATTTCCTGGACGCAGACGGCAACCTTCCCGTCTATTGGGAAAAACTCTTCGCCAGACTCGGCGCTCCCGTCCCCCAGGGCGTTCCGGGAACGAATCCCCAGGAAATGAGGACGTCCACCCTCCTGGAGAAGGCGGACGTCGACATAACCGGAAAATAAAGATTCAGGGCTGAATCCTATTTCATCCTTCCGGTATATTCATTAAGTTTCTTGTTGTCAAGGGTCTGCGAGAAGAACTTGTCCGCAGCCTTGTTCATATCGTCGTTCCAGGTCTGGTCGCCGAGGACCTGTACCACCCAGAGCCTGAGCTGTTTCTTGTGCCAGTTCACGTTGCAGTTGGTACCCCAGGCGCCTCCGTGGCCGAACCACTCATCCTCTCCGTCGTGTTCGGGGGCGTTCAGGCCGAGTGAATACCCACCCATACCTTCAGGACGGGTAGAAAGGGCCAGGATGCTCTTCACCGTCTCCTCCTTGAGGACACGGACTCCGTTGTCGCCCATTCCGAGATTCATCAGCATCTTGTAGAACTTCAACTGGTCAGCGGCGGTCGTCCAGATGCCGGCTCCGGCGGAAGCGACCATCTCGGGATCGTCATAGGGACGCTGCGACCACCCATTCTCCAGCCTGTACACGGCGGGCTTGTCCTTCGAGACGTCATACATCTCCACCAGATGCTTCAGCTGTTTTTTAGTCGGCCGGATGCCTGTGTTTTTCATTCCCAGAGGGTCCAGGATGGCCGTTTTCAGGTAATCCTCCCACTTCATTCCGGTAACTACCTCCACCACGGCGGCGCCTATGTCGATTCCAAGGTTGGAATAGCTGGCCTTAGTACCAGGCTCGAACATAAGTGGCGTATTGGCCGCCATGATGGCCGCCTGACGGAGCCGTACTCCCCTGTTCCATCCGCCGCCGGGAATGTTGTCCCGCTTCGCAACGCTCTCGAAGGCAAAGCCTCCGGTGTGGTTCAGCACCATACGGATCGTAAGCACGTTCTTGGCCTTATGAAGCGTCCTCACCCCGTCCTTGTCTTCATCCAGCACCCAGAGTTCACTGAACTCGGGCAGGTACTTGGACACGGGATCGTCCAGCGAAATCTTTCCGTCCTCCACAAGTTTGGCGATAGTGACGCCGCAGAAGCCCTTCGTCTGGGAGCACTGCATGAACACGTCATCGAGCCTAATGGGACGTTTCCTTGCCACGTCGGAATAACCGATGCAGCAGGTCTCCTGCACGCCGTCGTTGTACAAGATGCTGATGGCGCCGGGCAGAACGCCGCTGTCGACATAGGGTTTCAACGCCTCCCGGGCGTAATTCGTCTTGGAATCCTTCACTCCGGGACCGGCCGTGGCGGTAATGCACACGGTCAATGCCAAAAACAGAAACAGCCGTTTCATAATGATTGCAATTGAGTTTGTTTTAGTTTTAGTTTAACAAACTCAAAGATAAGAATTAATCGGGAAAATAACCATACTAGGCCTTCACGACTTCCACGACCTGAAGGTCGAGATCGCGCATAAGGCCCATCAGGGCGTTGAAGCCGTCTCCTGCGGAGATGAGGTTCTCAATCTGGCTGTAGTTGTAATCCGTGAGTTTCATAATACCGTAGTTTTACCTTTTCTGATGCAAAGGTAAGGCACGAATGTACCAAACTACAGTACAAGTAAGAAAAATTACAAAAAACTCTGCCGGAATCAATAATTCTTGAATTCCCCGTTGGAGTAGGCGACCTTGCATATCCTGTTGCCATACTCGTCGTGAAGCCAGGTGTCGAACTCCCTCCTGCCCTCCTTGGCAATGATGACGCGGAGGCTGTGCTTCAGGTCAGTATAAGTGGTATTGTCGCCCGAGAATCCGCCATAGGCGAGGGCTATCCCATAATGGTCGGTGATATAGTTGTTGTTGTGGTCGTGGCCGGAGAAGACTCCCATAATGTTACCACCTTCCAGCATTGCCAGGAACATTCCTGAATTGATCTCTCCCGAGCATACGCTCTCACCCATCACTCCACAGCGGAACTTGCTCTTGTTCCACGCCGTATCATATTCCACGAGAGGGATATGGAAGAAGGCCATCGAAGGAATGTGCACACCTCCGTTTTCGGCGACGGAAGATTCGCATTCCCTCTTGAGCCAGGCGACTTGTTCCGGTTTGAACCAGGCATATCCGGGGACCCTGCCCCCGAAACCGTTGCTCGACGAATAATCGTGGGAATCGAGGAAATAGAGTTCCAGTTTCACGGAACCGTCGGCGCCGTAAACCGGGAGGCGAACGTCGGCCAGTTCTCCGGAGACCGGATCAAGAGTGTTCACGCAGTTGCGGCCGGAGACTACCCAGGAGGACATCTCGGGACGGGACATCCCCGCCTCGGCGTCGTGGTTGCCGTAAACGACGCAATAAGGGACTCCGAAACCGTCCAGGAAACCAAGATACTTGTTCCACATCGCCTTGCGGGTCGGCCCCTCTCCTGTGACATTATCCCCGGTGAGGGCCAGGAATGAGGGCTTCTCCTCGGCCACGACATTCTCGATGCGTGCGAATGTCTTCGCATACTCTTCCGGCCTGTCATAGATAAGGTGGGTGTCTGTAAGCTGAAGGATCCTGAACTCCCCGTCCTTGAAACGCAGGACAGGTTTCCCGGAGGGTTTTGCAGTCCCTGTCTTGCGAGGTCCCTTTACCGATGCGAAAGCATCAGACGGCTTGATGATGCCGGCCAGGGACGCGGCCCCCAGCAATGCCGATGATTTTACGAAAGATCTTCTGTCCATATGCAACGATAATTATTTGATTTTCACTCCATTCGCTTTTCTGGCAAATTCGAACAGCGCCACGGGAAGATGGCAATAGCCCGAAGGATTCTTGTCAAGATAATCCTGATGGCGTTCTTCAGCGCCATAAAAATTCTCCAAGGGTCCGACCTCAACGGCAAGGGGGTCAGAGAAACAGGCCTGCACCCGGTCGAAAACCATCCTGACCACAGGCAGATCCCCAGGATCGACGTACCATATCCCGGTGCGGTAGCGCGTACCGGAATCCTCCCCCTGCCGGTTCAGGCTCACAGGATCTATCGCCTTGAAATACAATTCTAGAAGGAACTCAAGCGACAGCACCTCAGGGTCATATGTCACCTTCACCGTCTCCGCGAAGCCGGTCCTGTCGGTATACACCTCCTCATAAGACGGATTAACCGTCCTTCCGTTGGCATATCCCGTTTCGGTAGATAGGACTCCCCTGATCTGCTTCAGATAGTGTTCGGTCCCCCAGAAACAACCTCCTGCAAGATAGATCTCTTTCATGGTTCGAGTATTTCGGCGAATTTAAGCATGGTTTTGACGCAGAAGTAACTGCAGTTCACCCAGATCCTGTTAGATTCCCTGGAATCGTAACTGATCTGCCAGCAGGTGGGGATCCAGCCCGTAAGCCCGTCCTGGACAATCACTATCTGGTCGGCCAGGGCCTCGTCTTTCATATTATGGATGAACACAAGGGCCTTGACGGCGGACGAGGGGGCATATATGAACTTGAGGGCAAATTCGTTCCAGAAAGGGTTCGCACCTGCGTCTCCAGGACGGACGGGAACGAGATACTCCTCCGCCGCATGCCTGTTTAGTTTCTTGAAATCATACTCTCCGGGCTGTCTGTCGGAAGAACAACCAGCAATTGCCGCCACCGAGATGACAAGAATAAGCAATCTTTTCATTCTCAATTATTTCAATCGATCCGTTTCTCAAAATGCTGCCAGTCCTTGGAACTGGCCCAGCCCCCGCCCCACACAAACCCACGGGAGGTGAAGGCCCTGTGGCAGGCGTCCCCGCGCATTATCTTATAGGGGAAATCCTTCTCCCTGTCAGTGTAGGCCTTTGAAACTGAAGGGCGGACTATACCGTGCTTGAGCGCTGGGTTGTAGAGGGGGTTGATGTCCACGGCCAGGCCCAGGGAATGCTTGGAAATCATTCTGGTTCCGCTGATCGTACGGCAGTTGAAACAGGAGGAATTGTTGTCCGTCATCGAGGCCTCGTCGTCCGCGCCGTAATCGTCCACCAGCCTCATCTTCTCTATGGGATATCCCTCCTTGAAAAGTTCCAGGAAAATCTCCCTGAGGTCTTCCGCAATGGCTTTGTTGCAAACCATCTCCCCGCGGAGGGTCTCCCCTGACCAGTTCTTGTGAAGGACGGTCAGGTAGCGGAGGTCCTCCCTGGACACGGTGGTGCCGGAATTGAAGGATTTCCCCTGCATCCTTTCGAAGACCAAATCGGGAATCTCACTGACGGTGAAGAAACTCGCCGTATCCAAAACCTCGGGTGCCGCAGGAGCCGGCAAAGTGGAAGCCGTCCCGGAACCTCCACTCCTTCCCCGGCAGGAGAAAAGGGCCAGGGAAGCAAGCAGGAGCAGTGGCAGCAGCCTTCTCATTCCAGGGTCCTGCCGCAACCGGGACAGATGCCGTTTATCATATAGTTCACGAAATGAGCGTGATATCCTTCCGGCACGGAAACGGGAGGAATGGGAACATCCTCTATGCAGAAGGTCCTGTGGCAGTTCTCGCAATAGAAATGGACGTGGCCGTCAAAGGCGGGATGTCCCTCGTGGAACGAGCAGAGTTCATATTTGAGGGAACCGCTCCCGTCCTCAACCGCGTGGACGATGTCGTGCTCGAGGAACAGCGTCAGCACCCTGAAGATGCTGGACTTGTCGAGGGTGTCCAATTCGGTCTCAAGGTCAGAGAGGCACAGAGGACGGTCTTTCCCGTCCAGGGCCCGGTAAACGAGTATCCTGTTAGCCGTGGGTTTGACCCCCTTTCCAAGCAGTTGCCTTTCAATTCCATCCATAGTACAAACTTACAAAAATTTGGGATAAATCTAAAATATGGCTAATTTCGCGTACTCACAGACCATATTTCAGACCATGAACAGAAGAGAGATGATCAAGGCCGGCCTCGGCACGGCGGCAATGACGATCCTGGGCGGAATCCCCGCCATCGCGAAAGATAAGAAGGACAGGAAAAAGATCCTCGTCATCGGAGCCCATCCCGACGATCCCGAAACGGCGGCAGGAGGGACTATCTGCCTACTGACCAAGGCCGGACACGACGTGGCCTGCGTGTACCTCACCAAGGGGCAGGCCTCTTCAAGTTTCACGGACCGGAAAGTGGCCGCCGACACCCGCACGAAGGAGGCGATTGCCGCCTGCGCAATCATGGGATCCCGCTATATCTTCATGGACCAGGAAGACGGGGCTACCGAGGTGAGCGAAAAGAGACGCGCCGATATGAGGGAACTGATCAGCAAGGAAAAACCCGACGTCGTCATAACCCACTGGCCCATAGACGGGCACCGGGACCACGCCGCCTGCGGCATCCTGGTCGCCGACGCCTGGAGAAGGCTTGACCACTGCTTCGAACTCTATTTCTTCGAGGTGATGACCGGAGTCCAGACACAACTGTTCCATCCCACCGACTGGGTGGACATCTCTTCGGTGCGGGATCTGAAATACAAGGCCTGCTACTGCCACGAGAGCCAACACCTTGAGGAGACGATGGAAGAATTCCACGGCCCTATGGAAGCCTTCCGCGGACTCGAATGCAGATGTCCCGCGGCGGAAGCTTTCGCACACAACACCGTCCCCGCGAAACTGGTCTAGAAATAACCGTACTGATCCACCGGACCATATTTCAAGGCGAGTTCCGTGCGGATTATTTTCACAGGGCCTTCACCCTCGGCATTCTTGAATCTCAGCACGTTCTCTCCGTGTCTCAAAGCATCGGAGGAGAACGTTACGGCCCATTGGACCTGTCCGTCCCAAAGATGGGTGTTACGGTCGTAAAGGGCGTTGTATTCAGGCACTTCCTTGAGGATATCCCTGCCGTTCAGGGTCACTTCCAGTGGCATGTCGGCACTTGTGCGGAAGAAAAAAATCACCTCTTCGGGTCTCGTAGTCTTCATCATGTCGCCGACATAGATTAATGCTTCCCCTTCTCCTCCGGGGGCAATTTCCAGCGGCAGCGGTGTGTTTGGAGTCAGGCCGTATTCCCTTGAGCCATCTGAAAGCCAGTATATCTTGTTGCGGCCTTCCAGTTTATCCAACGAAGTCAGTTCTTCGTATATATCCATATGGAATCTCCTGTTGACCAGGCTCCCTTCAGGGACATTGGCCTCAAGATTCCGCAGTCCGGTATAATAGTTAAAGCTCTGGAGTCCGTCCGCCCCCTGCGCCAGGACACTCGAGCACCAGCCCCGGACCATTCCGTCGGATATAATCTCGTCGTCATCGTAACTATACATTATGTTGCAGCCGCAGGCATACACGGGCACATTCAGGTCCTTGCCAAGGTCTCTACGGAACTTTGCCACAGGGGTGTTCCCGTCTACATACATATGTATTCCAAGGGTGAGGAAATCCACCAATCCTTCCTTCAGCCATTCCCTGACATCAAGACCTTCCCTCAGGTCGTCGTCAAGCACCGGAGCCACCCTGGCCGCCAGCAGGATCTTATGGCCTTTGGCTTTGCCTATGCTGTCCGTGACGGCCCTCATCTGACGCACCATATCAGTCATTTCTGCGGTGTGATTCCTGCCCTGCCCCTGCTTGAAATAGCAGAAGAAGCGCAGGAAGTCCATCAGATAAACTTCCGCCACATCACCGTACATCTCCAGTTGCTCTGTCATCATCGCCACCTTGTGGTCCCTCACCTCCTTGTGGGCGAAGTCATAGGCTCCCACCGTGTGCCATCCGAAATCCTCGTTCACCCAGAACTGGGGATGGTCCCACCACCACTTGGACATATAGAACCTGCTGTCCCCCTGTGACATATCCAGGGTGTCGGTGAAATGCAGGTCGTTCACCCTGTAGGTGAGGATCGGCTCCATGCCCTTTTCCCTGGCTTTTTCCAGGACGGTTCGGATAAAATCAAGTCCCCTTTCCTTGAGCCCGGAATCCTTCAGGAAGGAAGAATCCGCATACTGCGACCCGTAGTGGACATAGTCGCTCCCCGCACAGACCGCGAACGAGGTCACGCCTGTTCCGGCCACGAGACCGACCTGACTGTCGATATACTCTTCGGTAACGTTGGCGAAAGGCCGCCAGATGGAGTCGCCGTCATCGTCGTGGATCAGGCGGTACCGGGGTTTGCCAGTGCAGGAGCACAACAGAACTGCAAGGATGACGAAACAAAGAATACGTTTCATATCAATGGATGATTCCTATTTATTCGTCAGCGTTTACGAGCCTGCTGATGAGCATGCAGGCGGGATGGGCGGCCTCGACGTGGTCGTAGCCCTCCATCCTGTAAAGAGGGATGCTGTCATTGCCAACTCCCTCGAGGATGGCCTTCAGGTAGAGATTCTCCTCGTAACGGGCCAGGAGTTCCATCTTCGGATCCGCCGTGAACAGTGTCATCTTCGTCCCGAGCTTACGCGCGTTGTTCAAAGGGGCATACCTGTCGATTATGGGAATCTCCTCGAACCTCGGAAGCCCCATCTCCTCACGGATGGTGCAGTGGGTGGTGGCCTGTCCCCCTATGGGGAAATACCATCTCACCGCATCGGCGTCGATGCCGAAGGCCCCCAGCCATGACTTGTCCAGGGCCAGCATCAGGGCCAGGTATGCCCCAGCCGAATGGCCCGCCACATAGATCTTTCCAGGGTCTCCGCCATAATCCGCTATATGACGGAACACCCAGGCGAGGGACTCGGCAGCATCCACCGTATAATCGGGATTCTTCCCTCCCTTGCCATATAGCCTGTAATTGACGGCGACGACCGCGAATCCCTGGTTCATCAGTTCCTCGCGGAAACGCTTCTCCCCTCCTGTAAGGCCTCCTCCGTGATACCACACCACGGTCTTGTAATCCTTCACCCCGGTCGGATAGCAGATGTCCAGTTTGCACCTCTCCTTCCTGTAGGCATCCTTCTCTGCGGAACTGATATAGGGTATGTTCAGGATCGTCCTGTAGTCCTGGGCGAAAGATGCGCAGCACAGCAGTGCAAGGGTAAAAAGCAATGATAACTTTTTCATATGGCGATGGATTTAATACTTGAATATCCTTTCAATCGATTCTCCCTTTTTCAGCCTGACAGCCTCGTCCCCGAGGAGGAAGGAAGCGTCCTTCCAGGCCTCCAGGGTAAGGTCTGCCCTGTGCGGGGACATGCTGCCGCTGACCTTGACTCCGAGGATGGAATATATGTCCTTAAGGTATGTGACGCCCTCCCAGGGATAGCATTTGGCGATTTCCAGCTTCCCGTACCAGTCGCAGACGAGGTTGTTGATCATCGACTGCTGGAACAGGCCGTTGGTGGTGGCGTAATAAGATATGTCCCAGGTCCTGCTCCCCTCATAGACCTGGATGAGGTCGGGATCGACATTCTCCGACTTGACCATGTTGCCCCAGTCCTTCTTCCATCCCTCGACGTCACCGAGGCGGGAGTCCGAAAGCATGAACTCTCCGAGTGTCCAGCCCCAGAAGAAAGGTTCCGAGGCATTCTCGGTGATCTCATACCTGTGGTCGTGGGCCGCGACGGCCGCCTCGGAAGGAATCAGTTCGGTGGGCAGGTAAGCCAGTTCGTTCAGCTGGACCGGATGCTTCTGCATTCCGAAATCCTTCTCTCCGCTTCCCTGGCAGGCGTAGTAATAGCCCTTCCCGGACTTCAGCACGGGGAAGGCCAGCCCTTCTTTCAATATCTTCGAATAGGTCCAGTCCGGATCAAGCCCCATCAGCACGGCCCTCTCGAAGCAATACTTCGCGCTGTAGAGGGCGCAGAGATAGTCTTTCTGGTTGAACCCGCCCATCTCGTCCTGGCCCATTCCGGGATTGGAGAAGATGTGCCACAGGCCGTCGTCCTCCTTATGACAGATGCTCCTGTAAAAGGCAGCGCACTCGCGGATGATGGGCTCGGCGTATTTCTTCGTCCATTCCTCGTCATCGACGTACTGCGAGGCCTCGTACACCATCCTCACCATATAGGCGGCGTTGTGGATCTCATAATAATACTGGTTGGGCACCTCCGGATCGTGGAAGCCGTCGAAACTCCCATAGGGATATCCCCAGGGGCAGAAGGCCCCCTCGGCACCGAAGACCCTCTTCGCATAATCCTTCATCCCTTCGACGCGCTCGGCATAATACTCGGCCCAGGCCTTGATGACATCGGAATGTCCCGTCGCGAACAGCACCGGGGCGATGTAGGAAAGGTCCTGGGAATAGGCGAAAGGCCAGCAGTTGGCGGCGAAGCCGGTCGGAGGCAGCAACCCCTTTTTCTGGGCCCTGAAGGAAGAGATATGCAGATACATGCTGCGTACCCAGATGAGTTGCGCATCCCTTTCAGGAAACTCCAGGAAGCCATAATCCTGCCAGGTAGAGTGCCACCACTCCTGAGTCTGGGCAAGTGATCTTTCAACGTCGGTATCCACAGGAGAGGAGTATGCGATACGGACATACCTGTCTCCCGCAACAGACAGCCGCAGGCAGTTGTCCTCAACCTTGGCTGGAGCATCCGAATATATATAACATACCGACTTCTTTCCTTTCAGGTCCAGGTCCATCTTCCAGCACCCGTTCCCTCCGGTTATCGTCACCTTCTGCGGAACCTCCTGGGAATAATGGAGTTTTAACACCTTTTCCGCCTCAACTATGACATCGTGGCCCTCGCCTCCGACATTGAACTTGAAGCACACCTGATCGTAGTCCACCGGATCGAACCAGCTGGTCACGGAAATGTCGTCACCTCCGGCCGAGAACTTGGTCGTGATCGTCCCGTCATAATAAGACTGGTGCTGCACATAGTCGGAAATGCCGGTGAACTCCTCTCCCCAATATATGCGGCACACTGGCGCCAGGAAGTCCATGTTGAACTTTCCCCTATAATAACGGTCAACGTTCAGGAAAGTGGTGTTGCCGTATTTCTGCAGGGAATCCCTGTTGTCCGGACGGACGTGAAGGCCAAGTTGGGAGAAACTGCCCCCGAAATACCCGTTTGCCTGGTTCAGAGGCAAGGCCGGTCCGTCGACATACTCGGTGCGGATCACGTCGCACTGCCTCACAACCGACTCGATGTCAATTATGTGGCCATCCCTGCGACAACCCGTTACCACCGCTGCGACCCCGGCCACGGCGATGCAAAGGAACAAATGCTTCATTTTGGACATAATTGCGATACTCTACAAATATACTCAATTTTCATATCACATCCTCACTTTGCAACCTGGTGGCAGGGCTTTCTGCCTACCTTTGCGACGTAAACGAAAGCAAGATGGAAAAGGAAAACAAAAATAAACTCGTAAGGATAATCGCGACGGCCGTCCTCCTCTCAGGAGCCGTGGCCGTGGAGCGCACCCTGGGCCTGAAAACCTGGCAGCTTCTGCTGGTCTATCTGGTCCCCTATCTCCTGATAGGATATGACATCCTTCTGGAAGGGGCCGAAGGGCTCATCGAAGGAGAACCCCTCGACGAGGATTTCCTGATGGGAATCGCCACCATCGGAGCACTCTGCATCGGGTTCCTGCCGGGAGCCCAGACGCAGTTTCCCGAGGCGGTGGCGGTGATGCTGTTCTTCCAGATAGGGGAACTCTTCGAGGATATGGCGGAAGACCGGAGCCGCAGGAGCATTTCCGCCCTGATGGACATAAGGCCGGACATAGCACACGTGGAACGGGAGGGCGTCGAGGACGTGAACCCCGAAGATGTCAAGGTCGGAGAGACCATAGTCATCCGCCCGGGAGAGAAGGTTCCCCTCGACGGAATCGTGCTTGAAGGGGCCTCCAGCCTCGATACGGTGGCCCTCACGGGAGAGAGCGTCCCCCGAAGCATAGGCCCTTCCGACGACATCCTCTCCGGCTGCGTCAACCTCTCCGGGATGATCAGGGCCAGGGTCACCAAAGCGTTCGGGGAGAGCACGGCCTCGAAGATCCTCGACCTGGTCGAAAACGCCTCTTCCAACAAGTCCAGGAGCGAAAACTTCATCAGCAAGTTCGCCAGGATATATACCCCCGTGGTAGTCGGCCTCGCCTTGGCGGTGGCGATCCTCCCTCCCTTTCTCTTCCACGGCCAGACCTTCGGAACCTGGATCTACAGGGCCCTCACCTTCCTGGTGGTCTCCTGCCCCTGCGCCCTCGTGATTTCCGTACCCCTCACCTTCTTCTGCGGCATCGGCGGAGCATCCCGGAAGGGTATCCTCATCAAAGGCTCCAACTATATGGAAACCCTCTCCAGGGTACGTACGATGGCCTTCGACAAGACCGGGACCATCACCCGCGGCTCATTCGACGTAACCGCCATACATCCTGACCTGATCGAGGCCGGGGAACTTCTCCACTTGGCCGCACACGTGGAAAGATATTCCACCCACCCCATCGCCCTCAGCCTCAAGGAAGCCTTCGGAAACGAGGACGACGGATGCACGGTGACCGATGTCAGGGAGGTCGCCGGACAGGGAGTTACGGCTATGGTGAACGGCAGGAGCGTCAGCGTAGGCAACAGCGCCCTGATGGAAGCCGTCGGGGCCGTCTGGCATCCCTGCCACAAGTCCGGGACCATAGTCCACGTGGCCATAGACGGCGAATATGCCGGGCACATCGTGGTCTCCGACACCTTGAAAGAAGACTCTGCCCCGGCCGTTGCCTCGCTCAGGAAAGAAGGCGTCGAACGCCTCGTAATGCTCACCGGTGACAAGGATGAAGTGGCTGCCGAAGTAGCCAAAGAGGTAGGAATCAATGAATATCACGCCGGGCTTCTCCCTGCCGGCAAGGTGGCGAAAGTGGAGGAACTTCTGTCTGAGACCGCACCCTATGCCCTGGCATTCGTGGGAGACGGCATCAACGACGCCCCAGTGCTGGCAAGGGCTGACGTGGGGATAGCGATGGGCGGACTCGGATCCGACGCCGCCATAGAGGCAGCAGACGTGGTGCTGATGGACGACAAGCCCTCCAAGCTTGCCACCGCCATCGCCCAGGCCCGCCGCACGCTGAGGCTAGCGAAGGAAAACACCTGGTTCGCAATCGCCGTGAAGGTCGCGGTGCTATGCCTGGCCTTTTTCGGCCTCGCAACGATGTGGATGGCCGTTTTCGCCGACGTCGGAGTGACGGTCCTGGCAGTCCTCAACGCAATGAGGGCCGCACATTGACCGTATTTCCATTTTTATTATTACCTTTGCACCGTCCCAGGCCCGAGTGGCGGAATGGTAGACGCGATGGACTCAAAATCCATTGTCCCTTAAAGACGTGTGGGTTCGATTCCCACCTCGGGCACCCCGAAAGCACCGCAAATCGCGGTGCTTTTTCAGTTTACTGCGGGAGATGTCCTTAAAACAGGGACATCTCCCGCAAAAAAGGCCGTTTTTGAGGGTACTCTGACGTTTTTTGGGACATCTCCCGCACTGAAAGGCCAAAGGGCGAACAGGAACGGACCCCGCTCAGAGCAACGACGCTACCAGATAGAAGAGCCCCACCAGGAAGATGCTGAGGATGATGAGAGTGAACAGATAGGATATCCCCGTCCTAACGGCCAGCCAAAAACTCTTCTTCCATCCGGTGCCGAAAAGTTGGTGATAATCCACCGTCAGCAGCAGTCCCATCAGACCGATTCCGATCTCCCCTTCGTGCCCGCCTGACAGGAACAGGGAGAAGAACATGAAGAAACAGAACTGGCACAGGATATATGCCGCTGCGGCTGCGGAAGCCGAAATGCTGAGCTTACTCCTTTTAAGGGCCAGCCACATCGCCAGCCATAGGATGATGAACTGCCCCAGGAACAGGTAGACGCCCTGGCTGCGAAGCGTGCTCTCCAGTGCAGCCAGCGACGCCTTGGCGGGCGTATCGACCATCTCCGGATGCCTGTCGAGACTCAGCATCGCGATGGCTTCAGTCAGTCTCAGGGTATTTTTCTTGAACTGTTCCTGGAAATCAGGCGTCGCAAGGGTGTCGGACCGCCCCCTCTCCCTCGCAATCTCCAACCTGAGGGAATCCTTGACTGCCCGTACTTCCTCCTTCTCCGTTCCCCTGCCCGCCGAGAAGTCAGGATTGACTATCGCCGAAACCAGTGCGAAGAAAGCATAGAAGATTATCAGGGAAGTAAGCGGGGCAAGATACCTCTCGTGCTGGCCGTTGATGTAGTCCCGGATCATATAGCCGGGACGCAGCAGGAGGTGGACGAAGGTACGCTTGGCGTCGTCGTTAAGGAATGGAATGCTGTCAAAGGCGCCCTTGTAGAAGCCCCCTTTCTTAGATTTGTCTTTCTTGACAGACCAAGGCAGGAAGCCAAGTATCCGCCATATCTTAAATGCCCTTATCCGGGCCGGTAATCTCAGTTTCGGCATATTCTAATCATTCTTTCCAAACGCACGGGCTTCGGCGCGGACCTTAACTGACGCAGGTCCGGCTGAACGGATGCTGACCTTAGGGGAATCCTTGTAGAGCCTGAGCCCGAAGTGTTCGGTTCCGGGAGTCTCGCGGGATATGTCGTATTTCCTGCCGTTGAGGTCTATTTTCAGGGAACCGATGTACGTCACGTCGAGGGTATATGCGATGAAATCCCCGAACCTGCCCGTATCAGGAGTCCAGGACAATTCCCCGCCGTCGGAAATGGCAGCTTTCCAGAATGCCGCCTTCTTTCCGACGCCTTTCGCAGGAAGCCAATAGAAATCGGACAGTTGGATGGACACCCCGTCGCGCACCGCGCGTTCTTCGTGCGGCGTGGGGAAGATGGAAGCCTGGACTTCGAAACCGGCATCCCTGACGGCTGAGATGTAGTCCTCGTCCAGCATATCGTATTTCATCGTGCTCATTCCGGCCCGCCCGCCGACGGATTTCAGATACTCTATCGTTTTTCCGGCGGGCCAGGTGCCCGGGTCGACAAGGACAAGGCAGCCGGAGAACTCACGGGCCTTGGAAGCCACTCCTCCGTCGAACGCTATCCACCCGTCTCCGAACATCTCCGCCGCCAGGGCATAGGACTCGACCACATCGCTGTGGAGCATCGGGATAACGCCGTATTCCCTGCAGGCCTCAAGTTCTTCCTTAAGAGTGGGTATCGGTGTCCTGAGAGCCGGGTCGGTGGATTCCAGGACGTATTTGGTGCGGAGCTCATCGAAGGCGACGTCCTCCACACGCACCGGTTCGGGAATCTCGCCATAGTCCGACGCCAGGCGCATCGTACGGTTGATGGTCCCGTCGTGCATTATGACCATCACACTGTCGAGGGTGTATTTGACGTCTATCTCCACGGCGGGATAGCCATACCGGGCGGCCATCTTAACCCCTGCGAGGCAGTTCTCGTTGATATAGAATTCATTACCGTCCATAAGCCAGCATCCGCGGTGTGCTACCACCATAGGGAGGTCGGCGGATTCCCTGCATCCGGAAAGGAAGATGACGGCCAGGAGGCCGGCAAGAAGCGATTTTTTCATTTGGAAGAACAATTCAGTCCAGCTGCCGGACGGGGAAGGTGAAATAGGTGTCGGGATAGGGTTCGTCGCGGAGGGTGAAGTGCCACCATTCGCTGTCCAGGGCCTTGAAGCCGTGATTCAGCATAGCCCGGCGGAGGATCATCCTTCTCTCGAACTGCTCGGGAGTGATCGACCTGCCCGCGGGACTCTTGGAGTTGTCTCCCGTATACTCTCCCGTGTCAGGGTTGCCGCAGAAATCGGGATGGCTTTCCGGGCCGAACCAGTCGAAAGTGCCGCCCATATCCAATTCCCTCTCGGTTGCCATGTCGAATAGAGTGAGGTCAACGGTGGAGCCGCGGGTGTGCCCGCTCTTCTCCATAATGTATTCCTGCTCGAAAAGGACGCTCTTGTCCAGGTCAGGATAGAAATACTGTTTCATCAAGGTGTCAGGCACATTGGCGGCCCAGCGGACGAAGTGGTCCACGGCATTCTGGGGCCTGTAGGCGTCGAAGATCTTGATGCGGTATCCCTTGGCTTTCAGTTCGTCGCTGACCGCCCTCAGGCTGTCGGCAGCCCTCCTTGTGAAGAGAGCCGTGGGCTCGAGGTAACCGTCGATACGGGTGCCCACGAAGTTGTAGGTGCTGAAATAGCGGATCTCCAGGATGGCATCCGGGACGGCTGTGGTCAGGGTTACGAAGTCGCTGAAATCGTCGGTGGTAGAAACGGTCCTGACAGTGTTGCGGGAGATCGTGGCGCAGGCGCACAGCAGCAGGGCCGCAAGGGTTCCTATCCAAATCTTTTTCATATCAAATGGATATTTATTCATCTATTACCTCTATCAATCCGTTCCGGACGGCCACATCCCTGATGGTAAGGGTTTCAGTGCGGGAGTTGGGACGGTGGTACGACATCTTCATCCGGCCATCCAGGTCGGTAAACACCATCGCGTGCCCTCCGTCCTCGTCCAGGATGGGCTTCTCGATATGCTTCCAGGGCCCGAAAAGACCCTTCTCGGAAACGGCCTGCCCAACCCGGTAACGGGGACTCCCCTCAGGTCCGAAACTCGACCATATCATTATCAGATTCCCCGTCGAAGGGTCGGTGATTATGAAAGGGGCGTCGGTGACCATCGACCCGTCGTGGCGAATCCAGGGGGCCTCGGAAGCCTTGAAAAGCCTCCTTCCCTTGCCTCTGGTGCCTTTGAAGTTCTTCTTCAGCCTGATTGCCCAGACCTCCCCTATCTCATTCTCCACGTTCGGCCCGTTCCATTCCACGCAATAGATCATCCAGGGCCTTCCCTTCCCGTCGATGTACAGCGAGCCGTCCAGGCACTGGTATCCCTTCGGGGTGGCGTAGAGTTTCTTCTTCGGAAACGCCGGCCTGTACGGTCCCAGCACTCCCCCGTCGGATTTCAGCACCGTCGTCCCGCGCAGGATGCCCTTATCGTGATTTGCGACGGTGACGAACACATAGTAATGTCCCCTGTAAAAATAAGTGTCCGGGGCCCACCAGTCGTCGATTCCAAGGTAGCCGTCAGGCATCTCGGAAACCCTTCCCCTCGGCACCCAGTTCTTCAGGTCGGAACTCTCGTAGGCCTTCAGCCCAGGTCGGTCGGAGGCGATGATGTAATACTTCCCCTCTGAAACGATGACGAAGGGATCCCGCACCCTGACGTCGGATGTCCTGAGGGTATCCTGGGCGTACGACCCAAATAGGGAAGAGAGGAAAAACCCGAAACACAGGGTGACCTTGAATAATGATTTATCCATACGGCTGAGTTGAATTGCACAAATATAATAAAATCGGCTATAATATTTTTAAATAATTATTCAGTTAAAACGAATAAATATAAAATATTTTGAATATTCTATTGTCCTCTCCGATATTTTTCCTATCTTGTCCTGAAACGAACTGGAATGACTGCCTTCAATAACCTATACGCCAACCTGCCTTCCAGGACCGGAGAGGCAAGGAGAATCCTGGGCCGGCCGCTGACTTACTGCGAGAAGGTCCTGTTCTCGCACCTGTGCTCCCCCGGAGACCTCGATGGAAAGCCGGAACGCGGCATCTCCTATCTGAAATTCGCCCCGGACAGGGTGGCGATGCAGGATGCTACGGCACAGATGGCCCTTCTGCAGTTCCTCAACGCAGGCAAGGACTCCGTCGCCGTGCCAGCCTCCATCCACTGCGACCACCTCATCGTGGCGAAAGACGGCCTCGAGAAGGACCTTCCACGGGCTGAAAAGGCCAACGGGGAGATCTATTCCTTCCTCCACGACGTGGCACTTAAATACGGAATCGATTTCTGGGCCCCCGGAGAGGGCATCATCCACCAGGTGGTGCTCGAAAACTACGCCTCCCCCGGAGGGTTGATGATCGGGACCGATTCCCACACCCCCAACGCCGGAGGACTCGGAATGGCAGCGATAGGCGTCGGCGGGGCGGACGCGGTGGACGTTCTCACCGGACAGCCCTGGGAGCTGAAACTTCCGAAGATAACAGGAGTGGAACTGACCGGGAAACTTAGTGGCTGGGCCTCCCCCAAGGACGTGATACTCACTCTGCTTGAGATGCTTACGGTGAAGGGAGGCACGAACCGGGTGTTCGAATATTTCGGAGAAGGGGTGGATTCCATCTCCGCCACGGGAAGGGCCACCATCTGCAATATGGGAGCCGAACTCGGGGCCACCTTCTCCATCTTCCCCTATGACGGCCGCACGGGAGAATACCTCAGGAAAACCGCCAGGGCCGGCATCGCGGCGCTATGCGACTCCGTTTCACAGGAACTCAGGGCCGATCCGGAGGTGCTGGACAACCCCGAGGCATATTACGACGACGTCATCCGCATCGACCTCGGTGCGGTGGAGCCCCACCTCAACGGCCCGTTCACCCCGGACGCCGGCCACCCGGTCAGTACGATGAAAGACTTCATCCGCGAGAGCGGCATCCCTGCTGACGTTGAGGCCGCCCTGATAGGCTCCTGCACGAATTCCAGCTACGAAGACCTGTCCAGGGCCGCATCGGTCCTGAAGCAGGCCCTTGATAAGAATATCCCCGTAAAGACCAGGTTACTCGTCAATCCCGGGTCCGAACAGATCCTGAAAGTTGCCCGCAAAGACGGGATACTGGACATTCTGGAAAAGGCCGGGGCCGAGGTAATGACCTGCGCCTGCGGAGCCTGTATCGGGCAGTGGGCCAGGTATTCCGACCCTTCCGAAATGGCCCCCAACTCGATCGTGACCTCCTTCAACCGCAACTTCCGCTCCCGCGCCGACGGCAACCCCACCACATACGCCTTCGTCTGCTCCCCCGAAATGGTGGCGGCGACAGCGGTGTCGGGAAGGCTGGATTTCAACCCCCTGACCGACTCCGTCGAAGACAGGGACGGGAACAAGGTCCTCCTCTCCCCTCCCTGCGGCGACGTGTTCCCGAAGGGCAATATCATCGACAAGCCGAAGGAAAGCGAAGCCCCCGGACCTGAGGAAAGGGAGGCGATAAAGATCAGCATATCACCGGATTCGGAGAGACTCCAGTTGCTGGCCCCCTTCCCTGCCTGGGACGGAGGCGACCTGAAGGGCCTCAGGCTCCTTATCAAGGTAAAGGGGAAATGTACCACCGACCACATCAGCCCGGCCGGGAAGTGGCTGAGGTTCAGGGGACACCTGCAGAACATATCCGCCAACCTGCTTATGGGGGCGACGAACGCCTTCAACGACAAGACGGACTGCGTCTTCAACCCCCTGAAGGGTGAATACGGCAGGGTGTCGGATACGGCTGCCTGCTTCAAGGGGATCGGTCTCTCCTCCATCGTGGTCGCCGAAGACAACTACGGGGAGGGATCCAGCAGGGAGCACGCGGCGATGGAACCCCGTTTCCTGGGGGTCAAGGCCGTCCTTGTGAAGAGTTTCGCAAGGATCCACGAGACCAATCTCAAGAAACAGGGAGTCCTGGCCCTAACCTTCGCCGACCCCTCCGACTACGACAAGGTCCGCGAAGACGACCTGATATCCATCGTCGGGATGGACTCCTTCGCCCCTTCCACACCCCTTACGGCAGTCCTCAGCCATTCCGACAGAAGCAGAGAGAGCATCACCGTCCTGCACACCTACAACGAAGAACAGATCGCCTGGTTCAAGGCCGGCAGCGCCCTCAACCATTTGAAAGAACAGAAATTATAAAGCCCTATGGCAAAGATCATAAAAGAAGGCGGACGCCTCGTCGTCCCTGACAATCCAACCATCCCCTTCATAACGGGAGACGGCGTAGGCGCCGAGATAACCCCCGTCTGCAGGGAAACGGTCGACTGCGCCGTGGACAAGGCCTACGGAGGGGAAAGGAAGATCGGATGGATGGAGCTGGACGCCGGGGAAGCCTCGGTCAAGAAGAACGGCACTCCCCTGCCGGATTCAACCCTGGAGGCCTTCAGGGAATATCTGGTGGGAATCAAGGGGCCGCTGATGACCCCCGTCGGCAAGGGTATCCGTTCCCTCAACGTAACCCTCCGCCAGACCCTGGACCTGTATGTCTGCCAGAGGCCGGTGAGGTATTTCGATGGGGTGAAATCCCCTGTAAAACACCCTGAGAGGGTGGATATGTGCGTGTTCCGGGAGAACACCGAAGACATCTACGCCGGGATAGAGTGGGCCGCCGGAACCCCTGAGGCCGAAAAGTTCGGCGCCTTCCTGAGGGAAGGGATGGGTGTGAAGAAGGTCAGGTTCCCGCAGACCTCGGCCTATGGTGTGAAACCCGTGTCCAGGGAAGGGTCGGAAAGGCTCGTGCGCAGCGCCATCGAGTATGCGATATCCACCGGAAGGAAGACCGTAACCCTGGTCCACAAGGGCAACATAATGAAATTCACCGAAGGCGGATTCCGCGACTGGGGATACGCCCTGGCCCGGAATGAATACGGCAAATACCTGGACGAAGGGAAACTGGAGGTCAACGACTGCATCTGCGACGCCTTCCTCCAGAACGCCCTCCTCCACCCCGAGAGGTACAGCGTGATAGCCACCCTCAACCTCAACGGCGACTACGTCTCCGACATGCTGGCCGCCCAGGTGGGAGGAATTGGCATCTCCCCAGGGGCCAACATCAACTACGACAGCGGCCACGCGATCTTCGAGGCCACACACGGAGTGGCCCCCGACATCGCCGGGAAGAACCTCGCCAACCCCTGCTCCCTCATCCTCTCCGCGGTGATGATGCTGGAGTACCTGGGATGGAAGGAGGCGGCCGGACTCATCACCTCCGCCCTGGAGCGCGCCTTCAGGGAAGGGAGGACCACGCCTGACCTCTCAGGTGCGGGCAAGGGCGTGGGTACCAGGGAGTTCGGGGAAATCCTGAAGGGATTCATCGCCGGGTGATCAATGATAATATGGACAAATAAAACGAGAGAAGATGAATAAAGAGTTTCTGGTGTACAAGATGGGCGAGATGTCCAAGCTGGCCTGCAGGATAGACAGCAACCTGTTCACCCAGTACGGGGTGAAGAGGGGCCTGAGGAACGAAGACGGATCGGGAGTCCTCGTCGGACTTACCAACGTCGGAAACGTCGTGGGATATGAGAGGCAGCCGGACGGCTCCCTCACCCCCACGGAAGGAAAACTGTTCTACAGGGGATATGAACTCAAGCAGCTGGTCGCCCCCCTGCTCCGCGACAAGAGGTTCGGCTTCGAGGAAACCGCCTACCTCCTCCTCACCGGTGGACTCCCCGACCGTGAGGAACTTGACGCCTTCACCGAACTCCTCAACTCCAAAATGGCCCTCGACCACCGTTCCCTCGTCCACATCATAGACCTGGAGGGATCGAACATAATGAACATCCTGGCGCGCTGCGTCCTGGAGATGTACACCTTCGACCCCGACCCCGACAACATATCCAGGGACAACCTGATGAGGCAGTCCATCGACCTCATCGCCAAATTCCCCACCATCATCGCCTACGCCTTCAACTCCTACCGCCATTCCCTCCAGGGCAGGGGCCTTCACATCAGGCATCCCCGGGAAGACATATCCCTCGCGGAGAACTTCCTCTATATGCTGAAGAACAAATACACCGACCTCGAGGCGAGGATGCTGGACCTTCTCCTCATCACCCAGGCCGAACACGGCGGAGGTAACAACTCCACCTTCACGGTGAGGGTCACCAGTTCCACCACCACCGACACCTACTCCTCCATCGCCGCGGGCATCGGCTCCCTCAAGGGAAAACTCCACGGAGGCGCCAACATAATGGTTTCGGACATGTTCCACCACCTGTGCAAGGCGATAAAGAACTGGGAGGACGACACCGAGATAGACTCCTACCTCATAAAGATGCTCAAGAAGGAGGCCTACGACAAGTCAGGCCTGATCTACGGCCTCGGGCACGCCGTCTATACCTACAGCGACCCCAGGGCCGAGTCCCTGAAGCAGCTCGCCGGAAAACTCGCAGCCGAGAAAGACCGCGAAAAGGAATATGACTTCTTATGCAAGATCGAGGAAAGGGGCAAGGAATGCATCAAGAAGCACAAGAACATGAAGAGGCCGGTGTGCGCCAACCTCGACTTCTATTCCGGCTTCATATATGAGATGATTGGGCTTCCCGAGGAAATCTACACCCCCATCTTCGCGATGGCAAGGATCGTCGGCTGGTGCGCCCACAGGATCGAAGAACTTAACTTCGGCGAATCCAGGATCATCAGGCCCGCCTACAAGAACCTGATGAACGAACGGAGGTACATCGAACTCGCTGACAGGGACAAGGCCTGACGGTCAGTTCAAAACAGACCCTTAATCAGATAGAAAAGGATCGGGACCAAAAGGGCGGGCAGCATGTTGACCGTCTTGAGGTCCTTGATTTTCAATATGGAAAGGCCCGAGGACAACAGAAGGAGGCCGCCGACTATGGAAATCTCGGCCATAAGGGCCTCGGGAATGAAATCGGCGCTGTTGAGGAAATACGCTATCGCATAGATGCTCCCCTGCCAGCAGAAAAGGACCAGGGCTCCCCAGACCATCCCTATGCCGTAGGTTGCGGCGAAAACCGTAGATGAAACGAGGTCGAGGGTGGCGTTGGTGTATAGGTAGGTGTTATCGCCATATACGGCGCTCATTATGGGACCCACGATCGAAAGTGTGCCTATGCAGTAGAGAAGGCAGGCGGTCGTGAGGCCCTGGACGAGACGGGAAACGTTATGCTTCTCCGCCGCCCTTTCTATCCGGCCGGAAATGTCTAGCCCCCAGCCGGCCACCGCACCAAGGCAGATGCTCACGATGAAAAGCACCGGGAACTCGCTCTTGGGGAAGTTCCGGACGCACATATTGGCGCCCAGGGCCAGGGTTACAAGGCCCAGGGCGCCATACAGCGCGTTCTGCAGCTTCTCGCTCAGGCGGGACTTGAGGGCGCTCCCCACAAGGGTCCCCACCACTATGCAGGCGGTATTTACTATGGTTCCGACCATAGGTTACTGTCAGAGAAGGTGCGAGAGATCTTTCTCGAGGATGAGTTTCTGCCCGCCTTTCTGAAGGGCTTCGACGGCCCTGACGTTGTCGTTGGTGCGGAACACGAGGACACCCTTTCCTCCGAGCAGGAAGGAATAAAGGTAGGCTATGCTCAGCCCCTCGTCCGAGAGGACACCGATGGCGTCGGCCGCCCTTCCGGGCTCGTCGTCGAGCTCGACGGCGATCACCTCGCACAGGGACACGGCCACACCGGCCTCCTTGAGGAACTCGTAGGCCCTCACCGGCTCGCTGCAGATGATTCTGCATATACCGTAATCCACAGTGTCAGAAATAGTTGAAGCAATCAATTGGATTCCGGCCTCTTTCAACTGGCGGAGAAGGGCGACAAGGGTCCCGGCCTTGTTCTCTATGAAAATGGAAAGTTGATGTATGGTCATGGCGTATGCTTTTTTAATATTTTTTTCTCAAATCACGGACCCTCACGGCCTTGCCCTCACTCTGTGGCAGGCTTCCCTTGGGCACGAACTTGACCTTCGGAGTCACAAGGATCTCGTCCCTCAGCATCCGTACGATGTTCCTTTCAAGCCTCTGGAGGGCCGAATAATCGTCGATGAAGCTGTTGGCGAGTTCCACCTCGATGGTCATGCTGTCGTTGCCCTCTTCGGTGTCGAGGGTTATCAGGTAGTCGGAGGCCAGTTCGTTGTACTGCATCAGCACCTGCTCCACTTGGATGGGGAAGATGTTGACTCCCTTGAGGATGATCATGTCGTCGCTGCGGCCCCTGATACGGTCGATCCTCTTGTGATGCCTTCCGCAGGGGCATTCCCCCGGGAGTATGCGGGTGAGGTCCCTCGTGCGGTAGCGCAGAAGGGGCATCGCCTCGCGGTTTATCGTGGTCAGAACCAGTTCCCCCACTTCCCCTTCAGGAACGGGCTTGAGGGTCTCCGGATCGATGATCTCGACTATGTAATAGTCTTCCCAGATGTGCATTCCGTTCTGTTCGGGGCACTCGAAGGCCACTCCGGGTCCGCACATCTCCGACATCCCGAAGGAATTGTAAGCCTTCACCCCCAACATCTCCTCGATCCTCTTCCTGGTGTCCTCGCTGTGAGGCTCGGCGCCGATGGCGAGGATGCGGAGTTTCGTATCCCTCCTCGGGTCTATCCCCTTCTCGCACATAACCTCATAAAGGCGTGATGCATAGGAAGGTATGGCGTGCAGCACGGTCGTGCCGAAATCGGTGATGAACTTGATCTGGCGCAGCGTGTTTCCGGCGCCGGCGGGGACGGTGAGCATCCCGAGGAGCTCCGCCCCGTACTGGAAGCCGAGTCCTCCCGTGAACATCCCGTATCCGGAGGAATTCTGGAACACGTCATCCGGACGGCATCCGACCATCCACAGGCAGCGGGCCACGGCGTTCGCCCACTGTTCAAGATCCTTCTTCGAATGGAGGATCACCGTGGGATTGCCCGTAGTGCCGCTGGATGAATGCAGCCTGGCACACTCCGAGAGAGGAATGGAGGCGATACCGAAGGGATATGTGTCCCGGAGGTCCTGCTTAGTGGTGAAAGGAATCTTCTGCAGGTCGTCCAGGGTGCGGATGTCTCCGGCGGAAATGCCGGCCTCCCGGAATCGCTTCCGGTAGAATTCGGAACCCATGCAGTGGGCGACGGTCGCCCGCAGACGCTCCGTCTGCAGGGCCTCGATGCCCGCCCTGTCGAGGGTTTCCTCAGGATTGAAAAACTTGCTGTAACCCATTTTATTTCAATATACGGTTGTCTATCACATATTTTCCCTTGCCCATGCTCCGCTCCAGCGAACCCGGCTGGCGGATCTTCACCAGGGCGTTGACGCTCAGGACGCTGCGCAGTTTGAACGCAACCTTCTTGGCAAGGTCGGTGATGGCGTCGATGTTGTCCGCTCCGGCGAAATACTCCGGCCGCATCTCCACCTGCACCGTGAGGGTGTCGAGATTGTCCACCCTGTCCACGATGAGCAGGTAGCGCGGGGCGCACTCCGGAATGTCCAGTATGACGCTTTCCACCTGCGAAGGGAATACGTTTATACCCCTGATGATGAGCATGTCGTCGCTTCTTCCCATCACCGGGCTCATCCTCACCATCGTCCTGCCGCAGGGGCAGTCGTCGCCTTCTATAAGGCTGCAGAGGTCCCTCGTACGGTAGCGCAGCAGGGGCATTCCCTGTTTGGTGAGGGTGGTGAACACCAGTTCCCCCTGCTTGCCCCTGCCGAGGGGTTCGAGGGTGTTGGGGTCGATGATTTCGGGATAGAAATGGTCCTCGTTGATGTGGGAACCGCTCTGGCATTCGCATTCGAAGCTCACGCAAGGTCCCATTATCTCGCTGAGACCGTAGAGGTTATAGGCCTTGAGGCCCAGACGGCTCTCGATTTCCTGCCTCATGTTCTCGGTCCAGGGCTCTGCACCGAAAGCACCTATGCGGAGTTTGATGTCCTTCTTGTCGATTCCTAGGTTCTCCATCACCTCGGCGAGGTGGAGGGCATAGGAAGGGGTGCAGGCTATGCCGTCGATGCCTAGGTCGCGGATGAGGCGGATATGCTTCTCGGTGTTGCCGGTGGAGGCGGGCACGACGGCTCCCCCGACTTTCTCAACCCCGTAATGGGCGCCGAGGCCTCCGGTGAAGAGGCCGTAGCCGTAGGAAACGGAGAAAGTGTCGTCCCTGGTCATACCGTAGGCGGTGAGGCAGCGGGCCATGCACTCGGCCCATATCTCGACGTCCCTGCGTGTATAGCCCACTATGGTGGGGTTTCCGGTGGTTCCCGAAGAAGCGTGGATACGGATTATTTCGCTCTGAGGCGCGGCCTGGAGGCCGTAGGGATAGTTGTCCCTCAGATCCTGCTTGGTAGTGTAAGGAAGCTTGACTATGTCCTCTATGGTGCGGATGTCGTCAGGGATCAGATCAAGTTCCTGAAGCTTTTTACGATAGAAAGG
This sequence comes from Bacteroidales bacterium, assembly GCA_017427885.1. Lineage (GTDB taxonomy): Bacteria > Bacteroidota > Bacteroidia > Bacteroidales > UBA932 > Cryptobacteroides. The sequence continues at coordinate 155,733 of JAFRRW010000010.1, forward strand.
GACATTGTGGTAGACATAATCCACCATCTTGTGCAAACGGTGTCCCTGCATCGCGCTGAGTTCATCGCGCGACATCGTCTCTTTATGTTCGTTCCAGATCATATTTTGTTATGTTCGTTTTCAAACAGTCGCAGCCTTTCGTCCAGTACGGGGAAGAGGTCTTCCCTCATCCTGCTCACGCAGGCCCTCACCCCGTTCTGGCGGCTTCCCGTCGTTCCAAGCGAGATGCTGCTTATTCCATAATACATAAGTTCAACCACGAGCTGCTCCCCCGAGAGGTCGCCGTACCCGATGGTGAAGAAGAATCCGTCGCCGACGGCCTCCGTAACGTCCCTGTCATAGACGATCCTGAAACCGTGCGAAACGAATATATCCTTCATCCTGCGGGCCCTGCGCTCATATTCCCTGGTGTCCTCGACGAAATCGATCTCCCCCTCAACCGAGCGCCTGAGCATCTCCGCGTAGCCGTACTGGGTGGTAGCGGTGCAGCCGCTGGTAATCATATAGAGGATGGAGGCGGTGAGCGTCTGTCCGAAGACCCCGGCGTCGCGGTACCTCTCGGCAAGGGCGGGATAGACCTTGTGGAAAAGGTAATCGCTGATACAGCAGAGGGCGATCCTCTGCCCGGCGTAACTGAATATCTTCGAGGAGGACAGCATCAAGATATAATTGCCGGTGTAACGGGCTACCGTCCTCACGAAAGGAGGCCGGTACGGCTTTCCGAGGTCACGGCGGTAATCCATCCCGAAATATGCCAGGTCCTCCATCACCACTGCGTCGTGGCGGGTGGCCGCCTCCCCTATAACCTTCAGTTCCTCCTCTTCCAGGGATATCCAGGCGGGATTGTTAGGATTGGAATAGACTATGGCGGCGACATCTCCGTCCGCCATCATCTCCTCGAGTTTCTCCTTCAGGGGAGCCGCTCCGCGGCAGGAGAATACGTCGAATTCCTTCCACCCTATGCCGAGCACCCTGAGCTGGGATTTCTGGATGGGGAATCCGGGGTCGATGAAGAGCACCTTGTCCTTGCCTGGAATCCTCTGGGTGCAGGCTATGAAGGCCCCGAACGAAGCCGCTACGGAACCTGTAGTAGGAATGCAATTGAGAGGAGGTATGTCAATGTCTATGAATGCTTTGATGAAATCGCTCGCAGCCTGTTTCAGTTCGGGGATGCCGGCCGCGGCGGGGTACTGGCTGCCCACTCCGGCGTCCAGCGCCTTCTTCTCCGCCTCCACCCCGTACCGGTTCACCGGGAGGCCCGGGGATCCCTGGTCCATACGGATGAAAGGGATGCCCGTGGTCCTCTCCAGATACTGGGAAACCAGGAGCACCTCCCCTATGGTGGCATTCGAGAGATCGGCTACCGCCATCTCCCTGCAAGCCCCGGCTACCTGTTCTTCTGTAAAAATCCTCATATCCTTCTCTTTTCGGCTGCGTCCATCCCGAGGTCGAACGCCGCCTGGTTCGCAGCCACTACGGCCTCACCCTTCGGTGCGAACACCCTCGCCACGGCTTCCCTGAGTTCGGCGGGAGACACTATCTCCAACCTTTTCGCGGCCATTCCCAGGAGGACCATATTGGCCCCACGGGCGTTCCCGCTTTCCTTCGCCAGGGCGGAAATATCGCATATGGTGACGTCAGGAAGGGCTTTCACCTCGGCGAGGAGGGCCACCCTGTCGGGATAGTCGGGGATGTTCACGAGGGGTTCCGAAGCCGTGATGACGGCTCCGCCGGGGGAAAGGTATCTGAGATAACGGAGGGCCTCCATCGGCTCCATCGAAAGGATAATGTCGGCCGTTCCCTCGGCAATCAGGTCGCTGGAAACCGGTTCGGTGGAAAGACGGAGGTCGCTCTCGACGTCCCCGCCCCTCTGGCTCATTCCGTGGACCTCCGCCTGCTTCAGATGCAGGCCGGCGGCAGTTGCGGCCTCCCCTATTACGGTGGCTATGGAGAGGATGCCCTGTCCTCCCACTCCGCAGAGTATGATGTCCTTTTTCATTTCTTTCCGGCGTTATGTCTCTTCAGGGACTGTATGCACTCCCTCCTCGCTATTATCACGGAAACGCCCTTGTAGGCTATTTCCTCGCGGATTATCTGCTTGATTTCCTCGATCTTGGCAGGCAGGGGGACAACCACCCTCACGTGCACGGGATCGACTCCCAGACCGGTGCATATCCCTTCGTATTTGCTGGTTCCGGCGGAATCCTGTCCGCCGGTCATCGCGGTGGTGAGGTTATCGGAGATGAGGACTGTGATGTCCGCCCCGGAGTTGACCGCGTCCAACAGGCCGGTCATTCCGCTGTGGGTAAAGGTCGAGTCCCCTATCACGGCGATGGCGGGATGCACTCCGGCGTCGGCGGCTCCCTTGGCCATCGTTATGGACGCGCCCATGTCCACGCAGGAAGAAAGCGTCCTGAACGGAGGAAGGGCACCTAGGGTGTAGCAGCCGATGTCGCCGAATACCCTGGGATTGTCATAATCGGCAATCACCTCGTTCAGAGCCGCATACACGTCCCTATGCCCGCATCCGGGACACAGCTGGGGCGGCCTGGCTGAGATGTTCAATGCGTCGGGGAAATGCCTGTATGTCGGCTTTCCGACCGCCTTACCGACGCTGTCCGGAGTCAGTTCTCCGGTGCGCGGAAGCGCTCCTGTCAGACGGCCTTCCACGGGATAATCAGCCCCGAGGATCGACTTGACCTCGTGTTCTACGAAGGGCTGCCCGTCCTCGATGACGAGTATCCTGTCGCTCGCGGCGGCCAGGGCGCGGATCTTTCCGGCGGGAAGCGGGTAGCAGGAGAGTTTCAGCACTCCGATGACTTCGGGCCGGGCTTCCATTACATAGTTGTATGCAATGCCGCAGGCGATGATTCCAAGGCCGCCCTTCCCCGTAAGGGTAAGGCTGTTGTAAGGGATCTCCTCGCTAAGGCCGAGCATCGCCGGCTGCTTGTCTATCAGTTTGAGGTATTGTCTCCTCGCGATCGCAGGGAGGAGGATCCATCCCCTGTCGTCCGAAACTGGAAGGGGCAGGACCTCGCGAGGACCGGACGGGACCACTTCAGCCCTTGAATGTGAAAGTCTGGTAACCAGTCTCATAAGAACTGGAACCTTAAGTTCTTCTGAAAGTTCAAAGGCGCGTCCTACCATATCGTATGCCTCCTGCTGGCAGGAGGGTTCGAACACCGGAATCATCGCGAACGACCCGTAGAAACGGGAGTCCTGCTCGTTCTGCGAGGAATGCATCGACGGGTCGTCGGCCACGAGGACTATGAGTCCCCCGTTAACGCCAGTCACGGCGCTGTTCACGAAGGGATCGGCGCAGACGTTCATCCCCACGTGCTTCATGCACACGAGGGCCCTCTTTCCGGCATAGGACATTCCAAGGGCGGCCTCCATCGCCGTCTTCTCATTGGTGCACCAGCGGCTGTGCACTCCCCTTTCCCTTGCCAGGGGGTCTTTCTGGATAAACTCCGTTATCTCGGTGGATGGGGTTCCCGGATAGGCGTAAACCCCTGATATCCCACTGTCTATGGCAGCCAGGGCGACAGCCTCGTCGCCCAGCAGCAGCCTTTTCCCTTCCTTCATATTGTCCATAAATGCAAAAATACCAATTTCTCCTGACATTTATCAGATCAGGGGGATACTGTTCTCACTGCAGACCTTCCTCATCTCCTCCGGCCAGATGCTGGCCTGGATCTCACCGATGTGGGCCTTCTTGAGGAAGAGCATGCAGAGGCGGGACTGTCCGATGCCTCCGCCGATGGAGAGGGGTAAATCACCTGAAATCAGCCTCTTATGGAAATACAGGCCGGCCCTTTCCTCCTTCCCTTCAAGTTTCAGCTGCCTCAGGAGGGCTTCCCTGTCGACGCGGATTCCCATCGAGGAAAGCTCGAAACTGCGGGAAAGGACGTCGTTCCAGACGAGGATGTCCCCGTTGAGGCCGGGCAATGACTCGGTGCCCCCGTCTTCCGTAGGATAAGAAACCGGAGTGGACCAGTCGTCGTAGTCCGGGGCCCTGCCGTCGTGCTTCCTGCCGTCGCCCAGGGGGGCTCCGATGCCGATCACGAACACCGCACCGAACTCCCTGGTCACCGCGTCCTCCCTCTCCCTGGGGGAAAGGCCCGGATAGCGGCGCCTGAGCTGCTCCGCGTGGATGAAGGTAATATCAGGGGGCAGCGAAGGAGTGATGGACGGATATTTCTCATACACAAGGTATTCGGTCCTCAGGATAGCCGAGTATATCCTCCTGACGGTGTCCTTCAGATAATCCAGGTTCCTCTGCTCCCGGGTCATCACCTTCTCCCAGTCCCACTGGTCCACATAGAGAGAGTGGGTGTTGTCGAGGGTCTCGTCGGCCCGGATGGCGTTCATATCCGTATATATCCCGTAGCCGGGCTCCACCTCATATTCCGCAAGGGTGAGCCTCTTCCATTTCGCAAGGCTGTGGACCACCTCAGCCTTCCTGTCGCCCATATCCTTGATGGGGAAGGTCACGGCCCTCTCCACTCCGTTGAGATCGTCGTTCACGCCAAGTCCCTGAAGTACGAAAAGTGGTGCGGTTACTCTCCTGAGCCTCAGCTCGGAAGACAGGTTCATTTGAAAGAAATCTTTAATTTCTTTGATGGCCGTTTCCGTCTGGTGGCTGTCCAGAAGCGGGGTGTATCCCGCGGGAATCAAAAGGTTCTCCATAATGTCAAAGTTTCACCGGATGGCACCAGCCGTGGATGTCTTCCTCCTCGCCGAACTGGATGCCGGTTATCCTCTTGTAAAGTTTCGTGCAGACCGGGCCCACCACCCCGTCGGGGACGAAGCGGAAGGAACGGCTGATGGCGTCCTCCTCGAGGACGGGTTTCATGTCGATGTGGGACATAGGCGTGATGACCACGGCGGTCCCGCAGGCGCCTGCCTCCTCGAAGGTGTCCAGTTCGTCGACGGGCACCGGACGTTTCTCGACCTTCATCCCGAAGTCAGCGGCAACTTCCTGAAGCGTCTTGTTGGTGATGGAGGGAAGGACGCTGTCGGAGAGAGGGGTGATGTAACTGTTCCCCCTGATACCGAAGAAGTTGGAGGAGCCGAATTCGTCCACGAACTCCCTCGTTCCGGAATTCAGGTACAGGAGTTCGGTGTATCCCTGGTCGTGCGCCGTCTTGTAGGGCTTGAAGGTGCCGGCATAGTTCGCGCCGATCTTGTAACTGCCCGAACCCTTCGGCGCGGCACGGTCGTAGTTGCCCGGAATGACGGCGGAGAAGGACTTCAGATGCTCTCCGTAGTACGAGCCCGCAGGGGCGCACATAACGGCGAAAATGGCCTCGGGATAGGGCACGAGCTGCATCTGGGGATGCATTCCCACGAGCAGGGGCCTCAGGTACAGGGAGGCCTTGTGGCCGTAAGGGGGAAGGAACTCCAGGTTGCCCCTGATGCACTCCTCGCACATCGAGATGAACATATCCTTGTCGGGCACGGGGAGGCCGAGATAATTGGCCGTGCGCGCCATCCTGGCCGCATTCTCCGTCGGGCGGAAGATTACCACGCGTCCGTCCTTCTGGGTGAAAGCCTTGAGGCCCTCGAAGCAGGAAATCGCGTAATGGAAGACCTGCGCGAAGGGGTCGAAGGTGAAAGAGAATGTCTCCGTGGATTCCGCGGGAGACCAGCGGCCGTCCTTGTAGTGGGAATAGACGACGGTCCTTGTCCTGTAGGCGTCAAAGCCCAACTTGTCCCAATCAATGCTTGACATATCTGTATTATTTTATGTTTTCAGCAATCCAAGAGCCCACCTCAGACGTTTTGTAGGCGGGTTTTCCGGCCTCGGCGAGGTCTTCCGTCACGACCCCTTCCCGGATCGAGGCGGCCACCGCGTCGCGTATGGCCTTCCCCTCCTCCATCCGTCCGAAGGCGTATTCGAACATCATCGCGGCGGAGAGGATGGCGGCAACGGGGTTGGCTATGTCCTTGCCCGCCGCCTGGGGATAGGAGCCGTGTATGGGCTCGAAAAGGCTCGTGTGGGCGCCCACGGAGGCGGAAGCCAGGAGGCCCATCGAACCGGATATGCAGCTGGCCTCGTCGGTGAGGATGTCCCCGAAGGTGTTCTCGGTGACGAGGACGTCGAAGAACTTGGGCTGGCGGATGAGCTGCATCGCAGCGTTGTCCACGAACATATAGTCCACCTGCACGTCAGGCCAGGAAGGAGCCATCTCGATGGCTATCTGGCGCCACAGACGGGAGGATTCCAGCACGTTGGCCTTGTCCACCACGGTGAGGTGCCCCCTGCGCCTGCGGGCGTATTCGAATGAAAGCTTCAGTATCCGCTCCACCTCGGCGCGGCTGTAGATGCAGGTGTCGTAAGCGGTGTCCCCGCCGTCCTTCCTGCCCTTCTCGCCGAAATACATACCGCCCGTCAACTCCCTCACGCAGAGGAAGTCAGCCCCGTCCACGAGGTCTTTCCTCAGGGGTGAACGGTCCACCAGGGAAGGGAAGGTCTCCACCGGGCGGAGGTTGGCGTAGAGGCCGAGCCTCTTGCGGATGGCGAGGAGTCCCTGCTCGGGACGTACCTTCGAGGTGGGGTCGTTGTCGTATCTGGGGTCGCCGACGGCGCCGAAAAGCACCGCGTCGCTCTTCATACATATATCGTGGGTCTCCTCGGGGTAGGGATTGCCGTACCTGTCGATCGCGCAGGCGCCTACATAGGCGAAGGTATATTCCACGGTGTGGCCGAATTTCCTGCAGACGGCGTCCACCACCTTCTGCGCCTGGGCCACCACTTCCGGCCCTATGCCGTCACCCGGCAAAACTGCTATCTTCCAATTCATCAGTTTAACTTGTTATCAATAATGTTCAACATCTTCACGGTCGCCTTGATGGCGGCTTCTGTCTGGTCGGAGTCCACTCCCCTGGTCTTGAAGGCGTGTCCTTCGTGCTCCCAGGAAATCGTGGTCTCCACGAGGGCGTCCGTCTTCCCTCCGGGAGGGATCTTGACGATATAGTCGGCCAGGCGGGGATGGGGCCTCCCCAGATTGTCATATATCTTCCACAGGGCCTTCATGAAGGCGTCGTACTGGCCGTCTCCGGTCGCCGATTCCTCATATTCCTCCCCCTCGATGTCTACCCTCAGGTTGGCTATAGGCCGCATCCCTCGGGACAACTGGAGGCTGTAGTTCACCATCCTGATCCTTTCGGAATCGAACGAATCGCCCTTCAGGACGTCGGCGATGATGAACGGAAGGTCCTCAGTAGTAAGGCTTTCCTTCTTGTCGCCGAGTTCCACCACCCTTTCGGTGACCCTCTTCATCTGCTCGGGGTCGAGGCTTATGCCCAGTTCCTCGAGGTTCTTGACGATGTTCGCCTTACCGCTGGTCTTGCCGAGGGCGTAGTGGCGGTGACGGCCGAAACGCTCGGGCAGGAGGGCGTTCTGGTAGAGCCCGCCCTTCTTGTCCCCGTCGGCGTGGACGCCGCTGGTCTGGGTGAAAACGAATTCCCCTATCAGGGGTTTGTTGGAAGGTATCCTCATACCGGATATGGATTCCACGTACCTGCAGACTCGCATCAGCTGGGTCTCGTCGATGGAGAGACTGCAGCCCAGCTGGTCGGTGAGCACCCCGACGGCGCTGGAGACGGGAAGGTTGCCCGCCCTTTCGCCTAGGCCGTTGACGGTGGTATGCACCCCTTTCGCCCCGGCGCGGACGGCCTCGAAGGTGTTGGCCGCCGCCAGGTCGTAATCGTTGTGGGCGTGGAAGTCGAAATGCACCCCAGGATATTTCCCCACCATCGTGCCCACGAATTCCGCGGTCTGGGCGGGATTCAGTATGCCGAGGGTGTCGGGAAGCATTATCCTCCTCACTCCGGCTCCGCGGATGGCCTCGACCAGGAAGAAGACATAGTCGGGGGAATTGATCATCCCGCCGGACCAGTCCTCCAGGTACACGTTCACCTCCAGGCCTTTGGCCTTTGCAAGGGATATGTCCCTGAGAATGTCGGAGGCGTGCTCCTGCGGAGTCTTCCTGAGCTGGCCCTCCAGATGCTTAAGGGAGCCCTTGGTGAGCAGGTTCATAACCTTCCCGCCGGCCGAGGTTATCCAGTCTATCGACTGCCCTCCGTCCACGAAACCAAGCACTTCCACCCTGTCCAGGAGTCCGGCCCCGGAGGCCCAGCGGCAGATGCCCGTGGTTGCCTCCTGCTCCCCCCGGGAAACCCTGGCGGAAGCGACCTCTATCCTGTCCACCTTCAGGTCCTCGAGGAGCAGGCGCGCAATGGCCAGTTTCTCCCCCGCGTTGAAGGAGACCCCGGCGGTCTGTTCGCCGTCCCTGAGGGTGGTGTCCATTATTTCCAGCATACCTCGTGTCCTTTTTCATAGGCCTCGATGCTCCCCTTGCGCGACAGCAGGTAGTCGATGTCGTCCAGGGCGTGCATAAGGCAATATTTCTTATAAGAATTGAGTTCGAAAACTTCGCTCCTGCCGGTGGCAAGGTTGGTCACCGTCTGGTTGGGAACGTCCACCCTCACCTTCATCGAGGGATCGGCCGCGATGGAGGCGAAGAGTTCCTCGAGGAAAGGCTCGGAAACGGTGACGGGGAGCACGAAATTGTTCAGTTCGTTGTTGCGGTGGATATCGGCGAAGAAACTGGATATCACCACCCTGAAACCGTATCCCGCGATGGCCCAGGCCGCGTGTTCGCGGCTGGAGCCGGAGCCGAAGTTGCGGCCGGCCACGAGGATCTCGCCGCCGTAACGGGGGTCGTTCAGCACGAAATCCTTCACGGGAGTGCCGTCGGGACGGAATCTCCAGTCCCTGAAGAGGTTCTCCCCAAAGAAGGACTCGTCCCTGGTCGTAGCCTTGAGGAAACGGGCCGGGATTATCTGGTCGGTGTCCACGTTGGCCAGGGGAAGGGGCACGCAGGTGCTCTCAATTATGTCGAATGCTTTCTTCATAACTCTCTCGGATCGGTTATGACTCCGGTGACGGCGGCCGCGGCGGCGGTGAGGGGGCTCGCAAGGAGGGTCCTCGCCCCGGGGCCCTGTCGGCCTTCGAAATTGCGGTTGCTGGTGGAAACGCAGTACTTGCCGGCAGGCACCTTGTCGTCGTTCATAGCCAGGCAGGCGGAACAGCCGGGCTGGCGTATCTCGAAACCGGCTTCGGCAAGGACCTTGTCCAGGCCTTCGGCACGGACGCTCTTCCAAACCTCCCAGGAACCGGGAACGAGCCAGGCGGTGATCCCGAGGGCCTTCCGGCGGCCTTTCACCACCGATGCGAAGGCCTGGAAATCCTCCAGGCGGCCGTTGGTGCAGGCCCCGAGGAAGACATAGTCCACTGGCTTCCCGAGAAGCTTGTCCCCCGGCTTGAATCCCATATAATCCAAGGACTTGAGGAATGACTTCCTCCCCTCCTCCGGTATCTCTTCAAGAAGCGGCACCCTACCGGTAATGGCGGTTCCCATACCCGGGTTCGTGCCGTAGGTTATCATAGGCTCTATGTCGGCCGCGTCGAAGACCACCTCCCTGTCGAACACGGCGTCGTCGCCGCTGCGGAGCGTCTTCCAGTATTCCACGGCCTTGTCCCAATCCTCTCCCTTCGGGGCATATTCCTTACCCTTGAGGTAGGCGAAGGTGGTCTCGTCGGGGGCGATGAAGCCTCCGCGGGCTCCCATCTCTATCGAGAGGTTGCAGAGGGTGAGGCGGCCTTCCATAGAAAGGCCCCGCACGGCGCTCCCGGCATATTCCACGAAGTATCCCGTTGCCCCTCCGGTGGTGAGTTTTTCCATCAGGAAGAGGGCTATGTCCTTCGCGGTCACCCCGGGCTTCAGCTCCCCTTCCACGCTGATCCTCATCGAGAGGGGTTTCTGCTGGAGGATGCACTGGGAGGCCAGCACCATCTCCACCTCGGAAGTACCGATCCCGAAGGCAACGGCGCCGACGGCACCGTGGGTGGAGGTGTGGGAATCCCCGCAGACTATGGTCATTCCGGGCAGGGAAAGTCCCCTCTCCGGGCCCACCACGTGGATGATGCCGTTGCGGGGGTCCATCATACCGAAATGGTTGAGGGAGAATTCCTTGGCGTTGGCGGCAAGGGTATTCACCTGCTTCGCCCCGACGGGATCTGCTATGGGTTTGTCCTGGTCGTGGGTGGGGGTGTTGTGGTCGGGCATGCAGAAGATCTTCTCCGGCCTAAGGGGGGATATGCCCCTGCGCCTCAACCCCTCGAAAGCCTGGGGGCTGGTGACCTCGTGACAGTAAAGCCTGTCTATGTAGATCTGCTGGGGCCCGTCCTTGATGGATTCAACCACGTGCGAATCCCAGATCTTGTCAAACAGAGTGTTCATCCTTTTCCATACATTTGTTCAGGCAGTCCACGTAAGCGTCCACCGAGGCGGTGACGATGTCGGTGCTGGTGCCGAAGCCGTAGAAGAACTTGCCTTCGTTCTCCACCTGCATGTGCACCTTGCAGCAGTCGTCAGTACCCCTGGACACTCCCTGGATCGTGAATTCGTTGAGTCTGGTGTCCCCTCCCACAATCTTCCGGAGGGCGTTGATGGAGGCGTCCACAGGACCGTTGCCCGTAGATGCGGCCTCTACCTTCTTACCGTCCACCTCGAGGCCTATGGAGGCCGTGGGCTTGATACCCACGCCACTGGTTGCCTGCAGCCAGTCCACCTTTATCCTGCGGCTTCCGCTCCTCTCCGCTCCGACGAGCATCAGGATGTCGTCGTCGGTGAGTTCCTTCTTGGAATCGGCGAGTTTCAGGAAGGCGGCATAGACCGTGTCCAACTGCTCCTTGTCAAGGTGGACTCCGAGGGATTCCAGGCGGAATTTCAGGGCGGCGTGGCCGCTGCGGGCGGTGAGGACTATGGAATTGCTGTCGATGCCGACGTCCTGGGGATCGATGATCTCGTAGGTGGAGGCATTCTTCAGCACTCCGTCCTGGTGGATACCGGAGGAATGGGCGAAGGCGTTCCTGCCCACTATGGCCTTGTTGGCCTGGACCGGCATGTTCATCAGGTTGGACACCATCCGGCTCACGGGATAGATCCTGCGGCTGTCGATGCCGGTTTCCAGGTCTATGTCCTTGTGGGAACGGAGGATCATCACGATCTCCTCAAGGGCTGTGTTACCTGCCCTCTCGCCGATGCCGTTGAGCGTAACCTCGCACTGCCTCGCGCCGTTCAGGAGGCCGGCCATCGTGTTGGCCGTGGCCATTCCCAGGTCGTTGTGGCAGTGGGTGGAGATCACAGCCCTGCCGATGCAGTCCACGTTCTCCTTCAGGAAACGGATCTTGGCCCCGTACTCCTCCGGGAGGCAGTAGCCCGTGGTGTCCGGAATGTTCACCACCGTAGCTCCGGCCTTGATGACGGCCTCGACCACACGGGCGAGGTATTCGTTCTCGGTGCGGCCGGCGTCCTCGGCGTAGAACTCCACGTCATCGACGAACCTGCGGGCGTATTTCACCGCCTTCACGGCCCTCTCGAGGATTTCCTCGCGGTTGGAGTTGAACTTGAATCGGATATGGGAATCGGAGGTGCCGATACCGGTGTGGATCCTACCCCTCTTCGCAAATTTAAGGGCCTCGGCGGCAGTTTCGATATCCTTCTCCACGGCCCGGGAAAGGGCACAGACGACAGGATTGGTTACCGCCTTGGAAATCTCCACCACCGACTGGAAGTCACCGGGGCTGGAAATCGGGAATCCCGCTTCGATGACGTCCACGCCGAGGGCCTCCAGCGACTTCGCCACGTGGATCTTCTCCACGGTATTCAGCTGGCAGCCGGGAACCTGTTCCCCGTCGCGCAGGGTGGTGTCGAATATGTAAACTCTCTCGCTCATCTATTATTATTTTCCGGGACGCAGGGCGCGTACGGCGGCTCCCGCACGCCAGAGTTCGCTCTCCCTCATAGCCTTGAGTTCCTTCTCGAGGCCTTCGCGGTAGCCAGGCTTGGAGTTGGCGTCGATGGATATCTGGGCCTCTGTGCCGTTAGCCACGCTCTCATACAGACGCTCGAAAACGGGCTTGGTGGCATCGTGGAACGGTCCCATCCAGTCGAGGGCTCCCCTCTGCGCGGTGGTGGAGCAGTTGGCGTACATCCAGTCCATACCCTTCTCGGAGAAGAGGGGCATCAGGGATTCGGTGAGTTCCTCGACGGTCTCGTTGAAGGCCTCGGACGGGGTGTGTCCGTGCTCGCGGAGGGTTTCGTACTGAGCGAGGAAGATGCCCTGGATGGCTCCCATCAGGGTTCCCCTCTCACCTGTCAGGTCGGAATAGACCTCCCTCTTGAAATCGGTTTCGAAAAGATAGCCGGAACCGATGCCGATGCCGAGGGCGAGAGTCCTGTCGAGGGCCTTGCCCGTAGCGTCCTGCCAGACGGCATAGGAGGAGTTGACTCCCCTTCCCTGGACGAAAAGCCTCCTCAGGGAGGTTCCGGAGCCCTTCGGGGCCACCATTATGACGTCCACGTCCTTGGGAGGGACGATGCCTGTACGGTCGTTGTAGGTGATTCCGAAGCCGTGGGAGAAATACAGGGCCTTGCCGGGGGTGAGATGCTTCTTCACGATGGGCCAGCAGGCAATCTGCGCGGCGTCGGAGACAAGGAACTGGATGATGGTGCCCCTCTTGCAGGCCTCCTCGATGTCAAAGAGGGTCTCGCCGGGAATCCAGCCGTCGGCGACGGCCTTTTCATAGGTCTTGCCCTGCCTCTGGCCGACTATCACGTTGAAACCGTTGTCCCTGAGGTTGAGGGACTGTCCGGGGCCCTGGACGCCGTAGCCGATGATGGCTATGGTCTCATCCTTAAGCACCTCGTGTGCTTTTTCGAGGGGGAACTCCTCGCGGGTCACGACATTCTCGAGAACTCCGCCAAATTCAATTTTTGCCATAATTCAAAATATTTATAATTAATTATTTGCAACACTTTATCTCAGGTTCTGCATCACGTGAGACGGCGACCCGTCCGGAGCGTACGAACTGCAGGACTCCGAAGGGTTTCACGGACTCGTAGAAGGCCGTGGTCTCGCGGAGGGTGCCGGTCTTCTGGAGGACGGTGAACTCGGGGTTCATCTCCAGTATCCTCGCGTGGTGGTCGGACAGGAGCTTTTCTATAGCACCCGATTCCAGGAGGGCCGGGGACGGGACCTTGCACAGGGCCAGTTCGCGGTAAACTATCTCCTCGGATACGTAGTAAGTGGCGCTGATTACATCCACCCTCTTCTCGATCTGCTTTACCGCCTCATCGATTTTCCTGCGGGTGGCATCAGACGTGATCGTGATCGTATGTACCCCCTCGATGGCCGTAGGGCCTGCCGTAAGCGTCCATATGCTCAGGCTCCGCCTGGTGAAAACATTCGCTATCTGTGACAGCAATCCAATCTGGTTCTCGGTGTAAATCAGCACCGTATAAGTCCTAATTTCATTATCCATCTCACTATTCGTTTTCATACCAACTGTTTTCCGTAAGCATCATCCTGTCCAGGCCGGAACCCGGAGGCACCATAGGCATCACGTTCGCCTCCTCCTCGACCAGGACGTCCATCAGGCAGGGCCCGTTGTCGGAGAAAAGGGTTTCCAGAGCCTTCGGGAGGGCCTCCCTGTCCTTTACTCTTATGTATTTGATTCCATATGCCTTCGCGATGTCCTCGTAGTTGGGATTGATCATCCTGGTGGCGGAGTAGCGGCGATCGTAGAAGAGCTGCTGCCACTGGCGCACGTTGCCCAACCAGTTGTTGTTCAGGAGGATGACCTTCACGCCAGTATGCTCCTGCATGATAGTGCCGAACTCCTGGATGGTCATCTGGATTCCGCCGTCACCCACGAAAAGGCAGACGGGGCGGGACGGGTCCGCGATCGCGGCGCCGATGGCCGCAGGAAGGCCGAAGCCCATCGTACCGAGGCCGCCGGAAGAAATGAAACTCCTCCTGGAGGCGAGCCTGGAATAGCGGGAGGCCATCAGCTGGTTCTGGCCCACGTCGGTCACCACTATCGCCCTGCCGCCGCAATAAGCCGTCACGGCATCCACCACCTCTCCCATCTTCAATTCCTTCCCCTTGGGGTGGAGTTCAGGCTCTATGACCTTCTTCTTCTCAATCTCCCGCACCGGGACGAAACTCTCCAGCCATTCCCTGTGGCTTCCCGGGCTTATCCTCGCCGTCAGGGCCTCCAGGACACGGCCGGCGTCTCCGCAGAGACCCACGGTCACCGGTATTATCTTGCCGATTTCGGCCTTGTCTATGTCTATATGAATGACTTTGGCATTGCGGGCGTACTTGCCGACGGAACCGGTTACGCGGTCGCTGAACCTCATCCCTATGGCGATGAGCAGGTCGCACTCGCTGGTCTTAACGTTCGCGGCCACATGGCCGTGCATACCTATCATCCCCTCATAGTTCGGGAAGTCCGTGGGAAGGGCGCCGAGGCCCAGCATCGTGGAGCCCGAAGGCAGGTCGCCCTTGCGGAGGAATTCCGCCAGACGATCCTCGGCGTGGCTGATGGTAACGCCCTGACCGAATACCACGAAGGGTTTCTTGGATGCGTCAATGAGCGCCGCGGCCTCGTCAAGGGCCTTGTCGGAAGGGAAGGGATCGGGATGGTAACTCCTTATCCCTGTGCATTTTTCATAATGGAAATCCGTCAGGCCCACCTGGGCGTCCTTGGTGAAGTCAAGCACCACGGGACCCGGCCGTCCGCTGCCGGCGATGTAGAACGCGCGGGCGATGGCCCAGGCCACGTCCTCAGGCCTGCGGATCTGGTAGTTCCACTTGGTGATGGGGCCCGTCATACCCGTGACGTCAGCTTCCTGGAACGCATCGGTTCCGAGGGCCGCGTTCGGCACCTGGCCGGTGACGACCACCAGCGGGGTGGAATCTGTCATCGCATCGACCAGGCCCGTGACCACGTTGGTGGCTCCGGGACCCGAGGTCACCAGCACCACTCCGGGACGGCCCGACACACGGGCGAAACCCTGGGCGGCGTGGATCGCCCCCTGCTCGTGGCGCACGAGGATGTGCCTCACTCGGTCGGTGTACGAACAGAGACTGTCGTAAACGTGCATAATCTGGCCCCCGGGGTAACCGAACACGGTGTCCACCCCTTCGGCGATCAAAGCCTTCCAGAAGGCTTCCGAACCTTTTATCTTGTTTTCCATAGGCCTAATCTTCTATTATCCTTACGGCTCCCTTGTCGGCGGAAGATACCATCGACGCATAGGCCCTGAGGGCCTTGGAAACCTCCCTCTTGCGGGAAGGAGGGGTGAAAGCCTTCGTGCCCCTTGCCTTTTCCTCAGCCTCCCGGGCCTTGAGTTCATCGTCGCTCAGGCGGACAGATATGGAACGGGAAGGAATGTCGATGTCGATTATGTCACCGTCGCGGACCAGGGCTATGGCGCCTCCGGCGGCCGCTTCGGGAGATATGTGACCGATGCTGATCCCAGAGGTGCCTCCGCTGAACCGGCCGTCGGTGATGAGGGCGCAGGACTTACCGAGATGGCGAGACTTGATGTAGGAGGTGGGATAGAGCATTTCCTGCATCCCGGGGCCTCCCTTGGGTCCTTCGTAGGTTATGACCACCACGTCGCCGGCCTGGACCTTCCCGCCGAGGATGCCGTCGCAGGCGGCCTCCTGGGAATCGAAAACGCAGGCTTTGCCGGAGAATGAGGTGATGGAGGGATCTACTCCCGCAGTCTTTATGACGCAGCCGTCGGCGGCGATGTTGCCCTTGAGGACGGCCAGGCCTCCGTCGGCCGAATATGCGTGGGAAAGATCCCTGATGCAGCCCGCGGCCCTGTCGGTGTCCGCTTCGGGATAACGGCAGTCCTGCGAGCCGAGTTCGGTGCTAAACCTGTCGGCAGGGGCGGCAAGATAGATTTCCTTCGCCTCAGGAATGACTTCGCTTCCCGTGAGGCTGTATTTCTTCACGGCTTCCCCGAGGGTAAGCCCGTCCACCCTTTTGGCGGAGGCATCCACGAGGGAACCCTTCATCAATTCACCCATTATGGCGAGCACTCCCCCAGCCCTTCCTACGTCCTGGACGTGGTATTTCGCGGTGTTCGGGGCTACCTTACAGATGCAGGGCACCCGGCGGGAGAGGGCGTCGATGTCGTCCATCGTGAAGTCGCAGCAGGCCTCGCGGGCCACTGCAAGCAGATGGAGGACGGTGTTGGTGGAGCCGCCCATCGCTATGTCGAGGGCCATCGCATTCAGGAAAGCCTCCCTGGAGGCGATGCTGCGGGGCAGCACCGACGCGTCGGCGTCACGGTAATACCTGAACGCGTTCTCCACAGCCAGGCGCGCGGCCTTGCGGAAGAGTTCCTTCCTCTGGCTGTGGGTGGCCAGGACGGTGCCGTTTCCGGGCAGGGAAAGGCCGATGGCCTCGGTGAGGCAGTTCATCGAATTGGCGGTGAACATTCCTGAGCAGCAACCGCAGCCGGGGCAGGCGTTCCTCTCGATCTCGGCCACAGCGGCGTCGTCCAGGGTGTCGTCGGCGGAGGAGACCATCGCGTCGATAAGGTCTAGGCGCCTCTCTCCGCTCACTCCGGCCTCCATAGGCCCTCCTGAAACGAAAACCGCCGGAATGTTCAGGCGCATAGCAGCCATAAGCATTCCGGGGGTGACCTTGTCGCAGTTGCTGATACACACCATCGCATCTGCCTTATGGGCGTTCACCATATACTCCACGCTGTCCGCTATCACGTCGCGGGACGGCAGGGAGTAGAGCATTCCGTCGTGGCCCATCGCTATGCCGTCGTCCACCGCGATGGTGTCGAATTCGGCCGCGTAACAGCCCAGGCGCTCGATTTCCGCCTTGACGATCTGGCCGGCATCGTGCAGGTGGGTATGGCCCGGGACGAACTGGGTGAAGGAATTCACGACGGCTATCACAGGCTTTCCGACCTGTTCAGCCTTCATTCCCGCGGCCCTCCACAGGGCCCTGGCCCCTGCCATCCTCCGGCCTTCGAAGGTGACGGAACTCCGTAAAGGAATCTTGTAGGACAATTTTTCCATAAGCTTTTACAAAAAAACCTTCCCGGCTTCTGGCTGGGAAGGAGTTTGTCAAGTTCGTCTTAACCTATCCTATTACCTTCCCAGCCCAGGCATCCAAAGGACGAGGACTACAAAAAGGTTGATAATAAGGTAGAGACTGTTCATACACTTACATTTTCTAACCGGTTACGAAGATATAAAACCGGAATCTAAAATGCAAATTTTTTAATAAATATTTTAAATAATTTTATGACTGTCAGCATCTTCCAGCACAGGGAAGCTCTTTCTGAATGAAAGGAGATTGGTAATGGATATGACACAATTAGCCACATCTTCCTTATTCTCCTTACAAATTGAAAGCAATTCTCCCGCAGGACTGAAAACCTGAGAGTGGCCGACATAGCGGTTCTTCGGGTCATTTCCGACACGGTTCACGGCCGCCAGATAGCATTGGTTCTCTATCGCGCGTGCCTTCAAGAGGGCGTCCCATGCCCCGATCCGGGCCTCCGGCCAGCTCGCCACGTACAGCGCCAGGTCGTATTCGGCGGTCCCGTCCTTGAGGAGGCCGTTGCGCGCGAACACGGGGAAACGCAGGTCGTAACAGACCTGCAGCAGGATCTTAACCCCGCGCCATTCCACCACCACCTTCTCCTTCCCGGCGGTATATCTGTGATGCTCCCCGCTATATGTAAAAAGGTGGTGCTTGTCATAGAAACTCACCTCGCCGGAAGGCTTCACGAAATAGAACCTGTTGCGGTAGGTGCCGCCCTCGCTTTCCCGGACCGCAACGCTCCCCGCCACGGCAGCGTCCTTGCGTGCGGCGATCTCCTTCATCAGGGCCAGCGACTCACCTCCGTCGGGTTCAGTGCCCACGGAAGGATCGGTGATGAAACCGGTGGAGAACATTTCCGGGAGGACTATGAGGTCGGTCTCCCCCACTCCCTCGACGAGTTCCCTAACCCTCCTGAGATTGGCCTGTATGTCGCCCCAGACAGGGTCCGTCTGGACGAGTGTCAGCCTAAAATCATTCATCTTGATATAGTTTGGACTTTGCGAATATAAACAATTATTTCATCCCCCGCTCCTTCTTGATGGTCTCGTACGCCTCCTGGATCTTCCGGAACTTCTCCTGCGCGGCCTTCTGAACTTCCGGCCCGAGGGTGGACACCTTGTCGGGATGGTGTTTCATCGCCATCTTGCGGTAGGCGGCCTTCACCTCGTCGTCGGTAGCGTTGGGGGAAATCTCCAGCACGGCGTAGGCGGAATCCTTGTCCCTATAGGTCATCGCGATGACAGAGGATATGTCGGAGGAATTCAGCCGGATCACGCTTCCAATGGCCTCCAGAACGCTTTTTTCGCTCTTGCTGAAATCCCCGTCGGCGTTGGCGATGGACACCAGGTAGTGGAAGAGCTGGAGCCTCTGGGAATAGTTCATGTTGGAGGCGATCTGGTCCCCGACCGAATAGATGTTCACCTGGGTGGCGTTCAACTTGTCCAGGATCTGGGACGCCTGCGTGGCCGCCTGGTCGCCGAAGTTCCTGCGAAAGAACTCCTTGACGGTCTGCAGTTCGGCCGGATGCACGTTCCCGTCCGCCTTGATAACGGCCGACGATAATACCAGCAGGCTCACGAAGAAACTGTTCCTCTGCTCATCAGCCGTGTACCCGCCCGTAGAGCGGCCGTAGCCGCCGGTGCCGTAACCGCCGGTGCCGGTGCCATAACCTCCTGTGCCTGTAGTCCTTCCGTAGCCTCCCGTGCCGGTGCCGTAACCACCGGTGTTGCGGCCATAGCCTCCTCCCTGGAACGGCCCGTCATTTCCTCCCGGAATCTGCCGTGAAACGTCTATGACGCTTTCCAGCGCCGACCCCAGAAGGTAGCCGATCAGCGCCCCGATGGGCCCCCACGCGACCCATCCGAGGAATCCCCCTATCCATCTTGCCGAACCCATAGTATCAGATTATCAGTTCAGCAAAAATAATCATTTTCACAAATAGAATAATCAGGATTTTTTCTCCCCTTTCACGAAAACAAGAGCCATCAGGGGCAGGGCGAGGATCGCCATCGTCGCGCTGATGGGGAGATATATGCCGAAATTGACATACTGGACGACCAGATACGTTATCAGAAGCAGGCCTATTCCCATCGCGCCGGAGATAAGGTAGTGCTTGCGGATGTCGGTGCTCTTGCAGATGAGCCGGCTCAGGTTCGGCACTCCAAGAGATATGAATCCTATCGGGCCGCAAATGCTCACGGCGCTGGTTACCAGGCACATGATGGCCAACAGCAGAAGCGCTTTCCCGAGGTTGGGGATCTCCGTTTCATTCCTGAAATGGCGCGTCAGGAGGCCGGATTGGGTAAGTGCGGCGGCTAGTCCGACGGCGAAAAGGGCAAGCGAGAAGATGATGTCGCCGGTGGTCACCCCTTCCAGACGGAAGTTTGCCGCTCCCCAAAGGTAGTACTGCTTCAGCAAATCGCCCGTAGGGGCGTTGGTGACGACTATGGTCCCAAGCGAGCCGATGAATGTGCCGAACAGGATGCCGAAAGTGATGAGCTGCTGGGTGTTCACCTTCAGGGTGACAAAGAAACAGATGAGCGTGCAGACAAGCGTGCAGATGAAACTGCCCACGGTAAGCGAGCACCAGCCGCTCATCGTGGCCGCAGCGGCCCCAAGGCAGGCCGCGCTGCCAAGTCCCAGGCTGTAAACGTCCCCGAGCTGGTTCCGCCAGAGATACTGCATCTGGATCCCTCCGACAGGAAGGGCTACCCCGCTGAGTATTACATATAAGAGGCTGAGTATCATCTAAAACCTGAATTCTATCCCTCCCAGGAAACTCCTTCCCGGCATAGGGTAATCACGGATAATGTCATACCGGCAGTCCAGGAGATTCCGGGCGGCGGCCTTAAGTCCCAGGGTCATACCGTCTCCAAGGGAGAACTCCTTCCCCACGGTGAGGTCCAGGGTATTCCAGTCCGGCATCTCCCCGGTTCCGTCCCTCCTGCCTTTGCGGAGATTGAATATGGCTCCCAACGCCCATCCCTTCCATCCTGCATCAGCCGTCAACACCAGGGTATGGCGGGCCACATAGGGGATCTGCTGGTCGAAGGTATAACTGTCGGGAGTTTTGTCGAGGGCCTTCTGCCAGCCGTACCGGGCAGAGAAACCAGCCTTCCAGTCATCGAAGGCATATTCCACCCCGGCAAGGAGGTCCGCCCCGTATGCCTTGACCTTCCCGACATTGTACGGCAGCCATACCATCGGATCCTCCGAAGGGGCAGATATTATCTTGTTTGTCAGATGGTTATGGAATCCGTCAGCCCTGGCTTTCAGGGTCCAGGAACCGAAGGAGCGCATCCAGTCCAGACCAAGATCCGTCAGCCAGGCGTCCTCAGGCTTCAACTCTGTGTTCCCATATCCGGGATAGTAAAGTTCATTGAAGGTGGGAACGCGATAGGCCCTGCGGGCGAAAGCGACCAGATCCAGGCCTTCAGTCAGGGTGAGCCTGAGATCGGCCGACGGGGAGAAACTGTTCCAGCTGCCACCGTCCTTCTCGAAGACTCCGCCGTATTCCAGGGCCAGGTCGGCCTTGAAACGATCTGTCCTGAAAGCGGTTGCGGCCGCGATGACCACACCAGTCCGGGACTCCTCGTACACGCTGCCCTTGAGTCCGTCCCACTGAAGGTCAGCCGCGAGGGAAACGCTCCACCAGGGCTGCAGGCGGTATTTCTGGGCGGTATTGACCTGGAATTCAGTCTGCTTGTAGTCGCTGTCACCCCATTCGCTCTTGTAGGAGAGGTCGTCATAGGAGCCCTTGACGCTGGCCCTCAATTCGTAGTCATCCGTAAATTGCTTACGCAGAGTGCCTTGCGCTAGGTAGTTCCGGTCATTCTGCCTGTCGGTGGAAGGCCAGCTCAAGGAGCCGGGAGTCCCGCGGCCGGCTTTGTTAAAATAAAG
This sequence comes from Bacteroidales bacterium, assembly GCA_017427885.1. GTDB lineage: Bacteria > Bacteroidota > Bacteroidia > Bacteroidales > UBA932 > Cryptobacteroides. The sequence continues at coordinate 176,635 of JAFRRW010000010.1, forward strand.
TTTAGCATGCCAGTCTCCCCTGTCGACAAGGCCCCAGGCATCGGCTCCCCCGCGAATCTGCTTGATGTCGTTGTTGGCCCTTTTCGAACCGTCCTCCAGGGGATAATCCCCTTCGCTGACATTCCCCGCGAGATTCGCCGACAGGCTCACCTTATCACTGAGCCTGAAGTCCACCCTTCCGTACGGCTGCCAGGTGCCGAAAGACCCGGCGTTCAACCTGATGCGTCCGGCCACCGGACGGCCCGCGAACACAGGCCTGGCAGTATTGAACGAGATGCTGTTCTGGGCATAGTCCACCACGGCAGAACCGAAGTTCTCGATCCCGAGCATACCCAGGTCGTTCTGGCCGCTCTGGACGTTGCCCACGCGCACGCCATCGACATAGATGGCCGTGTGGGCGCTGCCAAAGCCCCTGAGGCTGACGCTTTTAAGTCCGGCCGCATAACCATAGTCGCCCACATATAAACCGGGAACCAACATCAGCGTCCCGGCGGCGTCAAGAGTTGAACTTACAAGGACTGTGTCCGTCCTGGACACCACGACACCGCGGTCGGCGACGATGGTCACGGCCTGCAGGGTATCGACTGCGGGAGCTGCCAGCAGCCCCGCCAGAAGTGAAAGAAACATTATCCGATGCGCTTTGCAGGAACCTGCCCCCGGGCTCCTCTGTCAAACTTGATTACGGCAGGTCTTCTGACTTCTCCCAGCCCCGGCCTTCTCAGGGTGAGGAACACCCCAATGGCATCAGATTCAAGGCTGTTACGGATGACACAGCTGCGGGCACAGTTCCGGATTCCCACCGGCTTCCCTTTTAAACCCGCCGGATTCTCTCCAGACAGGTACCATAACCCGCTGCGAATTTACAAATAATTCCGGATATCAGTTTTTCGGGAATATGGGTTTATGGAACAGCACGCCGTCGAGGACGATCAAGCCGGCTTCTTTCGCCTTCATTTCTCTCCGGACTTGCCTCAACTCACTTTTCGTCAACTCCTCCCGCTTCCAGCCAAAGGATTCTATGTATTCGTCGAGTGTCATAACGGCATTATTTACAGGACGCTGGAATCCCCGATGAAGGACATGCTACCATCGGAATCGAAGCGTATCTTCAGCGCCCGGATCTCTTTGCTGCTAGCCTCATCCGTCCAGCCACCAATCATAACTTCCTTATACAGGAAACTGAACTGTACGTACGCGTACCCGTTGATATAGACATAAAAGAATTTCAAAGGGCAGCTTGATTCAGGATATGAGGCACACGTTTTTGTACCTGTGTCATTAGTCACGAAATTCATCGTCACGTTTCCTCTGTTAGACAGGAACGTCCAGGATTTCGCAGTCAGAGGATGCTTCTCCTTCGTCGGCTCGATATCGGTCTTGACAAGCGACAGTTTCCTGGTCAGGTCCTCACCATACACGTCCTTCGAGGTCACCGTGACAGACATTCTATTATCATCAATCGACGAGATACTGAAGGTCGTGTACCGGTTATAATAATAATTATCACAAACCACCGATTCATTTCCTGTCTGTTTATAATACCCATTGTCGATGAACTTGTCTCCGAGGTAGCAGCAATAAAAACCGTCCGCATCGAATGAGACAATCTTGTTCCCATCCCTCCAGACACCGACAACAGAATAGACGGTTTCCTCCACCTCTTCCGGAGTGTCCGAGGCCGAGGGGTCGTCCTTTCCGCAAGAAGAAATAAAAATTGCCGCAAGGGCAAAAAACAAAATCAACAGCCTTTCCATTTCCAAATACTTTATTAATAACTATTTGTCTTCCTATTTCTTATAACAGGATAAACCATTTTCATAATAAAACACCCCAGTTTTGACTGGGGTGAGTCCCTGTCCGAGCCGCCCGAAGCGTAACACAGACTGATTTCCGGGACAAAGAAAACGCGAGACTGGCTCAAATCGTGGGACACTTTTCAAGAAAAAAACTCAACCGCATCTTCTCACGCGACCTCCGTCATTCCCGGCCAGCCCGGGAATCTCTTGCAGCGGCCGGAGGGAGAGGAGAGCCCTTGGGGAGAGCTCCCCGCAGCCTGCCGAGCCGCAGCCGCCGGATCCAGTACACTCCGGCGGCGGTGCCGTCGCCTCTCTTCCCTTCCCCTCCTTGTTTGCGGGCAAGGTCGATTAATTAGAGGGGGACCTCGCCTACTGGAAACAGGCTGGAGGCCCACTGATGCCATAAAGCCCAGGCAAGGTCGAAGCACTTTTTTTCGACCTTGCCCGCTCTCACATCCAGGCCTCGCGTGAAGGTCCAAAAAGTGGGACGATACGCCGGGAAATGCCCCTAAAACCAGCGTGAAGGTCCAGACTTTGGACCTTCGCGCAACTTTCGAGAGACCTTCGGGCAAGTTAGAAAGGGGGGAAATGGAATGTACGGACAGGGAGGGGATAATTATTTCACCTCTCCCAGGTGCTTTTCCCACAGGGCCTCGATCCTGTCGGCGATTTCCGGGGCGACCTCGACTCCGGCCCTGCCCTTTGTCCACTGTACTTCCGGTATTGCCTCGACCAACCTCTCGGTCCTGAGCACCTTGTCCGACGAGGGATTCACCACCGACTCCCATTCCATATCCATATAGAACACCTTGCGGCCCTGGCCGGACCAGTCCTCGTCCTCGTACGGGTCGGAGACGAAAGTGCCGACGCCGACGATGCCGATCGGTTTCTCGTAGCCGACCTTGATGAAGATGAAACGGTCGCCGTCCTTGGCTTTCTCGTGTTCTACGACACTCCAGTCGAAGTCATCCGGGAGACGGTCCCAATCAGCCTCTGTAAGGACGTCCTTCCCATCCGAAAAGTCAAAATCCTTAAGGAAACGGTCAAGTTTATAACTGGAGAAAAACGGATTCCAATAAAGAAGAAATGTCGCCATAGTTATATGATTTTTAATTATTTATACAATTCTGCCGCGGCCTGGTGCTGACGCCCGATCTCATCGGCGAGCCACTGCGGTGCCAAGACTTTGATGGCCGCTCCACGGGCGAGGAGGGGGCTGAAGAACTCGGCCGTCGGGCTGAGCGTCAGTTCGAAGTCGGAGTATTCGTCGGTGCTCCCAACCTCCTTCTGGCTGTGATGCAGCGGAAGGTCCCTGAGATAGTCCTTCTCCCTGCCGAAAGCGCGGATGAGGACCTTCTCCACCGGGACCGCCGGATTTCGGACGATGCCGTAGCAGTCGCGGAACCATCCGGCCGCGTCGAAGTCCTTGGGATAGTCAAACTTCTCGTCGGTCACCTCAAGCGACACTATACGGTCGAAAGCCAGGGTGAAAAGGGAGCCCGTGGGCTCGGGGAACTTCACCAGCGCATACCAGCGGCGGCCGGAAAGCTTCACGAAATACGGGTCGAGTTTCATCGAAGAGACCGGCGCCTCCGCCCCGTACCGGCGGTAGTTCACCCTGATCCTCACTCCCCCTTTCATCGCCTCGATGAACTTGTGCAGGTTCTCCCCATCAGAGGGAATCCGCTCCAGCAGGATCCGGTCGTGGACTCCCCTGCTCTCCGCCAGGACGCTGCCCACCGACAGCGTAGAGAACATCCAGTTCTGGATGGTATCCTCCTCCAGCACCTCCTCATTGAAGATGTAGTACCTGAACCCGTCCCTCCTGTCACACTCGATGACGATGCCGAACATATCCAGGATGGCGTCCCTGTGCCGGTTGAAGGTGCTCCGGGCGATGACGATCCCCTCGGACATCTCCGTCCTGAGCCAGCGCTCGTTGATCTCGCCGAGCGTCAGCCTACCGGCCCTGTGGATGGTCTCCACCAGCCAGATGTATTCCTGGAAAAGGGTGTAGGTTTTCATATCTATCTGCTTTTGTTCTCAAAGGCAAAAATAATAAATGATTGTCCCATTTTGCGGTACAATCATAAAAAATCCATATCATAACTCTTACAATAAGGAGCGACATCCTTGAATCTGATGGAAGAAACCTCCTTATGAATCAACTCATGCAAAGGAAATGAGGCCAGTCCTTCCATCGAGACAGACCATTTCAGGGTTATTTCATAAAACTTATCGTCATCATAAAGGACTCTCAAAGTCGCATCAACCTCAAAACATATGAGGCCTTTCACGGTCTCAATCAATTGATTCTTCACCCTGACTTCCATCAAACTGGCCCTGACGTCGTCTGAAAAATATAATGCTGTTTTTTCCATAGATTGATGATATTAATAAAGCCGGATGTCCCGGGAAGAACATTCCGCGAGCGAACGAATAAGCATCCGATTTATCGCTTCGGGCTCATCACGCACCATCCGGCTGGTTGTTTGGCAGGTATTGTCCGCACGAAGAGTGCCTGCCGTAGGGTCTATTTTCTGAGCCGATGCTAAGCGTGCCGCAACTGCCTTCTAACCCTCCCACATCTTTCGATGATGGGGCAAAGTTCAAAATCAATTGTCCCATTTTGCGGTACAATTATAAAAAATGAGATGAATCAAGATGCTATTTGCGATAGAAATACTTAGATGTTTTCAGGAAAGAGTTGCAGAGGAAGGAGAAAGAGAGTAAATTTGAAGAAAGATATTATGTGTTTCAGAAAAAAGAAAAACACAAAATAATGAGGTCAAAATGCTTAATCGCCTGAGTCATTATCTTGGTATTATCCTCGTAATCCTCTTCGTTTTTTGTGCAGACTCTTGCAAGAGGAGGCACATAAACTTTCCCCATAAAAAGCAATGGGTAGAATGTTCGACGTGTAACGGTACCGGGATACTGATAGTACAATGCCGTGAGTGTGACGGCTCCGGAAAATTAGAATGCGAGGATTGTGAAGGAGAAGGCGAAGAGGATTGCGCGATGTGCTGGGGAACAGGCCGCAGAGCATGTAGTGAGTGTTCTGGAAAGGGTCTGGAACAATGCTCTAATTGCCGGGGAGTCGGGATTGATTCATGGGGAAATCGTTGTATTTATTGTGGGGGAATTGGATACGAAGAGTGCGACAATTGTGGAGGAAGCGGATATGAAAGATGCTCGAATTGTCTAGGATCAGGCAACGAGGAATGTCTTACTTGTCACGGAACCGGAGAAGTTGATTGCGACAATTGTAACGGATACGGTAAAGTCAGAGTCTCGTGTTGGGATTGCGACGGGGAAGGTGGGAGGATGGAATAATTGATTGAAGTCGGTATGGTGAAAATCCTGTTGCAAAGTGCCCCTAGGTAATTAATACGAAAACGCATTTAGAATGCGGGCTGAAGAGGTTTATCATCCCTACAGCCTGCATTTATGTTTTAGATAAAAATGATTAAATGGGGGTCAATTAGGCGCGGGTTCTCCATCTGCGACCATCATAAGATTATGGTGCACGAAGGGATATCTGGGGAAATCGACAACGCCCCCCCCCGAAGCACGGCACCAGGACGCGCTAAGATACCGGTTCTACAAGGAGAATTACGAGAGATTTAAAGGGCGTGGGTTCAGATTGGAGTTTTGAATCTACCAGTTCATCCGCTATATAATGAAGCCGGATGTCCTTTTCGGGCCATCCGGCTGGTTGTTTGGCAGGTATCGTCCGCACACAGAATGCCCGCCGTAGAGTTTCTTTTCGTCCCGATGCTGGGTGCGCCGCAACTGGCTCCTAACTCTCCCACATCTTTCGATGATGGGGCAAAGGTAAAGGGAGGGTGGTGCATTTTGTGGGACAAGATAAATAAGACTCATAGTCAAAAACAAGGCATTCCCATTGACACTGTCATATTATTTAAAGTATAAAGTATTTTGTTAAATTTGAAGTCATAATTAATATCCATATCTATGAGTGATCTTGAAGAGATCTTGGCTGAATTAAGACAATTCAACCTTGAAAGGGATTGGGACCAGTTCCATAACGGAAAGGACCTGGCAATTGGCCTGTCCGTTGAAGCATCTGAATTACTTGAAGCATTTCTATGGAGAAAACCGGAGGATGCCAATCCCGACAAGATTCGTGAAGAGCTGGCAGATGTCCTTAACTACGCATTCCAAATGGCAGATAAGTACAACTTGGATATCAAAGAGATAATGTTGGAAAAGATTCGAAAGAATGCCGCAAAGTATCCAGTGGAGAAAGCCAAGGGAAGCGCAAAGAAATATAACGAACTGTAATACATAAGGATGATAGTCTACAGCGCAAATAAACATCTGTTTGTACAGGATGTCAAGAACGGTGGCATTGCTACGAAGATTCTTAATCTCATAAGGGAAAGAGGGCTGACCGGAGGACAGGAAAGAGAGTTCGAAGCATGGCATAATTCCATGAAGTTCATGAGGGACATTGTGGATGATTCAGAGATTGACGATGACGTCCAGATTGCTATTGAATACAACATCCCCCAGACTTCCAAGCGAGTGGATTTCATCATAATAGGAGCAGATACCGAAAACAAAGATAATATAGTCATTGTTGAACTAAAGCAATGGAGCAAGGCAGAGGTGGTTGATGACGATATGCACTTCAGCGTCCGCACCTATGTTGCGAACGATTCGAGAATAGTCTGCCATCCCTCATATCAGGCTTATTCCTACTCCCGCTTTTTGAGCAATTATTCTCAAGCCATACACGAAAGGAACATACATCTTATACCTTGTTCATATTTACACAATTATCTTCCTGCATACAAACCCGCTTTATCTGCAGAAATATATAAAGAGTGGTACACTACAGCACCGTTTTTCATCATGAATGAGGTGCAGCAGTTCAATGACTTCATTAAAAAATATGTTACAAAGAAGTCTTCCCATGGAGATCTTCTTTACCTTATTGATAACGGCCGTATTAAGCCTACGAAATCCTTACAGGACGCCCTCTCCACGATGGTCAGGGGGACACCCGTTTTCGATCTCCTTGACGAACAGGCGGTCTGTTATGACATGTGCATACGCACAATGCTTCAATGTCTGAAAGACCGTAAAAAACGTACGATTCTTATACAAGGGGGCCCTGGGACAGGGAAATCGGTTCTTGCAGTTAATCTGCTTATGCATTTAATTACATGTGCTTGCAACGCAGCATATGTTACCAAAAACAGTGCTCCTAGACAGGCTTTTTTATCCATCCTCTCACAAAACAGGGCCGAGAACATTGCTGAAATCAGCCAACTTTTTCGTTCCCCGTTCGGCCTTTCCCAAGTACCTGCAAATTCCTACGATTGCTTAATTGTAGATGAGGCTCATCGTCTTGTAAAGAAGATGTATGGTGACTGGCACGGTGAAAACCAAGTGAAGGAATGCATCAACTCTTCCCTTCTTACAATTTTTATGTTGGATGAGGACCAGGCTGTAACTACAAAAGACATAGGCAGTGTACAAGAAATTAAAAAGTGGTGCAAGGACTTAGGTTCAACTATCATTATGCGGGAAGAGACAAAGCTCACCTCACAATTCCGATGCAATGGTAGTGACGCCTATATCCAGTTTATTGACCATTTGTTGCAACGCAATGATGAGAGCCTCTACGTATCCTTGTCAGAACTAAACTATGATTTCCGTCTATTTGACGATCCATCACAGATGCGTAATGCATTGAGAGAAAAGAATTCCATCAATAACAAAACTCGCATGGTTGCTGGTTACTGCTACGATTGGAACGTCAAAAACCACCGCGGTGATATAGACATTGAACTCCCAGGTGGTTTCAAGGCAAAATGGAATCTTGCCAACGATAAAATTTGGGCAATTAATCCTCGCTCTTTTGAGGAGGTAGGGTGTATTCATACAGCCCAAGGTCTGGAGTTTGATTATGTTGGCGTCCTCATCGGCAAAGACCTTATATACGACAAGTCAACAGAGCATGTAGTCACAAACAGGCTAGCAATTTCCAAAGACGATAATTCCTCCGGGATTCGAGGTGCAAGTGACATAGAAGCTCATCGTCTCATTCTTAATACATACAAAACGCTGCTTACTCGTGGTCAAAAGGGATGCTATGTCTATTGCGAAGATGATGAATTAAGGAAATACTTCAAGAAGATGCTATCCATATAGTATTTGTATTTTCTAATGATGATGGACGTTGTCCCTAAAAGATTCGAATAATTAACGTTGCATTCTGGATTGGATATACATTTATGACCTTCACTCATCGCATCACTCCTGACATTGTCTCCGAACTGGCTGAGGGAGAGGTGTTTGTATTTGGAAGCAACCTCCAGGGTTGGCACGGAGGCGGGGCCGCGAGGGCAGCGTATAACAAGTTCGGGGCCGTCTGGGGACAGGGGACGGGCCTGCAGGGCCGGAGTTACGCCATCCCGACGATGCAGGGCGGCGTCGAGACCATCGAACCATACGTCGATACCTTCATCGAATTTGCCAAGACTCATCCGGAAATGCGGTTCCTGATGACCAGGATCGGCTGCGGGATAGCCGGCTTCAAGGACAGCGAAATCGCTCCCCTATTTGAAAAGGCCGTTCCGGTCGAAAACATCTGCCTGCCGAAAGAGTTCTGGCAGCTGCTTAACCATTAACACCCTGCGCGAAGGTCCAAATAGTGGGACGTTACGCTGGAAAACACCCTTAAAACTTACGCAAAGGTCCAAAGTTTGGACCTTCGCGCAGGTAGAGACAGGCTGGGGGACGTCTCTACCACCCGAAAACATTCCTCAGGATCCACCAGAGGAGGATGAAGATGAGGAGGGCCCAGGCAAGGACTGGGCTGTGGGTGGCTTTCTCTAGTTTGGGGAAGCGGTCGCGGAGGAGAGGTGAGAAGAAGAGGGAAAGGAGGACGGGGATGAGGATGACGAGGCAGGCGTTGTACCGGAACGCCGCCCCAATCTTCAGGTTAAGCAATTGATGGAGAGCCCGCTGCGAGCCGCATCCTGGGCACTTGAGCCCGGTTGCCCACAGGAAAGGGCACTTTGGGAAAACCGCTTCCTCAGGATCGACCTTCCCATACAGATACAAAACAAAGAGGGCGGCGATGGCTATCGCAACCATGCCGGCCTTCTTTGCGTTCAGTTTCATCGCCCGTCTAATAATTGCAGAGCATCAACGTTTCGTTGAACTTCCTGTAGTTGTATTCGCGGGTCCTCCTCTGGGCCGTGAAGATGTCCACCAGCCACCAGATTCCGCAGCCGTAGCAGGTCAGTATCTTGAGGATGCCCAGACCTATGTCGTCGAGGAAGAATCTCTCCCAGCCGAGGACGATGGCGATGATGAGCATCAGGGTAGGTTTCTGAAGGCTCATGCTCACCAGCAGCGCCGATTTGGAATCATCGACGTCCGCCAATTTGTTCCTGACGTCCTGTATGGCCATGATGTCAAAGCAATCTCCGTTTTTCAGCAAAAATGCCTGTACTAATTCTTCTTTCATCGGAATAATTTTTAACTGTTCCGTAAAGATAATAATAAAATATGATTACATTTACACCAAACCCGTTAACAATTGAGCACAATGAACGAACTGTCTTACAAATCATTGTCCCTGAGGGCGCTGGCCATTCTGGCCCTTGCCTTCCTCTTCCCCGCCGCGGCCGCATTCGCCCAGGATTTCTGGGAGCAGGCCGAGCCTGAGAAATACGTCCAGACCATACGTGTGGTCTCCCCCGAACTGCGCAGTGACGTTCAGGGTAAGGTGAACGTCCGTTTCTTTGCCCCCGGGATGGACCAGGTGATGGCCCGCAGCGTCACATACTCCCCCAAAGGAAAGGCCGGCCACATCGTCCTCACTCCGAAGCCCATTCAACTGACGAGGGATGGTTTCGGCGAGTTCACTTTCCGCTGCTCGGACCTCCCCTACGGCCCCATAACGGTGCAGTTATATGCACTGAATTCTGCAGGACAGCGCGACATCTTCGAACTGCAACTATACAATACTTCCCGCAGAATAGTGCCCCCTTCCGGCATCCCTGACACGATTCCTGCACCCGCCAAGGGTATGGCCCTGGCCTTCAGCGACGACTTCGACGGGCCCCTTTCCATCTCCAAGGACGGCCGGGGCGCGAGGTACAACGCCCACAAGCCCAAATGGGGCGACTTCAGCGGCTGGCCATTCAGCGACCCCGAAGGTGAACTCAATCCCTTCGACCAGAGGGACACTTATATGATTATCAAGGCCCGCAAGCCGGCCGGGACCAGGGGTTCCTCAGGCCTCATCGCCTCCGTCGATATGGACGACAACGGCTTCTGGGCCAAGGCCCCGTTCTATATGGAATGCCGTTTCCAGGCACATTCCTCCTCCGGGACCTGGCCCGCGTTCTGGACCATCACCAACACGGGCCGAGGGGGCGGGGACGAACTTGACATAGTCGAGGCCTACGGCGGCTGGGGCGACATGAACCCCAACGACACTGGTTACTACACCACCTCGCATTTCTGGGGCAAGAGAGGGGCCGACGGCAAGCCCGTGAAGCATCCCGACCAGTACAACGAGATGAGGGAGATTTCCGACGGGACCTCCTGGAGCGAGGCCTTCCACACCTACGGCCTCTACGTGGACAAGGAGAACACCATTTATTACCTCGACGACCAGGAGGTATGGCGCCATACGACCAACCCCGTCTCCTACGAGAGGCCGCACGTGTTCATGGTCAATTACGCCATCGGCGGCGGCAGCGGCTGGTACATCGACCTGGAGCGCTACGGCAACGCCTCGGATATGTTCGTCGACTACGTAAGGGTATTTACGAAATCTGAATAAGTGAGATACTGGACTGTACTTTTCGACCTTGACGGGACGCTGCTGGACACGATAGACGACCTTGGAGCGGCCGTCAACCACGCCCTCGCCCTCCGCGGCCTTCCCCTGCATACGAGGGAAGAATACAAGATGATGGTGGGCACCGGAATCCGGAACCTCAACCGTCTCTCCCTGCCTGAGAACCTCAGCGGGGACGACGCCCTCCTGGATGCCTGCCTGAAGGATTTCCTGGAGTATTACACGTCCCACATCGACGTCAACACCCGTCCCTACCCCGGGATGCCGGAACTCCTGAAGGAGCTCTCCGACAAGGGGGTGAAACTCGCAGTGACTTCGAACAAGTTCCAGGCGGGGACCGAACATCTGATGAGGGAATTCTTCCCCGGCATCGGTTTCGTCGCCATCCTCGGAAACAGGCCCGGAGCACCGCTGAAGCCCGATCCGGCCATCGTCCGGGAGGTCCTGTCCCTCAGCGGTTCCCCGAAGGAAAAGGCCGTACTGGTCGGGGATTCCGCCACCGACATCGCCACGGCCGCGAACGGGGGCATCGCCTCCATCGGGGTGGGCTGGGGCTTCCGTCCCCTTTCCGAACTTTCCGGAGCCGGTGCCATAGCCCTCACCCCCGCCGACCTCAGGGACCTGCTGCTGGATTAAAATCTTCCTTAAATCAATATTTCTTATTATTGATTATATTTGTATGATTCAATCCAACCTTGACAAGTTGAATATTTAAAACCATAAACAAAATGACCAAGTATGCAGTTATAGTCGTGGACATGCTCAACGACTTCGTGACGGGGCCCATCGCTTCCCCCAGGGTACACCACATCATCGAACCCATCAAGAAGCTCTGTGAGAAGGCCCGCGCGGCGGGAGTTCCCGTAATCTACGCAAATGACAGCCACACTCCCGAGATCGACAAGGAATTCAAGGTCTGGGGTCCCCACGCCGTCGAAGGCACCAAGGGCGCCGAGATCATCGACGAACTCAAGGCCCAGCCCGGCGACTACATCGTTCCCAAGAAGACCTACAGCGGATTCTACGAGACCACTCTCGAGCTGATTCTCAGGGAGTTGGGAGTCGACACCGTGGTCATCACCGGCTGGCAGGCCGACTGCTGCTGCCGCCACACCTCGGCCGACGCCTTCTTCAGGGGCTTCAACATCGTGGTCCCCAGGGAGACCACAGACACCGACACCGAAGAGGGATATGTCGGAGCACTCGCCTATATCCAGAAGATCTACGGAGGCAAGATCTGCAGCGTTGACGACCTCTTCTAAAATCGAGCGGATATGAAACCTGCAACCTTAACCAGAATACTTGCCGCAGGCCTTGCCTGCATCCTCCTTTCCTGCTGCAACAAGGCCCCCAAGTGCGTTCAGGGCAGCCTCACCGACCCCCTCGCCGATGATGCCTGGAACGTGTCGCAGTGGATTTCCGCCCCTGACGCCCCCGTGGTCACCGACAAGGTGAAAGACGGCTCCCGCGCCGCCGACGGTGCCAGCTGGTTCGTTTCCACGGTGAAGAACGATGGTGCCGTCGAGTCCGCCAAATGGATGACCACCGGACTCGGTGTGTATGACATTTTCGTCAACGGTGAACGCATCGGCGAGGAGATCCTCAAGCCGGGCTTTACCCATTACGAGAAGACCAAGATTTCCTTCACCTACGACGTCACCGACGCCTTCAACAAGGCTTCCGGCGCCGAGAACGTGCTCGCCGCCCAGGTGACTCCCGGCTGGTGGGCCGACAAGATCATCACCCCTTCCGGCTACGACGGCTTCATCGGAAAGAAATGCGCCTTCCGCGGGGTGCTGGAAATCACCTTCAAGGATGGCAGCAAGAAGCTCTACGGCACCGGTACGGAGAACTGGAAGGCCGGCATCGCCGGTCCCGTCACCCACGCCGACATCTTCGACGGCGAGGAGTATGACGCCCGCATCCTCCCCGGATACGAGACTCCCGAGAAACTCTCCACCCCCGAGGTGAACACCGAGTTCAACGGACAGATCTTCCCCACCGGAGGAGCCGAGATCTACTACCGTAAGGACCTGACTCTCAAGCCTGAGCTCATCTATGTCTGGAAAGACATCGAGGGCGCCAGCGACGAGGCATACGGCAAGGTTGTGATCGACAGGGAATACAAGGACGGCGAACCCATCGTCCTCCACGCCGGCGAGAACCTAGTCGTCGACTTCGGCCAGAACTGCGCGGCCGTTCCTTCCTTCGTGTTCAACGCCAAGGAAGGCACCACCCTCACCTGCCTGCCCGGAGAACTCCTGAACGACGGCAACGGCGCCAAAAGCCGCGGTATGGACGGCCCTGAGGGCAGCGTACACCGCCTCAACCTCAGGATTCCCGAGACCGGAATGATCCTCAAATACACCTTCGCCGATTCCAAGACCGATGTAAGCTACATCCCCCGCTACACCTTCTTCGGCTACAGGGCAGTCGCCATCACCGCGACCGACGACGTGACCATCAAGAGCATCGAGTCCGTCCCCGTGACTTCCATTGCCGAGGGCACCGACACGGGCTGCATCACCACCGGCAACGACCTTGTCAACAAGCTGATATCCAATACCTATTGGGGCCAGCTCTCCAACTATCTCTCCGTCCCCACGGACTGCCCTCAGAGGAACGAAAGGCTCGGCTGGATGGCCGACACCCAGGTCTATGCCGAGGCCGGAACCTTCTTCGCCAACACCGACCGCTTCTTCCACAAGTGGCTGCGCGACGTGCGCGACACCCAGGGCGAGCTCGGCGGTTATCCCGGAGTCGCCCCCCAGGCGCAGTACGGTTCCAACCAGAAAGAGGATATGACAAGGCTCGGCTGGTCCGACGCCGGAGTCATCGTTCCCTGGACCGTCTGGAAGCAGTTCGGAGACAATTCGATAGTGGACGAGTGCTGGGCTTCGATGGAGAAATACCTCGACCACCTCGCCGAGACGAAATACGACCACGACGCCCTCAGGGCTGAGAACGGCTACTACCAGTGGTCTGACTGGCTCAGTTACGAAGCCCTCTGCAACAACACCGGAGACGCTTTCTACTATGACGGAAGAGGCGACCGCAAGGCCAAGCCCGAGACCATCCAGTACTGGAACTACCTGAGCCAGAACTACTGGATCCTAGATGCTGGTATGATGGCCCAAATGGCCGCAGCCACCGGCCGCGACGCCGCCAAATACGAGGCCATGGTCAAGGAGGCCAAAGCCCTCGTCATCGCCAAGTTCATAAAGCCCAATGGCGAGTTCAAGGTGCCCATCTTCAACACTATGCAGACCCCCGCCCTCTTCGCCCTGAAGAACGGCCTTGTCGAAGGCCCCGCGAAGGAGAATATGCTCGCAAGGCTCCGCAAGAACTTCGAAGACCACGGCAACTGCCTCCAGACCGGATTCCTCGGCACTTCCATCCTGATGCAGGTCCTCACCGACAACGGGATGGTGGATATGGCCTACGAGCTCCTGCTCCAGAGGAAGAACCCCAGCTGGCTCTACTCGGTTGACAACGGCGCCACCACCATCTGGGAAAGGTGGGACAGCTACAAGAAGGACACCGGAATGGGCGACAAGGGTATGAACAGCTTCAACCACTACGCCTACGGCTCAGTCTGCAAGTGGATCTGGAACACCGTGGCCGGAATAGACTCCGACCCCGCTCAGCCCGGATTCAGGCACATCATAATGAAGCCCGTACCCGACAAGAGACTCGGCCACTTGGACGCCGAGTACAAGTCGGCCGCCGGAACCATCAAGAGTTCCTGGAAGTACGACGGTGACAAATGGATATGGAATTTCACGGTTCCCGAGGGAGCCACCGCTACGGTGACGCTTCCCGGCGAGACCGAGACCAAGGACTACGAGGCCGGTTCCTACGAGATAGTCAAATAACCGATTATCGCATCCACCAGTTCTCGGGGGGAAGGAGAGACTGTCAGGCAGTCGATTTCCTTCTCCCCGATGAATTTACACTCCTTCATCCGGTTGAAGAACTCGATCAGGGGGTCGTAATAGCCGTTCACGTTCAGGATCCCCACGGGCTTGCGGTATTCACCGATGACGTTGCCCTCGCAGTAGGAGAAGAACTCGTGCATCGTGCCGGTGCTGCCCGGGAGGATGATGCAGGCGTCGCTCATCCTTTCCATCGTGCGGATCCTAACGTCGAAGTCGTCCGTCTCAATGAATTCATATCTCGGATAGCCTCCGGGATTGAGGTTCCTCACCTCTATGCCCGCCGCGGCAACATCCCTCCTTCCCTTGAACCCCTTGGGGAACACTCCGGTGAGCTTTCCCCCTCCCTCGACCACGCCTTCGGCCAGGGCCTTCATCGTCCCGACGGAAGCCCCGCCATAGATGACCTCCACTCCCCTCTCGGCGAGGTATCTTCCTGTCTCACGGGCTTTTTCGGCGAACGCCGGATCATTTCCCGGCTTGGATCCAAGATATACGGCTATTTTCATATTCAGACAATTATCTCCAGCAAATTTATGAAACTTCGATGAGATTTATTATATTTGTTCAAATGCGCAATCATTGCCACGACAATAAAGTTCAACATTAAAACAATAACATCATGAGCGAAGAAATCAACCAGGAATTTGACAAGAGGGATCTCAACAAGGACGGGAAGGTCACTCTCAGTGAAAAGATAGAATACGCCGCCGGAGTGGCCCAGGACAAACTCCAGGGAGCCATCGAGGACGCGAAGGCCGATTTCAAGGAGGCCGCCGGACTGGCGAAGGAGAAATACGCCGTGGCGAAGGACAAGGCAGCCGAGAAGTACGCCGAGGCCAAGGGTAAGGCCGCTGAGAAATATGCCGAAGCCAAGGACAAGGCCGCTGAGAAATACGCTGAGTTGAAGGACAAGGCAGGTGACAAGTATGCCGAGCTGAAAGACAAGGCCGGTGACAAATATGCCGAACTCAAGGACAAGGCAGGTGAAAAGTTCGCCGAAGTGAAGGAGGACGTGAAGGAAGCCGCCGACAAGGCGAAGGACAAGATCGACTCCATCAAGGACGGCAAGAAGGAAGCATAGCGTCCCGATGCAGCCGGAGAAGGTCAGGCAGGAGTTCACCGTAAAGAGTTACGAGTCCGATCTCAACAACCTCATAAAGCCTTTTTTCATACAGAGCCACGTCCAGGAAATAGCCTACGAGGGCTCTAATGTCGCGGGGGCCGGTTATTCCGTCCTCCGCGAAGAAGGCATTTTCTGGGCCCTGAACCGGATACGCCTACAGTTCGAGAGGTGGCCGGTATGGGGCGAGAGGGTGACTCTGGAGACCTGGCCTTACACCCAGGTCCTGCCGCTGTGGCACAGGAATTTCCGCCTGCTTTCCGGGGATGAGGTCCTGATGCACGGGACGTCCGTTTGGACGCTTCTGAGCCTCAGGGACAGGGCCATAATCCGCGACCTGCACGGCTTCGACACCTCCCTGAACCTCGACGAGGCTTCCCTGCCCACCTGCGGCAAGATCGCCCTTCCGAAGGGCCTGGAGCCTGTTCCGGCCGGAGGGCACACCGCGGTCTGGTCGGACATCGACACGAACGACCACGTCAACAACTGTATGTACACCCAGTGGTGCGTTGACGCCCTTCCTCCCGACTACGTGCGCACGCACAGCCTGTACGACATCCAGGTGTGCTACTACCACGAAATCCACCTTGGTGAAAGGGTGGAATTCGGACTGGTCAGGGACGATGACACATGGTACGTCCAGGGAACGGTGCAGGACAGGTCCTGCTTCGTCGCCCGGCTGGAATTCAGGTAAGCGGGGAATTACTGCTCGTCAGGCTCGGACCTATCGATCGAAGCCTCGGCCTCAGCGTCGTCGAAATCCTTGAACCACTCGCGGCATTTGGCATTCGCCTGTGCCTTGATCTCGGGGGTGACGCAGGCCTTGGTCATGCTGTAGGCGGCCATCAGCGCGGCGAAATCGTCGGCATAGCCGGCCACGGGGATGAAATCGGGAATCAGGTCAACGGGAAGGATCATATATCCGAGGGCTCCGGCGATCATCAGTTTCTGCTTGAGTTCCACCTCGTCGCTCTTCATCACGTAAAAGAGCAGCAGGGCGAGATAGACTATCTTCTCTCCACCCTTTTTCGCAATCTTTCCGACCTTCTTCCAGAAGTCCTTGTCGGTATAGGATTTGCGGTATTCTATGTCTTGGATGTCAGGAGTTTTCATAATATGAAACTTTAGTACCCTCGTGGGGATTCGAACCCCAATCGTTGGAACCGGAATCCAAAATCCTATCCATTGGACTACAAGGGCGGTTGTATGTGCAAATATAATTATTTTTTGTATCTATTTTTTTATATTTTTGTAGAATACATAACAGATATTACGTAATACATTTTCTCTGATGATAAAAGCTTACGTTTTCCCCGGACAGGGTTCCCAATTCCCGGGAATGGCGAAAGACCTGTATGACAACGATACCCGCGCCAGGGAGATGCTTGAGAAAGCCAACGACATCCTGGGCTTCAGAATTACAGACATAATGTTCGACGGCACGGCGGAGGACCTCAAGGCCACCCGCGTCACCCAGCCGGCGATCTTCCTCCATTCCGTGGTCCTGGCCAAATGCGCCTGCAAGGACGTTCCCGATATGGTGGCTGGCCACTCCCTCGGTGAGTTCTCGGCCCTCGCGGCCAGCGGGGCCATAGGCTTCGAGGACGCCCTCGCCCTCGTTGCGGTCCGCGCCTCGGCGATGCAGAAATGCTGCGAGAAAGTCCCCGGGACGATGGCTGCCATAATCGGCCTTCCCAACGAGAAGGTGGAGGAGATCTGCGCCTCCTGCCAGGGAATCGTAATTCCGGCCAACTACAACTGCGACGGCCAGGTCGTCATCTCCGGCGAGACCGATGCCGTGGGCGAGGCCTGCGCAAAGGCGAAGGAAGCCGGTGCCAGGAGGGCCCTTCCCCTTCCGGTCAGCGGAGCCTTCCACTCCCCCCTTATGGAACCGGCCCGCGCCGAACTCGGTGAAGCGATCGAGAAAACCGCCTTCTCCTCCCCTCTCTGCCCCGTCTACCAGAACGTGACGGCCCTCCCCACCTCCGACCCCGACGAGATCAAGACCAACCTTCTTGCCCAGCTTACCGCCCCGGTGAAATGGACCCAGAGCGTCAAGAACATGCTCGCCGACGGAGCGGTCTCATTCACCGAAATCGGTCCCGGAACCGTTCTCCAGGGCCTTGTAAGGCGCATTTCTCCGGAAGGAACGGAAATTTCCGGCATTCAAGGAATCTGAAAGAATATATACACCTCATAATTTTTAATCATGGCTAAAGAAAAAAAATTCATTACCTGTGACGGCAACACCGCGGTAGCCTCCATCGCCTATCTCTTCAGCGAGCACGCCGCCATCTACCCCATCACCCCTTCTTCACCGATGGCGGAGAATATAGATGAGTGGGCCGCTCACGGGAAAAAGAACCTTTGGGGAGAGATCGTAAAGGTGACCGAGATGGAGAGTGAAGGCGGTGCTTCCGGCGCCGTTCACGGCTCCCTCCAGGCAGGCGTCCTCACCACCACCTACACCGCATCGCAGGGCCTCCTGCTCATGATTCCCAATATGTACAAGATTGCGGGTGAGATGCTTCCCGCCGTCTTCCACGTGTCCGCCAGGACGCTCGCCACGCACGCCCTCTCCATCTTCGGAGACCACCAGGACGTGATGGCCTGCAGGCAGACGGGATTCGCGATGCTCGCCTCCGGCAGCGTCCAGGAAGCTCAGGACCTCGCCGCAGTGGCACATCTCTCGGCCATCAAATCCAGCATACCTTTCCTCCATTTCTTCGACGGTTTCCGCACTTCCCACGAGATCCAGAAGATAGAGGCCCTCGACGAGAACGACCTCAGGCCCCTCGTGAGCTCGAAATCCCTCGAGAAATTCCGCCTCCGCGCCCTCAATCCGGATGCTCCCGTCACCAGGGGAACGGCACAGAACGGAGACGTCTATTTCCAGGCCGCCGAGTCCCGCAACGCCGTCTATGACGCCGTTCCCGACATCGTGGCCCGCTATATGGGTGAAATCAGCGAAATCACCGGCCGCGAATACAGGCCGTTCACATACTACGGACATCCAGACGCCGAGAACATCATCGTGGCTATGGGTTCCGTCACCGAGACCGCGAAGGAGACCATCGACTACCTCGCCGCGAAGGGCAAGAAATACGGTATGATCACCGTCCATCTTTACAGGCCCTTCTCCACCGAGTATTTCCTCAAGGTCCTTCCCAAGAAGGTCAAGAGGATTGCGGTCCTGGACAGGACCAAGGAGCCCGGAGCCCTCGGAGAGCCCCTCTATCTCGACGTAAAGGCCCTCTTCCAGGGCAAGGAGAACCAGCCTCTCATCATCGGCGGCCGTTACGGACTGTCCTCCAAGGACACCACTCCCGCCCAGATCGTGGCCGTGTTCGAGAACCTTGCCGCCAAGGAGCCCAAGGATGGTTTCACCATCGGCATTGTCGACGACCTCACGTTCAAGTCCCTCCCGGTGAAGGAGGAGATCTCCATCGTGAAGCCCGGCACTACCGAGTGCAAGTTCTACGGACTCGGCTCGGACGGTACCGTCGGCGCCAACAAGAACACCATCAAGATCATAGGCAGCCACACGGACCTCTACAGCCAGGCCTATTTCGACTACGACTCCAAGAAGTCCGGCGGATACACCTGCTCGCACCTCCGTTTCGGCAGCGTGCCCATCAAGGCCCCCTACCTCGTTTCGACGCCCGATTTCGTAGCCTGCCACGTGCCTTCCTACCTTGAAAAATACGATGTTCTCAAGGGCATCAAGGAAGGCGGCACCCTCCTGCTGAACAGCCTCTGGAACGAGGAGGAGACGGTGAAGAGGATTCCCGACCACGTGAAGGGCATCATCGGCCGCAAGCACATCAAGCTCTATATCATCAACGCCACCAGGATCGCCGCCGAGA